>JBCCYE010000003.1:0-193261 GCA_039190425.1 Pseudomonadota bacterium | reverse complement strand
AGCCATGGTAACTCGCCTGTTCGTCAAACTGTTCCAGCATGTGGGGCGGTGCAAGGCCCTCTGCCACTTTGTTTGCTATCGTGTCGCGTGCATAGCGTCGTCCGAATACCGTTGTAAACCACTCTCCCAGCACCGGCGACCAAAGCCAGGAGCGAGCTCCTGTCTGACCCATGTAACCGGCCGGCGCAATCAATACCAGTTGCGCTATTAGCGACGGGTTCTCCACAGCAAAATCAACCACATTGGCACCTCCCATTGAGTAACCCACGAGAGTGAGCGGAGTGACCAGCCCAAGCTCTTGTATCAGGCTACTCAGTTCAGTGCGGTAGAGCTCATCGTCGTAGGGTCCGGCGGGCCTCTCGGAAAAACCGCGCCCCAAATGATCGTAAGTAAGCACCTGATAGCCTGCATCCACCAGTATCGGTACTACCTGCTGCCAGACGAACTTTGGTGTGCTGAATCCGTGCACCAGGACCACAGGGGGAGCCTCTGCTGATCCGTGGCGCGTGTAGGCAATCGATCCATAATCGCTTTGAAAATAGTTCCCGCCAACCTGCTGACGGGCTGCCACATCCAATTCCTCGAGTCCCGCGCGCACCCAAAAGTACGACACCAACATAGCAACCAGGAGCAGCGCCAGAAGGCCTGCGAGAAGTCGCAACAGCTTACCCATACGGTCGTCTCCGGTAGAGGTCCTTGCGCGAGAATATCATGTCGCCAAACAGACTCGACAGGCACCAATAAGGAGGGCCGCTCAACCACCCTTCAGGGTGCTACTGAAAAATGCCGAGGTGGCTGAATCGGCGGGATAGAAGGCCTCTATTCGCAGTTCATCGGTCGTCACATCCTGCGGTGTGCCGAAGGTCGAGATCACTGAGAAAAGACTCAGTTCGACGCCCCCAATACTTAACTCAAGCGGCAATACAGGCAACAGCGGTGAGTCAAACTCGTCGAACTCCGCCACTTCTCCGGCGTGTGAAATGATCTGGGCTATCTCTTTCTTCAGCGCATCGTCCCCGCAGGCCAGCGACTCAGAGCGCAGGCGCCGAATGAAGGATGGCGCAGCCCAAGAGGATGCAGCGTGAGCTGGGCGAGATTCCATTCACCGTTCACTGTTTCATTGACCTGCATAGCCTGCAGATCGCTCGCCAAATCCAGCATCAACTCCGCCGCGCGGTTGAGCAGCTTTACGTTCCAGCGGCGATCAACGACGACCGCAGGAAAAGGTTCGTGGTTGTCCAGGACTTGTACCAGCGCCTCACGCACTGCACCCATAAGTGGATCGTTGAGGGACGACTCGCGGTAGTGCGCGGCAAATCCAGCGGCCTGCAGCAGCAGATTGCGATCGCGCAAAGGCACCTCCAGTGCCTCAGACAGGCGCAGGACCATTTCTCGACTCGGCCTACTACGGCCGGTTTCCAACCAGCTAACGTGTCGCTGAGACACCTCAGCCGCAAGCGCCAGGTCCAACTGCGACAGTTTGCGCAACCGCCTCCAGCGTCGACAGGCGTCCGGGAACGTCTCGGGTGCGGTCATGAAGCGGCCTCCTTTTCAATCCGAAGTGTCGTGCCAACTGTTTCGCCACAGCAACTACCTCACAGGTTATTGCCACTAGCCATGACCTGACCCAGCATAGCCGAAACCCAACACAGGAGAGCGCTTTATGTACATACGCCAACTCGCTATCGGACTTTGCATCCCTTTTGCACTACTCACCCTCTACGCTATTGCGCAAGTCGGGTATGTCGGTATCTTTGACTATCAACGGCACAGCCCCGCAGGGTGGCAGGTCTTTTTCGATCTGGTCATTGCCCTACTACTGATTCTGACCTGGCTCGTTCCCAACGCGAGATCCTGCGGGCGAAATCCGTGGCCCTGGGTGGTTGCGACACTGTTTATTGGTTCACTATCACCCCTGCTATACCTCGCAACCCAGGGTCGCGCCACGACAACCTAAACTGGGCTGTCCGGTACGCCATCATGACCTGTGTTAACAACAGTAAAGATTGGTGTCGATTATTGCGCAGCCATTGAATTGATCAACCCTTTAAAGCCTATACTGACCTCTCAGGCGGCTTGCACGGCAAACCGCCACCGATATTGTTCTGCCTGCGGTTTCATTGCTGGCTGACGCTGGCAGCACCACTGCCAGCATCGCCGCCGTCGTGCCGGAAAGAAGGTGACAATCAATGAAAGTCATTCAGACTCTGTTGCTGGTGCTGGCATACTCTGCACTGCTCAGTGCTTGCTATGACACCGACGCCTGGCCAACCATTCACGGCGATGCGCGCAACTCGGATACGACAATCGCGCGCGGATTCACGAGTCTACAGCCTATCTGGGTGCGCGATTTTCCAGGTGCCATCGCCGCTGCAGCAACCATCGACGGCGAACATCAGATCTACGTCACCACGACCGGTTCCGCCGAGACCAATGCGTGTCATCTCTATGCGATCGACCAGTCAAGCGGGGAGGATCTGTGGTGCACGGCGGAGGTCAACCGCTGGGCCGTCGGCTCTTCCGTGCTGATTGATATCGAAGGCAATCTTTTCATTGGCGACGATGAGGCGATGCACTCGTTCGACCGAGACGGCCATTTACGCTGGGAAACACCGACAGTGGGAGCCGCAATCTCCGCCCAGTTTGCCAGCGACAGCCACCTGATTTTTATTACGCACATCGGCCAGGTCATGGTGCTAACACGAGGTACCGGAGAACTGGTAACCCCTGTCTACGAACTACTGCCGGAGGCAACCTATGAGCCAGGGGCAGGTCTGGGCGACTGCCTGTTGGGTGGGCCCGACTGCCCCAGTGCCAACACGCTCGCAATGGATTTATCGACCGGCCGTTTCTACGCGACCTTGCGACCACCGGCCACCTCGGTCACCGAGCTACGCGCGCTGCAATACGACCCGAAAAGCCGACTGATCACCCCTGTATGGACAAACGATTCGCTGGGTGGGGGCACTGCCAGCAGCCCGGTGATCAGCGCAGATGGAGGTCGCGTTTACGTGAACGACAACGACGGGAACTATCTGGCGCTGGACGCGATAACCGGTGCCGAGATATGGAACGCGAACATCGGTTATTCCCCCGCGGGCAGCCCGTCAGTGAGCACGGAGGGACGCGGTATTCCCGCCGGCGCCGGGACCTCACGCCTGATGGCGATCCAGGACCTTGGTTCAGAGGGCACGATCAGCTGGTCTCGCGACACGGTCACTCATCTCGGCGTCGCCGTTCAGGCAGCGGGCGATGTTCTCTATGCAACGGTGCGCCAACCCGGCACTTTTCTCGGTGTGGACGTTCTCAGCGTAAACGCGAGAACCGGGGGCGAGCACGACCGTCAGACACTCTCTCCCAGTCCGATCGCAACCGTGGGCACCAGTGTCGCAGCCGACGGAACCGTGGTCGTTGCAGGCATCAACGGGGTGGTCACTGCCTTACGTGAGGCCGCTGACGGGGCAGGCGCAGTAGAACGTATTTTTCAAACTGATCGGTTCGCAGATACCAGCATTGAGGGCGTAACGGTTGACGCGGCCGCCTGCATTTTGAGTGTCCCAGATGCAGATCGAGATGCGCATGGCACACCACAGCTATCATCGCTATGGGACTGCATCACCCAAAACCCCTAGTTCGAATCCCTCTACTGGGTCTGCCGGCAAGATCAGGCGCTCTATGAACCCATCCAGTGGCACCGCTCCTTGAGCGGTAGGGACCAGACGCCCGGGAGTGCCCATGCCCTGCGCGATAAACAAGCGGTTACCATCCAGGGCGAGGTTGGTCGGGCCGTCAAGGCCTTCCGCCACAACAACAACCTCGCCGCTGTCCAGATCTATGCGCAGCAAGCGGCCGCTGTGACGGCGAAACCCGCCATGGCTGGGGCCCACCCACATAGCCTCCCGAGAGGGCAGAGGGTCTACAAAGTCACTGCAAAACTCCAGAACGTATAGACGACCCAAGTCATCGGTCAGCAAATCCGTCGGTGCGGTCAAGCCCGATACCAGCCACCCGAATTCACCCGTCTGGGTATCTACGCGAATGATGCCGCCCGCCCGGTGCTCAATCTCCGTACCGTCACCACCTTCTTCACCCAGCGGCGAACCGGAAAATAAACTGACTAACAGCCCGGCCTCGGCCGAATAGTGCACGTAACCTGGAACAGGATCCTGGCCCTGTGGTAAGTCTGGAATTTTCAGCAGTTCGCGAATCGTCGTATCGGACCCAATCTGCAGCACCTGCTCAGTTGAACTGGAGACGGCAAACCACTCTTCGGTATCCGGACTGTAAGCGATCGAATTTATGTTGCCGTCCACCGTCGCCCAGCGCTGCAGTCCGCTGCCACGCCATTGCCAGAGCGTCGAAGGCCCCCCGAAGAAAGCAGCGCTGATCAGCACGACGTCGCCGCCGCTGGCGATGTCCGCCATGCCAAACACCTCATCCCGCCGGACCAGGTCGATGATATTGGTTGAGCGCTGGCGTTCCAGCAGTGTCTCATCGAGCTCCAATATCCCGTCGTCATCGTGATCCTTAAGCAGGACGACCTCGCCCGTTAAAGGCTCACTGGCGAGTCCACGACCTGCCAGCGCGACCAGCAAGGTATCCGATGATACAGGGAGCATACCGCGAGGATTGTTCAAACCGTTCGCAACCAACTGGCGCGGCAGTAACTGACGGCCCGGTTCCAAAGGTACCGAAATCGCATCGGCCAACGAGTGCCGGCCGATCGATAGGGTACGCTCGGTCTCCTCGGGCTCCACACCACTTGCAGGCAGCGATGCGATGCAGGCCAGCGTTAACAACATCACAGTCCTGAGACCTATAAGGAAGTTTGCCATGACTGTGCTTTCGAGCCTCTCATGTCATCTCTACCGCTATGGCGGCCAGGCCCCTACGCTGCCATACTAGACCCGCAAGCTGCAAGCGGCCACTACGGCTAATCTGAAACTGACCGACGGCAACAGAATACCTACATCCGCTGAACACTCTGGGAAAGCCATGACCAACTCTGCAGACGACACTCGTAGCAAGGACAGCCAGACAACGCCGAGCCGCGGGGACAACGGAGCTGGGACACCCGTACTCAGCCGCGAGGAGGCTCTCAAGCTGCGGCAGAAGCTCCTCGCAGAAATGGCTTCAGAGTCTACGCTGCAAGACAAAGCCAGCGTTGACAGCACCGACGCCGCCATCGCCACCTTCATACTGCCCGGAGACTGACTCAGACCCGCGGGTACCGGGCCTTCACTAAGACTTCGCGTTCGCTCCCCGAAGGTGTTGCAAACGGTTTTTTTTTGCTATCTTTAGCTAACTTGCATTCGACAAGAGCAAGCAACGATGAGCGAAGGAACGCCAATCGCAAAACGCCGTGGCAGAGACTCGGTGAAAGCGGCCCTGATCCAAGCGACCAAAGAGCTGTTGGGAGACGAGGGGCCCAGTCGCCTCAGCGTGCGCCAGGTGGCCGCCCGGGCCGGCGTTAACCACGGCCAAGTTCAACACTACTTCGGTGGCAAATCGGGTCTTGTGCGTGCCACCATGCATGAGCTGGCCCGTGAGCACTTCGAAAGTGCCACTGCCCCGGCGGGTGATGACAACCTGCCAAAGCCCTTGGCCCTCAACGGAGACCTCGAGTATCTTCGTGCCGTGGTGCGGCTTGTAATGGACGACGCATTGGACATTGCCACTCTGGACATCGACGAAGGCCTCTCAGTGGCAAGATACTATCTTACACTGATGTTCGATGTTGAATCTGTCAACGAGCTACCGCTCGCCGCAAAAGTGCCCGTAATGACCTGTATGGCGATGGAGCTAGGTTGGGCAGCAATGGAGCCGTTTCTGATGATGCAAACGGGGATTGCGGAAGAAGATCGCGATCTGGCTCGAGCGCACGCACGCAACATCGCCAGAGCGTTCGCACGCGAGGTGCTCCGCCCCCAAAAGATACCGGCAACCGTCTGAGCAAGCTGCCACGGTGCCGGCTTCCCGTTAGACTGGCTACTTAGAAGGTGAATCGAACGCCCAGTGTTCCTGTGTCGATATCTGTTTGTAGATCAAATCGTACAATCTCGAGATACAGATCGATGCTGCTGAATATGTTCAAGGCGGCACCGACACCGTAATACAAATCGGTTCCGTCATCGTCTAGCTCGTCGGAATCCGCATCCCAAAAGGCGGCACCGCCCTTTGCGTAAACATCGAGAATCCACAGCGGTACAGAAACCATACCGCCCACGGTGAACGTGGTCGTATCGATATCCACTTTGCCGCCATTGGGCAGACGATCGGACTTGAACTCGCCTAAATCCCAATAGCCCGCATCTATGGCCAACCAGTTATTGAATCGCCAGCCAGCGCCTACGTTGACTCCGACGCTCGAGTCGTCAAAGAGTGCCTCGAGATCTTCCTGGTCTTGCACGTCTTCGAAATCAAAATCGTCGTCAAACTGAGCGTAATTCGCCCCGATCGATACGAACAGTCCTTCGTCAGCGAAGGCCGACAATGGTATCAGGCTCCCGATCAGCGCGAGTGCTGTGAGTGTTTTTGATTTAAGATTTTTCATCGTCATTTTTTCTCCATTTGCGGGCATCCAGCAGCGGGTGCTCAGGCTGCGAGCGTGTGGCATCTCCTGCCGCGCCCAAGTCTAGCAGCTTTTACAGGGAACACACCTGTCGCCTGTTCACGCTGCAAGACCCGCAAGGCGAACTAGGACGAGTACGTCTACAATAACGAAAACCCCGCAGAGTGTACTTACCGTATGGCCATCGCAGCTCAGACCTTGAGCCGACTCAATACACGCGGCCGACGTCTGCCGGTGATCGCCGTTTGCAGCTTGTGGCTGTCTGCCTGCATAAGCCACCAGCACCTCGCCTACGAGGGGACACCCGCTAACTACTACGCGGTACCCGCCAGCTACAACGACTATTACGCGTACGCGGCGGAGTATCCCACACCCGAAACCTTCAGGCTGCCGTTCAGGCAGCTTGAGGGCTACTACGTCCATGGCATACGCTTCCCTTCGAGCGAGTACAACGGCCAACGGGATAATCTCATTGAGGCACGGTACTTCCGCTCGCTTAAGCAGGACGGTCGTCCCAAACCTTTACTGATTGTGCTACCGATTTGGGCCACCCATACTTTTCCATCAACCGTGATGGCAAACGGTTATGCGCTGCACTCGCAGGGCGATGCAAACATTCTATGGCTGCAGGGAGACGCACCTCTGTTTGACTGGTTTGTTCTGGGCTCGGCAAGCACCGAGCAGGAGTTCACGAGCGAATTGGCCAAGGCGAGTGCGCGGTTTCGCGCGGCGGTGATCGACATTCGGCGACTGTTGGATTGGGCGGAGACACGTCCAGAAATAGACTCTTCCCGCATGGGTTTGATCGGTTTTAGCATGAGCGCGGTGGTGGCGGCCAACGTAGCGGGCAACGACTCACGGGTACAGACAGCGGTGTATGTCATGGGCGGCGCCCTGCCATGGGACATCCTGACGGAATGTGGCGTACCCGCTGGATTCATGGGCAAGCGAGTGACCAGTAATCTGGGTTGGAGCCAAGAACATCTGCGCGACTACCTTCGTGAAGCACTCAGTTTTGGCGACCCGGCTCGCTGGAAAGGCCGCTACCGGCCGGACAAAACCTTGATCGTAGAGGGCACAAAAGATACCTGCATGCCAGCCAAATCACGCGAGACCCTATGGAGAGCCACCGGCAGACCTGAAAGAATCCGCCTCCCCTACAATCACTGGCAGCCGTTTTTGGCGATGACGCCTGTGGGCCTCAATCTACTAAACAACGATATCTTTGCTTTTTTGGACCGCGAGTTGCTACCCGCTCCATTGCAAGCTGAACAGCGTGACAGCCCCGACACCGAGAGGATTGAAGCAAGTACCGGCGCTATGCAGATTTCGGCGAGTTCCAGCGAGGCGAGAATCGGACTACAGCGTTGAGCAGCGGGCTGCTACACTGCACGCCAAAACAGCATCTATTTGGTAGGGAGAGCGATTGTGCGCACAGTGAACGGCGACGTTCCCAAGACGCTTGGGTATTTTCTTTGCGGCATGAGCCTGCTTTGGTTGACCGCTTGCAGCGACGGCAGTGACGGCGACAACAGCAGCGCGGACGTCCAACTGGAAAGCTGTGTCGACAGTGACAGCTGTGTGTCCAATCCCCCGCTATCCATCAATACGGAGCGGCCGGCGCAGGTTTACATCCCCGTAGACTACAACACCGCCACTCGCTATCCGCTGGTGGTACTTCTGCACGGCCGAGGCGCCAACGGAACCCTTCAGGCACTTTACATGCGTCTACCCGAGCGAGTTGACCCCAGGCAGTTTGTGCTGGTGACACCCGACGGGACCGTGTCGTCCACCGGTGCAAGGATTTGGAACGTGAACGAATTCTGTTGCGCCACAACCCCAGAGGAGGCACTGATTGATGATGTAGGTTACATCCGAAGTCTCATTGAGGAAGCGGCCGCGACCTACAGCGTTGATACCAATAACATCAGCCTGGTTGGCCACTCGAATGGAGGGTTTCTGGCGCTACGGATGGTCTGCGAGGCATCGGACTACATCGCCAGTGTGGTCAGCCTCGCGGGCGCGACAACCAACGATCCGGCTGACTGTGTCCCTGCGCTCAATCCTGTCAGCACGCTACTCATGCATGGCGATGAAGACGACACTGTGTTCTTTGACGGCATACCCGGCATCTACCCAAGCGCGGAGGATGCCGCTACCCGCTTTGCCACACTGGCGGGCTGCAGTCAGACGCCGCAGTCTTCGCCTAACATCAATGTCGATGCTTCCATCGACGGACCCGAAACCAAAGTAACTGAGTATGGCAGCTGTGACGGCAACAGAGCTGTGACACTGTGGCACATGGTTGGCAGCCCCCATATACCCGGGCCCTGGGAAGACTCAGGTCTGGACATGATGGTCGACTGGCTCATCGAACAGCCCAGGCAGTAGTCAAGCACTGGCCGCGGCATTCGGCAATCTTCGCTCCAACCAGTTGTCAAACTTGACCAGAAGAGGCGGCAGAAACAGCATATCGAGCAACAGCGCAACTACGATAATGGGTGTCAGTAGCAGTGCGACGTTCTGGTAGTAGAAAGTATTGGAAAACACCAGGATAGTGGTTCCCACAGCCAATGACGCAGTGGTGATGGTGATGGCAGGACCAGCTTTTTCCATGGCGTATTGCACGGCACCTTCGGGTGACTGACCGTCGCGCCGAGCAATCGAGTATTTGCTCAACACATGCACAGAGTCGTCAACGACCAGCCCGATACTGATCGAGAATAGCATCAGTATGTAGGGGCTCAATTCGCCCACGAAATAGCCCCAAACCCCAAACACAATTGTCGCCGGAAACAGATTCGGCATGATGCTGATCAGCCCATAGCGAATGCTTCTCAAACCGATCAACATGGTCACGGTGATCAGCGCGAAGCTCACCACAAACCCCTGCAATAGCTGTGTAGTAATCGACTGATCCAGACGTGCAAACAGTATGCTGTTATCACCCTGCATAACGCGGTAATCCGGCTCCAGGTTATCTGCGACCCAGCCTTCAATCCGATCATTGAAGGCGATTAGGTCGCTATTGGACAAATTGGATGTTCCGATCATCAAGCGGATCGCGGAATATTCGGCATCAAAGATAGGCTCAAGATGCGGCTCGATTTCCTGAATCAGCTGATAACTGACAAGGTAGTCGATGATTTGCAGCTGGTCTGTCGGCAATCTCCGCCATTGCTCATCGTTATCGTTTTCCGCCATATTCAAGGTCTTCAACAGCTCCGTATAACTGTTGACAAAACTGGCCTCCGGTTGGGTTTCCAGCCAGTTCACGAACCCTTCTACCCGACCAAGAAACTCGGGTTCGGTGATCCCGTAGTACTCCCCGCTGCTGATGCTGTAAACAAGGCTTTCGTCATTGCCAATCTTTTCTGAGAGAATCCCGATGACCTTATGGAAATCCGAATCCTCATCCACAAAGCTGTAGCGAGTGAAATCCACCCGGTTCAAGGGCAGCAGTGCCAGTGTACCCAGAATGACGAGCAGGCTGCTGTAGAACAGCAGGTTGCCCCGCGTGGCAACCAACCTGCGCAAGTAATCAATGAATCCTCGCACGCCCAAAGGCACCGGCACTTCACGAACGGGCAGCAGCAGAATGAGCGTTGGCAGCAAGGTAAACGTTACCAGAAATGCCCAGCAGACGCCGACCGCAACGACATTGCCAAACCCGTAAATGCCCGGCGAAGAGCAATAATTCAGGCTGAGGAAACCCATGGCGGTGGTGATCGTGGCAAGCGTTACCGGGCGAAAATTCACCAACAGTGATTCTCTCAGCGCGTCGAGCTTGCTCATGCCCTTGTGCAGCCCCTGCAGATAAATGGAGACAATGTGTATCCCGTCTGCCATAGCAATCATCAACACCACCAGCGGTGCCATGTTGGATATCTGGTTGAACGGCACACCCGACCAACCAACGGAACCGACCGTCAACCCAATGGTGACAAGAGAAACGGCGAGCACGCTGAACGAAAAGAGGATTGATCGGAGGCAAAACCACAGTAGCAGTACGGTCGCCGCCACTACCAGCGGAGACAGATAAACTCGATCCTCAATTTGCGCGTTGTAGCTGTCGAGTTCAAACTGGATGCGCCCGAGAATGTAAATGCCAATTTCTGGATACTGCGCCCGCAAAGAGTCTCGCAATGCAACTACCGACCGGGCGATGCTCAGTCGGGTGTCCTGGTCATCCGAACTTGCCCGATACTTTATGACCGCCAGCGCCATCTCCCCGTCTGGAGACAGCAGGTTTTGAGTGAGATCCTCATCAGCTAGAGCGATGCTGCGAATCGCCTCCCGGTCCTCCCCGTCCAGCGTCGTGAGATCTCCAATCAAGTAATCCCTGCCGTAGAGGTCTGCTTCAACCGCATCGAATCGATGATTGAGCACGGAGCCGATGGATACAGCAGACTCCACCTCACCAAAGCGGTTGGTCAAATCCTCCATGGCCTGCAAGGTGTCAGCGTCAAACACGTTGCCGCTTTCAGGGATGAACGCAAACAGCACGGCAGTGCTTGGTGGGAAATCGAGCTCGACCTCATTCACCTCCTGGAGGTAAGGGTCGTCCGCGTCGAGAATCCCCTCAAAACTGGCGTCGATACTGGTGTACTGGACGCCCCACGCGACCACCGCACCCAGCACAAGGGTCAAAACCGCCAGAAAATAGCGTTTGTTTAAAAGTTGATCGACGAGGAATTGCATAGCATTATCTCACCCGCGGACCGTTGTTATACCACAACCTTGCCGCCATGCCTCGATCGTCGGGCTCCATTCTGATACGGGCAGGCAGCTGACGGGGAATCTGATTCGGGAGAGCCGCTATGAAAGCAGCCGTGAAGATAGTCGCTGGAAAAACCGTCAAAGCGCTGGCGTGCGTGTTCACCGCAGGCCTGTTTGCCGCTGTCTGTCAGGCCAAGGAGGCCGATAAAATCGGCGACTTTGCGCTGCTCGATGCGCAAGGTAGGCACCACCAACTTAGTTGGTACGGGGATCAGGAGGCTGTGGTGCTGTTTATTCAGGGCAACGGGTGTCCTATCGTGCGCAACGGAGTACCCACCCTCAAAGCCATTCGGGAGGAGTATAAAGACGACAACGTCACGTTCTTTATGCTCAATCCTCAACCACAGGATACGCGTGAATCGATCAACTCAGAAGCGGGAGAGTTCGGTTATGACTTTCCAATACTGATCGACGAGGCCCAACTGATCGCCGAGTCCTTGGGTGTTGACCGAACGGCCGAAACCTTCATCGTCGACCCCGCTACGCGCGAAGTATTGTACAGAGGTCCGATCGACGATCGACTGGGTTATGAAACACAGAAACCGAAAGCGACCAAGCATTATCTGCGCGACGCTTTGGCTTCGGTGGTCGCGGGGGACGCAGTAGCGGACGACACACCCGAAGCGCCCGGCTGCCTGGTGAGCTATCCGGCTCGCGATGCCCATGCGAATGCAGGCATCTCCTACAGCAAAGACATCGCCCCAATATTGATGAACCACTGCGTGAACTGTCACCACCCTGGCGGGATAGGACCCTGGGCAATGACAGACCACAAGATGATTCAGGGCTGGTCACGCATGATGAAGGAAGTTCTGCTAACGCGTCGCATGCCACCCGGACAGATTGACCCCCACGTCGGCAAACCGATCCAGGACGCTGCAGGTCTGAGCACCGCGGAACTACAGACCCTGGTACATTGGATCGATGCTGGCGCACCGGTCGAGCCGGAGGAGTCGGATCCACTTGCTTCACTGACTTTTGAGAGCAGCGACTTCAGCCTCGGTGAGCCGGACCTCATCTACAAAGTCCCGGCCCAGGAGATTCCAGCTACCGGCGTGCTCGACTATCGATATATTCCTGTTGCTCTGGACCTGGACGAGGATATTTGGATAAGGGCCATGGAGTTTGTGCCGGGCGATCGCCAGGTCTTGCACCATGTCATCGCGTATCTGTCCACGCCGGCGGATTCCAGCGTGAGAAGCAGCAGCTCCGAGGGGGATCGAGACGACAGCATCGC
Organism: Pseudomonadota bacterium; assembly: GCA_039190425.1. Taxonomy (GTDB): domain Bacteria; phylum Pseudomonadota; class Gammaproteobacteria; order Pseudomonadales; family Halieaceae; genus Marimicrobium. The sequence continues at coordinate 180,674 of JBCCYE010000003.1, read as the reverse complement.
CGGTTTTGCCCCGGGCCGTCAGCCCGATCAGTTTCGCGACAACAGCGGCCGCCTGATACGCAAGGGCTCGAATCTCTTGCTGCAAATGCACTACACGACATCCGGCAAGGCCACCGTGGACGAAACGCAAATCGGTCTCTATCTTCACGATACTCCCCCCAAGTACGTCATGTCCGGAGAAGTGGCGGGTCAACGCAGGTTTCTAATACCGCCCTACGCCAAGGAACATCAGCTGGAAGCGGTTCAGGAAATCGAACGAGACGCTTTTTTGTACAGCATGACGCCGCACATGCACTTCAGGGGCAAGTACATGAGCTACACCGCTGAATACCCGGACGGGACATCGGAACTGCTGCTGTCAGTACCCAAGTACGACTTTAACTGGCAGTTCAGGTACCAGTTGGCAGAACCGGTATTTCTGCCGGCTGGCACCAAATTGGTTGCAGTCGGCGCCATGGACAACTCGGAGCGCAATCCCTACAACCCGGATCCCAGTCGACCCGTGACGTTTGGACTGCAAACCAAGCATGAGATGTTCTTCGGGTTTATGACGCTGCGCTACGTCGGCGACACTCCAGAATCCATGTTCGGCAGCCAACCCGACAAGCAGAATACCGACGGCGAACTCGCCGGCCTGTAGAAACCAGGCACTTTGGCATCCTGTGCGAGACCTGCGGCGGGTGAGTCTCGACAACCATAAGGCAGCTAGACTGAGGAAAGGCTCACGTCCCTGTGAAGTCACCTCCTTGTGACGTTACTTCCCTGTCGTCCATGCAACAGCAATTCCAACGCTCGCTCCCGCAGAGCCCTGACAGGCCCTACTGACATCCTGTCACACATCCATTTGACAGCGGGGCTGTCAGGCCCGGTTGGGCTGACGTCCCGCAGTGCATCCTTGCACTCGCTTTTCCATGCCAGGTGCCTTAAATTATTCGCTGGTATACACGATCACGCAATTGGACTATCGTTTAGCCCATTAGATTAGTCTGGGGAGCCGGCTCAGGCCCATGCACATACTGCTCGTTGATGATCACGTCATGTTTCGGCAGGGCGTTAAATTCCTGTTGTCAGACCTTGACGAGAGCCTCGAATTCTCTGAGGCAGGCACCTGTGAGCAGGCCCTCGACTTCCTCGCATCGTCGGCGACTGACCTGATACTGCTGGATCTGAATCTGCCGGGATCCAACGCCCTGGGGGCTCTTCACGAGATTCGCGGCAAGCATCCGGAGGCTGCACTGGTCGTGTTGTCCGGGGAAGACGATCCGGTACTCATTCGCGACGCGATTGAGCAAGGCGCTTCAGGTTTCGTGCCTAAATCTTCCAGTTCTGAAGTATTGTTGGCGGCGCTGAATCTGATTCTGGCGGGTGGCGTCTACCTGCCTCCAGCAGCCCTGCAGTCAGCCAGCGCCGCGACGGGCACCACCTCTACAGAGGGTGATCCGTTGCCGCAACCACCTTCACTGTCAGCGCGACAGACGGATGTGCTGTTAAAAGCCATTCAAGGCAAACCGAACAAGGTGATCGCCCGGGAAATGGACATTGCTGAGGGCACCGTAAAGACGCATCTGTCTGCGGCGTTTAGGGCACTGGGGGTGCACAATCGCACGGAGGCTGTATTTGCTGCAGCGAGACTGGGTTTGAGACCCCCTCCTCCCGATCAAAGCTAACGCTTATACGCCACCGCCCCTGCTCCCGGACAACCTCCAGAAAGCCAAATCCATCGCCAGGCGGCGCAAACTCGGTGCTGACGTGGCAAGCAACCGAATTGCCCGCGGCACCGGAGAAGGTGAACGCTTCATCGGCCATCAAATCGCTCTCGTCACTGTTGGCAAACGGGTAGGGCGCGTACAGCGCCGAGCAGTGCACCGACCAGAAGTGCCGGCATACGTTATCCGACTGCAAACACACTGATGCCGCACAGGACATGTGCTCATCGCCTGACAGCATGACCAAATTCTCGATCTGCAATTGTTCAATCATTCTCAATACACCCAGCTGAGACGCCGGGTAGCCCTCCCAGCCATCGCTGTGGATCGCCGTCGGCATTTTGCCCTCCACTAAGGCTCGATTTTTGCGCGGCAGCATCATCGAAGCGCTCACCAGAAATTTGGGGCGGCTCGGATCAGGATCCGCCGCCCTGTCCTGTAACCACTTGTGCAGCGCGGCTGTCTGTGCCGTGCTCAGTATCTGCCGTTCGTGCACATTCTGGGGCAATCGGGACTGGCGATCCGTCCGAGTGTCAGCCATAAAGAAGTGAAATCCGGCGTGTTCAAAGGCATACCATAGGCTGCTACCGCCGGGCGTATCGGGGCCACGCTGGAAGTTCAAATAGTGGCCCACGCCCTCTATGCGTGCGCTCTCGAGCTCCTCATCGGGCCGGTCGGTAGGTTCCCAGTTATCCATTAACTCATGATCATCCAGCATCATTCTGGCAGGCACTTCCCGCAATACTTCACGCACGGCGCGGGCGCGAAACCAGCGCTGATAGGGCAGCAAGAAGCGTTCGTCGCTATCGGACGCGTCCGCCAATCCCGCTGTCGGATCGACATAGACCTGGTCTCCCATCAGCAGAATCAGGTCCGGTCGTTCACCGTGCTCCGCACTGTTCAGGCGAGACGCCAGGCGGCGATAGGAGCGAAAACCCGGTTTTTCGTCCAGAATCCCGGGCGGGTACTGGCAACTGCCCAGGCCGAGCGTCAATGCATCCCTATCCGGCGACCTACACACCCGAACTACCCCGGCGGGCAAGCTGTCAGCGAACTCCAGGAGACAACGCTCAACTGCGCCCGCCAACGGCTGCCAGGCTCCCTCGTAGCGAGTATCCAAGACTCTCTTAACCACCGGATCGTCTACAGCGCCGGACCAGTCCAGAGCTTGACCACCGATAAAGTCGATGTGTTCGGAACCCTTGCCGAACAGAGCATTGTCCATATCGACATTTTCATCGTACACCAGCAGGATAAGCAGGCGCTCCACGCCAGCAAAACGATCCAACGGCAACAACACCTTGACCCAACCGTCGACCGGTACGGGCGCCGGCATCACACCGCCAATAACGCGGCCGTCACCGGCAACCTGCATTCTGGTATCCGCCTGTTGCAGGGGTATCGCGAGCACAAATACGGGATCCGAGAGAGCCGGGTTGACACCGAAGCTCAGCGGCAGTCGTTCCGCTGCACCGGATTGAACAGGGCCCACCACCGGACCTGACCAGGGCACTTGCGCGAACAGCGCCTGTGACTCATCTGGCACCGCGGTTTGGGTTTCAGCGTTCGCTTCCAGGAAATCGAGCACCTCGTCAAACACCGGCCGGACGTCAGCCCCAATCAGACTGTCCTGGTGGCCGAGATCGGGGAAAACACGACTCCGGTAGTCGCAACCCGCATCTTCTAGAATCGTCTTCATACGACCTACGGTCGAAACATCGGCCAGACCGTTGTCTGCACCGTGAATGCTCAGCGTTGGAAAGCGCCAATTGGCGCGCAATTGCGCGCGTGACACAAAGTGATTGTGACCACCGTGATCAGTAATGCACTGAAAACGTGCAAAGTGCGCTGCCTGTGTCGCAGTATCCACTGACAGCGGCCCAAAAAAGTCAGCGATGTGTTCCAGTGCGGCGTCACTCATGTTAGCCAGGGAAAACGTTCGGCCGTAGAGTAAATCCATGCGATGCCGGGCACCCACCCAACCGGTTCTGCGCCAGGGAATGAGCGGATTCTCTCGGTCGTAGTCTGCTTCGCTGTAGGGAAGCGCGCACAGCAAACGGTCCAGAAGTTCGTCGAACAGCGAGCCGCCATCCGCGGGCGTAAATCGATAGTTGTCCAACGGTAGCTGATGCTTGAGATAGCTGAACAAATAGGCTCGGAAAACATTGCCCGGCGCCATACTCACAAGCGGGCCGACCTGCGACAGCACCAAACGATTTATGCGCGCAGGCAAGCTCCGCCGTTGCGCTCTGTAACAGGCGTCTTCAGGAATACGGTCTGCTTCAAGCACCGCCATGGAGAACATCGCTGCCCCCATACAATGGGCCACTACATCCACTTGAGAGAGCTGTGTCTCGAGACATACCCGTTCGATGCCGACGGGAACATCAATACGCCCCAGACGCTCAAAACTGTAGTTTACGGTCGCGGTACGATCAGCTCCGCTACTGGAACGCAGATCCAAAACCCAGACATCCCTTCCTGAGTGGGCCAGATGCCTCACGAGATCCTGTTCCAGGGCCGGGTGGGCAAACGTCGTACCACTGGCGCTGTAACCGTGAATCAGCACCACGGGGTTGGCGGCGGCCGCATTCGCGCGATATCGCGTCAGCTGTATATACCCCTCGGTGTCGGAGTCGTCTTCCGGATCGTGCGTGATCGGAACGACGACCGGTTCGTCACGCATCAGTCCCGGAAGTTCGGCGGGCAAACGCTGCGGCTCACGCTGACTGGACAGGTCTGGCTTGCGGAAGGTCAGCAGGTGAATGTTGAGCAGCAGACGCAGAAAGTACCCTGCCAGAGACACGATATCGGCAAGCGCCTGAGGCGCATCTTGCTGCCGCGTAATGCGAAACAGTGGGAGCCCCTTGCGCGCAAGAAACTCTGGCACCAGATCAAGGTGATACTCCTTTCCGGTAGACGCCAGGGACGGAAAGTCGGTCAAGAACATTCTGCTGAGCTGTACCAGTGGATTGCTGCGCCGCTGGTACCTGATGCGTTTCTCACCCACAATGTCCTGAGAGCCCTGCGACAGCAAACCCAACTCGTCTCGCTCAGCAACCCCTGATGACAGGCGGTAGTCGAAACGCCGTACTTCACCGGCATGTGACAGTGAACCCAACTGCAATCTCACGACCTCCATCCAACCGGGTGTATAGCCGCGCTTGCGTGCTCCCTCGCTGACACCGCGCTCCTGCTCTGTAGGACACAGCCATTGCCAGAGATCGCGTAAGCCGCGATTGAGAAACCATGGAACAATTGCTGAGACCGTTCGGCCCCAGCGTGTACTGCCACTGCGAGCCAAAATGGTCAAGCGCCCAGACAGCGGCGCAATGGCGACCGCGCTTGCTTCTAAACACTCTTCCTTGACACGACCCGACACCATGGATAGCTCAATGGCCTGCCAGTCAGATTTTCGAAACAGCCGCACGCGGCTGCGTTTGTGCACAGGCCCGCCATGTTCTGCTACTTTTAGCGTATGTTTGTGCCCCTGTGCGTCATCCGAGTGGGCGTAAAGATCGCGCAGTTCCTTGTCCTCAAAGAACAACGTGAGCTCGGCAACAAACGCTTCCTGTCCGCGTTCAGTCTGTAACACGATATTACCCAGCAGTCGCTCTGCAAACTGCATGGTGGTCGGTTGATGCAAAGTACGCGCGCTGACGTTGCGGTGGATTGGGCGTTCAGTCAATTGCATGGGAGCAGGGGCAGATTGCAGGCCGAGATCCCAGGCTTCGATCAGTCCGGCGACCGCGCGGGCTGCGATGGCCGCAATGGTCAGCGCCGGATTTGTACCTACTGCACTGGGGAGAACCGCGCCATCTAATACCGCCAAATCGGGGTACACTGATCCGCCATCAACGGAGTTGAACACCCGGCCAAGATCGTCGACCACGCCTTGATCGGCACTGTCTGCCATTGCACAGCCACCCAAAGGATGGACCGTGGTCAGTGCGCCGCGTCTGGCATTCAGCTGGGACTCCAGCGCGGCCGGCACCGGGCTCCAGAGAGGGTTTGGCAAGACTTTGCCACCCACCCGCAGCAGGGCTTTTTCCAGGGTTGCGATTTGTGCTTGGAACAGCGGGTTTTCTCCAAGCCCTGGCCAGTGCACTGTAACTGCCCCATCACGCTGGTTGAAATCTCTATCGAGTCGAATCTCACCGCCTGCACCATCGTCGCCCATCAGAGCGTACAGTGCACTGTGATCCATCGCCTCCGGGTCAACTGCCAACGGATCCCGAGCCGGGGTGCCGTTGGCATGATCGTTTCGGTCCGCTTCGGCAAGTCCATGCAAAGTGGCGGTAGTGGTGAATATCTCTTCGAATATACGACGCATCGGGCCCGGCACGGCCATTTCTTCAATGACCATCGGATGTTGAGAGCGTCCGCGTAAATCGACAACGCCCGTTATAGTCGGTCCGATGTAGCGATCATCAAAGTCGCGGCATTCGTCGGCTACCGCATTCACGCGCTCACGCTGCCCGTACCCCACCGCCAGCATATCGCCATTACCAGAAAAGCGCTGGCCTAGCAGAGAAGACGTGGCCAGACCGCTGTCCCTGGAACGCAGCAGGATTTCCGTGGAACCCAGGCTACCGGCGGCAAGAATCACCTTGCTCGTTCGCAGCGCGATCGGACCACCCTGGCGACGAGCCAGCTGCGGGTCGGTGTGTACTACATGGACCAACCACTGTTCCGCCTCGCGACTCAACCTGAGCACCGTTGTGCCAGTGATCAGTCTGGCTCCGCGACGCCGAGCCTCTACCAATAGATTGACGTCCAGCGACTCCTTGGCGCCAAAGTTACAACCGGTTGCACAATCGCCGCACAGGCGGCAGCTACTCATGTGAACGCCGCTGTCGTTGGCGCCATCCTGCATTGCCACCGTGATGTGTGCGGAGCGGTATCGCTCTCCCCCTAGCTGCTGCAAGGCGCGGGTCTTTTGCAGAGGCTGACGGCTCGCCCTGGCGTGCGTGTCAATCGTATTTGGCCGGCCATTGTGGGTGGCCCCAAGGCGCTGTTTAACAGACTCAAAGTGGTCGTCCAACGCCTGTCCGCCCTGCAGCGCGCCGGGCCAGCGCTCATCAAATACCTCGGGCGCGGGGGTCTCCATAACACCGGCGTTAATAAGAGAACCACCTCCAAGTCCATTGGCAACCAACACGTTGATGTCGGAGCCGGCTCGAAGATCAAACAGCCCGTCAGCTTGACCAAAGCCAGATGCCCCAAATGCCGTTGACCCCCTGACATGGCCGGCAAGGCCAGACATGTCCGAAGGGAAAGTACCAGGCAGATATTCCTTGCCACGTTCAAGTACTGCAAGGCTCAGTGGAGATCCGTCTGGTTTGGCGCGACCCGCGAGCTGTTCCGCCGCGATCGCACCCCCGTAGCCGCTGCCGATAATGAGAACATCGAAATCCAGCGGAGCATCGGGCTGATCAGCGCTCATGAGGTTGCCGGATGCGCGTTCAGCGATCAGCATCTCAAGCCCTTCCGAGAGCCAGGAGATTCCGTTGTCGTTCATGTCCTACTCGACGAGATGGCAGCTCTGAGCGATCGCTTCCTTCAGAGGCTCGATCAGCACAGGCTTGCTGAGCACAGGTATACCGGCGTTACTCGCCTCCCGCAGGCGTTCGGGCGCGGTATCGCCACTGATGATGATGGCTGGCAGCTGAGGATAGATTCTGCGAAGTTGATCGATGGTTTTCAGGCCGTTGTCAAAACTGCGAAGTCGAAAGTCGACCAGTGCGATATCCGGCTCCTCTGCAGCAGCCGCTGATATTGCCGTACTGGATCCATCGGCTGTGGAGACCCGACAACCCAGCGTCTCCAGCAACTCGCGCATGCCTTCTCGCACTGCGTGTTCGTCATCCACGACCAAGACGGTCAACTCTGGTAGCTGTAAGTCGGACGCTTTCGACGGCACTTCGGTCGATTCGCCCACCGACTTGCCTGGAACTGTGAACATAAATTGTGTTCCGCGACCCGATGCCGAATCGAATTCCATGTTCAAGTTCAGCAACTGGGCCAGACGCTGCACGATGGCCAGTCCTAGCCCAAGGCCCTTGCTTCTATCGCGCTCGGGATTCTCTAACTGGTAGAACTCTTCGAACACCCGCTGTTGCTCAGATTCGGGAATACCTCGACCCGTATCGGCGATTCTCAGTTCCCAGTCGGACCCGGTCGCCCGCGCTTGCACCAGCACCTCGCACCCGGTGTTGTGGTTAATTGCGTTGCTTAAAAGATTCCGAACAATTCGCTCCAGGAGCGCGGCATCGGTCTGAACGTAGGCGTCCCCGGGGCATTGCAGCGAGAGCACGATGTCCTGGTTTTCAGCCAGCGGGAGCAGCTCTTCATTAAGTCTGGAGAGCAGGTCCGTCAGACTGAAATGGCTTGAGCGCACTTCGACAATGCCGGCATCCAGCTTGGACACATCCAGCAGAGCATCCAACTGCAGTGTCAGTGCCTGAACCGCCGCCTCTATATTGTCTACGATATGTCGACTGCGGTCGTCTGTGATGCGCATGCCAAGGGCCGCGCTGAACAAGGACAGCGCGTGGATGGGTTGACGCAAATCGTGGCTGGCCGAAGCGAGAAAGCGCGTCTTGGCACGACCCGCGGCCTCCGCCTGTAACAAGGCCTCTTCAAGTTTGCATCGAGTCTCAAAAGACTCCCTGTAAAGGGCGTACACACGACCCGAAATGCGTGATAGCGTCGCACTGTAACCAAAGCCAATGATGGCGATTGCCACCGCTGCGGCACCACCGGCCCCGTACAGGCCGCTCCAGGCCCACAACGCAAACATGGGCGTCAAGCCCAGCCAGATGTGTGCTCGAGTGAAGGGTCGATAGCCTGCTGTAGTGATGATTGCAGCCACGCCCATGCCGGTGAACAACATCGACTGCAGCGCAGCCTGATAGGGCGTGAATAGAGGAAACCAAAGCAGCGACAGGCTATGCCACAGCGTGTTGGTCGCGTTGAGTGCTACGGCGGCATTCATCCGCACACTGATGGGTACATCCCGCCGCCTGGGTAAAGCGCCCAAAGTGACAACGCGAACACCCTGCAAGAGCACCACTACGGCCAGCCAACCACCCCAAATGTAGGGCGATACATGCTGAGACGCTAGGTAGGCTACCAGCGCCATGGAGAGAATCACGGGGACAGGAGAATGCTTCACCTGGCCGGCGAGTTGATCCAGCAGCTCTTCCTTTAAATCCGGGTCCGCTAGTCTCAAATCCGGATCACTTGATTGTGTCACGTCAGGGTAGCCTCAGCACGTCTTACGCCCTGCTAAAACACTAGACCAAAGGCCGGTCTATGCCAATGCGACTCCTGACTTAGTTAGCGCCAGGGCCAGCTAAACTTTCGTTTACCCCCATCGTCAGATTGCACCATCTGGAATGCTGGCTTACATTGCACGCCCATAGGAATTCCCAATCGACAAACACAGGCGCGCAACCCAAGCACGCGCGTCGGGGCGAGGTGATCACGTGGGCAGCAGGTTCTTTACAGCCGAACGCCTGTTACAGGAGAGCCGCATCTGGCCCCGCGGAAAAGCGGTGGTCAACATCGCGATCACCTTGCCATTTCTCTGTGCCGTGATCCTGGTCATGACCCTGCTGTAGCCAGTCGATACCCACCTCGGAAGCCAAACCGGAGGGTCGGTGTATCTGACTGAGTCAAACCACGGTCCGAACATCTCAAGTAAAGTCCCCAAAGCTCTGCCATACTATCTCGGTGTCTACCTTCCAGCTGCGGGGTTATACGTTTGAATTCGCACTCTACCGTGACTCGCCTCAGATCAATTCGGCGCTCGAGTGTCGTCGCTACCGTTTGTGCCTGCTCGTTCCTGCTTACCGTCGGCTGTAGCAGTTTGCCGACGGACTACCCCCGGACGGAATCAACGTCATTGGAGGACTATCACAGGACCAATCTCGGCCAACAGTTTGCCAAGCTGGAGTCCGAGCATCCGGGCGAATCGGGTTTTAGTATCGTCCGCTACGGCAACAATGCCTTCAACTTGCGACTGAGCATGATTGATCTCGCCGAAGAGACGATCGACCTGCAAGTCTATATATGGACGAGGGATGACACCGGCATCATTATGGCGGAGCGAATTCTGCAGGCTGCCCGGCGCGGCGTGCGCGTCAGGCTATTGGTGGATGACCTGGGGTTTGGCGGTGAAGACATGGGTCTGTCTACTTTCAACTCCCACCCAAATATCGAAATCCGTGTCTTCAACCCATTCGCCAATCGCAACAACCGGGTCCTCGACTTCGTTTTCGATCTCGGTCGCGTCAATCATCGGATGCATAACAAGACGTTGATCGCAGATAACAGTGTGGCACTGGTTGGCGGGCGCAACATCGGGGATATCTATTTCGGTGTCGGCGCCGATACCAATTTCCGCGACCTGGACATCTTTGCCGTTGGACCCATCGTTCGAGACATCTCATCAATGTTTGACCACTTCTGGCGCAGTGAACACGCTGTGCCCGTTGAAGCCCTGCTTCCGGAGCCACCCTCGGACGAGGACATTGGTCAGAACGTTACCAGCCTGTACGCGCAGATCAGCCAAAGTGACTACCCATACGACCTGGAATCTGATGTATCGGAATACAAGAAACTGCTACAGACTCGAGGGGACGCCTTGATCTGGGCACCGGGAGCGATCATTTGGGATGACCCGGATAACCTTAGTCAAGCGGCAGATCGGGGCGGAGAGGTCGCCACGCGTTTTCGCAACAAACTGAGCAAGATAGACCAGTCACTGGTGATTGAATCTGCTTATTTTGTGGTTGGTGACGGCGGCGTGGACAAGGTGAAGGAACTTTCAGAGAAAGGAGTTGAAGTCAGGGTGCTCACCAACTCACTGCTATCCAACGACGTACTCGCCGCGCATGCAGGCCATGCCAATTATCGTCAGGGGCTGGTCGAGGCAGGCGCCGAGATCTATGAGTTTCGCGCCGACTCAACGGCAATCAGAAAGACATGGGTAGGCGACTCAAAAGCCGGTCTGCACACAAAAGCCATGGCCTTCGATGGCCGCTCACTATTCATCGGCAGCTTCAACCTCGACCCGCGCTCAGCCAACATCAATACGGAGGCAGGCGTTTATGTAGAGAGCCCAATACTGACGGCTCAGCTGCTTGAATACATGGACGAGGGTGTTCAGCCGGAAAACGCCTACCGGTTGTCATTGGACGAGAACGGCAAGCTGATCTGGACCACACAAGACAAAGGAGACGTCTTGCGTTACAACAAGGATCCCTTATCCACCTGGGGCCAGCGCTTCACCGCCGGGTTCATCGGTATCCTGCCCATCGAATCCCAGTTGTAAAAGCAATCCACGCACACAGTCTAGAGCGCAACCCACCTATTGACATCAGTGGGTGTCCGCCACGCGCAGACTGTCCGAATTAGTCGTCCGAAGCGACAGGTAGTGCAAAGGCAATGATGTGATCCCCGGGCGGGCTACCGCCGCTCCAGTGGCCACCCGCCGCAATGACAACGTACTGTCGGCCGTCAGGACGCACCTGGTAGGTCATGGGCAATGCATTCCCGGCAGTGGGCAGCTCACCCTTCCACAACTCCTCTCCGGTCACAACATCATAGGCCCGCAGCGCGTGCTCATTGGACAGGCCGGAGAACACGAGGCCGGTTGAGGTCATCATGGGTGCCGCCACACCGGGCAGGCCCTTAATCCACCAGAAAGGAAACGGCGCCAAATCTCGAGAGGTACCCATCGGCACGCTCCACAGTCGTTTTCCGGCAGCGAGGTCAATTGCATCCAGGGTGCCCCACGGAGGGGCCACACAGGGCAGGCCCAATGGCGACATCAGCCAAGCCGCATCAACGCAATAGGGAGTCCCCGCCTGCGGCTGAAGGGAATCTTCGCATTCAGATCGCGGGATCAGCTTCGTGTATCCGGGCACTCGAGTGGTATAGACCACCATCACTCCGCTGCGTGGATCAATCGCGGGAGAACCCCAGTTATTGCCCCCCGCATTGCTGGGCCAGTTGATACTGCCCTGCAGAGAGGGCGGCGTGTATCGACCCTCGTTCAGCAGGGAGTCGATCCGGTCGGCACACTGACCCTGATCCCAAAAGGTCAGACCCCATGCGTCTGCTGCGCTTATGCGATCGGAGGTAAGGGCCGGGACGTGTGTCGGATAAGGCTGGGTCTGTGCCAGATACTCCTCTGGTACATTGCCCACCTGAGGCGCCGGCCGCTCTTCGATGGGCCACAGAGGCTCTCCCGTTTCCCGATTGAACACAAAAGTCAGCCCCATTTTGGTCACCTGAACCAGCGCGGGCACCATCGAGCCATCGACAATTAGATCCACCAACGTCGGCTGCGCGGGGGTGTCATAGTCCCAAAGATCGTGATGCACAAACTGATAATGCCAGGCGACCTCCCCGGTCGCGCCGTGCAATGCCACCACCGAACTGGAGTAAAAATCGAGACCTTTTCGATGTCCGCCAAAGTAGTCCGGGGTGGTGTTTCCGGTAGGCAGAAAAACCAGCCCGCGCTCCCGGTCAACCGCGATGATTGACCATACGTTGGTGGTGCCGCTCAGCCAGCTGCCGTCCAAATTGCGCTCGGGCGCACCGGGCGGTATCGGATTAAATGCCCATACCAGATCACCGCTACGCACATCGTACGCGCGTACTACACCACCTGGCGAGTCCGTGCGCTGATTGTCCAGCACCATTGAACCGGTGATGACCAGTTCGTCGAGAATCGCTGGCGGCGAGGTAATCCCGTACTCTGTCGGAAAGTGCGCAGACATACCTTCGCTGGTGTCGACCTCCCCGGCCTTGCCAAAATCGGGGCAGGGCTCGCCGGTATCAGCGTCCAGCGCGATCAAGCGCGCATCCATTGTGCCGTAAACAATACGGTGTTCACAGAAGCCCTGTTCACCTGATTGCCAACTGGTCACACCGCGACAATGGGTAAGGAAGCTGTGCTGATTCATATTCACCTGCGGATCGAAACTCCACAGGGTTTCGCCCGTCTCTGCGTCCAAGGCAAAGACACGGTTGAAGGGTGTGCAATAGTACAGTCGATCTCCCACAACGATGGGCGTCACCTGCATGGAGCTCTGGGCCAGCGGCACCGCTGCATCAAAATCGGCAGCTCTCAGATCTCCAGAGCGATGGTGCCAGGCAAGTTCGAGTTGAGAGACGTTGTCGCGAGTGATCTGACTGGCGCTTGAAAAATGCCCTCCCCCGTCGCTTCCACCGTAGGCTGGCCAATCACTGACAACACCGGGCGGAATTGGAGGCTCCGCGGTGTTTTTACAGCTGGTCAGCAGTAAGCAAACCAGCGAAACCTGCAAAACTCTGTTCGCCACGTTTATCATTGTTACAACCTTTGGCGCCTCTCGTGTTTGCCGCCAGCGATCGACGTTGACCGCGTCGAGCGCTGCACGTTATCGACAGCAGCCAGATATTGCAAGCACGCTGCTGACAGGTCCGCGGCGCATTCGGATGGCACCGCAGCCGGAGGTGCTCAATCAGACTCTCTTCAACCCAGACCCATGCCGCCCAGGTAGTCGAGTTTGCTCAGAGGCACCCCTTGCATGCGCGCCATGTCATACGCGGTGGTGACATGAAAGTAAAAATTGGGAAGCGAAAAACTACTGACAAAACGCTCTGCTGTAAACGGAAACTCACCCGCACTCAGACGAAACACCAACTCTCCTCCCGCAAGACCGTCGACCTCTTCACGCGACAAACTGGCCAGAGACTCCGCGGTATCAGAGACCGACTGGCGCCAGCCGGCGAACGACCGTTCCGGCATGTCAGGTGGCGGAGTAAATACACCCGTCTGCAACCCGCGGATTGCGCCTAGCGAGTGATGTAGCACCGAGTGTAACTGGAAACTGAATGGCAGCATGTCCTCATGCAGCCGGAAGCGAACCAACGCCTCGATATCCTGTTCCTGCTGTCGATAATGATCGGCGGCCTTATCGAGCACCAGTAGCACACCATCAAGGCCCTGCTTGTAAGCCGCTACGCTGTGGTCGTACAGTGAATTCGACACAGTTTTCTTCCTCTACTCAATTCAATTCAATTCTAAACGTAACCCGCGCTCGACTCATGGCAGAAAAAGCCAACAAGGCGGAAACTCTGTCCGCCGCCCCTAGCTACATTAAGCCAAGCCCTACTCTGGGTCCAGAGTCCATAGAATTGACCATTCTCTTCATGCCGTTAGTGCTTGAAGTTTTGATGGGGTACACGCATTAGGGAACTATCGAGTGCAGCAAGCATCTCATAGGGAACAACAGACTGGCCCCAATCTCATGCGCAAACTACTCGTTTTGCTGTGCTCGCTGCTAGTGCCACTGGCGTCCCACGCACAGATCGATCTGGACAGTTGGAACAAACTGCTGGGAGAGGCGGTATCGAACGGATACGTCGACTACAACCAATGGCGCGAGAATCCGGAGTTCGACGCACTCGTTACACAGATTGCGCGAACGGACGTCGCATCCCTGGGAAAAGAGCAGCAACTCGTATTCTACATCAATGCCTACAATATACTCGCCGCGCGCGGTATCTTAGACGGCAGTTCACCAAGCAGCCTGCTTGGTCGCTATGTGTATTTTAAGCGCGACAAGTATCAAATAGCAGGCCAAAAAATAAGCCTCTACGATCTTGAGCACCAGCGCATTCTGCCATTGGGCGAACCGCGAATCCATTTCGCTATCGTCTGTGCCAGCGCGTCGTGTCCCATCCTTCGCGACGAAGCCTACCGTCTCGACACTCTAAACGAACAACTCGATGACGCCGCTCGCGGCTTCATCAACGACGTGGAGCGCAACCGCTTTGACGTCAACGACAAAAAAGCCGGGCTGTCAAAAATCTTCCAGTGGTTCACCGAAGACTTTGAAGTTGATGGTGGTACGCTACAGGAGTACATCGCCAACTATGTCCAGGACCCCGAGGTGGCCAGCACCCTGCGAGGCAACGAGTTTAAGGTCAAATATCTACCCTACAACTGGGGCCTAAATGGCTCGCTATAAAATCCGTTGCGGCTGTAGCTGGTAAACGGAGGAATCAATATACTCTGGTAAACCCTTTGAGAGTGGCCCGACGTGAAAACCATTCTAATCACCGGCACCACCAGCGGCATTGGTCAGGCCACCGCAGTAGAACTTGCCCGAACGGGCCATCGAATCATCATGGCTAATCGCAATCGCGAAAAAGCCAACAACGTTCGCCAGCAGATCGTCCAACAAACCGGGAATAACGAGATTCAGCTTCTTGATCTGGATCTGGCCTCGCAGGCTTCTGTACGCGCCTGTGCAGCTGCGTTCCTCGAACAACACTCCCGGCTGGATATCCTGATTAACAATGCCGGCATGATGACCCCTGAACAGACCATCACAGACGACGGCTTTGAGCTGCAGTTTGCCGCGAACGCCCTGTCACAGTTGCTGCTCACGCTCGAGCTCAAAACAGCGCTGCTGGAGGCTGCGCCCTCCCAGGTTATCTTCGTCACTTCACTGATGCACAAGTTCGGCAAGCTCGATCCAGCGAGCTTTCGCGGCTGGCCGACTTACTCCGGCGGTGGCGCCTATGGCCAGAGTAAGCTGGTCATGACGATGCTTGCCACCGAATTGGCTGAACAGCTGCGAGACCGAAGGGTCACCGTTAACTGTCTGCACCCAGGCGCTGTAAACACAGGCATCCTGAACAGCTATCCACGCTTCGCCCAATTTTTCCTGCGGCTGCTGTTTGCAACGCCCGAGAAAGGTGCTCGAACCACACTGCATCTTGCCACTCAGGACCCAGGCAAACTTCCTACGGGTAAGTACTTCGTCAATGCGCGTGAATCCAAGACACACAAATTGGTCACTGATGCCACTGCGCGCGCCGAGTTGCTGGATGAATGCTGCAATCTGCTGAACATTCCAGCGCCGATCTGATCGGGACTCACGGTTGCGGATACCAGCCGCCCACCGCCTGCAAGGGCACCGGACTATCGCCACGGCTGACCCAGGCGGCGAGCGCTAGTCTATTTTTGGACGCAGGTTTGGGCGGCAAGGCGCCCTGCCAGGTTCCATCACCCGCATAGCTACGATGGGCCAGCACAATGAAGTCGTGCGATAGGCTTCGACCACGGTTCTCCCCAGCCGTAACCGTTGACGGGACATCGAAGCCAAGCCAAACAATATGCAACCTGTCTGCCCCGCCCTTACTATAGCTGGCATCAAAGACCTGTTGTCGGGTGTCCAGGCGTAGGACGCCAGCGTCACTGACGTTTCTGGGCGGCTTACCTCGGCTGACAAACCAGCCTCGCCACTCGCGGCCGTTGACGATGAAGCCGGGGGTGTAGACACCCGACACAAAACCCTGGGCGACGTACTCTCGCTGACGCTGCGAGAACCGCCCATCAGCAAAAGGGTCTTTCCAGCCAATGTAGTCCCAGTAATCAACATGCAGGGCAACGGGAATGATGCCGACCCAGAGCTGCGGATCTTGCCGGAACTCGCTCAGCCATCGATCTGCCGGTGGGCAACTGGAACAACCTTCCGAGGTGTACAGCTCTATCAACTGCGTACGCTGTTCAGTGCTGACAAGCTCAACGGCGTGGCTGGAGGTGGTCACTAAGATCAACAAGATGCAGGGCAACAACTGAGGCATTGTGCTCTCCAAGAGTTGGCGTATTGCTTTGAGTACTCACCAAGCCAGAAGTTCGGCGGACCCAGCTGGCAAGTTCGGCTACTATTCCCCTGTGACGACTGATGGCTACCAAGACCTTCTCGACCAGATAAAAGCGTGCCGACTCTGCCAGGACGAACTGCCCCGCGGCCCCCGTCCGGTGTTGCAGGCACAGCCCAGCGCTCGCATCCTGGTGGCCGGCCAGGCGCCTGGGACACGCGTTCATGAGACGGGCATTCCATTCAACGACCCAAGCGGTGACCGCCTCAGGGCGTGGATGGGGGTCGACCGGGAAACGTTTTACGACGATGCCCGCATCGCCATTGTTCCGATGGCTTTCTGCTATCCAGGGCGCGGCGCGTCGGGCGATCTGCCGCCGCCATCCAGATGTGCCCTCGCCTGGCGGAGCCGGTTATTGGATGGCCTACCACAGCTCGAACTCACGCTTGCTATCGGTCGCTACGCATTGGATTGGCATCTCAACAGCGAGGGAAGTACCGTCACCGACGTCGTCCTCAACTGGCGCGACGCTCCAGAAGGGGTCCTTCCTCTGCCCCACCCCAGCCCGCGCAACAATCTCTGGTTGCGCAGGAACCCCTGGTTTGAGCGCGACCTGGTGCCGGAACTGCGTCGTCGCGTCGTTACGGCTCTGTCCAATTAGTCTGGAGCACCGCGCGACAACACTTGGAGGGCGCTTTTTACCCACCGGGAAGCTTGCGAGCCGTTACCGAATCGCCTCGTCCAAGGTCCATTGGCTCATCTTTATGATGTCCGTAACCCATTGTTTTAAATCACATTATCGATTTATGGCGCTGCTGAAAGAATCGCGTATACTGTTTGTCTGCCCTGCGGCAGGCACCAACAGCCACACAACGGAGGTCTGCCATGGCGCGCAGAAAAGTTCTCCAAAACCTGGCCTGCCATACCGACGCCAGAAGCCTGAAAGACGCAGTCACAGCCGCGAAGCGCGGTCGCGCAGACGGTCGGCTGAAGCTCACCGCGGCCATGGCTTGGGTAGCTTACAGCTGTCCCGATGCCACCCGGGCCGTATGTGACAACATCGCGTCGGCCTGGCTCGGCTCGGGACCAACCCCTGAAGTACCCACAGATTTTCCGGAAGCGCCCTTGGAGGACTCCTTCTGGCACGCATTCTGGGCCGTCGTCGATGGCAACGACCAGGGTTATGACGCACTCAGCATTACTCAGGCCGTCGCATCACTTGGCGGGGCGGTGCATGCCGACTTTGGCGACATAGCCGAGCAGCACGCCCGCAATCACCGCGGTGCGGCGGCGTCACTGAAGAACCCGATACCGGGACACACCGATGTCAGCGCTCTGGCCGACTGCCCCCGAAACAGCCTGGGTCTGGCGCTGCACGAAATGATCGTGGCTAACGGCTACGACCCTGAAGTACTGGATCGCGAAGCGATCCGTCTGCAGGACTTGCCCCATTCATTGCACTACCTCAATGCGCGCATTCTGCAAATGCACGATGTCTGGCATCTGGTGGCCGGGTACGAAACAACGTCCTCCAATGAAATCGCCATTTCCGCTTTTCAACTAGCTCAGTTCGGCCACAATTATTCGGCCATGTTTCTTGCCGCGGTCATGGCGATTTCAACGTTCAAGGAACCTCGGGGGTTCACCATACTCATGCAGATTGTCACCGAGGCCTGGCAACACGGGCGTGACGCTCCCGTTATGATGGACATCGTTTGGGAAGACGAGTGGCATAGTTCACTCGAAGACATTCGTGCTAAATACAATATACCGGTCTACCGCAGCATTTTTCCCGCAGATCTGCTGGAAGTAGCTGAAAACCCCTCCATCTGGAAAAAACTGCTGCTGGGCTTCCAGCTAGCACGCTACAACCTGAGGTTGCGTCAGGCCAGCCAGCATCAACTCGCAATATCGTAACACCGATTACGTGATCGTCCGCTATGGCAAGCGCATTCAGGGCTCACCATTACGATACTGGCTGCTATTCACTCTCAGCTTGGCTTCGGCGTTCCCTGCACAGGCAGACGGCGTCTCTCGCGCTGACCTAGCGCTGGCCATCGAACAGCTCGATGCGGCCAGCATGGACGAGCGCTGGTATTTTACCATGTCGGTCAACGACGCTGGTGCTCAATCATCACGTGGGAGCGGTGGAGAGCATAGAAATCTACAGCAGCGACGCCTTTTCACCAGCGTTCTCCGTGAGCCTCGACCGATACCGATTGCGCTTCGATTTCCAATCTGTTTCAGATGCACGCGTTTTATCGAGGATGCAATCGCACACTGTTGGCAAAGCGGGCTTCGTCAGGGGCTTCGACAACCTCACTACGGTCGAATTCAGCGGCTACAGAAGGGCTGGTCAGGCCGCGGGCTCTCGTTCAGAAACAAGCCCCTAGAAGCCAGGTTCGTCCCAATCCGAGTCACGCCGACCTCTGCTGTCAGAGCGGCGCTCCTCACTCGCATCAGCATACAGCCGTGTCTTCATATTGGTCAGCCGACGATCAAAGTCTGAGTCCCTGCGATCTTCATGGTGTGCGTACCGGCAATCGCATTGAGCCGCGTCGCAATCAGGCAAAGGCAGCATGGGCGTACGCTTCTCAGAATCCAAAAAACGCGAGCGACTCAGTACCTTAACGGCCGTGCAGGCTTCCTCCCCGTAAAGGATGGAGGTGGCTCGCCACCGACTCGCCTGTTTTATAGAAGCCCGAGCGTCGCCCTTTGCCTTGCGCGGCGCCTGCAGGCGTGGCCTCTTATTGCCCCGCAGCATGAGCCCAGCCGCCCCAAAAATCAGCACAACGATCACCAGCAAAAGAGTTTTCATGAGCTTCCCCCAGTCCGTAGGATTGCCGCTCTCTGGGGGAGGATACTAGTGCAGCCGAGATTCCGGCACAATGCACGTTCTCTGACACTGGTCTAACCTTCGACATCGTGCACATTTATCGCAGCCCTCCACCAGGGTAAATGTCCTAACTGCGGATCCTGTCACACACTGGCAAGCCGGGGGCAGCGTAAACCGTGTGGCACCGGTGACTTAAGTCAATTTTTCAAGGAGAGCTATATGGCCTATCCCGATAAAAATGCGCTGCTGCACTGGGCGAAAAACTACCCAATGCTCTGGAACGCCGGCGACAAACAGGCGTGGGTTGAGAACTGGCAAAGCGTCGCAAGTGGCGAGTTCATCATGCTGGACCCCGTGGGCACCCCGGCGAAACACGGCTTCAAAGCATGTTGTGAAGACTCCTGGGATTTATTTCAACCAAGAGTGCGGTTTGCCATTCAACCCGGGACACTTTTTGTTTGCGGCAACGAGGTCGCATGGTGTCTGGAAAACCACTTTGAAGGCGAGGAAGGCGCACAAGTCCAGTACAGTCTGGAGACTTACTGCTTTGGCGATGATAACTCGGTCAGCATACGAACCTACTATCGCGTTCCAAATCACGGCAGCCCCGATCTGGGCGATCTGTTTCAATCCTACCTGCCCGAAAATGCAGGGGGCAACTGATCACCTGAATTAAACAGTCAATGACCGTAGCAATAGACCGGCATACTCTAACTCATGATAAAACATCTCACAGGATACTCAGCGCTTGGCTGTGCCTTGGTAACAGCGCTGATTACGAGCCCGCTTTGTGTGGCGAGCAAAGAAGCGTCTTCAATTACGTCCATAGACCTTGGAGATAGACCACTCGAGCTTCTGGCCGCACTCCCAGAGGGAGACTTGAAGCAGCGGCTGACTGAGTGCCAACAAAGGCCCCCTGAGAGAACACGCTTTTCGATAGCTCACCGAGGTGCGCCTCTGCGGCTACCGGAGCACACGCGTGAGTCGTACCTTGCAGCAGTGCGCCAGGGCGCCGGCCTGCTGGAGTGTGATGTCACCTTTACCAAAGACAAGCAGCTGGTGTGTCGGCACTCGCAGTGTGATCTGCACAGCACCACCGACATACTCACCACGCCATTGGCCGAGACTTGCCGTAATCCCTTCATGCCAGCACAGTTCAGTGGCGGCAAATTGCGTTCGCCGGCGACAGCCAAGTGTTGTACTAGTGAGTTGAGCCTGCAAGATTTCAAATCCCTGCGCGGCCGCATGGATAACGTCAATAGCCGCGCAATAAACGTCTCAGAGTATCTACAGATGGAAGAAGCTGAACCCGTCTATGGCGAGCTACTCTCACACAGAGAAAGCATAGCTTTGTTCGATAGTCTTGGCGTCGACATGATCCCGGAGCTGAAAGAGCCTCTCACTGACATGCCGTTTAATGGCTACACACGCCAAGACTATGCTGAGCAGCTGATTCAGGAGTACCGCGACATGGGTATTGCACCCGAGCGCGTTTGGCCACAGTCGTTCCACCTGGAGGATGTAAGCTACTGGTTGAAGTCTGCACCCGACTTCGCCGATCAGGTCGTTTTCCTTGACGGAAGATACAATCATCCGGGATTCGATCAGAGAAATCCCATTGACCTGAATCCGGACATGCACTCACTGGCGGAGTCAGGTGTGCAGATCATTGCACCCCCGCTATGGATTTTGCTGGCACTGGAGGACGATCAGATCGCAGCTTCACCCTACGCCCGAGCTGCACAGCGGGCGGGCCTGGATATCATGAGTTGGACACTGGAACGCTCGGGATCACTGACAAACGGCGGTGGCTGGTACTACCAAAGCATCACACCTGCCATACAGCACGAGGGAGCGGTGTTTGAAGTTTTGCATGTGCTTGCCAACGAAGTCGGTGTCCTGGGCGTGTTCTCGGATTGGCCCGCCACCGTCACGTTCTACGCCAACTGTTTTAACGCCCAGTCGCATGTGCCCGATGGCTCCCCGGCGGGCACTGATGGAATCTGACCGCAATTTGACCAGCATGAGCCAACGCATCCCTCTGGCACTCCACCTGTGGAGGTTTACATCGTGAGCCATCTCGGTATATTGCTCCCGGCAATAATTGATAAAAACAGGTGTCATAACGATGTACCAGATCCCACCGCGGTTCCTCGCCACGATTGCAATTGCTTGTGCGCTCCTGTTTACCTTGGTTGCCTGCTCCGATGGCAACGACAGTATGGTGACAACCATGCTTGGGATACCCGGGACGGCTACCGACCCCGCGCCTCCGGCAGAACTGAGCGGGCCCCTTGATGGGGAGCCCATTCTCGTGTCCAGCTTCTTCCCTCTAGCCAGCGTGGGCTATGAGCAGGCTGAGTTTTTCGCATCCGGAACGGCGAGCAGTTACATTAACGTCAATGAACTTCAGCCTGATGGGCGCTGGGAGGTGCAGGTCGATCAAACCGCTGATTATCGCACCCGACTGGTCGTAATTCGTCCCAGCGACCCCGCAGACTTCAACGGCACTGTGGTGGTCGAATGGCTGAACGTCAGCGCAGGGTTCGACGCGGCACCCGATTGGGGCATGCTGCACACCGAATTCATACGCAGCGGATACGCCTGGGTGGGACTGTCGGCGCAACAGGCCGGTGTCGAGGCCCTGCTTGATGGCAGTGCAGCCGCCGTAATACCCGGGGCAATCAGCGACGATCGCTACACAACGCTCAGTCACCCAGGCGATGAGTTTGCGTACGACATCCTGTCCCAGGTGGGGCAGGCGCTCAAGGGCGCCGGTCCTGCCAATCCCTTCGGCTCCTTGTCGCCACAGCGATTCATCGCGGCAGGCGAATCTCAGTCTGCGGCCGCCCTGATGACCTACATAAATGCTCTGGCACCGCGACACGCTGTGTTCGACGGCTACTTTGTGCACAGCCGCGTAGCCGGCAGTCTCCCACTCAAGGGAGACATCTTTACGCCCGATCAGGCGGTCGTTCCGACACCCGATCAGGTGCAAGTGCGAGCAGATCTGGGTGTTCCCACGATGATGCTACAAACCGAGACCGATTTGTTCATCCTTGGTTCCTATGACAGTAATCAGGAGGACAGCGACATGTTTCGTATGTGGGAAGTCGCTGGGTCTGCTCACGCCGATCTATACACATTCCTCGATAATCGCGTAGACGTCGGCACAGACCCCAGCGTTGCCGCCATTCGAGAAGTAATTGCCCCCATACCAGGCATCATCGAGTGTGAGGTACCGGTCAATGCTGGCCCGCAGCACTGGGTTGCCAAGGCGGCCATTGTCGCACTGAATCGCTGGGTCGAAGAAGGCACACCGCCTCCAACCGCCGAACGCCTTGATGTCGCTGGATCGCCACCTGCCTTTGTTGTCGATGAACTGGGCAACGTACGCGGCGGCGTGCGAACGCCCTATGTGGATGTTCCTATCGCTGTTTTGTCCGGTGAGGGACAACCGCAGATTCCCTTCGATACCGAAGATCGAGACTTCTGTTTCCTTTCGGGTACCACCGAGTTGTTTGACGTTGCCACGCTTGCCTCCCTGTACGAAAGTAACCAGGCATACATCAGTGCTTTGAACGCTTCCGCAGACGATTCCGTCGCAAAAGGGTTTTTGCTGGAAGCGGATGCGCAGCTGATCAAAGACCATGCGGCCAGCTCAGACATCTTCGCTCCCTGATAATCCGCCCGAGTGCGCTGTGAAGGCCGCAACCGGCGCGCTCTGTCGTCGGGTAGCCGAAGCCGTGATCGGGTTCCCAAAACCGCAATTTTGCCAACGGTTTTGGTTAAAATTCGCTCAGCCACGGTTTATGCTCTAACGACAAAAACAAGATTGGGGCGTCTTAAGGCGCGCTGAATGCCACGACAGGGGCACTGTGGCAGGCGCCTACTCATCCATATGTCGCTGATGCTGAGGTTTCTCGAATCGCTGTTACCATCAGGAATGCGGAGCAATCCCGCGGACCTTATGCGCAGCTATGTCCTGGTCGCACTGACCTTATTCAATATTGGATCAGCCGTACTGGCCCTTATCGTCATCAACTGGGGGCTGGATCTCGAGCACAATACATGGATCGCAGTTGCACTGAACGGTGCCTGCGTCCTGGTGTACTCAGGCATTTTGTGGCTGCTTGGCAAGACTCAAAATCATCGACTGTGTAGCAATCTCTTGCTCATCGCCATATCCATGATTATTTTTACCGGCGTTCAGATTACGGGCGGGTTTATGCAGTCACCTATTCTTCAGGTCGCCGTGCAGATTCCCATCACCGCCTTTCTTCTGCTCGGGCTCCGCGAAGGTATGTATTGGCTTCTCATCGCGAGCTTGATCTGTGCAGCTTCCTATGCGAGTTCGGTGATGGGTATCGGCTCTATCCAGATGCTGCAGAATCAGGAAGTTATTGACGGCATGCACACCGTACTGCTGTTCCTTATGCTGCTGATCATTGGTGGCGCACTGGTGGTTTATGAAATCATCAACGGAATGCTGAACAGGGCTTTAAGCGCTGAAAAAGATCGCTTTGAACACCGCGCAAGCCACGACGATCTCACTGGGATTGCGAATCGCTTCGAGTTTTTCCGACGACTGCGAACGGGACTGGAAGAAGCGCGCGATCGTGAGCATAAGGTCGGAGTGGTGTACATCGACCTGGATGGATTCAAACCCATTAACGATGAACATGGCCATCACGTAGGCGACGAAACTCTGAAGGCTATTGCGCAGCGGCTGACGGGCATACTGCGACTCTCAGATACCACAGCCAGGCTTGGGGGTGACGAGTTTGCCCTAATTCTACCTGGCATTCGAGTCCCCGAGGACATCGACGCCATTATGCCAAAAATCCTCCAAGCAATCCGTGAGCCCATTCAAGTAGAAAACCAGGAGCTTGTGGTTCGCGGCAGCTGTGGCGTATCGATTTTCCCCTTACACTCGCAGGACTACGATGAGCTTTGTCGCTATGCGGATACCGCCATGTATCGCGCAAAAGAGCAGCGTGACGCCTACCGGGTGTTTGAAAAGACCATGTCACAAACCGCGTGATCTGCCGCCCAGCGCGGCTGCATTGCCTATCGTTACCAATCGGTTGCTCTGCGGGCCGGTGCGGCAGGTGCCCCATGACGGGCATCGATCCCTGGACTACGTGAGCCTTCTGAGCCGGTCGCGAACTTGCCGATCTCCACAGCGATGCTAGGATGCGACCGGGCGTATGGACATGCCTGCGACGGCGCCCACCACCCAGCAAGACCTTCCCAGCAAGAGGACATCGAGCATGACCGTTTCCGTTCTTCTCACCATTCCCGTAAAGCCGGACAGGCTTGACGATTTTCTAGCACTGATTCGCGAGATCGCGCCGGATACACGAGCTTTCGAAGGCTGCCTCAACTTCGACATCTATGTCACTGAAGACGGTTCAGGCAACGTGCACTTTCTAGAGGATTGGACGACCCAGGAACAACACATGAAGTACAGCGCCTGGCGTGTGGAAACGGGTCTCGCTGACCAACTGGCTCCCCTGCTGAACGGCCCGCCGACGCCGGTGTATTGTCATCGTTTTGATGGCTGAGGCCTTACGTAACGGTTATCTACGTGAGCTGTAAATTGGTATGGGTTCGAGCTGAGCAAAATAGTCGGCCAAATCCCCGGCACTCATAGGTTGGTCGTCGATGCGTATGTATTCTTCAGTAGGGGAGCGCCACAAGGCCGCCTTTCTGCCGTTAAAGGTCAGACACTGACCGTTGAGGTGGTTGGCACCATCACTGGCCAGCCAGACGAGGCCTTCGGCAACGTCAGAAGCCTCACCAAAACCAAGCTCGGTGGCACTTTTGCCTGCCTTATCGATTAGTCCCTGCGTCATATCCGTCCGCGCTATCGGCCACATGGCATTGCTGCGGATTCCGTACTTTTCCAACTCCTTTACAGCTGTGTACATCATTCCTATCAATCCAGCTTTGGCAGCCGCGTAGTTGGTCTGACCGAAATTACCGACCAAACCAGATCCAGACGTTATCTGTACGATGTGACCGCTCTCCTGTTCCCGCATCACCCGTGCCGCGTTGCGTGTACACAGAAACGGCCCCCGCAAATCTACAGCGATGACTTCATCAAAATCCTCGTCAGACATCTTCAGCAGGGTACGGTCACGAACAATCCCGGCGTTGTTGACCATGACGTCGATTCCACCGAACGCCTCGACGCAGGTATCAACCAGAGCCTGACACACCGCGTTCTCCGCTACAGACCCGGGCACAGCGTGTACCGGGACGCCGTTTCGCTTCAGTTCGGACTCTACCTCCGCCAGGGCCGTTTCGTTGGTACCATTAATGATCAGAGATGCGCCCTCTTTTCCACACGCTAGGGCAAACTCTCGCCCCAGGCTGCGCGAGGAGCCTGTGATAACCATACGCTTACCGGACAGCCTAGCCATTTAACTCTACTCCACGGCGATGGGGATTTACCGAGATCATAGCATCACGTCCGACGCTCAGTCAGCGCTGACGGGGAGATGGAGTTATAGATTGGGGTACGACCCCAAGCGCGGGTCAGCCTAAGGCGAGTTCCTGCTCTGGCTCAAGGCTATGAGCCGGATCTGGAGTAACTTCCGAGACCCGAAAGATAACATCATGAAAACGAATCTCGTCATCGTCTGACAGCGTGGTTGGACCCTGAATCCGTTTGCCATTTACCACGACACCACTCGACGAGTTCAGATCCTCGATGGTCAATCGACCATCCGACGGATCGAGGCGAGCGTGCTGCAGCGACAAGTGGTGACTGACCACCGCAATATCGCACTCAAGGGAACGCCCCATAACAATGGGGCGAGCCACACCAAAGCTGAGGCCGGTCAGAGGACCCGTTTCTGCCGCGATAACCCAACGGTATCCGCCGCCCGAATCCTTCTGATACTGGTCCGCGTTGGCACTGTGCCGCTGATCGTTGATCGGCGCCATATTGCGCAGAACCCGGCGTTCGACAAAGGAGGTGGTGCGCACAATACCCCGAGGAGTGAGTTGGTAGTACCATGAAAGTACCGCTGTCACGGGCAAACCCAGCACGGCCAGCGCGGCCAGCGCACGTAAACCCTGATCGCCTTCCTCTCGTAATCCCGGAAAGAGCAGCTGCGCAACCGAGAGCAAAACCACGCAAGCGACGAAGTAATAGACACACGTTCGCACTACGTTACGTCGCCTGAGTTCGCGAAAAAAATTACCTGATGCCGTGCTGCCTACTGACATGCGCCTCGCCCCACTTTCTCTCTGTAACCGCAATGCCGGGCCTTTAGCGCACAGCACAACGATTTCAATACGGCCACTCTACTCTTTGCGTGGTAGCCTTCGACTGGCCTCAATATAGCCCAATCGCTGCAAGCGTCCAAAGCAGAAAGTACGAGAAAATACAGGTTTTTTGCTCGAGAGAAAGGCTCTTTGTCACGGGAATTACGGAGACTTCGCGCGGTTGAATGGCCAGCGGTCGGGCAACACCAGCGCCACCACCCGCATCTCGATCGACTTCCGTATCAGCGGTTCTATGGCGGCCGATGCGCGTCCCACCCAACCGTCTGGCCATGATCCGCCTCTCGCAACCACCCGCGCCTCCTCGATGAGCTCAAACAGTTGCACACAGGCGCGTTTCAACGGTAAGGTCATGACCTCCGGCAGTGACGGCAGTGGCAGTTCGGCGAGTTCGCGCAGCCGTTCCAGGTTTCCCTCATGAAGCGCATCCGACAACGACCGTAGCTGTCGGCACCCCCACGCTGCCTCGGCTTCGCCAGGCAATACGGTCGAACCGTGGGGAGCGCCGAGGGTGTCGAACACATAGGCTGACCGCGCATCCATGTAGGAACTGAAGTGCCAGCTCTGGGTGGGATGATACAAAAACGTCCAGATATCATTGACTCTTGTCTCATTCTCTCGCTCGAGGAAGTCATCCGTCGGCAGCGCATAACGCAGCTGATGACTGGCGCCGTCCAGTGTGCGTCTATCCATGAGAGTCAAAGGCCGCGTGATCTGGTCCAGCGGTATCCAGAGATTGACCAGCATTACTGGAGACCAAAGATTGCTGCCATCTGGCGTCTGATGGCGGAACAAGCGCGGCGCCACACCGCGCATAAGCTGCTTAAGAGGTGTCCCCCGCACGTCTTGATCACCATGCACGCCTATGGCTGCATCGTGTCCGTTCATTTGGCTCATAACCACCTGCGATTCAGGCTGCCAACCATCAGGGCCCGCCTTGCGCATGATCAGACCTTCACCTGCGATGGTTAGCATGCGCAGGCAGTATCCATTGCTTAGGCTGAACACCTGACCGCGCAGCGCCCTTCGAATAAAGGTCCCTTGGGACGGGTCGATCTCTCCCGCCCGACGCACTGCTTGCAAGGTGCTCTGCAGACAGTCCAGGGAAGACAGGTCGATGCGATCAAAACCCATCGTGTGCAGATTCAGTGGCGCTGCTTCCCGGGCCGTACAATCCGTCAGCTTACAGTCATGAAACTCGTAGCTCTCAGCGTTGTTGACCTCCGGCAAAGGCGACGCGCGCAACAATCCTTCTCGCTCCGCATCGGCGGTCACATCTTTCGCACTGACGAAGCCCAGGGGTGCGGTTACAACTGGAGGCGATTGATTCATTGCGCGCAAGCCCGTCGATTTACTTGTAAAGGTTCAGCATTCCCAGGCCAAAGGGCCAATACGTCCCAACAATAATTCGGCTGCAGCTTATCATGTGTGCGCCACGCTAGGTCGACTGGAGTTTATCCATCACCGCCATGGGCGCCTGTAAATCCACAGTTCCCAGGTACCCGCCTCCTGCGGCAATGTCATCGTGTGCACCAAACCCAAGCAGCTGCTGTGCCCGCTCGGGCAGTCCACGCACAACGTCAAGCGGAGTCGCAAGACACTGGTTCTCTTCCGTTCGCAGCCAACCCAGCGTGTAGCTGACGTGCAAACCCCTCCGCACACTGTTCGGCGTCGTGTTCGCACCGCCCGCATGGAACGTACTCCCGAGGTACAGCACGGCACTACCCGCCGGCATCTCAGTCGCGACTGCCTCATGCATAGCAGGATAGCGATCACCATCCCATCGGTGACTACCCGGCACCAACAGCGTACCTCCATTCGCGGTGCTGAAGTCAGACAGGGCCAACAGCGACGCAATCTGCACTTCACCAGACATCTGCGGCAAACGCTTCCAGACCCAGGCATCTCTGTGCAGAGGCTGCGCTTCGCATCCGGGCGCTCGCTCCATCAGGTGGGCGATGTTGAGCTGGTAATCACTGCAAGCGGGCAACAGAAAGTGATCACAGGCAGCGAGGTAAAGCGGATGGCAGAGCACGTGACCGACGAACTGCTGGGACTTACCCGCAAGCCCCGAGACGTGGTTTACCTGATCTCCAAAAAAGGCGCCGATCGCCTCGTTTACGAAACCCTGCTGCGTTTGACGCTCCAATGCCATCAGAGCATCCACCTCTTCATTGAATGCCGCCAGAACCCCAGGCGCGAGGAAATCCTCGACGATCACCGCACCGTCGGCTTCCATGGCACTAACTACCGCGTCATCGCCGTCCGCAGCCTTCACTCGATTGATTACTGCAGACATATCGTTCACCTCCGCCTGTAGGTTCTCGGTCGAGCACAAGTCCTCACATATTAAACAGGAATCGACCAGCGAGTATGCAAAGCCAGCTTAGACCTGCAATGAGCAGCGACATGAACACTACCGCCGAGCCCATGTCTTTAGCCCGCCCGGATAGCACGTCGTGCTCAGAACCGACGCGGTCCACGACTGCCTCTATCGCACTGTTGATCAGCTCTGCCATCAGCATGAGCAGCAGTGGCACCACGAGAAGCAGGAATTCCACAATATCGCGAGCCAACCAGAGCGCTAACGGAATACCAACAACCGTGATCATAGCCTCCTGCCGAAAGGCTGCTTCGTGCTGCCAGGCCGCGCGAATTCCCTGCATGGAATAGCGCGTGGCGTCGACGATACGGGCTACTCCACGCGCACCCGGTTTCATATTCGACCCTCCAACCTCGTCACGTACCAGTCTCCGTGCCAACCTTGAATCTACCATATTCTCCCGTTCACACATGACTGGGCCTACCCAGCGTTAACGCGAAAGTCGTTCCGACGCACTACATACCCGCGTAGGCAATGCCCTGTATGATGTAGATACCGGTGGGTAGACCCGAGAATTCACTGGGCTCATTTTGACTGATGGCTACGGCCACCAAGCCGGTTGAAGGGCTGACCACAAAGGTTGTTCCGTAATAGCCAGACCACCAGTAGTCGCCCGTACGATCGGGCGTAATCGATGCTTCTTCATCCGCAACCACTGCCATACCCAGACCCCAACCGATGCCCTCTACGTCGCCGTCTGCAAGCACTCCGGCAGGTACGTGCAGTCGAATCATTTCCTCCACTGTAGAGCGCAGTAGAATGCGCTCTCCCTGATACTCACCACCGTTATAGAGCATCAAAGCAAACCGCATGTAATCGCCTACTGTCGACAGTAGTCCACCGCCGCCCGGTGTCCAATCACGCACCCACTCATTGGCCAGCACAAGGTCACCTTCCGAATTCTGCGTGTAGATAGTCGCCACATTTGACAAGTCTGTTTCCGGCAGTGGGTATCGCGTATCTTTCATACCCAGGGGCTGAAAGATATTTTCCTCAAAAAACTCTGCTATGGACTGCCCGCTGACGCGCTCGACAACAACCGCTAATACGTCCGCAGAGTAACCGTAGCGCCATCGCGTGCCTGGCTCCTCCAGTAGTGGCAGCTGCGCTAGGCGTACCACCCTTGCATCCAGATCGCCGCTCGCCTGTTTGTAGATAGAGTGTTCGTTCCAGTGATTCACCAGGGCAGACGACGTGTCCAGGCCGGGTCCTATGCCCGAGGAGAACATCAGCAGATGCCGTATTCGCATCACTTTCTCCGCTGGCTTGGATTCCCACCCGCCCCCTTCACCCGGCTCTTCACTAACCGCAACACGCAGATCAGCAAATTCCGGTATGTAGCTCGAAACACGATCGTCCAGCCCCAACATCCCGCGTTCAATAAGAATCATTGCAGCAACGGCGGCAATCGGTTTGGTCATGGATGCAATATTGACCTGCGTATCCACCGTCAAAGGCAAGCGCTTTTCAATATCCTGCCAGCCGACTGCTTTGCTGTAGAGCGGTACGCCGTCTCTGGCCAACATGACAATGTACCCCGATCGTTCTCCGCGCCAGACGGAAAAGCGGGCATAGGCATCGATTGCTGCTCTACTCCACCAGGCAAAGCCCTCTGGTTGCAGCGCATTGTCACTGGCTGGAGGCACGTCCAGTTTGTCTGATTCGCCACTGCAGGCGTTAAGGCAGCCAAGCAAAACCAGCACCAGGATAGCTCTGTACATTCAGCACTCCATTCGTATGCGACCGTTGCGAAACATACCAGAGAGTTTGGTCAAAGGCTCGTACTGGCGACACTGCGGCAGTCGCGCTACAGTGGCGGCTTCAGCCAGACTGTCGGACAGGTATCGAGCGTGACCGGATTCAGTGACTACGATAGCTACGACGGCCTGGGTCTGGCCGAATTGGTGAACGCCCGGCAGGTCAGCCCTCTGGAACTGCTAGAGGAAGCCATCGCAAGGACTGAGCGGGTGAATGGGGCCATTAACGCCGTGGTACACACGTTGTACGATGAGGCCGCACAAGTTATCGCTCGAGGCCTACCCGCAGGGAACTTTCAGGGTGTCCCCTTTCTGTTGAAAGATCTCGACATGCATCTTGCGGGCCAGCCCTTGACCAATGGCAGCCGATTGTGGCGCAACTACATCAGCGAATACGACAGCACGCTCGTTAAGCGATACCGGCAGGCAGGCCTGACGATTTTCGGCAAGACCAACACCCCGGAGATGGGGCTCAACCCCATTACCGAGTCCGAACTGCTGGGACCGTGCAGAAACCCCTGGGATATCGATAGGACCGCCGGCGGCTCCAGCGGCGGCGCTGCCGCTGCGGTAGCGGCTGGCATTCTTCCGGTGGCGCACGCCTCTGATGGGGGTGGTTCGATTCGTATTCCCGCCGCCTGCTGCGGCCTGGTGGGGTTCAAACCGAGCCGTGGTCGAATTCCCCATGGACCACACGCTTCCGAGCACTGGGGCGGTCAGTCCACCAGTCATGTGATCAGCAGAACGGTTCGCGACAGCGCGGCTATGCTGGACGCCACAGCGGGGTCTGAACCCGGGGAGCCGTATACGGCACCGCACTTCGCGGGTCGATTTCTCGACGAGTCCGCACGCGAACCTGCCAGGCTGCGCATCGCGTTTAGCCGCTCAAAATGGGGTCGCGGCGACTATAGTGCTCAAAACCTGGCGGGCTTGGACGCCACGCTTACCCTGCTCAACGATCTGGGACATGAGCTGACGGAAGCGTCGCCAGACTTTGATGGAGAACATGCCGGGTTTGCCATGTACACGGTCGCTGCGATCAACACCGCCCTAAAGTTGCAGCAGTATGCGCAGAAGTTCGACTGTAACGAGCGGGATCTGCCAGTAGAAGCCGGCACGCGAATGACGGCGGAACTGGGCAAAAGTATGAGCGGCACTGACTACTTGGCGGCGCTGCAGACCAATCAGGCGCTGGGCAGACTGATGGCAGAGTTTCTCGTCGACTACGACGTGTTGCTTGCGCCCACCACGGCGAGCCCCGCGATACCGATCGGGCACATCACCCAGGCGCCACGCGACGCCTACTCGGATCGGTTGTTTGCATTTTTTGGTGATACGGCCATCTATAACCAGACCGGACAGCCCTCGGTTTCTCTACCGCTGTGGCAGAGCCCAGAGGGTTTACCGATAGGCATGATGTTTTCGGCAGCCTACGGAAAAGACGCACTACTTCTGCAATTGGCGACGCAGTTGGAGCGTGCAGCACCATGGCGAGATCGTCAGCCCCCCGTGCACGCCGCGGCAGCTACGGACTCGACCTCCAATGCGCAAGGTTAAGCACGGATCCAATCCCAGATAAAACCTCGCAACACTAAACGCAGAACCAACACGTCTGTAAAACCCGCAAGGAGTCAACAATGAATGAAACCAACGCCATACTGGCCCCGGTCACCGCACTGCTGCTATGGAGTTCCGTCATATGGTTGTGGATGTACGTCACGCGCCTACCGGCGATACAGAGAGCCGGCATGACAATGGACCCGCAGCGACCCAACGGAGAACAAATGGCCGAGCTGCCGGCCCGCGTCCGCTGGAAGGCAGACAACTACAATCACTTAATGGAGCAACCGACGCTGTTTTACGCGACGTCTCTAACTCTGGCTCTTCTGGGCGCCGGGGCGGGTCTCAACGTGACTCTGGCATGGGCCTACGTAATGCTGCGTATCGTTCACAGCCTGCACCAGGTGTTGTGGAACAAAATTGAACTGCGCTTTTTGATTTTCCTGACCGCTTCGATCGTTTTGATTACACTGATACTGCGCACGGCTGCATTAATCTGGTAGGGCTACGTCGTTGCCCGCGCGCTAGAGCAGCTTCAGCTTTATCAAATGGTTGGCGACGAGTGGGACTACGTCCCTGCTTATCACGGGCGCCATGTGGTTACCACGCAGCCAGTGTATCTGCGGCTTTCCCCAGTGTTGCCAAAGTGCGGTGGGATGCTCCGGAGGTATGATCCTATCGCCTGCCCCGGCGATGATCAGCAAACGACGCTTAGCTATCTTACGCTCATGCGCGAGTGGAGAGTGCAGATAGAATGCCGTACGCATTTGTTGCTCAGACAGTACGGATTTATGTGCGCGATGGTGCCTCGTTTCTCGATAGACCCGCCACGCCAGATCGCCAATACACGCCGGTGGCACCATCGGGATGACGAAGTCGAAATCCTTCGACAAACCGGCACACACACTCGCCAGATATCCACCCAGACTCATACCGAGCAAGCCCACTGGCAGGTCACTATCGGCCCGCAGCCAGTTCCTTACCTCCAAAATCTCACAAACGGCCTGGCGAACAGCGCCCGCTAACTCCATTGCGTGGGGTACGGTATAGCGCTGACCTGACAGCAGGGTACCGGGGGCGCGTCGAGGCCCGTGGTCCGGCAAAGTCAGCAGGACGACGTTGAGGCCCAGTTCAAACCAACGGCGAGCCGACAAAGCCAGACCATCGATCAGTGGCCAGCCCATTGCGAACCCATGCAGTACGATAACCGTACCTCGCGCACGCCCGTTGTGCAGCCAGTGTTCAAACATCACGGTGCGATCCTGCGTCGCCGTGACAGGCAAAAGCGCGTGGTCGCAATAACGACTGCGCAGAGCACGGCCCCTTATCCGACCGCCACGAACGCGACGCATACCCCGCGACGTATCCGTAGTCAGCTCGCCGACAGCAGCGCGATCCAGCTCACGCGTAAACGCAAAAAAGCTGTCAGGACAATTCGCCAGTCCCGTGGCGGACATAGCCTCGATGCTATCCAGCAGCAGCCGAGCGTCGACGTCTCGTGGGAGTAGGCGCGTGTCGACAACTCTATGCACTGCGCGCATGAGTGAGCTATCCAAGCCTGCTGCGAGCGTTGTCAATAACGCAGATCCGGTCGTTTGAGCAGGCGTCAGACTCCTATTCAATGGCGGAATTTCCTCTGAGCTCAAGGTCTTGATCCTATTGACCGTCATCGCACCACGCTATCAGCTGCGGCGCCAGTTTGCACCGCTTTGCGCTGCAGTAAGGCTGCTAGCTCAATGCGTACGCCGACGCAAGATTCAGGTAAGACTGCGACCACCGTCCACAGCGATCACTTGCCCCGTGATGAAGGGCGCGTCGATCGCGAGAAATGCAACGGTGCGCGCGATATCTTCAGGTTCTCCCAAACGCGCAAGCGGTGTCGCTGCCACAGTAAGCTCCCGAGTTTTGGCATCGTACGCCTGGTCGTCCTCCGGCCACAGTATGGCGCCGGGCGCCACTCCGTTGACTCGAACCTTTGGCCCGAGCTCCAACGCCAGGCTGCGCGTGAGCGCTGCCATTCCGGCCTTTGCTGCCACGTAGGCGTTGTAGTCCTTCAGCGGTCGATCGACATGTACATCCAGAATATTGACGATGCTCGAACCCGGACCCAGACCGGCAAGCAATCCCTGCGTCAGAAAGTAGGGACCGCGCAGATTTGAACCCAGCATCGCGTCGAAGTCTGCCGGCGAGCAACTCTCTAACGGCGTCGGTTCAAACCCCGACGCGTTGTTCACCAACAAATCCAGAGCGGGGTAGCGCTCGAGCACCTGTCTTGCCAACCCCCGAGCATCTTCCGCCTGCTCAAGATCGGCTTGAAACAGCTCGCAGGACTTCGGCCTGAGCGTACACAATTCAGCTGCGAGACGTTCTGCATCGGCTTTAGATCGTCGGAAGTGCAGCGCGATATCAAAACCCAGAGCGTGCAGATGGCGAGCCATCGCGCACCCAATTCGCCGTGCTCCACCGGTAATCAGCGCGGTTTTCAACAACTTCAACCGAACAGCACCGGACTCAGGAACAACAAACACAAACCGCCGTCAACGATCAGTGCCGGCAGCGTCGCTCGGAAACCAGGGCCATCCACTGCCAGGGACCACAATCGCGCTAACGTAAGGAACCCCCACGCGACGCCAAGGGCTGTGTAAACAGCGGCATTGTCCATGGTCAAAGCGGCCAGACCCAAACCCAGATTCATTCCCCCAAAAACCGCACGAGCCTCGGACCATGCCATAGGGCTTTGCAGGTCGATGTTTATCTGATCAAGAAATACCTTCGGTTTGAAAAAACCCAACAGTCCGATGAGCACCGAAAGAATCGCACCGATCCTCGGCAACCACTCCAGCAGGGTAAGCATAGGTCACCTTCTCCGAACAAAGACTGACGCAACATAGGCAATTCGAGCGGCTTATGCAAACTGACCCACGCACCATGCCGGCGATCTACTGGCTGTGTTACAGTCGTTGCCCATAAAGCGAGGTAAGCACAATGATAAAAACCGTTCTGGCAGCCATCGCGCTGATACTAGTGGGACTGTACCTGGGGTACCAACTACCCAGAGGCGCTGGCCTGGTTTCTAGTCTGGCAAATCTGAGCGGTGCGGACGGCGAGGCGGCCTATCGCAACCTTGATACACACCAGGCCCTGCTCGAGTTCGAAGACACCTTTAGCAACGCGCGGGAAATGGTACTCAAGGATGCCCGCACGCAACAGGAAGCCATCGAAGGTATGCGTTGGTTGTTGCGCGTGGTAGCCATGAGCAGCCATATTGTCGGCGATGCAAATCCGGCTATGCCAAGGTTCCAACGCATGGATACCTGGGTACGCAAAGCAGGGGGCGACAACCCAGACGCCGAGTACCGTTTAGCGACAATTGATGGCCAGTACGACTACATCATCACCGGCAACGTCGGCACGGTGCGATATTTGGGTTTTACAATCAACGCCGGTCAGGGCGTCGAGAAGCGTCGGCAAGTAGCCTATCTAAGCGATCAGACCCTCACCCTGGATGCCGATGGCAACTTCACTATTCTGTTATCCAAAACGCCCCCGGAAGAAGGGGCTGATTGGGTAGAGATACCGGAGGATGCCTCAGCTGTACTGGTGCGGCAGTACATTGCCGACCGCTCGGCGGAGGAACTGGCCACTCTTAACATCGAGGTGCTGGGCGGCAACCCTCCCTATCGCCCCCCGACCGATGAGGCAATGGCCGCGACCATTGTCGGAACCACCTACGCCTTCTTTGCATTGACCAACCTGCATCGCACGGTGCTACCTGAGCTGATGGAGACACCCAACACGTTCATCAGAGCAACCTCTGATAATTTGGGAGGAGCCATCAGCGGTCAAGACAACTTATACATGCTGGGCAGCTATCAGATCGCGGACGACGAGGCGCTTCGCATCACTGTGCAACCGCCAGACACTCGCTACTGGAACCTGACGGCAGAAACACGCTGGCATGAGATCTATAACTACTTGACGCATCCCACTTCAAGAACGCTGGAAGACGTTACCTTCGCGCCGGACGGTTCGGTAGAGTTTCTGATTGCTCATAAAGATCCGGGGCATCCGAACTGGATCGACACTTCCGGCCACAATTTCGGCTTCCTTACACTGCGCTGGCTCGACGGCCGTCAGGAGGACGTCCCCATGCCGGAGGTGGAAGTCGTAAAACTGGCGTCACTGAGCGGACAGGATTAAACAGCCTGGAAATCGTCCAGGCTGCACTGCTTGTGCAGCTTTTCGTACTCCTTGTAAGGGCCGGGAAATAGAAACGGGGTGTGGCCCTCAGGCGTCCTATAATAGCTGTTACAGGATGCGTTGCCCCAGGAGTACTTTTCGAAACGTGGCAGTAGTTTTTCGTTGTAAGCTCTGGCGACTTCTTCCTTCACCGCAATCGCGCCCAGGCCTTTTTGCTGCGATGCTTTCAAAAGATCGACTATCGTCTCTAGATTGCGCTCCACGCTCCAGAAGTAGGATACATTGATCGGTAGCCCGTTGGGACCGGTCGCAAAAAAGTAGTTAGGAAACTCGGGGGCCGCGATGCCCACATACGCGTGCGGTGCCTCGTGCATGACGTCGGACAGCGTGCGACCGCCCAGCCCAACCACGTTGATACGGTCAAAGTCCATCACGCTGTATCCCGTGCAGTACACGATGATGTCCGCTTCAATCTCTCTCCCGCTTTCGGTCACTATGCTATGAGGGCGCACCTCTACAAGCCCCTCCGGTACAAGTTCCACGTGCGGCTGGTTGAGCGCCGGATAGAACTCATCGGATACCAGGCCCCGCTTGCAGCCATAGGATGTCTTCGGCGTGACGGCATCGCGAATCGTTTCGTCCGGAAAAGACTCGTTGATAAAATTGAGAGCCCGTGCCTCGTATTGCTCCATTCTCTTGTGGCCCAGCGTTACACCCTCGTGGACCGTGCCCATCAGCAAACCTTGGCCGAATCGCAACAATCTGATCAGAAAAGGAAACTGCTTCAGTCTGTGTCGATAAGTTAGCGAGTAGGGTTTCCAGTTGCGGGGCATTATCCAGTTGGGGGTGCGTTGCAGTACTGTTAACGTGCAATCGTGATCAGCCAGGCGTGGCACGATCTGCACGGCAGCCGCAGCCGACCCAACAACGACGATGCGCTTGTTCGCGTAGGCTACGTCGTGGTTCCAGTGGGTAGAGTGCCACTGATCTCCTTCAAACTTGTCCATGCCAGGGACATCAGGATAGATCGGGGTGTGTTGGCCTCCCATCGCATTGATGACGGCGTCAAACACAAACTCCTCGCCAGCTTCGGTGGACAGCTTCCAGGTTTTATCGGACTGGAACTCGACGCTCGTTACATTGGTATTGAATCGACAATGAGGTTGCAACCCAAATTCCTTGAAACAATCCTGCAGGTAGCGCTCGATTTCAATACGAGGAACAAAATTGGCGGACCAGTGCGGATTGAGCCGATAGGAGTACGTGTAGGAATGAGCCCAAACATCACAAGCCAAACCCGGATAGCGGTTCCAGCGCCAGGTACCACCGGCCGCATCCTGCTTTTCGAAAATCGTGAAGTTGGTGACGCCTTGTCGCAACAGTTCATGCCCTGCCCCAATGCCTGCGGGGCCAGCACCAATAACGGCCACCCTCAACTCACCACTCTTTGCCATACAAACTACTCGCTTAGGAAACTTAGCCCTGCCATTGGCGCCAGCGCTCGAAGACTAGCCTTTCGCTATCACTCTTCGATTCCAAACACCATAAAGGCGTTGCCACCCATCTGACCAAACAGGCTGTAGCCAGAGGGTATGAACAGCTGTCCATCTGACATCACTGCACCACCCAGGTCCAGAGCCCCCCCTTGTGCTTTGCCGCCGTTTACTGCGTCGTACTCTATTGCTGTATTGAACTCCCAGATCTGCTCACCGCTGTTGGCGTCAAAAATCCTCAGGTAACCATCCAGCGCCGGGGCCACCACGAGACGCTCTGTTGCGGTCACCGCAGCGGAGAAGCCGCGAAAGCAATCATCCATAGGCCGGGGTTCAGAACCTTCCCGGTTTTCCATACAGTCTCCTGGCGCAGGCGTCATCCACAGCGGACGACCGGTAGGAATATCCAATGCCTGTAGTGACGGATTGGGCTCGCCATCATTACTGGTGCCCAGCAAACTGCCCAGACCGCGATCGCTAATCGGGACGTACAATACACCGCGGCTGGCGTTCACTGCCATAGCGAAATGGATTCCGCCCGCTTTACCGCCGGCTCCCGCCTTACGGGTCCAAATAAGCGCACCGTCTCGATCCGGATCCAGTGCATAGACACGCCCACCTTTTTGCCCGGCCAGTAAAAAGTCCCGGCCATCAACCTCGACCAGAATCGGAGGAGCGCCAAAATCAAGATCGTCACCACGCTCTTCGGGACAGTTCATTCGCATCCCACCGATACAGGCCAGATTCCAGGCGTCATTCGCCAGCATCTGCTGCTTCCAGACCAGCGCTCCGGTTTCCAGATCAAATGCAAGGATCGCGTCGCTGGTATTCGTTGCCGGGGACGAATAATTCTGCCCGGTGCCGACGTATAGGCGCCGCCGCTCCAAATCCAGAGTCGGTTGCGACCAGACCGGCGCACCGGAAGGTCCGTACTGATCCGGGAGCAGCAGGCGCTCACGGGTCAGCTTTGGCTCTTCTTCGATCGTGTAGCCCCGCCAAACAATTTCGCCATCGGCGGCACTGACCGCAACCACTGCACCCCGAAACGTGCAGCAACCGTAGAAGGGGTTCAAAGCCCAGGCCACTTCCCAGGAAGACACAGGCTGATAGATGATCCCTTCGTGGTCCACCGCCGAACCGGACAGCATTGCCTTGGGGTGTGGGTGCAGACGAACCTTCCAGACCTTAGAGCCGTTCTGCAAATCCAGCGCGATCAGGTCGCCATCCAGAGTGCCAAACACCAACAGTTCATCCTCACCGCTGACGACTTTGCGCAAGGCTGTGCGGACCGTACTGTCAATGGAGTGGCGCCACTTTTCACAACCCGTGGAGCGGTCGAGCGCGTATACACCGCCGCTGCCGTCCGTGACAAACACCGTATCGGGCGTGATCAGAGGATTGAAACGCGGAGCGTCTGTGTCGGGAAGCGCATACACCCACTGCAGCTTGAGCGACTGTAGATTGTCCGGTGTGATTCCCGCCTGACTTTCCGAGAGAAAGCGGTGATTGGTCCTGTCAAAGCCCCACCCATTGACCACAGCGCGTGAATCAATCTCATCATCTTCGCAGTCAATCGCGTAGCTGTGTATGGAGAACAGTGCAGCCAAGGTCGCAAGAGCACTTGCTACACACTTTCTTGTAAATTCTTGCATGCGCTGGATGCTACCAGAGGCGCTTGGCAAGTAAAGCTGACGCGGGACCATGCATACGCTATTGAATCTCCACTGGAGTGTGGAAATAATCTTGATATTGCTGGACCCGGGCACGCTCAGTGGCCACGTCGAGACCCGTATCTGCAAAAGTGTAGCGATGCGCTCCGTGCTCGGCAGCGTTGTGCTTATCGAGATAGCTTTGCATCGAAGCACGCACCTCTGGCTCCAGGCTCAAGCCAAGATGGGAGTAGATCTTCTGTAACTGTTCAAGCGGCGAGTTCATGAACTCATGAAAGTCGATGTCGACAATGCGCTCGGGGGGCACCCGCCCGCTGCTGCGAAACTCTGCAGAGGCATTCAAACCCCACGCATTCCAGCGCGCCCACTCGACGGCGATGCTCAAGGGGTCTACCTCACCACTGCCCATTTTTCGCAGGTGCGTCACCAGGCTGGTCAAGGAGGCCAGCATTTTCAAAGGATCGCGATGCGTTTGTATGAACCGAGCATCGGGATACTCATCCAGCAGGACGTCCAATGACCACAAATGTGCGGGGGACTTCAAAACCCATGGACCGGTTTGATGATGTGACTGCAACAATTGCAAAAAGCGACGGTGATAGCGGTACACAGCGACCATATCGGCCTCCGTTCGCAACCACTCCGTGTAGGCCGGCACGTTGTAGTTGGTCCAGAATATCAAACTGGCAAACTCACCGGTCGTGAAGCGAACGCATTCCTGAGGCAAGGTTGCGCCCATACGATGAATACGCTTGAAGGCCGGTAGTACCCTGTCTGCCTGATTCAGCGTCTTCTGCACCTGTTCAATGCGCGGGTCCGTCTGGTAGCTATCGGATTCTGGCGGCGGAAAAGGAAAGTCCACCTCCCAGGTCAGAGGCACCCGCAGCGTTGGATCAAGGGAGAGCAGCTCGTGCATAATCGTCGTCCCGCTACGACCTTGCCCGATGATAAAAATAGGCGCTTCGATGGCAGCGGCGCCCATCTGCGGATGGCGCTGATGATAGTCCTGCAGTTGCAGGCGATTGCCTAGCGCCATGAGTATCTCCTGCTGCGCGATCATCACGCCTAAAGGCGAAAGCCGGGCTTCATCGCGCAGACTTCGCAACAGCTGCTCAAAACCAGGACGAAAGGAATCTTCCCCAAAATCTGATAGCCCTGTTTTGTGGATAGCAGCCTCTAGCAGGTATTCATCATCCAGCCCGCCTTTTTGGAATCCAAAATGACGTGCGAAGCTCATTGCGCTGTTAGTAGCGCGCACGCTGAACGGTAGATCAGGCGCTTGGAGCATGTTCACGGTCCTGTCAGCATTGGTCGGGCCCAGATTATGGCACAGTCGTGCAAGCCAAGGTGAACAGGCCCGGTGAGCGAGGAAAGGCCGGAAACGGCATCGTCGTTAACAAGTAAATAGTCCACAGGATTCCACCGCCATTATGTCCTGTTTTCGTCGCGCACCACTTTGTAGCATGGCCGCAGTCCTAATGCGTCGGATTGGGGCAACGCTAGATGAACAAGTCCGCTAGGAGAATCGCATGTTTAGAAAAATCATGATGACCGCCGCGTGTGGCCTGCTGGGTACAACTGCCGCACACGCAGACTATCGCTTTGAGGTCGGAGCAGGGTACGGTACTGGAGAAATTGAGACCGGTATCGGCGATGCTGATCAGGAGAACTTCAATCTATTCGGGACCGCCTATCTAGACAAGGTAGACGATGACAAGGGTCCGCTGGGTGAGGCCGCATTTTTGGACATGGCTTCTTTCTTTACCCTGGCTTACAACAATACGGATGTCGATGACAATCTGATCGGAGGAGAATCGGATCAGTACTTTGGTGGCGGTCGATTTGTCACGGGCGGCGGTCACTGGATCATTCAAGCCGCAGTGTCACACCTGGATCCGGACAATGGCTCAGAAGCGGACAGCTA
Organism: Pseudomonadota bacterium; assembly: GCA_039190425.1. Taxonomy (GTDB): domain Bacteria; phylum Pseudomonadota; class Gammaproteobacteria; order Pseudomonadales; family Halieaceae; genus Marimicrobium. The sequence goes on along the minus strand of JBCCYE010000003.1, from coordinate 139,176 downwards.
CAGCGTGGGTGGCGGCAAGTACCTGACAGACAATACTACGCTGGTGGTCAGCTACACCAGGACTGATGTCGACCGTGGCGGCGATTCCGATGGTGTTACCGCGATTATCGAACACCTGTTCCCATTGGCCGGCGACAGCGCCATCAAGGTCGAGGGTAGCTATGGCTACATCGATCCCGACGGGGGCGATGATGTCGACTCCTACGGTCTCGAAGGAATCTGGTATCTCAACAGAAACATTGGCATAGGCGCCAGCTATACACTGATCGATGCCAACAATGAGCGAGATGACATTGGCGTGTTCGGCCAGTGGTTCATTACGGATGAAATCGCAATAACTGCCGGCTACGCCTACAGTGATTTCGATGACAGTGATCTGGAGAGCGATGCGTATACCATCGAGGGCATCTTTCGCTTCTAACGTAACAGCCATCGACAAGAAGAGGCGGCTGCTATTTCAGCCGCCTTTTTTGTCGGCAAGAAAAAACTTCAGCTGATCTCGCTATCTGGCACCCAGACACCATGAAACCCTACAGGTACGCGCACCGGCAGCTGCACGCGCGCAATGGGGCCCGCTTCTACTCTGGTAGCATCCAGCAAACACAATGCGCTGGTATTGGCCTTTTTGTCGTGTTCAAAAGTAGCAAGATACCCTTCATCTTCGCCTGCACCAGCCGACAAAAATACGGGCTCGGCAGGCGTGCGGTCGACCCCTGAACGATAGGCCCTCACATCACCGGACTGCACATCGTATTTATAGATTCCACCCTCTGCTTGCTGGACGCGCTCTGGAGCATCGTTGTCTTCATCAACAAACACGCTGTAACCGTAGCGGTAGGGTTTGGTCCAGTGGCTGCGGTTCACCTGCGGAAACTCCATCGCTCCGTCGTAAATCTGGTTGACAGAGGCGGCGCCAGTCCTGAGATTCATTGTGAAACGACTGAGGCGGGCAGGATGAAAAAAGTCGTGTGAGTTTTCCACCCACAGGTGATCGTATCTGGCCGCATCGACAATGATCTCGTCTCCCTGCTCGAAAGAATTCATCACGTGGAAAATAAAGCAGTCCGGCACATCAAACCAGCGCAGATCGGCATCCGTTCCCTCGCGCGGCATCACACCAAATCGACAGGGCGCAGCGCTGTCCCACTTGAAGGGCAGACTGCTGCCGGTGATAGCCGATAGCCAGGAGAACCTGACCGGCATTTCCATGAACACAACATGACGCTCAGTGACCGCGAAATCGTGCAGCATGCTGGGCCCACTGAGTGTAATCGGCTCGACCTGCAGCATTTCGCCCGCGGCGCTCGCTCGCATATAGGTTACGTAGGGTTGAATCACGTTGTAACCAAAGAACACAAGCTCACCCGTCACCGGGTCGATGCGAGGGTGCGCCGTCATGCTGCCAGTAAGCTTGCCGTCGTAATTGAAAACGCCCTTGGTTGACAAGTCGTGAGGATCAATCAGATAGGGATAGCCAAATTCTCCTAGGGACATCAGCTCCCCGCCGTGGTAGATCAGCGACACCGCGCTGGTCGTGTCCTCGGGTTTCGGTGGACCGAACCCGCCCGCCTCCTTGCGATAGACGGGCGTATCGACGTAGCGGTTCCGGTACCATTTAGCCTGCCCGTTTTCCAGGCGAACCCCGTGCAGCATCCCATCGCCGCCAAAAAAATGTTCTGCAACACCAGCGGACGAATTCGTTCCGTTGCGCACGTACAAGCCGTTAAGCTCAGGAGGAATACTACCTTCTATTTTGAGGTCGGTAAGAGTCACTTGCTCTTCCACCGGGCGAAAATTGCCCTCCTGCCAGAACTTGACCGAGGGCTGCTCCTCAGAGCAGCCGCTCAGACTTGCGGTTACGGCGGTGCCCATAGCACCCAGACCGGTGTATTCTAGAAACTGTCTGCGCTTCATATGATATAAGCTCCCTCGTTATCACTCGCAGCCCGGTCGATTCTAGCAATAGAACGCCAGAGCGAAACCAACAAAACCTGCCAAAAAGCCCATGGCTGCGCGCTGGCGCGCGGCTCACAAATGTATGCACCTCCAACATCCCACGGACAAGCGCCGCAACGGCGCGCATTCCAGCACATAAAAACTGCCGGTCAGCCAGACCATAAGCGCGCGGCGATCACTTCCGCAACCGCATTCGGCTGCCCCCCAGCGAATCGGCACCAGTCAAAAGTCACGAGCACACATGGAATAAGCCTGGATAAGTTATTATAGTGGCCTCCAGCTTACGTCAGGGTTCGGCTGGACAAAAGGCCCCTGCAACACGGGTGGCATTCGCATGCCCCGTCCTCGTGACATGGCTGCAACAATAACCAAAGCCATACGGACCCTCGTAATACTATGCACAACCACATCTACCACTACGCACTGGCGTTGGCAGTCTGCTTCCTGTGGGCCTGTTCTGACGGCAGCGATTCAGGCGACGATTCAAACGGCGATTCAAACGGCGATTCAGGGGGCAGCGAGATCGTCGAACTGGTGCAAATGACCTTCGATATTCCGAGCACCGCCCAGCCGCTGAGGACCCCGGGCAGTGAGGGCGTCACTGTTGCCAATGACAAGCTGTTGAGCCAGTTTGGCACAGCGCCGGATCTCAACCGGGCGCGCTACACCCGCTACCAGCTATCAAACCGGGTCGATGCGCAGCCCGACGCGATTCTGGTGCTGGTGCCGGGCTTTGAGGGCGGAGCGTCGAACTTCCAGATACTGGCCGATAATCTGCTGCGCAAGGCAAGCGCGGAAAGCAATCTCGCCTTGGAAGTATGGGCCATTGATAGGCGCTCCAATCAGCTGGAGGACACGGTCGGCCTGGACATCGCCGAAGATTTGAATGACCCGCAGATCGGCCTAGACTTTCTATTCGGCGAGCAACTCGGACTGACGCTGGATCCGGCACTCGAGGACGGACCTAATCGCCGCGCGATTTTTTACAACAGTTCCGATGACATTCCGTTTCTTGCCCAGTGGACACCCCTGGTGCATTCCCTGGACATCGATGCGGTTGTAGAAGCCGCACTGGAGGTCGCCGCTTCCGGCAACGTATTTCTGGGAGGGCACTCTGCCGGCACCGGATTTACCGCACGCTACGCGGCAACGGATCTTAATCTCGCAGCCGGACAACCCGAACCTGGTTACAGCAAACTGCGAGGCCTTGTCCTACTTGAAGGCGGCGGCAGTGGTCTCTCCAGCGAACCGCCCAGCGCCACAGCGCTGGACCTCATCGAGGCGGAACACGACGGCGGCCTGTTTGGCGCCGTACGCGATCAGGCAGCGCGCTGTATCGACGGTAACACCGCCTGTACTGCAGACACTGCAACCAGCGACTGCGCCGCGTTTGAAAACACCAGCTGCGTCGAACCCGATACTGCCTATGCGGTGGTGGCCGGGTTGCTCTCTCCGCAACTGCTGGCAATCTCGGAGGTGAACGCACTGGATGCCATCCTGGTAGGCGACGGCGTGCAATCGATTTTGCAAACGGATCAGAACGGCGAGTCGGGCAACAATGCGGTGCAGAAAGTCCCTGAGCTGAGTGTGCTACAACCACTGGTCGGCGGTGGCTCCGCCTCCTCGATCGCTCTGCTCGGGCAGTTTCTCGATGACGACGGTCTCGCTGCCAGCCTGGCTGGCTTCGTCGCGACCTCTGTCGGTGCGCCTGGTCCTGTTGTAGAGGGAGTTGCAACCTGGTTGAGCCCCGCCGAGGGCGTACCCGCCGACGCTGTGCCGGACAATGGGCCGGCACCGACCACCCTCGAGGACATCTCAGTATGGGGCCTGGAAGCCGAGCCGTCAGAGCTCGAGGGGCGCATGCTGCCCATTTTTTACCAGGGCCAAACCAATTTCTCAGAGTGGTATTACCCCTCTGCCGGCCTGGGCATTGGCTCGGAGCTTGGGCTGGATACCACGGCACTGTCGGCACCGCCGCCGTTGGGCCGCGGTCGCAGTGATATCGCCAATCGCACCCAGGCGGGGAACATTGATATACCCGTTATCGGCTTCGGCGGCAGCAACGGACTCGCGCCTGTGCCTGCCAACTGGCTGAGGTTCGCCCAGGCCATAGGGCCTTGCCGCGCCCCCAGCTGCGACGGCATGACCCCCCGGATTCTAGACGAGAACAACCCAAACCCTGCGTTCCCCAGCTATGGGGGTGCCAGTGGAGGATTCGAGGTCTATGTATCCGTGGGCTACGCCCACCTCGACGTGCTGACCGCAGAGGACGAGCCGGGCAATGAGGTGCTCTCCCCGTTGTTGGACTTTATCGTTCGCAATCTGAACTAGGCTTGCCAAGGAGCTGACATGCCGCTACTGGACCGATTTCGACTGGATGGCCGCGTTGCCGTTATCACGGGCGCGGGCAAAGGTATTGGCGCGGCCATCGCGCGTGCTTTCGCGGAGGCGGGCGCCGACGTTGCGATAGGTGCGCGCACCGAGAGTGATCTGGAGGGCGTTGCGGAAGATATTCGTGCACTGGGCCGGCGCGCCCTGGTGGTGCCTACCGATGTACTGGAATCTGCGCAGCTGCAGAACCTCGCAGACCGCTGTCTGGGCGAACTGGGGCGCATCGATCTTCTGGTCAACAACGCCGGCGGCTTTCCCCCGAAGCCGGTCGCTGATACTACCCCCAGGGAGTTCATGGGCGCCCTCAGGTTCAACGTCGGTACCGCCTTCGAGCTGTCTCGTATCTGCGCGCCCATGATGGTCGAAAGCGCCGGCAGCGGTGCAATTCTGAACATTTCGTCCGTCGCCGGGCACAAGCCCACACCCTGCTTTGCCGCCTATGGAACCGCCAAGGGCGCATTGTCTCTGCTGACCCAGGAGATGGCTCAGGAGTTCGCGCCCAAGGTGCGTGTCAACGCCATCGCGGTGGGCTCAACCCGGACAGACGCACTCGATACCGTGCTAACCCCCGAGATTGAGCAAACCATGGTGGATCTGACCCCTATGGCGCGCCTAGGCGAGGTCGAAGACATTGCCCTGGGGGCGCTGTACCTGTGTTCCGACGCCGCCAGCTACGTCACAGGAGACATTCTCAGCGTCAACGGCGGCCTGGAGCGCCTGAACATGCAAATGCCTAGAGCCTGGGGGGGCATGGGCTGATACAACGGCGCTCTTCATTGCCGGCGAACACCGTTTATTGGCCAGATTTGACTGCACACACAGCGAACTTGCGCGCTACACTCGTTCCATGTTGAATCGTGGGAGTGCGCCTACGTGAATCATCAATCCAATACCCCAGCCGATGTGCCGATCCAGCCCCGCAACCGGGAGTGGGATGTTGCCGATTGTCTTGGCCGCGACTGGTTTGACGGACATCCATTCAAAACCGCTTGGTTCAATGCCATGTCCATCACGTTTCCGCTGGGAGAAAAGTTTTTCATCGACAGTGTGCGACATTACGCCGACGAGGTCGACGATCCGAAGCTGCGCGCAGAGATCCGCGGCTTTTGTGGGCAGGAAGGCTTCCACCGGCGTGAGCATGAGCGCTACAACCGCACGCTGTGCGAACGCCGCGGCTATGACCTGGATTATCTGCAGAGCCGGTTAGAGAAAAACATTCAGATGAGCTACAAGTGGTACTCACCTCTGCAGCGGCTCGCGTTCACCGCCGCCCTTGAACACATCACCGCGATTATGGCCGAGTCGGAACTTGACGCTGACAAACCAATGATGGCCAATGTCGAGGAACCCATGGAGCAACTCTGGCGCTGGCACGCCGCTGAAGAGATGGAGCACAAAGCCGTCGCTTTCGATGTTTACCGCGCCATCGGCGGTACCGAAAAAATGCGCAAGCGCGCCATGCTGAGCTCTACCTTTTTCTTGCTGTTCGATATTCTCGTCGGAATGGTACACATGCTGCGCAAGGATGGGCTGTTGTGGAGCCCGAGCATCTGGGCACAGGGCTGGAAGTTCTTGTTCTTTAAGGGCGGCATCCTGCGCCGCGTCTGGCCCGCCTACCGAGAGTATTTCCGTGACGGCTTCCATCCCTGGCAACGAGACACCCGGCCCTTGCTCGAAGCCTGGAAGGCAAACCAGAACACACCGGCCGCCGCCTGAGCGCGGCGCTCAGCCGAACTGGCTGATGATGTCGTCAGCGTAGCGCTTCACACCGTCAATCTTTTTGTCCAGCTCATCTGTCTCGCCGTGGTAAAACGCCCACGGCATGGTCAGAATGTGCGTAATGCCCGCGTCTGCCAGGCGCTTATAACCGTCCAGATCCCAGGCATCTGAGGGCGTTGCCATCACATCAAACGGCCCCTCTCGGCCGAACTCGGCACGCCACCGTTGGATTCGTACGACACATTCCGTAATCTCGGCGCCGGTTTGTAAATCGGACACCCAGCCATCGCCCAAGCGCGCAGCGCGCCGCATCGCCGGATCAGAAATACCACCAATCCAGATTGGGATGTACGCTGAGGGCGCGGGGTTCATCTCCAGAGCCTCGAACTGGTAATGTTCGCCTTGATATTCGACCATCTCACCGGTCCACAACAAACGCAGAATTTCCAACATTTCATCCGTACGCTTGCCCCGGGTTCGGAAATCCGCGTTCATGAGCTCAAATTCATCGCTGGACCATCCCACACCGATCGCGGGGATCACTCGATTGTCGGAAACAATGGCTGCCGTGCTAATGGCCTTGGCGACCATGAACGGATTGCGCATGGGCAATACAAAGATATTGTTGGTGAAACGCAAGTGTTCGGTGATGGTCGCCAGTGCTCCCATCATGACCCAGGGATCAGGCCAGTCAGTGTACGGTTGCCAGCGTCTGCTGCCATCGTCAGTGTATGGGTAGGGGGTGGATATACTCTGAGGATTCACCACGTGGTCGGAGAAGGACATGGCGAACCAGCCGTGGCTGTCAGCCACTGGCGCCAGACGCGTCAGGTCGGCGACGCTGCTGAATGAGGTCGAAAGGACGAACTTCATAGTCGGTACTTTTACTCGAAACTATTTGGAAATATTGATCAGCGTTGAAGGCTCAACGTAAATGAGCGCAAGACACTCGCCCTCTTCCTCGTTGTGAATGTCGATGTCTCCCATTGTACAGCGATGTGCTTCCTGCACTTTAATCGTCGAGATTTCGTAGCAGCCAATACCGCTGAACTGGATCTCTTTGTATTGATCCTTGGTGGGCTTGATGGAGCTGAACGACTGCGACCGTTCATCAAACAGAATACCCTGGCGGTTGTACACAAAAAAGCGAGGCACCAGACTGCGAATTTTATAACCCAGATTGTTTTGGATTCGCAGCTGCATGCCGCAGGCTTCGTGCATCTCACGTACATTCGTCACCGTCAGTATGGCGCTTGTAGAGGGGTCCCCCTGCGGGATAACGATGGGCTCCCAGCTGTGATCAGACTTCAGCAAGACGCGCTGGCCATCCATCGTCATGGCTTCGATTTCACCACCACCATGGTCGGCAACAGCGATCGCAGTCACCGCTGAAAAGGTGGCAGCCAGAAAAACCGTCAGGGCCGAGAGGCGCGGGTTGGTTGACATAGACATGCTGAATTCCGCAGAGTTTACAACGTTGTTAGATGCCCGGGGGTAGAGGGTAGCTTCACCCCACAGCGCATTGCAACACCCGAGTGTGCCACAGCGCACAGTTGTCGCATCTGTCTGCATGGCCGTTGCCTGCCGTGCAGGTGCCCCACAGGGCATTTACTGGGCATCGTATCCATGCACCTCGCGCTCGCTGAGACCGGCGTCATACTCTGCCTGTACAGCCCGCATAGCCGCCAAAGCTTCGGAAGTCCCAACCACCGCCTGAAAAGCGTCCTGTTCAGCACGCAGCGAATCCGCCAAACCCGCCTCCTCGCTGTGCGCCAGCACGCGCTTTTCTGCGCGCAGCGCTGCAGGGGAATGTCGCGCGATCCGTGCAGCCAGCGAGACCGCCACCGCACCAGCGTCCCCGGGCTCCGCCAGGGCTGCGATGGCCCCCCATTGCCACAGGCGCTGTGCCGATTGCGCCTCACCCGTCAGCGTCATGAGCGTTGCGGCGGAACGACCGATCAATCGCGCCAGACGCGCAGTGCCGCCGATACCGGTGGACAAACCCATGGCGATTTCCGGCTGGCAGAAACACACCTGTCGCTCAGCCACGCGCAGATCACAGGCCCAGCCAATCTCCGCGCCACCGCCAGAAGCATCTCCGCTGATCGCTGCAACGCTAATCACCTCTTCGTGGGCGAGCTCCGCGAGAAGCTCGAACCAGCCTGCGCCATTTCCCGTTTGAGCATCGCCGGTAACGCCATTAATGAGATCGTGCAGCCAGGCATGCTGCAGCCAGTGGCCCGCCAGACCAGACGCTAAAACGACCACCCTGGCACCCTGTTCCCGGCATGCTCGCAGACCTGCAGCAATGTCATTGACGGCTGCCCAGCACAACTGATTGGCACGTTCCACATCGGTAAATGTCAGTCTTGCGACATGGGCATGCGGCCAATCTGTGTTGATACTATGACTCATGGTGAGGCGTCCTCGCAGTCTGATCGGTCATTGTGTGCGTATAGAATAACGTCATAGCGACCGCAACCCTCAGTCTGACAGATGCAACCCGCTGGTGACCGCAAGCGCTGACCGGGGATTTAATCCCGACAGAGTGCAATGAAGCTGTTTACTTTGTGTCCATATGATGTCTACCACCGATTCAACACCCAAGCGCAATCCCAACCCTCAAGGCAAGGGCCTGGTACCTGTCTTAAGGGACTGGGGTGCATTACGCCCCTCAGGGGTCACCACCAAACCGGCAGCCCAGTTTCTTCGTGACTACGCCGTATCTGCCCTGGTGTTGAGTGCGGAATTCAGCTTTCGACCGGTTGTGAACAGGACGTACTACCTGTATACACGCGATGAGAGGTGGCTGCTGTCGCTCATCGGACCCGATGAGTGGCACAGACCACAAGACAGGTCTTTCCTGTCCTCCTGCCGACTGAGAAGTGACATGACCTGGGAGCTGGATCTACCAGAGCTGGCGGACGATAGCCCGGTGCTGGATAACCTGCGGCGCCACGTGGAGGCGTTTATCAGCGGGCTGTCGGCTCAGTCCAGTGTGTTTGAGGAGCTGCCCTACTACGTCGCCCACCTGCCCTATTATCGGCGCCTGCTGGCCAGCGCCCTGGCGAGCTCTTTGCAGGCGTCCGCTGAGAACAACCAGGATGTGCACAACCTTTTGAATTCGCCCGAAGTGACGCGGCTGTTGTCGGCCGATCCATCATCTACCGATCCGCAGTCGACCCAACCCCCGGTTCCAGCTGACCCGAACGCTGCCGATTGAACACCCCAGCATCAGGACTTGGAACCCGCCACCTCCGTACCACCGCCATCCCGGTAAAACGTATCGTTACGAAAGTGCCGCAGTTCACGCAGCAGCTGCGCTCGCTCCAACTCGGTTTCCTGCGTATGGGAAAACACGTGGCTCAGGTGCGGCTTGCGATCGAGAAAGAACTCACCGCTGATCTTGCCAGCCTCAGTGGCGGCCGCCAGCCAACATACGGTGTCGGCACCTTCTTCCGGCGTACGGAGCAATGGCCCCATGAGCTTGCGGAATCCGGGCAGACTCTCGGCCACACCCGGCGTATCAGCCCAACCCGGGTGCATGGCATTCACCACAATGCCATCCTTTTCCCAGCGGCGCGCCCATACCTCGGTCAATATCATCAAACCGCGTTTGGCACGTGCGTAGGCAACTGGGCCAGCGTACGTACCCTGCTCAGACTGCAGGTCGTCGACCTGTATCTTCTGCGTGTACATGCCACCGGAGGAGACGTTGATTACCCGGCCGCCTTTGCGGGCGGCCAGCAGGGGCTTGAGGCCTTCGGTCAGGATGAACGGCGACAGCAACAGCAGGGCGAAACTTTTCTCAAGCCCTTCACTGGTGTCTTCGCGCTCATTGAACAATGCCCCCGCGTTGTTGATGAGGACGTCAATCGCATCGCCGGCATCCTTCAGGCGGTCAACAAGGGAAATGACGTCAGCCATCAGCGAGAGATCACATACCTCCAGATGCAGATTGTCATTACCGGTCTCCGTCGCTATCCGCTCGATCAACTCGCGTGCGCGGCGCTCGTCTCTGGCGACCAAGGTCAGCGTTGCGCCGCGGGCTGCCAACCATTCGGCCGCCGCCCTGCCAATGCCCGACGTCGGCCCGGTAAGCACCACGTGCCGCCCCCGCAGGTCTGCTGAGATCGGCAACCAGTCCCGACGCGCGCTGCGGTAGCCACGACGGGTAAACTGCCAAGCCCCCGGCAGCAGGAGCTTGTCACCCAGCTCTGCAATCCGCGAGCCACTGGGCAGCGGGTTGGCGTCCTCAAGCGCGGCTTTCAGCCCGTCCATCGTCGCATCCGCCAATTGCTGCATGCCACGAGGATACAGTCGCGTAAACAAGTTCAGCGGCTGACGGAAGTCGAACTCCGCGATATAGCGCACTTCCGTTACACCGCGGGCTAGACGTTTGAACGAAATCTCTTCCTGTGCAGTAAACAGCCGAGACTGAACGGACATTTTCAGCAGTGATTCTGGCTTGACCTCGACAAACTCATAGTTCAACTCGAGTCCGCTGCGCATCTCGATCAAGACTTTGGTGCCGGGAGCGGTGGCGCCAGGCGTGAGCTTGCGGGCACGCGCTACCCCGGGATCCCACTCTTCAATGCGTTCAAACGCGCTGACGTAGGCGAACACCTCGTCGAGAGGCCGCTTCACCTCGATGGAACGGTCTAATATGAAAGTTGAGCTCACACCTCTGCACCATTTTCGTACCATTTCCCCAGTATACGCCCATCGATTGAAAAACGATCAATTCATTATGAGAGTTCGCACTCAGGCTTGGGAAATGCGTTAAACTTCCGCCTTTTCGCCACCAATTACCCCCCCCTTATGGACCACGAAAACCCTTTCTATTTTGAGGAAATCACCCCGCCATTCAGCGCTGAATGGGGCGCGAAACGCCGGGTGTCTGAAGCCATCAAGCAGCTGACGGAAGTGCTGGTCACGAGCTCTCCCAGCGTGGAGACGATGCACGATATCGCGTCGCAGCTGGAGTCAACAGCAGCCGAGTTCGCGCAATCACCACGCATCTACGGCCGCATGGACTGGACCGCCAGTGGAGAGCACGGCAGTCACGGTCAAATCAGCCACGAGCTAAACCCTCTGGCCGGCCACAGTAACCCGCTGGCACCGCCCTTAAACAGTTGGGTCGAGGGGGAGACGGCGTTCGCCACCTGCCGCTGCGGTTGGGCTTACGAGGGTCCACCAGGCAGTGTTCACGGGGGGGTGGTCGCCTCCATTTTCGACCAGTTCCTCGGCATGGCGCAGTTGATTGGCGATCGTCCTGGTATGACCGGCTACCTGCATGTGAACTATCACAAGCGTACACCGCTCAATACCCTGCTACGTCTCGAAGGCCGTTTCGACAGAATCGACGGCCGCAAAAGCTATATCTCGGGCGAGATGTACGCAGGTGACACACTGACCGCCAGTGCGGAGGGCCTGTTCATCCAACCGAGGGGCGGCATCTTCAGCGTCACCAACCAGCAGGAGGCGCCCTGACGCCAGCCGCGCCGAAGGATCTCAGTCGAGAATGCCGCCAGATTCCGGCGCAGGACGGGCTCGTTGGTTGTAGAGCAAGGCCACGATCCGTTTGATGTCGTCTTCGCTAAGCGCTGAGTAGTCCTGCGTCAGCTCACTGCCTACCGCCATGCCACGCTGTAAAGCGGGCCGCGCATTCAGTTCATGGAACCAGCGCCGGAAATACTTGAACTCGTCGATGTCGATGCCCTGCACCTGCCAGCCCACCACCCAGGGGTAACACGCCATATCGGCGATGGTGTAACGGTCTCCGGCGAGATACCGACGGTCATACAGGCGATTGTTCATGACACCGTAGAGGCGGTGGATCTCATCATCAAACCGGCGCAAGGCGTAGGACTGATCGCCCTGGGTGTCCTTGATCCTGGCGAAATGCCCTCGCTCTCCGGTCTTTGGGCCCTGGTTCGCCATCTGCCACATCACCCACTGATTTACCTCCCACTGCTCTCGCAGGTCTTGGCCTCCGAACTGGCCACACTTCTGCGCCAGGTACATCATGCAGGCGCCAGACTCGAAAACGGACAGCGGTGGGCCGCCATCGGCAGGCTCGTGATCGACAATAGCCGGCATGCGATTATTGGGGCTGATGCGCAGAAAGTCGTCTTCGAACTGGGCGCCACGGCCGATTTCACAATAGATGACCCTGTAATCGAGCCCACTTTCTTCGAGTTGGATCGTGAGCTTTTTGCCATTGGGTGTCGGCCAATAGTGAACGTCGATCATAGATTGATCCCACAGCGGCGGAAGAAACGAATGCCACAGTATAGTTCACCAGCCCGCCGCGGTTGCGAGCGTAAACCAGGGACGTTTCCCACTGCACCGGCCGCACTGCTGACATCGACAAGCCCCGGTTCATCCACTATGTTCAGTCCAGTTTGCCCAGCAAGGAGTCCGCATGACCGATAAATCCGAGATCGAACAAGAAGCCCTCGCCACCTACGACCGGTTCGTCGCCCTGCGTGACAAGATTGACGTCGGTGACGCCAGCTGGGATCAGTTGGCGGACTTCTTCACAGAAGATGCTGTGTACATCGATCCGGCCTGGGGGCGCCAGGCGGGGCGTGAGACGATTCGCCGCTTCTTCGTCGATTCCATGGCGGGGCTCACGGGCTATGGCTGGTCCACACCTGAAATGTGGACCATGGTGGATGGGCACCGCCTGATCAGCCAGTGGGATCAGGTACTGGGCGAAAAGCCTGAGGGCGGCGAGTGGCGAGTCCCCGGCCTATCGATCTTGTACTACGCAGGCAATGGACTGTTCTGCTACAGCCACGATTACCTGAACATGACGTTCATCGGGGAGACGATGAAAGCGATGTCCTGGAAGCCGCCCGAGGTGTTCAACATGCCTCCGGCAAAACCAGACTGGTCCACGGCTTTGCCCGAAGCCTGGCAACACCTGCCCACCGCCTTTGGCTAATCGGAGGTATCACCTTGACGTTCAGAGTCGTACAGTGGGCCACCGGCGGGGTCGGGCGAGCGGCGGTTCAGGGCATCGTCTCACATCCGGATCTGGAACTGGTTGGATGCTGGGTCAGCAATGCCTCTAAAGTCGGCCGCGATGTGGGAGAGCTGTGCGAGATACAATCCCTCGGGGTCACCGCCACCAATGATGTTGATGCGCTGTTGGCCCTGGCGCCAGACTGTGTCATGTACAGTCCCATCATGGCAGATCCGGAACTGGTAGCGAGGATGCTTTCGGCAGGCATCAATGTGGTGACGCCGCTCAACTGGTTCTATCCGGCCAGGCGCGATACCAGCGCGCTAGAAAAGGCCTGCGCGAGCGGCGGCAGCACCCTGCACGGCACCGGCATCCATCCCGGCGGTATCACCGAGCGCTTCCCGCTCATGGTGTCCGCATTGTCCAACGCTATCACGCACGTGCACGCGGAGGAGTTTTCCGACATCCGCACGTACAACGCACCTGGCGTTGTCAGCGACATCATGCTGTTCGGCAAAACACCCGAGGAAGCGGCCAGTAGCGTGATGGCGCAGCTACTGGGGCAAGGTTTTCAACAATCCATGGACATGGTGGCTGATACCCTGGGCTTTGCCATCGATAACGAGCCGCGCACCCTGCACGAAACCGCAGTGGCCACTCAGCCCATTGACTCGCCCATCGGCCCCATCGAACCGGGCCTGGTCGCCGCACAGCGCTTCACTTGGGAATACACGGTCCGCGGCACACCGGTGATCACCGTACGTGTCAATTGGTTCATGGGCGAAGAGCACCTCGAACCCGCCTGGAATTTCGGTCCGGAGGGTGAACGTTTCGAAGTTTCCGTCACTGGAGATCCATCCTCTCACGTGACCTTTCACGGCTGGCATCCAGAGTCGGTGGCCGCGGGCCTGGTTCGCAATCCGGGCATCGTCGCGACGGCCAATCACTGTGTCAGCGCCATACCCTATGCGTGCACTGCCGGCCCCGGCATCAGGACGTATCTCGACCTGCCGCTGATCGCCGGTCGCGCCGCCCCGGAACTGCGCTGACCTCGAACCTTTATTTCCGCCGACCACATCAAACAACTCCACAGGTGGCGACCGCATGAAAACGATAGCGAGGATGGGCATGATCATAGTGGCAGGATTCTTAGTCATAGTCGCCGGCTTCGATCTCTGGGGTTATCTGACCCTGGGTCAGTACACACCGGATCCGGATACGGAACGCGACAATCGTGCGAATGCGGTAGTCATGGTGTTTGGCGCCACCGGCAGCGTGGGGGACGGTCTCTTGAAAGCTGCCATCGAAGACCCGGACGTGGACAAGGTCTATGTCGTGACCCGGCGCAGTTCCAAGCGCATCGACGCGGGTGTCGCGTCCGGCAAAGTTGAAATGTTTCTGCACCAGGACTTCACCGAATATGAGAATCTACAAGGCACCCTCAAGGACGTGAACACTGTGCTGTGGGGGCTGGGCACTTCGTCTCTTAAAGTCGACGACGAAACCTTCCGTTTGATTCACGTTGATTTTCCCGTGGCCTTTGTCGACGCCTGGTTGGCCCAGCGCACCGACGCTCCCATGTCGTTCCACTACATCACCGGCATGGGGACAGACCCAGAAGGCAGCCAGCAGTGGGCGCGAGATAAGGGTTACGCCGAACAGGCCGTTGCCGAGATGGCGCAAGGTACGGGTTTGCGTACCTACGCCTACCGCTCCGCCTACGTACGGCCCACGAGCGAAGAGGCAGGGCCAATGGCCTACGTCGGCGAGGTGCTGCTCAGGCCTGGCCATCTTGTGGTTACCGCCAAAGAGCTCGGCGAGGCCATGCTGGAGATCGGCGCACGCGGGGACGAATTACCCAACGGGACACTGATCGACAACGCTGACACGATTCGCTATGCCGAGGTCTATCCGTACTGACAAAAAAGCCGGGCGCAAGGCCCGGCTTTTTAGCCCACTCATGCCTGTTCGTCAGGGCACCCGACTGAGCCGTATTCCATTGCCGGGTGGTGCGCAGGTGTAGGTGATGGGCTCGCCGGAAGACGCCACCTGGTTGCGTACGAAGGCATCTGTCACAGTCGGGTTGCCCGTCGTCGACAGCTTGAAGCTACCGTTGGACAACATGCGCGCGCTTACCAACCCATTGGCAGAGGTACTGCTCCACGCAATGAGATCACAATCACCCGCCTGAGCACGGGCGATCAGCAGGTCGATGCGATCGCTCACGGTTGCCGCGTTACCGGAGGTAAGCGTTATCTGCTGGCCAACGATAGGACGAACGTCGCTATCAAACACCAGTGAGAACTCAGAAACGCGCCGGCGAGCCGGTGCGTCCGGGCCCTCAAACGTGAAGGTGGCAGTAAAAAAGTTGATCAGGGTATCGATAGAGCCATCCGCGAGATAGCCGAAGCCTTTGATCTGGTCACCGCCGCCGTAAGTTTCGTTGGGGTTATTCATGCTGGTACCGAACATACCAACCTTCTGATACATGTTGCGCAGATGCGGAATCTTGAACAACTGCGTAACACCTGCCCCCTCGAACGTCGATTCTCCCGAGGTCCCAAACAGACCACTGGCAACATCGAGTTCATGGCAATCATTACACCCACCCAGCCCAGTTGTAAGATCGTTGAAGTAGATATCCTCCCCTTCCGTTTGTAACGTGGTCAGAGAGTTATCGAGATTGCGCACCGGGTTCGGCGGAGGTGTTAGCAATAGTGAAAACCGTGTGAACGCTTCCATCTCCGCATTGTTCAACTCGGCGCTGCGGCCGACCAGACCGACGAAAGCCGGATTGAACTGTTTGAAAGCTGCCGATTCAATGGTTTCGCCCGCGATGGGGTTGCCATTGGCATCCCGGCCCGTGCGATCACCTCGCCAGTGCAGCGGCCCGTGAGTGGCCATGCCGCGCAGCGTCTGCGTCGTCATCGGCCCCTTCATTGGGTGGAAGGTGGGATTCGGTGGAATCACCAGCAGGGATGCGGGTAGGAACGGGTTGGTGTTGTCTGTGACGTGCTCGCCTGGATCACCGAGGTCCCAGGCCTGCCCATCCAGGTCGCCGAAGATGTGGCAGGAACCGCAGGAGCCTGTGCCATTGCCGGACGTCAGCTGCGCATCGTAGAGGAATGGGCGACCCTCTTTGACCACCGCTGGCTCTGGTGAAAACAAATCAACCGTATTGATGACGTACTTGAACTCAGTACTTAACACGCTGAGCTTATGACCCATACGTGTGTATACCCAGGCGCGATCCCGGTAGTCCCGCACGGCGATGCCCGCGGCGCCGGACTCGGGCAGCAGCAAGCCCACAAAGGAACCCCAGGGGCTATCAAACCAGTCACCACCGCCGGATTCAGCCGGATCGGGATAGATCTGGATCTTCGGCGAACCGAAGGGCAACACCCACAGCTCACCGTTGATGTACGCCATTGGTCCGGGCTGAGCGATGGACTGAAACTTGTCCTGTCCGCTCACCTGTTGCCCAAATGGCAGAGTGAAATCCACGTGCTGGTTCAGCGGGTAAGGCGTCACGGTATTGCCTTCAATGATCGTCACCTGGTTCACAGCTGTGTTGCCACGAACGGAGGTGCCGATCTCTCCCTTACCCTCGAATCGGACGTGATTGCGGGCCTCGGTGTTAGAGACAAACAGAGCACCGTCTGGCGCTACGGCCATATTGAACAGCGTTGTGCCCACAGCGCTGTACTCTTCGACCACCACCGGAGTGGCAAGGCTGGCGTCGATTTCAAACACGTCGTAGTCGGGCAGATTGAAATTCACCTGGGAATTCCAGTTAGTGCCATCCTCATCCACCCAGTCGCTGCCGTCGTACTTCACGATCAGGCCCGTATGAGGAGCCTCTACGCCATCGACATTTTGAGTGGGCTCAGGCGACCCACCTCCCTGCTGCACGCTGGTTTCATCGATAGCCGTCGTCTGATTCCCGGTCATGAAACCCGCGGCGTAGACCGTGCTTCCATCCGGACTGACCGCCAGGGCGCGCAGCGCGTCAGAAAACGTGGTGAGAATCGTTAGCGGTGTACCGCCCATACCGCTGCCGGGATTGGCACCGTCAAACACCCATACATTGCCGCGCCCCAGACCCGGAGTGAACATGTCATCGATATCGAAGGTTGGATGGTTCTGACCCCGGTAGGCAGCCGTGATGTAAGCCCTGCCGGAGCCATCAAACACGATATCCCGGGGTTCGTCACCCACCAGCAGCGTGCGTTTGACGTGGGGCCGATCGAGAATATCCACAATACTCACGGAGTCGGACAACCCGTTCACAACCCAGATCTCCGTATTGGTGCGGGCGGCGACAGCAATCGGCTCGACGCCTACTGCCACACTGCTGATCAACTCTGGCGTATCGGTTTCGACGTTGTAGATTTCCAGGCAGTTCGCTGGCGTATTCGCGACGAACAGATAGCGGCCGTTGGGTGACACTGCGATGGGACGAGTCTGACCGTACTCAAACAGGGTGTAGCTGCCCGGCAGCGTATCACCGGTTTCCGACTCCACGCCGGTACCGCAGGCAAACACGGGATTGGCCGGCATGGCCACGCTGACATCGAACAATGCGCTGGAGGACTGGCCGCCGGCAACACTCGCAATCACTTCGATTTGCGTATTGCCGAAGCCATCCGCTCCGGGGCTGATGGTCATTTGACCACTCGCGGCGTTGATTGCGACACTCGCGGCGCCGGCATTACTGTTCACCACGCTCCAACTGATGGCGCCGACACTGGAACTGCCCGTGGCCTGCAGATTGAAGCTCGAGAAGCCCTGCGCGAGCGCCTGATCGGCGATGGGGTTCACAATGACCTGGGCGAAATCAAACAGCGCCCTCGTCTCATGCAGGGAACTGGAGGTGATTGATAGGCTGCAGGTGCTGCCCTGTCCGGCACAGGCACCCTCCCACCCGGAGAACACATACCCGACAGACGGTGTGGCGACGAGCTGTTCGGTCACATTGACCGGGTTGTAGCTGCCCGTGCACAGCGTGCCGCTGCCGCCGCAGTCGACCTTGGGGTCCAGCGCGCCTTCCTGCAGCAGCGTACCGGTCACGGTGCCGCCGGGATCGCCCGCGTTATCGACCAGGATTCTGCATCCCGACAGTACCAACGCCGCCAGGCAGAACATCAGGGTTTTGGTCGCCAAGCGACCCGAACGAAAGGGATACGACATCACTAAATCCTACTTATAATTATTGAGTTGGGGCGCGGTTGAGGCTACCACAGCACCTGTCAAGCGTGTATTGCCGAAACCTCCATATCGGCGAGCCTGGCCAGTCGAATCAGGACAGTTTTTAGACAATTGTCTATGGAAAGCCGCACCGGCACTGGCTTTCCGATCGCCGCAGGGCGCTTGATCAAACTGCCAACAGGATCACAGATTGAGGCCACTTTTTTACGGGTGCGACTGGAAGGTGATCGGACAGCACGGCCTAGCTGCCCTGTCCACTCTAAGCAGCACCGCGCTATGCCTGCTCCACGCTTTGCCGCATAATGACTGCGCCCGCAGTCCGAGCCACCGCTATAACCACAGGGGACTTATGAACGCCAAGCACTGTCTGCTGCCCGCCACTCTGCTAATGATGCCACTACTGCTGGGCAACCTGTCGGGCTGCACCTGCGGCTTTGATTGCAACAACGATGACGATGATCAGACCGGCACACTGACCTTCAGTGTGTCCGATTCTCTGCCGGAGGATCTCAAGCAGGTGGTTATCGTGGTCAATACGCTGACCTTCAGACGAGGCAGTGAAGAGATTGTTATCGATAACTTTACTGACCCTAATGATCCCACCAGCAACACAGTCTCGATAGACCTATTGAGATTTCCGGGCGTTATCAATTTCGATTTAATCAGCGGTTTCGAACTACTCACCGGTACCTATACGCCAATACTCGGCTTGCTTACAAACAACGAGAACGAGTCCTTTGTAAAAGAGGCCGACGATACCATTCGCAAGCTAAATGTATCTAACAGTAACGGCAGTATCACTCTACCTAATTTCACGGTGACCACCGGCAGCCAGGAGTACGTCGCAGAGTTCGGTCTCGCTCGCGCGCTCAGGTATTTTCCATCAGACCAGACCTACCAGCTAACCACGGAGGGCGTCCAGGTCATAAATAGCGAGGACGCTGGGGTACTTGGCGGCAGGGTCGACAGTACGCTCTTTGATCGAGACGCTCCCTGCAGTCAAAAACTCGATCCCGACAGCGGCAACCGAGTTTATCTGTACGAAGGCCGAGATCGGGTTCTGGAAGACCTGGCCGATGTCTTTACGTCCTCAAGTGAGAGTACACCCCCGGCAAATGCGGTAGCACCTTTTGCCGTCGCCAAGCTATTGGAGAGCGCAAGTGGCACCTGGGAGTACGCATTCGGATATCTGCCCGCTGGTGAATACACCATCGCTTTCGCCTGCAACACCTCCGAGGACGACCCTGTGAACTTTGACGGACTCATCATTCCCGAACCTTCTGATCAGGTCTACGAAGTGACCCTGACTTCTGGGCTAACTACCACCTGCGACATCACGCAGGATGCCACGGCATGCTGAAACCTCCAGTCGTAGCGCACAGCAACCCTCGGCAGACTCATTAGTTCAGTGGCCAAAATCAACGTGTGTGGCGAATCCGTCACACCCTCAAAGATTCTCTGCGTCGGTCGCAACTACGTTGCCCACATCGAAGAACTGGGCAACAGCGTACCGGACGACATGGTGGTGTTTGGCAAGCCGCCCAGCGCCATCGGCGATACCCTGCAATCCGACTTTGACGGAGAGACTCTGCACTATGAGGGTGAGATCGCCTTTGTGGTCTCAAACGGAGGCCTGAGTGCGGTCGGGTTCGGTCTGGACCTCACCCGTCGCGAGCTGCAATCTCAGCTGAAATCCAAGAGCCTACCCTGGGAGCGCGCCAAAGCCTTCGATGGCGCGGCCCTGTTCAGCGATTTCGTACCCGTACCGGAGGACCGCACCAGCCTGTCCCTGCGGCTGGATGTTGACGGTGAAACTCGACAACAGGGCGGTGTCGACTTGATGCTGTACCCGCCTGACGAGATCATCGTTCAGCTGCAGCGCTTTACGACGCTGGTCGAAGGTGACGTCATCATGACCGGCACACCGGCCGGCGTGGGCCCCGTGCTCAGTGGTGAGCGTTTTGACGGTTACATACTGGCGGGGGACGTCACCCTGGTCGGTGCGAGCTGGACCGCCCGCTGAACGGAAACTGGGAGAAAAGTCACAAAAACTAGCTTTTGCGGTGATTTATTTCACCTTTTCTCAGGAAATTCATCGACATACATAGGCCTCGTCCCTACGCTCGTTAGGGTCTACACACTTATGGGGACGATAAGTGCGACTGGTTAAGATCCCGGCAATGAGCCTGAAACCCGGTATGTTTGTGGCCGAACTGGACCGGCCCTGGTTGGAAACGCCGTTCGCGTTGCAGGGCTTTGTCATACAGGACACGGACGAGGTTCTGTATGTCTCCGATTACGTTGAACACGTCTATGTCGACGCAGAATACGCCGGCCCTCCCCAGCACCTGGAGCTGGTGGTTGGCGCAAAGAAAACCGCCAAGGAGCGCCTCAAGCTCAGCGAAGAGTTCGAGCGCACCAAGGTCTGCTTCGACAACGCGACGGAAACACTGGACAAGGTGTTTAACTCCCTGCGCAAGGGCATGGATGAGGACATTCAAGCAGTCCAGGAGGCAATCAATCCCCTGATAGAGGGCGTGTTCCGAAATCAAGAGGCGGTCGCCGCCCTGCTGCGCCTCAAGGAGTGTGGCGACTATCGCTATCAGCACGGCATATCCATGGCTGTTTGGGCAGCGATCCTCGGCCGCCACATAGGCCTGCACAAGGACGAACTGCACAAGCTTGCGGTAGGTTGCGCCATGTGCGACGTGGGTATGACGCAGCTGCCACCGGATCTGCTGGAGCAGGCGGACAACCTGACGGACCAGCAACGCCGCATCATCCGCGCGCACCCCAGCATCGGCGCGGAAATGGTCGCTAATTCGAAAGACGTGGATATCGAAATTCTGGCGATCATCGAAAACCATCACGAACGCATGGACGGCTCCGGGTATCCGCGCGGGGTTGAGGGAGCCAGCATTCCACTGCTGGCACGCATTGCCGGGCTGGTCGACACCTACGATGCGATGATCACGCCCCGCCCCTACGCGCCGGCCCGGACGTCGCATGAAGCGACGCAGGAGCTGCTCGACTGCAAAGGCACCCTGTTTCAGGAGTCACTGGTAGAGCAATTCGTACAGGCCATCGGTCTGTTCCCGACGGGAACACTGGTCGAGCTGAACACCGAAGAAGTAGCGATCGTGGTTGCCCAGAACAGCACTCGCCGGCTCAAGCCCCAGGTGGTGCTGGTACTGGATGAGCAAAAAGAACGCCTGGAAGCACCCAAGATGGTGGACCTCTCAAGCCAGCAGGTAGCAGCAGAAGGAGAGCGCTGGATAACGAGGGAGCTGTTGCCAGGCTCCTTTGGCATCAACAGCGAAGAGTACTTCATCTAATGGACGCTGCCGGCAACAGCAGCGTCCTCGGACTGGTTGAGTTGTCGGAAGAACACGACGTCTCCAACGTCTACAACGCCACCGCATTTAACGTTCTGCGCGATGCCTTTCACGACCGTCTCAAACTCTGGATGCGCAGTAAGGACCAGTGGCGCTCTCTAAACCACAACCAGGTCTGCGTCATACTTCGGGATGTCACCAGCGGCGGCGAGCTTGAACTCGCCGCGGCAAAGCTGGGTCGAGTATTCCGTGACCCTCACATACATCAGGGCACTCCGATGCCATTCTCCATCAGCGCGGGCTTTGCCGAATTCGACAACAAGGAAAACGATATGGGCCTGGCTATGCGCCAGGCGGGTATTGCCCTCAATCAGGCCAAGCTGTCGTCACATTTGTACGAGGTCTATTCGCACCAGGAGGGGCTCAGCCGCGAAGAGGAGGCCTCCTTACTGGATCGCCTGCAGGATGCGCTCGAGCTCGGTGAATTTCATCTGTACTACCAACCCAAAGTGCACGCCGGCTATCAGTCTTTGATCGGCGCCGAGGCCCTGCTTCGCTGGCACACCAGCGACCGGCAGATCATCACACCCGATCAATTCATCGACGTGGCCGAGCGCAACGAAATCATTCAGCCCATTACATGGTGGGTCATAAAATCTGCCGTCAGTCGTCTCACTCGCTGGCCTACCGAACTGTCCATCGCCGTCAATGTTCCACCCTCGCTGCTGCTGGAGGACGACATACTATCCGTCGTGCAGGATGCGTTGGACATCTACGGCGTCCAACCTCATCGGCTCAATCTCGAGGTCACAGAGAAGATCATGGTGGAGCAACAGGACAAAATGCTGGGCCAGCTGCACCGCCTGCGTGACATTGGCGTGAAAATCTCCATCGACGACTTCGGTACAGGCTTTTCATCCCTCGCCTATTTCCGCGATCTACCCGTTGACGAGATAAAGATCGACAAGAGCTTCGTTATGCGCATGCTGAACTCTGAGAAAGATGCGGCCATTGTTCGAGCCGTGATAAACCTGGCTCACAACTTCTCTCTCCGGGTAGTCGCGGAGGGCGTCGAAAACCTTGCCATCTCCAATCGACTCGCTGAAATGGGTTGCGATGTACTGCAGGGGTATGTTTTCGACAGGCCCTTGCCTCTCGAAGAGTTTGAGCGAGAGTACAAACTGCGCTGATTTGTCTTGTCACCGAGTGGTGGCGATTGTAGTTGTCGACATTTTCCAGTAGCTTAATGCGGGTGCAGGACTCGGCCGAACTGCCAACTTCGCATTCCGCCGCTTGCGCTGGACCTATGGGTGGCAACCTATGCAAATGATTTTGCGCTTGGACCTAGCTGGGCAACCACGCGGCTGGATTTCTGTCCAGGAAGCGATAACGGCCTATGCCAAAGGCGATGTCGTCTACGGCATTGGAGATACCCTGCCCCCCGTCTACGGCGGCATTCAACGCCTCAGCGGTTTGCGCTCTCGCATCGACCTCCAACCCATTATCGCAATACATGGACGCATCGTGCAGGGGTTTACGCCACCGCTGTGCAATCGAACTCTCTTCAAACGAGACGACAACCGATGCCTGTACTGCGGCCAACAGTTCCCACGCAGTGAACTCACCCGTGACCACGTATTGCCCACGTCCCGTGGCGGCACTGATCGGTGGGAAAACGTCGTGGCCGCCTGTCGCCGCTGCAATTTCCAGAAGGATAACCGGACACCTGAGGAGGCGGGTATGCCACTCCTGGCAGTGCCTTTCCGACCAAACTCCTGGGAGTGGCACTTCCTTGCCAAGGATCGAATACTGGCGGATCAAATGGAGTACCTCTCGCAGCGGTTTCGCGCCGACAGAAACTGGGCCGCCTGAAGATTCCCGCTGCACTATACTCATCGTCAATCACAGTAGCGCGGCAACGACACAATCGGAACCGCCTACCGTCAGCTCAGCAGTGTTCAACGCCATCCCAGGAGCAAAGCACTTGGCCAACGAAAACCTAATCGCCGTTCATTCAATGATGGAGCAAATGGCGGATTCCGTCATCGGCCAGGAGGATGTGGTACGCACCCTTGCACTCGCATTGCTCTGCAACGGAAACGTGCTTTTGGAAGGGCTTCCCGGCACGGCAAAGACACGCTCCATCAAGACACTGGCGAGTGTGCTGGAGGCAGGGCTGGGGCGCATTCAGTTCACGCCTGATCTATTGCCCTCGGATGTGACTGGTAACGAGGTTTACCAGGACAAGCAGGGGCAGGCGGAACTCATCTTTCAACCAGGCCCCATCTTCAATGAGCTGGTACTGGCAGATGAGATCAATCGTGCACCGGCGAAGGTGCAGTCGGCGCTGTTAGAGGCCATGGAGGAAAGACAGATTACTGTCGCTGGCAAAACCTATCCTCTGCCGAAGCTGTTCATGGTTCTGGCAACGCAGAATCCGATTGAACAGGAAGGTACTTACCCCTTGCCAGAGGCGCAAATGGATCGGTTTTTGATGAAGATTTCCGTGGCTTACCCCGAAGCCGACGCGGAGCTCGCCATCATCAAACTCTTGCAAGAAGAGGAAGGTCAGCAACAGAAAACGCTGCGACGGATCGACCAAAGCCACATCTTCGCTGCGCGGGATGCCATTCAGACGATGGCGGTGGCACCTCCGGTCGAGCAGTACATTGTTGACTTAGTAATGGCGACAAGATCGCCGGAGCGTTACGGCGACAGGTTGAAAGAGTGGGTCGAAACCGGGTCGAGTCCTCGGGCCAGCATCGCCCTGCACCGCGCGAGTCGGGCAAGCGCCTGGCTGGATGGCAGGGATCACGTGACCCCGGATGATGTCCGGTCTGTACTGCACCCGACTCTTAGACACCGGCTTTTGCTCACCTACGACGCGCTGGCAGATCGCATCAGCCCGGATGCGGTGATTGACGAACTGGTGACTCAGGTCGCTGTAGGGTAAGCCCCCTGTGTCGAGCACCCGACAGGAAGACGTCTATACCAGCCTACAGGCTCTGGTGAGACTGCGTTACACGGCCCAAGGCTTCAACTATCTACCGCGGCAACCGGTACGTTCACTGCTGAGCGGCCGTAAGCGCTCTCGCTTGAGAGGCCGTGGGCTGGACTTTGATGAGATTCGCCACTATCGCCCCGGCGACGACATTCGCACGATGGATTGGAAAGTCACCAACAGAACCGGCAAACCGCACGTACGTGTCTATACAGAAGAGCGCGACCGGCCGGTTATTGCCGTGGTGGATCAGCGGCTGCCTATGTTTTTTGGTAGTCGTCGCAAAATGAAATCCGTTGCCGCCGCTGAAGTCGCGGCCATAACCGCGTGGCGCGTGTTGTCCGTTGGCGATCGGATCGGCGCACTGCTGTTCAATGATCGGCGTACGGTAGAGGTGCGACCCTCCCGTAACTCACAGCGCGTCATGGGATGGTTAGGCGACCTCGCAGACATGAACAACGCGCTGTCGGTAACGGCCGACAACAGCAGCAATCAGGACGCATTAACGGGTGCGTTGCGCGCACTGGAGCGCACGGTCGATCACGACCACCTGGTTGTGCTCATCTCCGACTTCTACGGTTGGAACGATGCAGCACTGGACACCATCAAGCGAGTTGGCGGACACAACGACGTCATCTGCGCGCTAATCTACGACCCGCTGGAGAAGGATATCTCAAACGCGAACAAGCTGGTTGTCAGCGATGGTCGCTATCAGTTGGAAGTGGAGCCGGACAGCAAAGGGCTTGGAGAGAAGTTTGAAGCCGACTTCAAGAGTTCTATTGCACAAGTCCAAAACGAGCTAAAACGCCACGACATTCCGGTGCTGATGATTGAGACCGTCACTGACGTCAGCGATCAATTACGCCATCAGTTGGGGGGTGAGAGGTCAGTGCCATGAGCGCGCCGGCACTCCCAGACATCTTTGGCAACTATGTTTTGGGCGAGGACTTCGTGGAAGTCGTACCTCCCGAGTCCGTAAGCTGGCTGCCGCAAACAGCCGGCTGGGGATGGTTGGGCGCCCTACTTGCCATATTGCTTGCACGCTATCTATGGCAAAAACTCAATCATTGGTATCGAAATCGCTATCGCCGAGAAGCCGCCGCCAAACTGAAGGCGCTGTCGCACTCCTCCACGCCAGATACCTGGCTCGCCGATATCAATGCGCTCCTGAAGCTGGCCGCCCTGGTAGCCTTCGGTAGGGAGCGGGTCGCCAGCCTGTCCGGCCGCGACTGGGTGAATTTTCTCAACGATCAGTGCCCACAGCCGCCCTTCTGTGACGCGCAAGCCGCTCTGCTATCCGATTGTGTCTATACAGGCGAGATGGTCAGCGATGCCGAACGCACGCGACTGATTATCGCCTGTCGCGAGTGGCTGATGTCACATGAGGAGCCGCAAGATGCTTGAGCTTGCACATCCCTGGGCGCTGCTTTTGTTGCCTCTGCCACTGCTGATGCGCTGGGTTCCTGCGTACAAGGAAAGTCGTGAATCGGTTCGCGTACCCTTTTTCAACAAGCTACTGGAGCTGAGTGAGCAACGGCCAGAGAGTGGCGCCATGATTCTAGAGCGCGATCGGGTGCAGCGACTTCTGGTTGGCTTAATGTGGGTCTGCCTGGTACTGGCAGCGTCTAAACCACAATGGGTTGGGCCTGCGGTGGAACAGCAAAAATCCGGCCGTGACCTGATGATCGCCGTTGATCTATCAGGCTCCATGCAGGCAACCGATTTTGTTCTGCCTGATGGCACCGCCATTGATCGGCTACAGGCGGTCAAACGTGTCTTGGGGAATCTACAGGAGGAACGCGCTTCTGATCGACTCGGTTTGATTGTGTTTGGAAGCGCCGCCTATCTGCAAACCCCCTTCACCGATGACCACGAGGTTTGGGCGCAGCTGCTCGAAGAAACCGAAATCGGTATGGCCGGGCAAAGCACGGTATTTGGCGACGCGATAGGACTGGCCATCAAACTCTTTCGAGACAGCGACTCCGACAATCGTGTGCTGATCGTACTGACCGACGGCAACGACACTGGCAGTACCGTTCCTCCAGTTGATGCGGCAAAGGTCGCCGCTACTTTCGATATTCGAATCTACACCATTGCCATCGGCGACCCTACCACGGTCGGCGAGGAGGCGCTCGATATGGACACCATCAATCGGGTGTCGGAAGTCACTGGTGGGGCCTCGTTTCAGGCGCTCGACCAGCAACAGTTAGAACAGGCGTACATCACCATCGGGGAGCTGGAGCCGGAACTTTACGAGACGATAAGCTACCGTCCAAGACTCAGTGTCCACTGGGTGCCCATAGCGATGGCTGTGCTTTTCTACACGCTGTATCACAGCTATTTCGCTTGGCGCACGTGGTATCGACTTCGCACGCTGGAACAATCTCATGCTGCCTGAATTCGCCCAGCTGGAACACTTCCATTTCCTGCGACCGGCCTGGGTGCTACTGCTCATTCCCTGGTGCCTGATCGCGCTTGCGCAGCGGCGGCGCGGCCATCGACGAGATATGTTCGGCGACATCATTGCGCCCCACCTGCTCGATCATCTAAAGCTGAAAAAATTCCAGTCTCGCTGGTTCAACCCTGCTACCTTGAGCACACTGGTGTTCGCCTTGTGTCTGGTGCTACTGATGGGGCCAAGCTGGAAGCAGCAACCCTCCCCACTGAGCCAGGACGATTCGGCGTTGGTCATTCTGCTGGATGTTTCCAACTCTATGGAACAGGATGACGTACAGCCCAGTCGACTGCAGCGAGCGAAACAGAAAGTATCTGATTTACTGGCACTTCGACCGGACAAAAAGGCTGCGCTGATTGTTTACGCCGGTAGCGCGCACACCGTCCTATCTCTGACCGCAGACCAGGAGATACTCAACCAGTATCTGGCTGCGATCAAGCCAGGCATCATGCCCCTGAGCGGCAAGTTTCCCGAGTATGCTCTGCCCAATATCGATAGGGTACTTCGTGAGAGCTCGGCTCCCGCGACCGTTGTCATGCTCGCCGACGGTGTCGGTGCCGAGACTGAGGCAGCCTTCGATCGATACTTCAGCGCACACCCCCATCAGCTCTTGGTGCTGGGCATCGGCAGCGAACAACCGCTTGAGGGTGTTGCACCAATGGAACGAAACGCGCTGCGATCACTGGCGCGCAATAGTGATGGATACTACGTCGACCTGACGGTAGACGATGGCGATGTACGGAAAGTAGATCGCCGGGTAAACAGTCATTTTGTCATTCTTGAGGACAGCGCTCTACCCTGGCTGGATAGCGGTTACGTGCTGGTGTTTCCTCTCATGGCACTATTCCTCATGTGGTTTCGAACCGGCTGGACCATTACCTGGGGATGGCTGGCGCTGCCGCTTGTATTGCACTGGTCATCCACTCCCGTGGTCGCGCAGCTGGTTCGGACTGAGGCAGAACCCATGCCAGCTAGCGCTAGTGAGCTGCCGCGCTCCGCCCCGCGCCCAATCATCAACTGGTTTGTCAATCTTTGGCTTACGGGTGATCAGCAGGGTCGGTTGCTGATGCAGTGGGGCGACTATCTGCAAGCGGCCAGCCGCTTCACTGACACACAGTGGAAAGCAATGGCCTACTACTACAACGAAGACTTCATGCTCGCCGCAGAATACTTCTCTCGCAGCACCAGTGACGTAGCCCTGTTCAATGAAGCCAACGCGCGTGCCCAAGCGCGCGATTACGTCCGAGCAGTCAACCGGTACGATCGCTTACTGGCACGAACTCCAAGTTTTCCAGGTGCTGCTCAAAACCGAGACACAGTGCAATCCATCATCGACGAAATAAATCGGCTCAGTGAGAGCCAGCAACAGGAGAGTGGCGTCTCAGGCGAGAATAAGGAGCTGGACGGCGACGACGCCATTCCGGCTCAGGGCGCGGACGAACTGACCTGGGAGAAAGCTGAGCTGAAACAACTCACCGCGGAGGATATCCTTGCCGACCCGGCTACCAGTGAAATGTGGCTGCGGGCCGTGCAGCAGGATCCTTCCAATTTCCTTGCCATCAAGTTCTCTATGCAATCGCAGCGCGACGCCGACGGGGGACCAGAGCAATGATTAGGCTCTTCCTTTGGCTATGTGCGCTATCGGTCGTGGCATGTCGCCCCGCCTTGGCAATCACCCTTGCCGAGCTGCAGGCGGACGGGCACCTGAGCATCAACACCAGCGTCCAGCCAGATACCAACATTGTTCCAGGTCAGCGAGTGCAGCTCATTATCGAGATCGGCGTCGATACCTGGTTCACCGGCGGCACGCGCATCAGCGTGCCCGAAGTCCCCGGACTGGTGATTCTGCAGACTGAACAGTTCGCCAGCAACGCCAGCGAACAACGCGATGGGGACAGCTGGGTTTTGCAGCGCTGGACACTGGACGTTTACCCACAGCGAGAGGGCACTTTTGAGATTCCACCGGTCAAGCTTCGATTAAAGATCCACGGAGGCAACGCCGGCGACATCGAGGGCGATTTGTACAGCCCTGGCGCCAACTTCAGCGCGGTGACGCCCG
The DNA here is from genome assembly GCA_039190425.1 of Pseudomonadota bacterium. GTDB lineage: Bacteria > Pseudomonadota > Gammaproteobacteria > Pseudomonadales > Halieaceae > Marimicrobium. Next base: position 110,079 of record JBCCYE010000003.1, on the reverse strand, counting down.
CCGCGTTGACGTCCTACTCCTCCTGGGTGGCCTCACCGGAATTCAGCATTAGCCAAAGCTTCGATCAGGGTCTAGAAGAGCTGAGGGTCGGCGATGCGTTCGAGCGCGTCATCGAATGGCGTGCCAGCGAAGTGCAAGCGATGATGCTACCGGCCTTGCGCTTCGAAGGGCTGCCCGGATTGACCGCCTATCCTGAACCGCCGGTACTTGACAATAGCAACAATCGAGGCGAAGTCGTTGCCAGTAGAACGCTTCGCATCAGCTATGTGGCAGAACAACCCGGCGAGTATGAGTTGCCCGGGCTTGAGTTCCCCTGGTGGAATACCACCCGCGACGCTCTCGAACTGCTCGCGTTGCCCGCAACGAGCGTCAAGGTCGGCGGCATCGCCGGTCGAGCAGAATCCCGGGCAGACGCGACTGGGTTGCGCTGGTGGTGGGCTGGCGCGCTGTTAGCGTTGGCCGCGCTGTGGATGCTGAGGCATGCGACGCCGCACCTGCAGAAAGCGGCACATATCCTGACGTCTTTCGCCAGTAAGCTGCAGGTATTGCGGAGACCGGCTTTGCCCGACAGGCTCAATCCTTAGGCTAACCCCGAACATACCGCTGAGGGACGAAGGGCATTGGCGTGACGACTACCGCCTCGGTTTTATCTCGAACAAGTACCGCCAACTCCGTTCCGGGGTCACCAAGTTCGCGTTCCACATAAGCCATCGCAATCGGCTTGCCCAGCGACGCGCCGTAGCACGCTGAACAGATGTGGCCGACGCTGCGACCATCGGCATCGACAAGGGTCTGCCCTTCCCGCAGCGGGCGCTTGCCAACCGCACGCAAACCGATTCGGCGGCGCGGCGGTTTGTTCTCCGACTGTAGAAACACCTGCTCACTACCCGGAAAGCCACCCGGCCGATCACCTGCGGGTCGCCGAGCAGGACTCACGGACCAATACAGTCCACTTTCTACAAGGTTGGTGTCTTCCGTCAGTTCGTGGCCGTAAAGGCAAAGCCCCGCCTCCAGCCGCAGTGAATCTCGCGCGCCTAGCCCAATTGGAGCCACCCTTTCATCTGCCAGTAGCAACCTCGCCACCTTCTCGGCGTAGGCGGCAGATACAGAGATTTCAAACCCGTCCTCGCCCGTATAACCGGAACAGGTAATGTAGGCACTGCAAGCCGCAATCTCACTGCGCAAGCCTTGCATGAACTTGAGTTCTGCAGCTGAAGGACACAGCTGCGCCATCACATCTCGAGCGAGCGGGCCCTGCAGTGCCAGCAGCGCCTGGTCCGCTAACACCGTCAGCGAGGGTCCGTTCAACCCGCTGCGAAGATAGGCGATGTCTTGCTCTTTACAGGCCGCATTGACGACCAGAAAAAAGTGTTCTGGCCCCCACCGGGTGACGATCAAGTCGTCTCGCACACCACCGCGCTCATTGGTCAGCAGAGCATAGCTCAGGCTGTGATCTTGCAGCCTGGCTAGATCAACTGGCAGCAGCGATTCCAGTGCAGCCTCACTGCCCGGGCCAGAGACCTCTAGTTGACCCATGTGAGACACATCAAACAGTCCTGCGGCGTGGCGTGTATGCAAATGCTCCTTGATAATGCCGGGGGCATACTGGACCGGCATCTCATAACCCGCAAACGGCACCATTCTGGCACCGAGTTCACGGTGCAAGCGGTCCAGTGGGGTGTGCAACAAACTCATGGCAGGCTCCTATCACCCGCCATGCATCGCGAGCAGGCGGCGGTATCAAGCGCGCACTCTAGCGGGGGTGAAGCGACGGCGCAAGCAAGGCTTGGTCGGCGCCATCCTGTGGGCAATAATTGTCGCGTTATACTGACCAGGATTCTTCTGATGTACGACACACCCAGCAGCCATCAATCAATCAGCCTGATTGGCATGCCGGGATCGGGCAAAAGCACCGTCGGCGTGATCTTGGCAAAGCACACCGGCCTGCGCTTCGTCGATACCGACCTGGCCATCCAGGAATTGCAGCAAGGCACATTGCAGCAAATCCTCGATCGACACGGCTACCGGTACCTGCGCCGTGTCGAAGAGCAGGTCCTACTGAAGCTGGATTTGCAGCACGCGGTCATCGCAACTGGCGGCAGCGTGATTTATAGCGAGGCCATCATGCAACGCCTTAGCAGCACCAGCCAGATCATCTACCTGGCAGCTTCACTGACAACACTCACCCGCCGTGTTACCGAGGCACCAAATCGTGGCATCGCCAGTGACCCCAATGCACAGTTCGAGGACATTTTCAGTGAGCGTGTGCCACTCTATGAACGCTGGGCGGACATCACCATAAGTAGCGACAGAAGCCGTCCGGAACGGCTGGTTCAACAGATCATTCAGGCCATCAACTCAGGCAACTGATTGGAGCTGTTCGCACACGTCCGACCGTGTTCGGACACCTGCTATTAGCGTCAAAGGGCACCAAAAGAGCCAGTAATCGGGGGCCATCCGGACCCGACTGGAGCTGGCATCATACTTGCTAGAAATGAAGCAGGCGCCCCGTGGTAGTCCGGCCCCGCTCAATAGAGCGCGCCAGGGAAGGCATCAATGCCCGCAGGAACAGGGCGGGTCGCTCGCCACGGGGTGCCTGACAAATTACCAACTGCAGTAGGGAAAACTGACAAAACAGACGGCTTCAAACGATTGTTCACCCAATATTTTTTTGTTTTACTCGCTGCTTAAGGGGCTGGAAAAGCCCGCTAAGTGTTCTTTCATAGGAGTCATCGGGGGGTGATTTATGGGAGACAATCAAGAGCCCACAACACCGGAACCACTGGACGACCTGTTCGAGCCGGCCCTTGGAGATCTGTCGGATGAGGTCATGGCTGACATGGTCCCTCTCTCGACTGAAAAACAGCGGCTGGTAGCGAAGCGTCGCTTGGCCGAACAACGGTTGGAAGAGAAGCGCCTGAGGGATGAATTGGGAGACTACGACCTGGAGTTTGACGACTTCTGACGATCTGTCGTCAACAATTCGTGCAATCGTCGTTTTTTCCTGGTTCACCCACTGTGCGCCATCCTGACCGGCGTCGGTCTGTCTGGTCGCGCGCGGATACCACAGCCGGGCCTCCGCAATCAAACAACGGTATTATCCTCTGCACCGCCGTGTGAGTACCGGCGCTAGACTTGAACATCCGCTCGCTATACATTGCAGTGATCACCACCCACTTGGCGTTACGGAGCCCATCACTTGCAAAGACCTGTCTGGTTGCTGAGCATGGATTCAGAAGACTTCCAGGCTCCGCCAACCACTACCGCCGCACTGTACGCTTACTTTCGCAAATACGGCACCAGTGCGGACAGCACCGCTGTTGAACTCGTCCATTTCACAGGCGACGAATCCATCGCCACCTGGCTTGCGCAATGGAGGGAAGGAGGCCTGCCGCAGGCGAGAGTAGCCCTCGCCGCAGGGGTTGATCCGATTATTGGTTTCAGTTTCTACACATGGAACGCCGCCGCCTTCCTGGAACTGGCCAGTGCACTAAAGACTGCGTTGCCCGAACTGTTGATCATTGCCGGCGGGCCGCACGTGCAACAAGCTGAAGACTATCTGGGCATCGACCCTATCGACGTCATTTTTGTTGGCGAGGCTGAGGCCAGTCTGCAAGAGTTTCTGGACTGCCGCGATACGGCTGACTGGAAAGATATCGACGGACTGGCGTATTTACACGAAGGGCGAGTACACCGCACGCCCGAGCGTGTCCGCTGCAAAGATCTCGACCGTTTGCCGTCTCCCCTGGAGGTCTTGCAACTGACGGACGACTCGGGTCAACCTCTGTACGAATCCATCGCTTATGAAACCAGTCGAGGCTGCCCCTTCAAATGCGCCTTCTGTGAATGGGGTACCGGTGCCATTGGCAGCAAGATGTATCAGTGGTCACTTGAGCGTGTGAGACAAGACTGGGAGACGATTACCGCGGCTGGCATCAAGGACATCTGGCTGGCAGATTCCAATTTCGGTGCGCTGAAACAGGACTTGGAGAAAGCACGCATACTTGTTGAACTCAAGGAAAACACAGGGCTACCTGTCTCTTTTGCAACTTCATGGTCTAAGAAGCACAGTCGACAGGTCCAGGAGATTGCCCTGATGCTGCATCAGCACGAGCTGCTCCCACACTACCAGCTAGCGCTGCAAACGCTTACGCCTGAGGCACTGAAGCTCAGCAATCGCAGCAACATGAGCTCCAACGAATACAAACCAATTGCCAAAAGCATGTCGGAGCAGGGAGTACCCATTGCAGCAGAGCTGATCTGGGGGCTTCCAGGCGACAACTTGCGCGACTTTGAAAGCAACCTGGACGAGCTACTCGCCATTTTTCCCAACATCAATATTTTTGGCTATACATTGCTCCCGGGGACTGAATTCTATGAGAAGCGCGCCGAATACCGTATCGAAGCTATTCCAGTCGCCGGGTATGGCAAGGCCAAGGGTGAGTACGTCGTCGGCTGTCACAGCTTCAGTCGCGCGGACGGCGAAGAAGGGTACTTTCTGATCAGTGCCCACATTCTTCTTGTGCATGGCCATGTTATGCCCTTGACCACGCGCCTGCTCGCACTGCAGGGCGAGGTGGCAGTATCACCGCTGTTTCGCGCAATACTGCGCGAACTTTTGCAAGGTTTCGCCGCCGAACTGCAGGGCATTGATCACGACGACCGAATGGCAGTCTACGAGGGGCGCGATCGGATCTACCTCACCGCCCTGAATCATCAGGACCGGCTCTACAAAATCATCGCGGCCAGCGTCGAAGAACAATACCGTGTCCAAGGTGCAGATCCTGACCCAGCACTGCGCATGCTAGAACTGGATCGCGCCCTGTGCCCTCGGGTGGGAGGAGAGGCACAGTTTCAACAGGCTTTTTCGTTCGATGCACGTGCCGCTTTTGACGCCCTGGCCGCCATGGAGCTGCCGCCCAAGGCGCGCGGGCCCGTGACTCAGACACTGGACATTCAACATCCTGGCGGAGTTGGAGACATTCTCACGGTTGCCGACGGCGGTAGCTGGCTGCGCGGAGTGATTATTGACCCTCACGAACAAGCATCCGCCCCACACGTCCAGGTGGTCGAAATCGCCTAGACGGTCTACCCACCGAGGTCATCGTACCGCAGAACCGCTGGAATCTATCCGAGAGCGAGATCGCTAGCGCTTACAATCACGGCTTTCCGTGTACCTGCTCGCGCAGCGGCGCCAGCCCTGAGTCACTGGCCTCAAAATTGCCATAATCGGTCACCAGACGGCTGACCAGGGTCGCTGGCGTCACATCGAACGCCGGGTTGTAAGCTTCACTACCCTCCGCTGACAATCGGATGCTGTGCATGGCCCCCCCTTCGTCAACGCCGGTCATCCACAGCACCTCTCGCTCGCTGCGCTCTTCGATGGGGATGTCCAGTCCCGATGCGCAGCTCCAATCAATCGTCGACTCCGGCAAGGCAACAAAGAACGGTACCCCGTGCGCATTGGCCGCAAGCGCTTTGAGATAGGTGCCAACTTTGTTGCAAACATCGCCATTACTGGCCGTGCGATCACTGCCAACAATGACGCAGTCTACCCGGCCGCTGGCCATGAGACTGCCGCAGCTGTTGTCCGCGACCACGGTGCAGGGTATCCCTGCTCTCTGCAGCTCCCAGGCGGTTAAATTCATGCCCTGGTTGCGCGGCCGAGTCTCTGATACCCAGACATGGACGTTACGGCCTTCAGTGACGGCCTTATAGATCGGCGCCAATGCCGTACCCCAACGTACCGCCGCCAGCCAGCCGGCGTTGCAGTGCGTCATGATGTTCAATACGCCGTCATTGGGCAGCGCATTCAACAGCTCCAATCCGTTATCGCCGATACGAGCACAGTGGTCGACGTCGTCGTGACACAATGTATGCGCCTGCTGCAACGCTGCCGCAGCCCGCTGTTCTACAGGTAACCCGCGCACGGTATCGGCGATCTGCAGCAGCGCCCAGCGCAGGTTCACCGCCGTGGGGCGAGTCGCCAGCAAGGTGTTGTGCGCCTCACTCAGATTAGTATCGCTGGGGTCACGAGCCAAATCGCAGGCGAGTCCATACGCTGCGGTGACGCCGATCAGCGGCGCCCCACGCACCCACATATCCTGTATCGCGGTGCAGTAATCCTGCAGCGTTTCTAGAGACACCCAGAGTAGCTCGTGGGGCAGGCGTGTCTGATCAATGATCTCGGCAACCTCGCTCTCTGCGTCCCAGCGCAGACTGCACAGGTCTTCGTCAACGGACATAATGGCTCCTTAGTGTGGCTCGGCAATGGCTTCCAAACTTTCCTGCTGCCACTCGAAAACGTTCAGCTCGATAAAAATAAAGGCGAATAGCCAGAGGGCCGCGTCCCAGAAATCCAGAAAATCACCCGCAACCCCCCAATAGGCGGCGGCAGCAAACAGAATACCGTAGAGGGTGAACTTGAAAACCTTATTGATCCCGACCACCCTACCACTCGGTGCGCCGCGCAACTGCAGACGGACCTCGATCTCGAGCAACAGACAAATCAGAATCCAGGTGCCGGAATTGATGACATCGGTCCAGGCAAGCCACCGGGCAGACTGCAACGTGTTCGCATCCGCGACGATCGTAAACCCATCGATTTGCACCCCCTGCGCCGGTAACAGACAGTTGGCCGCTTCCAATGGCACGTACTCATCCAGATCGACGAGCAGCGAAAAATCTGCACTTACCAGTGCACAGGCATCAACGAGCGGAGAGACCTGGTAGAGCATCAGCAGCTCTGCAAAATAACCGGTGAAGGCGTAGACAATTGCGATATAGCAGATGCCCCGCAGCCCGTGTATGGCCAGCTTTGTTGCACCGCGCAGATACTTGTCATCCAACACCCAGGTTTCCAACTCGAACAACAGCAGAAGCACCACCCAGGCGCCTGTGTCGATGGTGGCGGAAAAGACCTGGATAATCTGACCTGGTTCAAAGCCGTCGATGAACGTGTGCTCCAGAGCAGCCAGCTCTTCTTGCAGAAAAAGGTACACATTGAAGGACAGCAGAAGGTAAACCAGATACTTAACGCTAATGAACAGTCGATACCGATTTTTGCTTCCCAGTAAACTACCCGCGTGTGTCATAACAACTCCACCTTCAAACTTGCAGCAGCAAATGTTCTCTTTCCCAGGCGCTGACCACGCGGTTGAATTCTTCAAATTCAACAAGCTTCACGGCCTGGTAAGCCTCCAGAAACAGCTCGCCAAAAATCTCCACTATCTCGTCGGAATCCGATAGCGATCGAAGTGCTTCTTCAAGAGATCGTGCAACCTCTACGTCATCTTCGTTGGCGGTCCCAGCGTGTGGCTCCGTGGGTTGGAGGCGTTGCCGCATACCGAGATAGCCACTGGCAAGGCTCGCTGCAATGGCCAGATACGGGTTCGCATCTGCGCCCGGAAAACGATTTTCCACCCGGGTCGCAGGCCCATCACTGTAGGGCACTCTGAAGGCCGTAGTGCGGTTATCCAGGCCCCAACTCAAATTGATCGGCGCAGAGATATCGGGCGCCAGTCGGCGATACGAATTGACGTTCGGGGCGTAGAGGCTCATCAGTTCCGGCGTATAGCGCTGCAGTCCAGCAATGAAGCTCAGAAACGCCTCGCTGTGCCCACCGTTACCATCGGAGAAAAGGTTACTTCCATCGTCGATCCTGAGCACGCTCTGATGGATATGTAGCGCACTGCCCGACTCAGACTGCATCGGCTTAGCCATAAAGGTGGCGTACATGTCATGTCTGAGCGCCGTTTCGCGCACCGTGCGTTTGAAAAAAAACACCTGATCCGCCAGCAGCAGGGGGTCGCCATGTTCAAAGTTCACTTCCATTTGAGCGGTGCCACTTTCATGAATCAGCGTACCCACTTGCAGCGATTGCGCCCTGGCGAACTCGTACATTTCTTCTACAAAGCCCTCGAATTCCGCCAGTGCATCAACGCTGAAGGACAAACGCGAGGTCTCGGACCGTCCTGAGCGGCCTTCTGCCGCCGACAACTCCACCTTGGAGTCGAGATTTTTGCCAACCAGATAGAACTCCACCTCCGGTGCAACCACCGGCAGCAGGCCGTCATTCTGAAACAGTTTCAGCACGCGACCCAGTAATCCGCGCGTTGCCAGCGGGTGGCGCTTTCCATCCCGGGTATAGCAATCGTGAATAATCTGCGCCGTAGGCTGATTAGCCCAGGGTACCAGCCTCATGCTGGTGGCATCGGGGCGCAGAATCATGTCGGCGTCGGTTGGCTCGACAAAATCCCAATGCTCTTTCGAATACTCCCCAGTGACCGTCTGCACTAACACGCTTTCCGGCAGGCGAGGCTCACCGCCCATCAGGTACTGATCTGCGGGAATGCATTTACCCCGGGCGGTGCCCGTTATGTCTGGCACCAGACATTGAACTTCGGTCACCTGCTGTTGCAACAGCCAATCCTTTATGGCGCCAATACCATCGCCGGACGGCGCGCCCTCATTAGCGGCCATAAGCTGCTCTTCCCGAAAAGCTCTGAGTATCGCAGTTCTTTTCGAAGCTGTGCAAGGCGAGACGGTGGCCGACATAGGCAGCGCGGGATTATCAGAGGTATAGTGGCGCCATGATTCAAGAACGCCCCACTCAGTCCTGGTACGCCGCAACGGCGAACCGCTCGCTCTCGTTTCCAACTCTGCAAGGCCAAACGAAGGCTGACGTTTGCGTCGTAGGTGGTGGCTATACGGGGCTGTCCGCTGCTTTGCATCTGGCGGAGCGTGGCTACAGCGTGACTTTACTGGAAGCCCACCACGTCGCCTGGGGCGCCTCAGGACGCAACGGTGGCCACGTCGATACGGGGCAGCGATCCGATCAGGGGACGCTGGAAAAAATGCTGGGGTTGGATCAGGCGCGAGCGCTTTGGCAGCTAGGTCTAGAAGCCGTCGATACCGTGACCAGTCTTATTGATCGATTCAACATTGACTGCGAACTCAAGCAGGGCAGCCTGTACGTGGCGTCCAAAGCTCGTGAAACGTCTGAGTTGCAGGAAGAGGTAGCACACCTCAAGGACCTCTACGGATACGATCATTTAACCTTTGTATCCCCGGAGGATCTCGGCGATATGACCAGCGGCCGCGGCTTTCATGGCGGCATTATTGACCGAGGTGCCCGCCATCTTCACCCGCTGAACTATGCGCTGGGTCTAGCGGCAGCCGCGGTTGATCTAGGCGTAAAGATTTACGAATCAAGCCGAGTGCGCTCCTACGGCAATGCGGACAAAGTCGTCGTCCACACCGATTCAGGAGAGGTCCGGGCGCAGTATCTGGTGCTGGCCTGCAATGGTTACCTTGGCGGCCTCGCGCCGGAACTGGCGGGCCGCATCATGCCAATCAACAACTACATGCTGGCGACCGAGCCTCTGTCGGCACAGCTCGCGCGTCAGCTGATTCGCGATGACCACTGCATGTCGGATAGCTTGTTTGTGATCAACTATTGGAAGCTCTCCGCGGACAACCGGCTGTTGTTCGGAGGGGGGGAAAGCTACAGCCGACGCTTTCCGGCAGATATCAAAGGCTTTGTTTCACGCCATATGCTGCGCATCTATCCGGAACTTGCCGACACTCAAATTGACTACGGCTGGGGCGGGACACTGGCCATTACGATGAACCGCATGCCAGACTTCGGACGTTTGGGCCGGGATGTGTTTTACGCACAGGGTTACTCCGGTCATGGCGTACCCACCGCAACACTGGCGGGCAAACTATTGGCTGAAGCGATCAGCGGCACCGCAGAGCGCTTTGACGTCATGGCGTCAGTCCCTTCGCCCCGGTTCCCCGGTGGCACGCTGCTGCGCTGGCCAGCGCTGGTAGCGGGCATGATGTTCTATGCGCTGCGGGACAGACTGGGCTGATGATAGGTTGCCACCAGCCTGCCCTACCTCCTTTTGACACTCGCTGAGATGACGACGCACCTATCCGGTAGACCACTGTGACTCTGACACTGACAACGCTCCCAGAACCACGCTCGTGGCAACAGGAACTGCGAGACCTGATCAGCAACCCTGCGGAGCTGCTGCAGATTCTCGAGTTAACACCCGAACAGGTGGATCTGAGCGAGGCCGCCTGTGAGGACTTTCCGCTTCGTGTTCCCCGCTGCTTCGCGGCCCGTATGAAAGCCGGTGACCCGCACGACCCCCTTCTGAGACAAGTACTGGCGTCCGCCCAGGAAACGCTCCCACAGCCGGGATACCATCGGGATCCACTGCAAGAGATCGGTAGCGCCAACCCAAGCCCGGGCATCATCCATAAGTATCATGGCAGAGTGCTGCTGATGGCGAGCGGTAGCTGTGCTATCAACTGCCGGTATTGCTTCAGGCGCCATTTTCCCTATGCCGAGCAGCGCAACAGCCGTCGCCAATGGCAGGCTACTCTGGACTACGTGCGACGCGACACCAGCATCGAGGAGGTGATTCTCAGCGGCGGCGATCCGCTAATGCTCACGGATTCGCAGCTGACTGAACTGGCGGACCAGGTCGCCAGCATCGATCACGTACGCAGGCTGCGTATTCACAGCCGACTACCGGTCGTCATCCCGCAACGAGTGACGGAGGACCTGCTCACCGCGATTCTCCGGCCGAGTTTGCAGACACTGGTGGTTGTGCATTGCAATCACAGCCGTGAGATCGGCTCTGATATGGAGCGCGCAGTCGCCAGTCTCAATCGACAGGGCGTGCCCTGCCTGAATCAGGCTGTGCTGCTAGCGGGCGTTAACGACCGGGAACAGGACCAGATCGACCTGTGGCAAACGCTTTGGCAGATCGGAGTCGGCGCCTACTATCTTCACGTGTTGGACCCGATCCAAGGTGCGGCACATTTCGACGTCGACGAGGCAAGTGCTCTAGCACTCATGGCTGCGGTACGCAGCAGGCTGCCGGGCTACATGGTGCCGACCCTGGTTCGGGAACAGCCCGGAGCACCCAGCAAGACCACCCTCTGACATGAGCGTTTGGCCAGCCAAACTGCACCTGTGACAATCCCTGATAAGCGCACCTGGCCGGCCACACCTAGCCGGCCGCACCTAGCCAGCCACACCCGGGCGAGACCCTCACAACGCGTCTGATTCCTGATGGATCCGGTTCGAATCAGGGGTAGTTAGGCGGTTGTTCTGCACCCATATCGGCCAGCGTGCTGAACCCGTTCAGATGGCCATCCAAATCATCAACGACATCGCCCTCAGTCTTGGTCGACAGGCAGTTGGGCGGGTCGAAGTACGCCCCGGAACTGAGGTCAACGCCTACCACGGTTTCGATCAGACCCCGCTGCGTGCCCGCACTACAACTTGGCATATTGATATTGGGCACTTCCATAAAGGGTGGTCCCGCCAGCCCGAGGCGCCATAGCTCCAGCACCTCGAGAGTGATCTCAACACCGGTTTCGTAGTCTGGCTCTTCGGGCGTACCCTGGCTGGTGGCGATACTGTCGAATCCTCTACGCTTAGCCGTTCTAGCCGCGCCTACTGTACCGGAAAGCAGTTCCCCGACGCTGGCAAGGTTCTGGCCTTCATTAATGCCACTCAACACCAGGTCAGGTGACAAATCCAGTTGGCGCAGCGCCCACAGAACGGAATCTCCAGGTGTACCATGCACCGCGGCGAGTACTTCGTAGCCACTCAGCGTGGTCAGATCCGGTGTTGCCGCAGGCGCACCGCCGGGCGTTAAGTTGTCTCCCTGCCCGGATTGTTGAGTGAGCGGTGCAACCACCTGCACATTGATACCCGCAACGAAAGAATCGGTGGGATCGTTAGGGTCATCGGTCAACCCTTCCACGAGTGCGTCGATACCCTCGGCAGCGTAGCCATCATCGTTAACCACCAGAACTTCAAGAGGGACGGTATGCGATGCCAGGAAGCAAGCATCCGCTGTGCTGGTAAGGGTGACACCATCCGCCAGGCAGGGCTGATTGACGGCAAACACGTTCGGATGATTTTCATATCCACGAACTATCCACACCGGCAGCATGTGGTAGTTTTCACCGCCGCTGGCGCTGGTCCAAACGTCCCGCGAACCGGTGAAGCCTTCCGGAGGCAACCCGCCCCCAGGTGAGGCATCCCCGATCACCCAGGCGACCCCAACCAAGCGGGCATCGCTGGCGTTGCTCTCATAGAGCAGCGCATTAGGTGCCGTCGCGTCAAAGCTCAGTGACGGGCTGGGCAATACGAAGACCGCGCCGGAATCCCCTGCCCCCAAAGCTGTGGCCGGGTCCGCCACCTCGACAGCTCCAGCACCGCCGGTAAAGTCGGCAACAGTGGGGTACTGATGGGCAAAAGCGATTGCAAAATCAGCGAAGAGCGAAAACTCAAGACAGTCAGGTATGGACAAATCGGGCGTACCCTGGCACCACCAGGGCACGTTGGATGTTCTGTCGGTAAAGTTCAGTGCTGCGGTGAAGTAACAGCCGCTGAGTAGCAGGGATACCGCCGCCATGGTAGCCAAACCCGCAACGCGCTTCGCAGGGTTGAATCTTCTTATCTTATTGTTGTTCTGTTGCATAAACCATTCCTCTTCAACAGGGATCAACTCAGGCTGCGCAAGACAGTCTCTCTCACCCGCACAGCCAACAGTGGGGCCACGTTACACCCACCGTGCCCGCAACAACAGCACATTCTCCACGCAATTCACACAGGCAGCGACCAAAGGTCAAAAAACCAAAACTAAAACAATCACTTGCAGAACATCACACAGCCCCGCAAACAGCGGCAAAAAAGGGCATGCGTCCATCACAGGCGATGCGCTACCGCCATCGCCTGCGCCGTTGCCTGGGCAATCAAACCGAGACCGTTACAGTCACCGATGGCATGCACTTCCGGGGCCAGTGATTGCATCGATTCCAGAGTCGCCTTAGCGGCCTGTGGCTCTCCTGCCAGAATGACCGAGTCAACGGGCAACTGACGCCTCACCCCCTGCGCAGTCCGATAGTAAAGCGCCTGCCGATCTATGCTGGTGCAATGCACCTGGGTATTCACGGTGACACCCAAGCGTTCAAGACGATCCATGTGCTCAGCTCGCCGCTTGGGGCCGACCTCCATTGCCAAACGTTTGCTCGCATCAAGTACGTGGACGCGCCGACCCCGATGAGCGAGAAACTCCGCCAATTCGATCGCCGCCAGGTCCGCTCCCACGATCGCCACCCGATGCCCCAGAGGCAGCCAGATGCGACTCGCTCTGCGCAGCCGGGCCGGCGTCAGGTAGGGCGCGACACGCTGCAACGTCCAGCGCCCCATCCCTCGCAAGGCGAGGGGAAGTGAGCGCATATCCTCGCGCGTTGCCGTCCCCTCAAGCAACCGTCGCAGTTGGGCGCCGCTGTAAACGTGCCGGTGGCCGGCTCCGGCAATATCAGGAACCTGAATCTGCGCTCCTGTGGCCACCAGTATGGCGTCTGGCTGCAAGCCACTGATCACCTGCTGGTTGACCTCCTGTCCCAACCGAATATCCACGCCGAGAGATCGAATTTCCAGACACAGCCAGTCCAGGAAGTGCTGGTTGTCCGCATGCACGGTAGCCGCCATCAGCAGTGAGCCTCCCAGACGTCTCTGACGGTCCAGCAGAGTCACCCTGTGACCACGTAGTGCAGCGACCCTGGCAGCCTCCATTCCCGCCGCTCCCGCGCCAACCACCACCACCCTCTTGGGCGCGGGCGACACGGTGAGGGGGAACTCCCGTTCGCGCCCGCTGGCCGCATTGATCGCGCAGGCTGTCTGCAAACTGCGCTGCATCGAGTCGATGCAGGTTTCACAGGAGATACAGCGGCGAATGCGTGACGACTTCGCCAACCTCGCTTTATTCACCCAGTCCGGATCCGCCAGCAGCGGGCGACCGATCCCGATCAGATCGGCCCTGCCCTGCACCAGAATGCGCTCGGCATGTTCCGGGGTATGAATACGCCCGACAACCATGACCGGCACATCCACTACCTGACGAATGGCCTCTGCCACAGAAACATTCAGCCCGTCTGAAAAATCGCTGCTCATGATCATCGAGGTGACGAGTTTGTCGGTAATGCCGCCGCTGACGCGAAACGCGCTGGCGCCTGCTGCCACCAACATAGGGGCCAGCTGCTGTGTTTCATTCAGGTCGCGACCGGCAGGATAGCGCTCGTAGCCGGACAGGCTGACCGTGATCGGAAAATCATCGCCAACCGCAGCGCGCACGGCGGACAGCGTTTCCACCAGCAATCGTGCGCGGGGTTCTAACTTTTTCCCACCATAATCATCGTCCCGATTGTTTCGCAGGGGCGAAAGAAACGACCCCAACAGCATGTACGCGTGCGCCGCATGCAGTTCCATGCCATCGTAGCCGGCCCGCTGGGCTCGCTCCGCGGCTGCTACGTATTGCTCGATGATGGCCGGCAACTCCCGCGCCGCCAGCTGCCGGCAAGCCTGCTGATGAGTGGGATTCATCAACACGCTCGGGCCTACGGGCGCTAGCTGCTCATAGAACGTCGATAACGATTCTGGGCCGGGATGCGTGATCTGCGGCTGGACCATGGCTCCATGGGCGTGCATCCGTTCGACCAGCCTCGCATGCTCATCAATAAACCGGTCTTCAGCCAGAGACAGTGACTGGGGTTGATAGCGATGCTGGAGATCAACGGAGCATACCTCTACGCCAATCAACCCCACTCCGCCCTCGGCACGCGCCTCGAGATAGGCCAGCAGGCGGTCGGTTATGCCCTGTTCATCAGAACCGTAGTTCGTCGTCATGGGGGACATGGCGACCCGGTTCCGCAACTGCATCTTACCGATCTTTAGGGGGGACAGCAGGGTAGGAAATGACATATCAGTGCCATCGGCCAGGCCAGCGGCGGCGCCTCAGCCTCCCAAGGCATCCGCCGTCTCGCGCGCGCTAGCCAAGATCAAGCTTGGCGATTTGCTCCATCATGTCATCAAAATCCCAGTGCGCCGCCATACGCGTTATCAGTCCCTCGTCATTCACCTCGTACTGGGCCAGCATGTCACAGTCCGCATACTTGCCCTCTGCATAGGTATTGCGCGCCACTTGCGCGACACAGCAGCAGTGCTCGCCGCTGGTCCAGCGTTTGTTGACAGTGATCTCAAGGTTGGCAGGACCGATCGTCGAATCCCAGAACGCCTCGATGGCGGCGACTCCCTGGTGACCGTTGCCTTCCGGATCCATCGGTGACTTGCCCACCGGATCGCATACGATCGCATCGTCCGTGTAGAGGGCGAGCCAGGCCTGCTTATCGCCCGACATGGCGTATTGAATGGACTTTTTGTTGGCTTCAACAGCCAGGTGCTCTTTATCGTTCATAGCTTAATCCTCCGGGCAATCACTGCCCCTAGTATAGGCGGAAGCGACGCAGGCAAGGTTTGCCAGTTTGGACCAGACCCGCCAATTCCTATCGAGTCGATTCACCGACTTCGCCGCTCGCCACAGCTGAGCCAAGCCGCACTATCGCAAACGCCTCAAGCGGCTCTTCCAGCGTTAAAAAGCAGATAGCGCTGCGTCAAAAAACTCACTGCAAACAGCAGGCAGTCGACGACAACTTTGATCATCACGACATTGGCCGAAAAACTGTTCACCGCAGCCTGCACCAACAGCGCCGAAAGGGTCGCCACAACGACGGCCAACAGCCCATACCCCGCCACCTCGATCAGTGTTCGCTTGCGTCCAAAGGATTTGAATACGAACAGTTTATTGGCCGAGAAGTTGAAGGTCGCAGAAACCAGCCGGGCCACGTAAGTACTCGACACGATATCCGAGGTAGCGGTATACATTACAAAGAAAAGTGCTATGTCGATACTGAAAGACGATAACGAAATAAACAGGAAGCGCAGGAACACGGCCAGCACCCGCATAGAGTCAATCAGCGGGCGAAAGTGCGACGACTTATTTCCCTCATCGTAGCGAGTGGTAATAGGCACCTGCTCAATGACCAAGTCCTGGTCCAGAGCGGCAAGAATGGCCTTCAGCTCAAACTCATAACGGTTACTGCTGATGTCGCAGCAGGTTTCTGCAAATGCGACAGGGTAGGCACGAAGCCCCGTTTGAGTATCTCGGATATCGGTCTTCGTGAACTGGTTGAAAATGCCCTGGGTCACTGCGTTGCCCAACGCGCTTCTAAACGGAACATCCCCGTCGAACTCACGCACGCCGAGCACAAAACTGCCGGGGCGGTCTGCCGCGGTTTGCAAAACGGCGGCGATATCCTCCTTCAGATGCTGCCCGTCCGCATCAACCGTAACGACCGTCTCAATGTCTCTTAGCTCCGCTGCCACGTACCGAAAGCCTGCCTTGAGAGCGGCGCCCTTTCCCCGGTTGGTCGGCAAACGAATACTTCGGACATGTAGACTCTTCAGTTTATCGGCATCAAAACACGCGGCAGAGCCGTCATCCACTACCACTATCTCAAGACTGTCCCCGAGACTTCGAATACCGTCGAGAACCTCGTAGAACTCCGCGGGAGGATTGTAAGCGGGAACGATCACGGCGACGGCAACCATCGAATTCCTAGGGTGCACAGTAGTCACTGTTCAGCAACTCAACATCGACGCGGTAAATCTTCACTCCGATGTAATTGCTCGGCCCGGCAAACAGCTCGAACATCTTGGGACACGCCTCCTTTGCCAGTTGCTCGAGAACCGCCCCACCCCGTCCATTGGGGACACTGCCCGCACTGGCGGCAAAGTTGCTGCCGCTGGAGCGCAACTCTTGCAACAACTCGGTGGCCGAATAGGACGGGTCTTGGTGTAGGGGCCGCGCGACCTCTCTGTAACCGTACAGCAGACCATACATAAAGCGTGTTGGAGACCACAGCATAGCTTGCTCATCCAGCATAAGGGCTTCATACACTCTGTCTGCGTCGTCGGAGAACATACGCACGAAGTTGTTCCTCATAGCGTTGCCGAATTCAAAGCCCGGATCGTTCTTGCGTGGGTGCTTTGCGACACTGGAGAGCGCGTCCTGCAGCGCGAGCCCCAGCAGGCATACCGATACACCCACGACGACCACCGGGCGCAATTGCGCGCCAGCAGCACGACCCGCCGTTACACCAAACAAATAATTGCTCCGTGCGATGAACAGTATCAGAGTCATGATGGCCGGCAGACCGGCTCGATGGTCATAGGACGCGAATAGGAGCCAGGCGACCAAGGCAGGCAATGTATAAAGGATCAAGACGTTGAGCAACCCTCGCCTCCTGAAGCAGGCAATCAATCCTAGTAGCAGGATAAAAGTCAACTGCCAGTCGCGAACAAAGTACAAACCCACGCTATAGAGCAGCTGGCCCATGTATGCACGACCGGCAAAAGATCGATCCGTGACGCCCGCGTTGTCCTCAAAGTCACGACCTTCGGTCAACATCCATACGATACCGATCACCGCAGGGATCAGAGAGATGAGAAGATGGCGGTAGCGCACGTCTCTTTTCATGAGCAGAGAAGCCGTCATGATTGGCAAGGATGCGACGGCCCAGAGCAGGGCGGGCTGCTTGCTGAGCACCGATACACTGGCACATAACGCAGCAAGCCACAGATACTCATCCTTATCGGGCTGCGCCTGGAACAGCAGAAAATAGAGCGCCGAAAGGCACACGCCCGTAGCCATCATGGTGTCGGGCATGCCATCGTCAAACAGGTGCTTCAGGTTCAGATCTCTAAGGACAAACAGCATGAGAAGACTGTAAAAAAGCACAAAGATCCATCGGTTGTTCGACGACGCAACGCCAATGGCGCTGAAAAAGACAAAGGGGAAAATGATCAGTGCAGACTTGACTGCATTCTGTGCTTCCAGGTCACCCAGCAACATGTAGCAAAAGGACAGCAGTTTCGGAAGCAGCTGAGGATAGGGTGCGACGGTGTACGAAAAATCAATTGGCTCCCCAAGGAAGTGCTGAATGGCCCACATGTTCCAGGTATAGATTTCATCATCTTTATCAAACCCGTAGAGCAACAGCATCGGACTGAAGTAGATACAAAGCGCCACAGCAACGAGGAGTACCTGAATCGCGCCACTGCTCCAGGCCGAAAACCTGACGCCGCCTGCTCTGTACAAGACCAGTCTGTAGGCCGCCACCAGCGCTGTGGCAATACAGATGAACTGCACCACACCCGTAGAATAGAGGCCTATCATGGCCAATACGGATTGCAAAACGAAGACCCAGGCAACGCTGACGAATGGAATCGCCAAAGCTGTCTCGGGACTGGACAGTAGCGAAGGCCTGAGGGCCATCGCCGGCGCCAGATAGACAAGGACAACTATCGCAAGAGTTTCAAGCAGAAACATGCCAGGTTCCAGTGGTACCCGCGAAAGCGTCCTTGCACAACAGCGGAGTGATCAACCAGCTTGCGGTTTGCGGGCAACCAACTGTACTGCCATAGAGGCGCTGATCTGATAGGCCACGTCATCCGCCTTAAGATACGCAAGCACCGCCGCCACTTCCTGCTCTGTCGCAAGACCCAATTCCGTCAAATTTTGCTTCATCTCTTTGGACAGGGCCAGTGCCAGCATGCGCCTGACAGACGACTGTTCCTGCAGCGGCCAGAATGCCGCGGCGTGCTCTATCGACAAACCAGCGGCCAGCACATCAGCGGCAAACTGTCTCAGTCCGTAGTCTGGATCACCACCGCCGGCTTCGATCAATTTGGCAAACCATTCCGTCATATTGTCATACCAACTTACATCGCCGTGGTTCATATAGTTTTGCGCTATTTCCTCACCAAAGAACAGTCCCGATGGTTTCAGCGCGGCACCCACCATCGCCAGGATTTTCGACGCATCCGGCAAATAGGAAATCACGTAGCGGCTGTGAACCAGATCGTAGCTAGCCGGCGGGCACTCAAACTCCTGCGCGCTGGTCGTTACAAAGGTGATGTTATCGATGCCATGCTGTTCCGCCGTGCGCCTGCCGCAATCCACCAGATCAGCAGCGCTATCGAAGGCGGTGACGTGCCCGTCTGGGACGATCTCGCGAGCCATGTAACAGGCGGTAGCACCGATACCGCAGCCCACTTCCAGTACCTGGGAATCTGTCGCAAGCGGCAGCCACGAAAATACCTGTTCGGTCCCGGCTTGATAGGCTCGATTAAACAACTGGTATCGCAGTAACGCGTCATTGCTTTGTCCCAGGTAATAGTGATTATCTTCCCGGTCTAACACAGTTATCACCTGCATCCTTTGCAGCGACGTCGCTGCATGTTTCGTGAGCAACCAAAGAAAAGAGCCGAAAGGATTCGATGCTACAAGACATTGCGCACGTTGTCAGAAGGCGCGTTCCTGCGATTGATATCGGACTAGTTTCTTCGCCTGAGCGTTGATTATAGGGCATGATCCAATTGGTCACGCGAACCCGGTCTTAGACCCGGCACCAGGTGGAACCTGTGACGTGGAAACCTGCTGTTTGCAAATCCAGGAGCATGCTCGCTGTTGGTCGGTATCAGCAGGTCCGATCAGGCAAAGGATATGGGTCTCTGACCTGGAGGTGTTTGCGGTCGACCATTGCGAGACTCGCACAAAATCAGCAGGCCTAGAGTACTTCTGCGCGTCCACAGTCGAACGCCCCTGCGTCTGATTGACTGAGGATTTGCTGACCGATACCAGCTTGAATTTGGTCGGTGTGAGAGGATTTGAACCTCCGACCCCTTCCTCCCGAAGGAAGTGCGCTACCAGGCTGCGCTACACACCGATCCGAGGCCGGCTACTATAGCAAAACCGCCTGAGCGAACCAACGCCGCTAGTAAGCCCCAAACCAACTCGCCAATAGCTGGCTGAAAACGCTCAGTACGGTCACGACGACAATCAGTAGCAACATCATTCGCATGGGTTTGAACGGCTTGCGCTCCACGGAATTGATGCCGCTGTTGACGAACTCGTCGACCTTTTTTTGATCCTCGGGGTTTAGTTGATTTTGAAAGCTCTGATCTTCGGAATCACTGCCCGCGGGGGGCTCGTTTTGGGGATCTTCTGCGCTCATGCTGACCACACAATCAAAAAGGGAGAATGCCTGACGTCATTCTCCCTCGGGCTGTTACGAAAGTCACCCGCATGCGAGGGACTCGCTACTGATTAGCTTGACATGTCCTAGAGCTGGAACAGCTCCTCGGGCATATCCATCAGGTTGCCGGCTCCGGCTCCCATGGTCGCTTTGTGGCTAGTAGCACGCGGCAACAAACGTTCGAAGTAGAAGCGTGCGGTCATGATCTTGGCTTCGTAGAAAGAGACGTCACCGTCCGCATGGGCCATTTTTTGCCGGGCGACCACAGCCATGCGCGCCCAGAAGTAGGCAAGCGTCACATAGCCGCCGTACATGAGGTAGTCGACGGCGGCGGCACCCGCTTCGTCAGCATTTTCCATAGCCTTCTCTCCAATCTGCATCGAGAGTGCAAGCCACTCCTCTTTGTACGCTTTCAACGGCGTGATGAACTCGTCGTTTTCGCCTCCGCCGTTCGCTTCGCAAAACTCATCAATGATGGCGGTGAAAGCCAGCAACAGCTTACCGCCGCTGCCGAGCACCTTGCGACCCAGCAGATCCAAAGCTTGAATGCCGGTCGTGCCCTCGTACAGCATGGCGATGCGAGCATCGCGCACGATTTGCTCCATACCCCACTCTTTAATGAAGCCGTGCCCACCGTAGATTTGCACGCCAAGGTTTGCTGCTTCGAAGCCCGTTTCAGTGACAAAGGCTTTGCCAATGGGCGTCAGCAGGGCCATGAGATCGTCGGCCTCCTTCGCCTGTTCTTCATCGCCACACTGGAGTATGTCACCCAGCTGTGCGAGGTAGTACAGAAACGCGCGCCCTCCCTCTGCGAACGCCTTCTGCGTCAGCAGCATACGACGCACATCCGGGTGCACAATAATCGGATCCGCAGGACCGTCCGGATTCTTGGGTCCAGTCAGCGAGCGCATCGCCAGACGTTCCCTTGCATAGCTGAGCGCACCCTGAAAGGAAAGCTCCGTATGCGCCAGCCCTTGGACAGCGGTACCAATCCGCGCGACGTTCATGAAGGTGAACATGCAGTTGAGACCTCGGTTTGGAGGGCCAATCAGGAAGCCGCGGGCCCCGTCGAAGTTCAATACACAGGTCGCGTTGCCGTGGATCCCCATCTTTTCCTCGATAGAAGCGCAATGCACAGCATTGCGCTCACCGATGCTGCCGTCATCGTTGACGTTGAACTTCGGAACGATAAACAGCGAGATGCCGGCCGTGCCCGCAGGGGCGTCTGGCAGTCGGGCGAGCACAATGTGGACAATGTTTTCCGCCATATCGTGCTCACCGGCACTGATGAATATCTTGGTGCCTGTGATGGCGTAGGAACCGTCCGCCTGAGGCTCCGCTTTGGTGGTCAACAACCCCAGATCCGAGCCGCACTGTGACTCGGTCAGACACATGGTGCCGGTCCACTCGCCTGACACCAGCTTCAGCAGGTACTTCTGCTTTTGCTCATCGTCGCCGTGGGCCTCCAGGGTATTGACCGCGCCATGGCTGAGGCCGGGGTACATCACCCAGGACCAGTTCGCAGTCCCCGCGAGCTCGTTCATGATAATGCCGAGCATATTGGGCATGCCCTGGCCGCCGTACTCCGTTTCAGCAGCCAAAGCTGGCCAACCGTTTTCGACATACTGGCGATAGGCTTCGGCATACCCTTCAGGAGTGGTGACGCCTTCCTCGCTCCAGGTACATCCCTGACTGTCGCCCGCCTGGTACAACGGAGAGAGCACCTCCTCAGCGAACTTGCCACCTTCTTCAATGATGGCGTTCATCAGATCTTCCGTCGCCTCTTCACAACCAGGCAAAGCCTGATACAGTTTCTCCGATTCCAGTACCTCATTGATTACGAACTTGATGTCTCGCAAGGGGGCCTTGTACTGCGGCATGGTCATTTCCTCCTGAAGAACAACCCGATTTTGCGGGTTATGGGCTGCACCTGCGGGTGTATGTTTTCGGCGATCACATTCTGCGGGTTCGCGTCGGGAAGTCAAACATCTTTTTCCGATTCTGCGGCGGCAGAAACCGCCGCTACCGCGTTTCCGTGGCATCGCACCCAGTGCTATAAGTTAGCGCTCACTTACCTAAAAGCTTCTTGAAATCAATATGCTGCGCTGCTCCTTCCGCGCTAAACGGGTCGAGTCGGGGCACCAGACCAAGACAGGGGGCGCCCAGGGATGCCTCGAGTGTGTCGATGTTTTCCACCTGCCTGGTCATCTCGTTACCCGGCTGATTTCCGACCCAGCCGGCCAAACGCAACCCATCCCGACGAATCGCCTCTGCTGTGAGCAGCGCATGGTTCAGGCAACCGAGGCGAAGGGCCACGACTAGAATGACCTCCACATTGAGCTCCCGCACCAAATCCGCCAGCGTCTCCCAGGCGTTGAGCGGTACCCGCCATCCCCCCGCGCCCTCGATCAACGTAACATCTGCACCTTCCAACATGACACCTCGACACAGTCCAGCCAGCCGACTGACCTGCAAGTGTCGGCCTTCTTCCGCGGCGGCGATGTGCGGCGCAATGGCCGCATCCAATGCTACCGGGTTGACTCGCTCATAGCTCAACGGTGCGCTCATGTGGTCCATCAGTAACAGCGCGTCCTCATTGTGACCGTCTGCGTCACAGCCTGCCGCCACCGGTTTGATCGCGGCCGTGCTCAAACCGAGCTCCATGGCCGATTTCAACAGCGCGCAACTGATCGCCGTTTTGCCCACTTCCGTATCGGTGCCGGTAACAAAAAACGTCTGCTTCATCGCTTGCTGAGACTCCCGTAGATCACTTCATAAGTTGCCGGCAGAAGCCCGTTACTGCGGCGCGTTTCGTAGGCGGACAGCATGGCCTGCAAGGCACGCCGACCGGTTAGCCCCGCCGGCCGCCCTTGATTCATGTTGTGGGCCCCAATGGCCTTTAGCTCACCGAGCAGGTCTCTCACCCTCTCGTAGGAGAGGGTGATGGTCTCCACCGCAAGCTCAAGTTCGATGCCAGTAATACCCGCCGCACTGTCTGTGAGCGCTTGCACGGGTAAAAATCGATTCACGTGCTGCCGTGTATCTGCGCTCGCCCACGCCTCACGCAGCTCAATCAATGTCTCAGGTCCGAGGGAAGTAAACACACACTTCCCACCAGGCTTTAGCACCCGCGCGAGCTCGGCCAACACCAACTCGGGTCTTTGACACCATTGCAACGCCAAGCTACTGAACACCAGGTCCACTGATTCAGCGGCTAGCGGCAGGGCCTCCGCATCACCCACCAACCATTCGCTCCCGCTGCCCATCTGGCCTCGGGCGTAGCTGATCATACCCGCCGCGATGTCCAGGCCGATGTAGCGACAGTTGGGGTATCGAGACCGTAGCGGCGCGGCGAAAAATCCCGTGCCACAACCCAGATCGAGAACGGTCACTGGCTCCTGATGCTCCGACAGCCGCCGCAGCAGGGCTGCGCCGACGTCATGCTGTAGGTGAGCAGCGCTGTCGTAGGCGCCCGCTGCGCGGCTGAACGATGCCGCTACCTCTCGCTTGTCCAATTCCAGTGTCGACGGCGGCGCCGAAGCCAACAGGCCGGCCTGTTGTATAAACGCAAGTACCTCATCCGCAAGCAGCTCTGGATTTTCCAGCGGCGCAACGTGCCCCAGGGCCGGTACCTGTCGCACACTGACCTGCGGCCTGTCCGCCAACCAGGCCTGCAGGGCCCGCTCCAGGCCGTCTGGCACCAGACTATCGGCGTCGCCCAACAGATGCAGTTGCGGCCGTTTCAATCCCTGCAGGACGGATCTCAGATCGAGCGCTTCGAGCCAGCCAAGCCCTACCTCGAGCGCTTCAGCGGCGCAGCCCTGACGCTGTCGTCGCAGCTCCTTGAGCAGCGCTCGCGAGCGAGCGCAACCGTCAACCTGCAGCGCATCAAAGCGATTCAACGCGCGAACCGGGTCCTGCTGCAGCCCGTCTCGCAGCTGATCGAGCTCGGCCTTAGGTATACCAGGCCAGTCGCAGCGCTTCGTAAAACAGGGATTGCTGCAGACCGTCACCAGGGCTGCCACACGCAGCGGATCGCGGATCGCCATCAGCGTGGCAATTTGCCCTCCCAGTGACCAACCCACATAGACGGCGCAAGGCGGGCAGCATCGCAGCAAAGATTCAATGACTTCATCGAGCACACACCGCCTGGATTCCACCGGAGAGCAGCCTGGCAGTTCCAGCAAGGTCACGTCTGCCCAGGGCCGGATACTCGACAACAAGGGCCGCCAGACCTCACGCGTGGTACCCCATCCATGCAACAGTACCAGCGACTGACGGGCGTGCTCCGTCGCGGGCAAAAACTCAGAACGCACTAACCGTGGCTCCAACAGTCACCCAGGACAGACAGCAGCCTATCCACCTCTGCCTCGGAGTGTGCAGCGCTGAGCGTGACACGCAGTCTCGCCGTACCGGACGGTACGGTGGGCGGGCGAATCGCTCCAATCAGCAGGCCGTGTTCACGCA
Organism: Pseudomonadota bacterium; assembly: GCA_039190425.1. Classification (GTDB taxonomy): domain Bacteria; phylum Pseudomonadota; class Gammaproteobacteria; order Pseudomonadales; family Halieaceae; genus Marimicrobium. Next base: position 85,641 of record JBCCYE010000003.1, on the reverse strand, counting down.
GCCGCTCACTAAGATCCAGCGCGCGCAGGGGGTCTCCGACCAACAAGGGCTGAATCGCGCTGTCTGAAGCCAATAGAGGCAGCGACAGCGCCTCGGCACCCACGCGAAAGCGGCGCACCAATGCCCGCAGATGGTCGCGGCGCCAGTTCTCTTCTCTGAGCAGCTTCACTGACTCAAGCGTCGCCGCCGACAGTGCAGGTGGCAGCGCCGTTGTGTAAACATAGTTCCTGGACTGCTGGATCAGCGCGTCAATCAGGTCTTCGTTCCCTGCGACAAAGGCTCCCGCGGTTCCCAGTGCCTTGCCCAAGGTAGCCATCAGAATCGGGACGTCGGCCTGCGACAGACCCTCCTCTTCGAGACTGCCTGCGCCCGTTGACCCACGCATCCCAAAACCGTGCGCGTCGTCTACCATCAACCAAGCACCGCGTCCCGCGCACTCCCGCGCGAGCTCACCCAGCGGTGCGCTGTCCCCGTCCATGCTGAATACGCCGTCCACCGCCACCAGACTCGGACCGGGCGCGGCATCCAGTCGCCTCGACAATGCCGCCACATCGTTGTGCGGAAAACGCCGGAAACGCGCGCCGCTCGCCAGTCCGCCATCCAGCAGCGACGCGTGGTTTAACTTGTCCTGAAAGACGCAATCGCCACTTTGCAGCAATGTGGTGAGCACTCCCGTGTTCGCCATGTAACCGCTTGAGTACAGCAGGGCGCGCGAGCGGCCTGTCAATTCAGCAAGCGCTTCCTCCAGAGCGTGGTGTGGCTCACTGTGCCCGCACACCAGGTGGGACGCACCGCTGCCAACGCCATAGTCGCTGGCTGCACGACGCAGAGCCTCCACCACTCGCGGATGAGCGGCGAGACCCAGGTAATCATTGCTACAAAAGTTGAGGTATCTACGGTCGTTCAAGGCCACGGTTGGTCCCTGGGCTGAGCGTAGAATCAACCGCTGCCTGTACAAGCCGTCCCGCTGCCGACGGGCCAGCCCCGCACTCAGGCGATCACCGAAGACCCCCATGGCATCAAACTAGTGTGAACCACTGGCGGCGTCATAGAACCGCGGATCAGGATCGGCAGGCGCCTCCGTCAGCTGCCTGCGTTCGGGGGAGATACCGAGTCGTGCAAACAGCGCCATATCTGAATTGGCCTGCGGATTTGGCGTTGTGAGCAGTTTTTCACCGTAAAAAATCGAGTTGGCACCGGCAAAAAACGCCAGCGCCTGCATTTGCTCATTCATATCCTCCCTGCCTGCGGACAGGCGTACGTGGGAAGCTGGCATCATAATACGAGCAACCGCGATGGTCCGAATGAACTCAAAGGGATCGAGATCGGCCTCGTTTTCCAACGGCGTACCCTCGACTCGCACCAACATATTGATCGGCACACTCTCGGGATGCTGCGGTAAGCTGGCCAACTGTTGCAGGAGTCCTGCCCGATCAGATTGCTGCTCGCCCATGCCCACAATGCCACCGGCACAAATCTTCATACCCGCCTCTCTTACATGAGCGAGTGTCTCCAGACGATCCTGATAGGTCCGCGTGGTGATGATGTCGCCATAGAATTCCGGCGAAGTATCCAGGTTATGGTTGTAGTAGTCTAAGCCCGCGTCGGCGAGCGCCTCCGCCTGATTCTGGGTCAACATGCCGAGCGTCATGCAGGTTTCCAGCCCCAGGGCCTTGACGCCACGCACCATAGCCGCAACCTGCGGTATCTGCCGATCCTTGGGTGATCGCCATGCTGCGCCCATACAGAACCGTGTCGCACCGGAAGCGACCGCGGCACGGGCCTGTGCCAGCACTTCCTCCACTTCCATCAGCTGTTCTACCTCCAGCCCCGTGTCGTAACGCGTACTCTGAGGGCAGTAGGCACAGTCTTCAGGACATGCGCCGGTTTTGATGGAAAGCAACGTGCTGACCTGCACCTCGTTTGGGTCAAAATAACGCCGGTGTGCAGTTTGTGCCTGGAACAGCAGGTCGTTGAAGGGCAGCGCGAACAAGGCCTCCACTTCCGATCGAGTCCAATCGTGACGGAGTTCGCTTGCCGCCGACGCAGTGTCCGGCTTGGTCTTGCTGGCGATGGATGACATGGCGTTCCTGCAGGTGAGGGTTTCCGAGCGCCAGTATGCTACGCCTACCCCCGCCGCTGTCAACCATGGAAGATATGGAGGGTTAACAAGTTGAACAGTCTATTACTCGACGGGGTCTTCCCCCAGTATTGCGAACTGTGCGGCTTGCGTAGCCATCGACCCCTGCCTCTGTGTGAAGACTGCCGGTCAGAGCTGCCGGTCAATGCACACGCCTGCCCTCGCTGCGCCATTCCTCTGCCAGCCACAGCTCCGCCAAACAGCCTTTGTGGCCGCTGCCTGACGAAGCCTCCGGACATGGATCGCACGATCGCGCCCTGGCTGTACGGAGAATACATGGCGTTTCTCATTCAGCGCTGGAAGTACGCAGGTCAGACGCGTCTTACACCACTGCTCGCGCAGCTGTGGCTGCAGCGCGCTACCACGGCGCACGTCGACCTGCTGGTACCGGTTCCCATGCACTGGAGCAGGCGATGGCGCCGCGGCTACAATCAGGCCGAGTTGCTGTGCCGGGCATTACACCGCACACACCCCCAGCTAGCCGACCGGGTCGCATCCCGATTGGTGCGGCGCAACCGCCCTACAGCAGCACAGTCCGGGATGGATGCGCGGTCACGAAATCTGAACGTCCGCAACGCCTTTACCCTGCAGGATCGCTGTGACAAGCTGCGCGTCGCCATTGTCGACGATGTCTATACCACCGGAGCTACGGCTCGGGCACTCAGCCGAGCATTGCGCGAGGCAGGTGCGGTGCACGTCGAAGTGTGGTGCGTAGCGCGAACTCCAGCGCCTGTATGACCATCAGAATCAGGGATTTCCAGTGCCGCTCATCATCGCCTTGCTCACCGCCCTGCTGCTGCCCGCTACCGTCGCAGCCGAGCCGTTACGGATAGCGACTGCGGCCAATTTCAAAGCCACGCTGGAGCAGATCAATCGCCTGTACGAATCCGACCGTGGTGTCGCCACGAAACTGACCAGCGCGTCGACCGGAGTGATTGCCAGCCAGATTCTCAATGGCGCTCCATTTGATGTATTTTTTGCGGCGGACCGGCAGACACCGCTAAGGATCGCTGACCAGTTGAGCGAAAAGGGTGTACGTACGTTCTGTTATGCCATTGGCCGCCTGGTTTTGCTAGGAGGCAATGGTCAACTCAATCAGTTGGCGAACCCGAGCCTGAGTCTCGCCATTGCCAACCCGCGGACAGCACCCTATGGACGCGCCGCTGTGGAGGTTCTCAAGCGACCCGAGTTCGCCGACGGCAGTGACCGTAAACTGATAAGGGGCAACAACGCCGTGCAGACCTACCAGTTCTGGCACTCAGGCGGTGTGGATTTGGCGCTGGTCCCTGCATCGCTCAGCGTCGACCAGGGCACGCCCGTGCCGCAGAACTGGCATCAGCCACTGGCACAGTACGCGCTGGTTGTCCGCCCATCGCTCGCAGTGCAGGCCTACCTCGAGTGGTTTGAAAGTGCTAGGGTGCGGACACTGATCACAGACGCCCGCTACCAAACGTGCCCCTGAGCAACGCTGAACTCGACGCCATCTACCTGACCATCGCACTGGCTTCGGTCACCACCTTTATTCTGCTGCTGCTGGGCACACCGCTGGCCTGGTGGCTGGCACAACATCGCGGCAGAATTGCCGCGCTGGTTGAAGCTCTGGTTGCCGTGCCATTAATACTGCCACCTACCGTGCTTGGGTTTTATCTCCTCCTGCTGTTGGCGCCGGACAGCGCGCTGGGGCGCGCGTGGTATGCAGCAACGGGCTCGACCCTCGCATTCAGTTTCAACGCCCTGGTGGTTGGTTCGGTCATCTATTCTTTGCCATTTGTAGTGCAACCATTGCAGGCCGCGTTCCAACGCGTGCCACCCTCGCTGATGGACGCGGCCGCGACCCTGGGGGCACAACCGCTGGACCAGTTTATGAGTATCGTTTTGCCAATGACGCGCCGCAGTTTTGTCGCCGCAGCCAGTCTTGGGTTCGCGCATACCGTTGGCGAGTTTGGCGTGGTACTGATGATCGGTGGCAACATTCCCGGAGAAACGCAGGTGTTGTCCATCGCCCTGTACGATCACGTCGAGTCACTACAGTACGCCGAGGCGCATCGACTAGCCGCCGGCTTATTGGTTTTTTCACTGCTACTGCTGTTTTTTATTTACGCCAGGGACCGGGACGCCGGTTGGCGGCTGAGCTCATGAACGGGCTGCATCTGGACATTTCCTGCTCCGGCGAAGAAGGCTTCCGCCTTTCTCTGAGGTGTGAAATTCCCGGTGAGGGCGTGACCGCGGTGTACGGACCCAGTGGCAGCGGGAAAAGCACGTTACTCGACTGCGTGGCCGGCCTGCGTAGGGTCGAACCCGGTGGCAGCATTGTGTTCCGCGGTGAGTCGTGGCTGGGCAAGGCAGGCACATTGCGCCCGTGGCAGCGACATATCGGCTACGTATTCGCCGACGCGCGACTGTTTCCGCACCTAACTGCCAGGGACAATCTGGGCTACGCCATCAAGCGCAACCGCGATGCGAATGGGCCCGCGTTTGCACAGGTTGTCGACTGGTTGATGCTGGACAAGATCATTGACCAGTTCCCCGCGACCCTCTCCGCGGGTCAACAAAAGCGAGTTGCCATCGGCCGCGCGTTGCTCTCAGGGCCGCAACTATTGCTGCTGGACGAGCCACTGGCGAACCTGGATCATCTTGCCCGTCGTCAATGCCTGCAGTGCCTGCAAAGGCTAGCCACAGAACTGGCGCTGCCTATGCTGTACGTCAGTCACGAAATCGAAGAGCTCAGTGAGCTGGCAGACCACATCATGCTGATCGACCAGGGCCGTCTGGTTGATCAAGGTCCACTCATTGAAATGTCCGGGCGGCTGGACACACGTCTGGCTCAGGAAGAGCAGGCAGCCGCTATTCTGGAGGCCAGGCTTCTGGATCACGATGATGCCTACGGGCTTAGCGTACTCGGTATCGGTCCGGAGCAACGTCTGTATGTGAATCGGGTGGCAGGAGAGATCAACAATACTCGACGAATACGCATACCCGCACGCGACATCAGCTTGTGTCGCGAGCGCCCGCGAGACACCAGCATCCTGAACGTTTTGCCCGTCACGGTCGACAATATGGAGGCGGATGGTAGCGCCAGGGTTCTACTGCGGCTCGCCCTTGGAGAAACGCATTTGCTTGCGCGGATAACCCGCAAGTCCTGCGATCAACTCAGTCTATCCGTCGGTGACGCCGTATTTGCACAGATCAAGAGCGTGGCACTGCTGAGTGACGCCGGGGGTCAACTGTGAATCAGCACCCGTATGAAAGGCTGGACCCCGATCTGGTCATCTCTGCGGTCGAATCCGCTGGCTATCGCTGCGATGCCAGGTTATTGGCGTTGAACAGTTATGAAAACCGCGTCTACCAGGTTGGCTTGGAAGAGGCTGAGCCCATCATCGCAAAATTTTATCGGCCCGAGCGCTGGACCGATGAGCAGATACTCGAAGAGCACAGTTTCAGCTTCGAACTACAGTCGGCGGACATCTCTGTCGTTGCACCCCTGAAAGGAATGGACAGTCTCAGTCTCTTCGACTACGAGGGTTTTCGTTTTGCACTGTTTCCACGTCGCGGCGGCCATCCACCCGAGCTAGACAATCCGGACAATCTGCTTGTACTGGGCCGCACGCTGGGTCGCATGCATACGGTTGGCAAGGCAGTCCCGTTCAAGTTTCGGCAGAGCATTACCGTACAGCGCATGCTAGAAGACAGTCGAGAGCTCATACTCGACGGTTTCATTCCCGACGACCTCAGGGCTGCCTACGAAACCCTAACCAGGGATCTCACCGCATCGGTATCCAGCATCTTTAGTGAAATCGGACAATCCGATCTGCAGCGCGTGCACGGGGATTGCCACGTCGGCAACATATTATGGCGCGACGACACCGCTCACTTTGTCGATCTCGACGACTGCTGCAGCGCACCTGCCATACAGGATTTATGGATGTTTCTCAGTGGCAGCCGCGCAGATCGGCAGCTGCAGTTGTCAGAGCTTGTGGAAGGCTACAGCGAATTCTGCGATTTCGACCCGAAACAGCTTCGCTGGGTGGAAGCGCTGCGGACGATGCGTCTGGTGCACTACGCTGCATGGCTAGCGCGCCGCTGGCAAGATCCCGCCTTTCCGCGCAGCTTTACCTGGTTCAATACCGGACGTTATTGGTCAGACCATATTCTGGAGTTGCGCGAACAACTGGCCGCGTTGCAAGAAACACCTCTGCAGCTTTTGTAGCCACAGACCTTCAGGAACGGCGCGACGCCGGATAGATAACCGACCATAACCAGCGCCAGAAGCTATTGTGCTTCAGCACCTCATAATCTACTGCGTCCAAAAATTCGTCCAGTCCCTTCGGGTCAGAAAAATAATCCATGCGCGTGTGGAATCCTTGCGCCGGGTCGAGTTGGGAAATGACCTTAGCGGGGCTCCCCGCGACCACCACGTTGGCGGGTACGTCGCGGGTGACCACGGCACGGGCCGCGACGACACTGTTGTCGCCGATCGTTACACCCTTCAGTACCGTGGAGTGGTCACCAAGCCAAACGTTGTTGCCTATGTGCACAGGCGCGGGTTCGCTGCGCTGCATGCGATCGTAGATCGTGTGCCAATCTGAATCGGTCACATAGGCACCGTTGGCAAGCATCACGCCGTCCCCCAGCACAATCTCATCGCTGGCACTCAGGCGCGAGCCCGGACTCATGAGACAGCAATCACCGACGGCTATGCGGCCCTGCCCTTCTTCACGCCCCCAAACGCCCAACTCTACTCGATTGCCAGGTTCACCAATGGCCGTAAAACATCGGCCAATGTGAATGTTGCTGCCTGAAATGTTCACATACCAAGGCTTCATAATGGTGTGATATGGACCAAGGCTGGTGCATTCCGGACGCAGGAAATACTCCGCGTACCAAATGCGGAACTTCAGATAGCATTTTTTGACCCAGTAGGGTCTCAGGTCTTCGCGCATGCCGCTCCAATGCCCGATGGATCTCAAAATCGTTGAACGGGGGACCGCGTGCATCGCTGGCAACGCAAACGGTCGGCGGCTATGATCGCAGCGACCATGGCGAACATCAATCCACAATTTTCCGGCGCTTTCGATCTCACCGCAGATGGAGAGCATGGCCATTCCCGGCCGGTATCCAGTAATCAGCCGGGCACTCACAAGAACCTATCATCGGTGGTGCGGCGGCATTTGGACAGTCGCTATCTGGCGCCCATCGCGCCGCACAATCGCAACGCGTTCAAACATCTGCAGGCGGAGCTGAGACACCGCAACCGACCACTGATCATCGATGCGTTTTGCGGTAGCGGTCACAGCACCTCTGCCTTGGCGCAACGGCACCCGGAACATCTGGTGGTTGGGCTCGACCAGTCGGCATCACGCCTTTCGCGACAACCCTGCGACAACCCTGAAAACTGCCTGCTGCTGCGCTGTCAGAGCGAAGCAATCTGGCAACAACTGGCGGACAGCAACATCACAGCCGATTATCAGTATTTGCTCTACCCAAACCCCTGGCCCAAATCCCGTCACCTGCGACGCCGAGTCCATGCCCACCCCGCCTTTCCTCTGCTGCTGGCGGTCGGCGGCCAAATTACGGTGCGCAGCAATTGGCCTATCTACGTGGAAGAATTTGCCGCGGCGATGAAAATCGCCGGGCGGCAAGGCACAATCAGCGCGCTCACAGAGGATAATGCGCCACTGACCCTGTTTGAGCGCAAGTATCAGTCCAGCGGCCACCGCCTCTGGGAATACCAAAGCACTGTCCACCGTGACGAACACTGAGTAATGAGCTACAGTGCCAGCACCGTAGCGAGGTACCACCATGTCATTGAACGGCAGTGATCCGGTTTGGGAGCGGATTCGAGAGGAGTCTGCCGTGCAGGCCCGAGCCGAGCCCATTCTGGCCAGTTTTCTTCACGCCACCATACTCAACCACACGCGCCTGGAACTGGCCCTCAGCTTCCATCTGGCTAGCCAGCTGGACAGCCCTACAGCACAGGCGCTGCTCTTGCGCGAGGTGATACTCGAAGCGATGGAGAGTGACAGCGAAATTCGGGACGCCGTACGTGCGGACCTGCTGGCCGTAGAGGAACGTGACTCCGCCTGCCATTCACTCAACATTCCCTTTCTGTACTTCAAAGGTTTTCATGCGCTGCAGCTGCAACGAGTCTCTCACTGGCTGTGGAACCACGGGCGAGAGGGATTAGCGCTGTTTTTTCAGAATCGGATGTCGGCAGAGTTCGGCGTGGATATACACCCGGCCGCGCGCATGGGAAACGGCATCATGCTGGACCACGCCACCGGCTTGGTCATTGGCGAAACTGCCGTTGTAGGCAACAACGTTTCCATTCTTCAGTCGGTCACACTGGGCGGCACAGGCAAGGACGAAGGTGACCGTCATCCAAAGATTGGCGACGGTGTTCTGATCAGCGCGGGCGCAAAGATCCTCGGCAATATCTGCGTGGGCGAAGGCGCCAAGGTGGGCGCAGGCAGTGTTGTGCTTGAGGAAGTACCGCCGCACACCACCGTTGCAGGAGTCCCGGCAAAAGTGGTTGGTCGACCCGCCTCCGATCAGCCGGCTCTGGAAATGGACCATACGTTTAGCTGCGACGACGCAGGCCTGCCCTAGTCACCAACAGCCGTACATGACTTTGTCAGTCCTGAATATGATACTGCGGAGAGAGTTCCTGCACTGCGTTTACAAACGCGGTGACATGATCGGGATTGACGCCGGGCGTGATGCCGTGACCCAGGTTAAACACATGCCCGGTACCGGCGCCAAAACCGGCGAGAATTGCACCCACCTCCCGATGAATGCGTTCAGGTGAGGCAAACAGCATGCTCGGGTCCATGTTGCCTTGCAACGCGACTCGATCACCCACGCGACGGCGCGCCCCCGTAATGTCCGTCGTCCAGTCGATACCCACAGCATGAGCGCCACTGTCGGCAATGGACTCCAGCCACTGACCACCGCCCTTCGTGAACAGGATAACCGGCACGGCTCGCCCTTCGGACTCCCGTGGCAGTGCCTGCAAGATCCTACTCATGTACTGCAGAGAAAATTCCTGATAACCCGCAGCGCTGAGCACGCCTCCCCAGGTATCAAAAATCTGCAGAGCCTGTGCACCGGCGCGCACCTGTGCAGACAGGTAATCAGCAACCGCGTCGGCCAGCAGCGCCAGTAAACCGTGCATCAGCTCTGGCTGGTCATAGGCCATCGCCTTGGTGCGAGCAAAGTCTTTCGACGAACTACCTTCCACCATGTAGGTCGCCAAGGTCCAGGGACTGCCTGAAAAACCTATCAGTGGCACGCTGCCGGCGAGCTCACGGCGAATGGTGCTCACGGCGTTCATAACGTAGCCGAGGTCATCATCTGCCGAGATACTGTTCAGTTGCGCCAGGTCTCTCTCGCTGCGCACCGTCTTGTGAAACCGCGGCCCTTCACCTTCTTCGAAGTACAGACCCAGCCCCAGCGCGTCCGGTACGGTCAAAATGTCGGAAAAAAGAATCGCGGCATCCATCGGATAGCGACGCAGGGGTTGCAAAGTCACCTCGCAGGCCAGTTCAGCGTTTTTGCATAGATCCAGAAATGAACCGGCTTCGGCGCGGGTCGCACGATACTCGGGTAGATAGCGGCCCGCCTGTCGCATCATCCAAATCGGTGTGCGATCGACGGGTTCGCGCAGCAAAGCTCGCAAGAAGCGGTCGTTCTCCAACTCACTCACAGGACTGTCTTACACTTCAAAGTAATCGAGGATACCTTCAGCAGCCTGCCGGCCTTCCCATATTGCAGTTACCACAAGATCAGAACCGCGCACCATATCGCCACCTGCAAATACTTTCGGATTAGAGGTCTGAAAAGGATGCGGCTGGAACTCCTCGGCTACAACACCGTCCCAGTCGTTGGTCTCCACACCAATGCCCTGTAGCCACTCCGGCGGGTCAGGTTGGAACCCGAAGGCGATAATGACCGCATCAGCTTCCAGGACCTCTTCGCTCCCCGGAATCGGCTGCGGCCGGCGTCGACCATCTTCGTCGGGTTCACCAAGTTCCGTTTGAACCATCTTCACCCCGCACGCCTGCCCAAAGTACTCTACGATTTCTATCGGCTGCATGTTGTAACGAAACTCAACGCCTTCCTCGGTCGCGTTGCGCACTTCGCGCCTTGAGCCGGGCATGTTCTCAGCATCGCGCCGATACGCACATATCACTTTTTCCGCTTGCTGTCGCACGGCCGTGCGCACACAGTCCATCGCCGTATCACCACCGCCGAGCACAACCACCCGCTTACCGGCCAGATTGACGTAGTTCTCCGGGTCCTGGTCGTAGCCTTGATTGTGATTTACATTGCCCACCAGATAGGGCAGCGCTTCGTAGACACCTGGCAGGTTTTCACCTGGGAAGTCGCCACGCATGTACTTGTAGGTGCCCATGCCAAGAAACACGGCATCGTACTCGGACATCAGTTCATCGATGCCAACATCCCTGCCGACCTCAGTATTCAGGCGAAATTCGATGCCCATCTCTTCGAAGATTTCGCGACGGCGGAAAATCACCTCCTTCTCTAACTTGAACTCGGGAATCCCGAAGGTCAGCAAGCCACCAATTTCCGGGTAGCGGTCAAACACCACCGGCTTGACGCCATTGCGCACCAGAACATCCGCACACCCAAGCCCGGCGGGACCCGCGCCTATGATCGCAACCTTCTTACCGGTGTCCACCACATTGGACATATCAGGGCGCCAGCCCATGGCGAGCGCCGTATCAGCGATGTACTTTTCAGAGGCGCCAATCGTTACTGCACCGTAGCCGTCGTTCAGGGTACATGCCCCCTCGCACAGGCGGTCCTGGGGGCAGACTCGCCCGCAGACCTCTGGCAGCGTATTGGTCTGATGGCTAAGCTCTGCCGCTTCGAACAAATTGCCTTCTGCGACCAGCTTCAGCCAATCGGGGATATAGTTGTGTACCGGGCATTTCCATTCACAGTAGGGATTCCCGCAGGCAAGACACCGGTGCGATTGCTCGGCTACCTGCTCCTGAGTATAGGGCTCATAGATCTCAGCGTACTCGGCGCGACGTTCATGCAAAGGCTTCTTGTCCGGGTCGCCTCTGCCTACCTCGATAAATTGAAAGTCATTCGCCAGTCGTTTACTCATACTGCCCCACCAGTGTCTCTCTAATCCGTATTACGCAATCGCGATAGCAGCCGGTCGAGGTCCGCCGCCTTCGGCTTCACAAGCCAGAATCGGCCAACGTAGTCGACAAAACTATCGAGAATTTCCTGCCCCCACTTGGATCCGGTTTCCTCAACAAACTCGGTAATGATACTACGCAAATGGTTGCGATAAGCTTCCATGTTCTCCGGACTCACACGGTGAATCTCAACCAGCTCGCTGTTGTACTTATCGATAAAGCTGCGGTCCAGATCAAGCACATAGGCGAATCCACCCGTCATCCCGGCTCCGAAGTTGACCCCGGTAGAACCCAGCACCGTGACCGTGCCACCGGTCATGTACTCACAGCAGTGATCACCAGCACCTTCAACGACCGCATGGCAGCCACTGTTGCGCACGCCAAATCGTTCTCCAGCGATACCCGCCGCAAACAAACGCCCACCCGTGGCGCCGTACAGACAGGTGTTGCCTATGATGGTGGTGTCCTGAGACTTGAACTCGCTGTTGCGTGGCGGATACACCACCAGCTTGCCACCGGCCATACCCTTACCGACGTAGTCGTTGGAGTCGCCCTCCAGGTACATGTGCAGCCCGCCGGCGTTCCAAACTCCGAAGCTTTGTCCTGCGGTACCCGTCAGCCGCAGAACAAGCGGCGCAGATTCCATCGCCGTATTACCGTAACGCTTGGCGATTTCACCCGACAGTCGGGCGCCAATGGAACGATCACAGTTCGTGACGGCGAAGTGGAACTCACCTCCGCTCTGGTTTTCAATGGCTGGCAGCGTCTCCGCCACCATTGCCTCGGCTTTTTCGCCCTTGTCAAACGGATCATTGGAGGTGACCTGACAATACTCGGCCTGGCCGCTGAACGCCGGATCCTTGTAGAGAATAGGGCTCAAGTCCAACCCTGCCTGCTTGCGGGTTGTTCCGGGCAGGCTCTCCAACAAATCCGTGCGGCCAATCAACGCCTCCAGAGATGGCACGCCCAGCCGTGCCAACCATTCGCGCGTTTCCGTGGCGATGAAGGTAAAGAAGTTGACCACCATGTCGACGGTGCCGTTGAAGTGATCGCGTCGCAACTTGTTGTTTTGGGTCGCCACACCTGTAGCACAGTTATTCAGGTGACAGATTCGGAGGTATTTACAGCCCAAAGCAACCATGGGAGCGGTGCCGAATCCAAAGCTTTCCGCGCCCAGTATGGCGGCTTTGATCACGTCCAGACCCGTTTTGAGACCACCGTCCGCCTGCAGTCGAATGGAACCGCGCAACCCATTCCCACGCAGAGTCTGCTGCACCTCTGCCAGACCCAGTTCAAACGGAGAGCCAGCATAGCGAATCGAGGTCAGCGGGCTGGCCGCTGTGCCACCGTCATAGCCGGAAATGGTGATCAAGTCCGCGTAGGCCTTGGCGACACCGGCAGCAATGGTCCCGACGCCGGGTTCCGACACAAGCTTTACGGAGACCAGCGCATCCGGATTGACCTGCTTGAGGTCGAAAATCAGTTGCGCGAGATCTTCGATCGAATAGATATCGTGATGAGGTGGCGGCGATATCAAGGTTACGCCCGGCACTGAATAGCGCAACCGAGCGATCAACTCGTTGACTTTACCGCCGGGCAGTTGCCCTCCCTCTCCAGGCTTGGCGCCCTGCGCCACCTTGATTTGCAAGACTTCCGCGTTGACCAGGTAATGGGGTGTCACTCCGAACCTGCCCGACGCGATCTGCTTGATTTTGGAAACCCGCTCAGTGCCAAAGCGCGCCGGGTCCTCGCCACCCTCGCCGGAATTGGAACGCGCCCCGATGCGATTCATCGCTGTCGCCAGCGCCTGATGCGCTTCCGGGCTCAAGGCACCCAACGACATACCGGCAGAATCAAACCGTGGCAGTATCGACTCGATCGACTCGACCTGATCCAACGGCAGCGGTTTAGCGGCCTCTACTGGTTTGAAAAGATCGCGCAAGGTCGCCACCGGCCGCTCGTTTACCAACGCTGCATAGCGCTGATATACGGCATAGTCACCGCTGGCGACGGCCTGCTGCAATGTCATCACAACATCTGGATTGAATGCGTGGTACTCCTGACCGTGTACGTACTTGAGCAAGCCGCCCTGCTCTATGCCGCGGCGATGCGACCAGGCCCTTTTGGCCAACTGTTTGAAGTCCTCTTCAAGGTCGTCAAAGCTTGACCCCTCGATGCGGGCAGCCACGCCGCAGAAGGCAATGTCTACCACATCGCGTGCCAGGCCCACGGCCTCAAACAGCTGCGCACCGCGGTAGGAACTGACCGCGGAAATGCCCATTTTCGACATGATCTTGAGCAGACCCTTGTTGATACCCTTACGATAGTTTTTATAGCAGGTGCTCGGCTCACCCAGAACTTCGCCCGTGCCAATCATTTCTTCCAGCACGCTGTAGGCCATATAGGGGTAAACTGCCGTCGCACCGAAGCCAAGCAAGCAGGCAATGTGGTGGGAGTCCCGGGCACTGCCGGTTTCCACAACGAGATTGGCATCCACGCGCAGGCCTTCGCGGATAAGGTGGTGGTGAACCGCGCCCGTTGCTAACAGACTGTGCACCGGAAGCCGCCCCTTGGCGATCGCACGATCGGACAGCACCAGGACCGTTACGCCGTCTCTTACGAAGCGGGCCGCTTCCGCGGCGACATCCACTACGGCCTGCCGCAATTTCTTTTCTTCGGGATCGTAGGTGCAGTCGACGAGCCCGACTCCAAACCCGGGGCGATCCAGATTCAACAAAGTGTTGAACTTGCCCTGCGACAGCACGGGTGAGGCGAGAATGACCCGGTTGGCGTGCTCAGGCCCTTCATAGAATACGTTGCGCTCACCACCGAGGTCCGTCTCAAGCGACATGACGATGGTCTCACGCAAGGGGTCGATCGGCGGATTCGTCACCTGCGCAAACTTCTGCCGAAAATAGTCGTAGAGTGGCCGCTGTTGCAGTGACAGGACGGCCATCGGCGTATCGTCGCCCATGGAACCGACCGCCTCATTACCAGATTCCGCGAGGGGACGTAACACTTGATCGCGCTCCTCGAAACTGACCTGGAACATTTTCATGTAGGCGTCCAGTTGCTCAGGGTCGATATTGGGCTCCACCTCTCCGCCAAAGGTGCCCTCGATGTGTCGCGCCTTGTCCCTCAGCCAGGTCTTGTAAGGCTGTCTGGTTTTAAGTCGATCATCGATCTCTTCGGTATGCAGCAGCTCTCCGGTTTCGGTATCGACCATGAGGATTTGGCCAGGCCCCACCCGGCCCTTGGCAACCACATCTTCACTGCGATAGTTGTAGGTACCGATCTCTGAAGCCAGCGTTATAAAGCCATCTTTGGTCTTTACCCAGCGTGCTGGGCGCAGGCCATTACGATCGAGCAGGCAGACTGCGTAGCGCCCGTCAGTCAGAACAATCCCCGCCGGGCCATCCCAAGGTTCCATGTGCATGGAATGGTATTCGTAAAAAGCCCTTAGATCAGGATCCATCGACTCCATGTTCTGCCACGCCGGAGGTACCAACATGCGCAGCGCTCTGGCCATATCAACCCCACCTGTCAGCAGCACATCGAGCATGTTGTCCAGACTGGACGAGTCCGAACCGGTGCGATTGACCAACGGCGCAATGTCCTGAATGTTTGGCAGACGATCTGACTCGAAGCGGGCCGTACGAGCATCTGCCCAGTTGCGATTGCCTTCGATGGTATTGATCTCACCATTGTGAGCCAGCAATCGAAACGGCTGCGCCAGCGGCCATCGGGGCATCGTGTTCGTGGAAAAACGCTGATGAAAGACACAGATCGCGGTGGCCAGGCGCTCGTCGCCAAGGTCGAGATAGAAACGCGGCAGGTCCACCGGCATGACCAAGCCCTTATAGGAAATAACCTTGCCGGAGAGACTGCAGATGTAAAAATCTTCGTCTCTCTCATTGGCGATTTCTGCTTTGCGTCGCGCGACAAACAGCTTGGTCGACAGCAGGTCCGAATCCATGTCACCGCCATCGACAAACACCTGCTCGATACGTGGCAAACTCGCCAGCGCTATCTCACCGCAGACCGAGCTGTCGGTGGGCACTTCACGCCATCCCAGGACCGTCAAGCCCTCACCTGTGAGCGCCGTCTCCATCGCCTGTTTGGCCATATTGGCGCGAGCGTCTTCGGTGCTGAGGAAAATCTGCCCTACACCAAATGCCTCTCCCGGTTCATTGCCATAGGCCTCCCTGGCGAGATTGCGCATGAACTCTGCGGGCATTTGCAGCAGCAGACCACAGCCATCACCGGTTTTGCCATCGGCAGCGATGCCACCTCGGTGAGTCATACAGGTCAGAGACTCGATCGCCGTTTGCAGCAGCCTGTGACTCGCCTCGCCTCCCGTGTGGGCGATTAGGCCAAAGCCGCAGTTGTCGCGGAACTCATCAGGTCTAAACAGGCCTGCGCTCATAAACAGTCCAAATACTTAAAAAAATCAATGTCTTGCGATAGGTTGCTCGAGGCCTGGAAAGCCATCGGGCAAAAAGGGTGCTTATTTTACACAGATGCCTCTGGGTGAACAAACGCCCCAATTGGGACGCCTAAACCGCGCTGTACGGGGGATATCAGTGGGGTTCTAGCACCTCAAGAACCGCTTTGTCGGGGACATCGGCCACGATTTCCGCCGCGCCGATAGCGTTCAGCAGTACCAGGCGTAAGCGGCCGTCGACGACCTTCTTGTCACGCCCCATGATACGCAGAAAATCGACCGCTGCCAGACCCGCCGGGGGGGAGGTCGGCAAACCAATCGTGGTCAAAAGCTGTCGCAGGGCGTCCACTTCTGCTCCCGCTATTGCACCCCGCCGGGCGGACATCTCAAGCGCCAGTACCATACCAGCCGCCACCGCCTCCCCATGCAGCCATTCGCCGTAGCCGCTCCCCGTTTCAATGGCGTGGCCGAACGTATGCCCGAGATTCAGAATTGCTCGCAGGCCACTCTCTCGCTCATCCGCAGCCACCACAGCAGCCTTGATGGCACAGCTGCGCTCGATCGCCTCAGCCAGGGCGGCTTCCTCACGCGCCAAAAGATCAGGCATTGCCTCCTGTAGCCAACGATAAAAACGCTCGTCGTAAATCAGGCCGTACTTAATGACCTCGGACAATCCGGCAATGAATTCACGCTTGGGCAATGTCTGCAATGTGTCCAGATCAATAATAACCGCGGCAGGCTGGTGGAAGGCGCCAATCATGTTTTTACCGAGTGGGTGATTCACCGCGGTTTTACCACCTACTGATGAATCCACCTGCGCCAAGAGTGTGGTCGGCAACTGGATGAAATTGACACCGCGCTGATAGCTTGCCGCCGCAAAGCCGGTAATATCCCCGACTACGCCGCCTCCCAGTGCCAGCAGGGTCGTTGTGCGATTGTGGCCGTCTTCCAGAACCCGATCAAAAATGGTGCCCAGGGTCGTCAGATTTTTGTGCTGTTCACCATCGGGCAGCACCACGTCGGTAATCAGCGAACGCTCGCCCAGCGCGCGGCGCACCCTGTCCGCGTAAATGGGGGCTATGGTGTCATTGCTCACCAGGACAACCTGGGACCCAGGTGCATGACGCTGGTAAAGCTCGTCATTTGCAAGCAGGTCGCGACCTATGTACAGCGGGTAGCTGCGCTCGCCCAAATCAACCTCGAGGGTACGTATCAACACGGGCTGGTAAGCTCCACACGATGTTCGTTCAAGCGGCGTATTCTAACCCGTTGCCACCGTGGCTGTCCGCTAAGGGGCAAGCTCCCGAACCAGACGCTGAGCGACCGTGCGGGGGCTGCAGTCATCCGTGTCGATCACATGGTCCGCGATTTCACGGTAGAGCGGGTCCCGCTCCGCCATAAGATCACGCAGGATGACTTCCGGGTCACCCCCTTGCAGCAGAGGCCGGCGGCGGTCCCGCCGCGTGCGACGCACCTGCTCGTCGACCGATGCGTAGAGGTAGATCACAAAACCACGGGAAGCAAGATTGCGGCGATTGTCGGAGTGCAGAACCACCCCTCCGCCTGTTGCCAGAACAATGTCTTCCCACTCCGTCATCTCAGCGATCACCTGCTGTTCCCGCTGTCGAAAGCCGGCTTCACCCTCAACGTCAAAAATCCAGGGTATGTCAGCTCCAGTGCGCGCCTCAATTTCGGTGTCACTGTCGACGAATTGCAGTTTGAGATGCTGGGCGAGATGCTTGCCAATAGTGCTCTTGCCGGCCCCCATGGGGCCGACCAGAAAAACTCGATGTAGGGAGGGCATTGCCGCTGGCTACTAATCCAGCAGCGTATCGGCAAGGATTCGCGGCGTGATAAAGATCAGCGTCTCTGTTTTGGTATAGCTGATAGACTCGCTACGGAAAAATGCTCCTACATAAGGAATATCTCCGAAGAAGGGCACCTTGTTGAAGGACTCGATGTCTTCCGTTCTAAAGATACCACCCAGCACGACCGTCTCGCCGTTACCGACCAGAACCTGTGTATTGATCTCCGTGGTATCAATCGAGGGAATGAAACCGCCACGACCGCTCGGCACCAGCTCACCGACGGAGTCCTGGTTGATTTTCAATTCCAGGATGATGCGATCGTCCGGAGTGATATTGGGTACGACATCAAGCTGCAGGACAGCATCCTTGAAGGAGGTTGTGGTTTCGCCGCTGGCGGATGCTTCCTGGTAAGGAATCTCTGTACCCGACTTGATCGAGGCCGCCTGCTTGTCGCCGGTAATCACCTTCGGCTGCGAAACGACTTCGCCCTGACCTTCCGCCTCCAGCGCCGACAATTCCGCACTCAGAAACAGGTCTGAATTGGTGAAGCCCACCGCAAATCCGCTGGTGGACGCCACACCCAGATCCACCAACAGCGCGCCGGGATAGCTAACCGTTGGCGTGGTGCCGTTGATCACGTCTTCGTTGATGCTAACCACGTTATCCGTGTCACCGGACACCGACAGGATTTCATCATTTCCCACGTCCAGGTAGGCACCACCCCACTCGATGCCGAGGTTATGGGAGGCATCGGACTGGGCGATCACGATACGTGCTTCGATCATCACCTGGCGCACCGGTATATCCACCAACTCGATCAAATCTCGAATCTCCGCCAGCTTGGTGGCCGTGTCGGTGATGATCAAGGAGTTGGTACGCTGGTCTACCACGACGGAGCCACGCGAGGAGATCAGACTGCCGCCTTCTTCAGAACCCGCCTGAAACAGCTTAACCACGTTGTTGGCATTGGCGTAGCGAATGCGCACAAACTCGGACTGCAAGGGCGCCAGCTCGGCAATCTGCTTGTTAGCCTCGATTTCCTGACGCTCCCGTTCGGCGATTTCTGCCGCAGGTGCAACCATCAGCACGTTGCCAATCTGCCGTTTATCCAGGCCCTTGGTTTTCAGCACCAGCTCCAGTGCCTGGTCCCAGGGTACATTCTGCAGGCGCAGCGTTATGCGACCCTGCACCGTATCACTGGCTACCAGGTTCAGCTCGGTAAAGTCGGCGATCAACTGCAGAACCGCTCTGACCTCAATATCCTGGAAGTTCAGCGAGATACGATCGCCGACGTAGGAAAACTCGTTGCGGCGCCGTTCCGCTTCTTTCTTGGACAGCGGTTTAACGCTGATCACGTATTCGTTGTCAGTTTGATAGGCCAGATAATCGAAATCGCCGGTCGTTTTCAGCGATAAGCTTGCGCCGCGCTCGCTCGTGTTCACATCAACGCTGTTGACGGGCGTTGCGAAATCCGTGACGTCGTAGCGGCGCAGCAGACGCTCAGCCACGGTGGTATCGAGAAACTCAACTTTCACGTCACCGCCTTCGCTGAAGACGTTGACATCCACCGCAGGATCCGTGAGCTGCAGGGTCAGCTTGCCCTCACCTTCACCCGTGCGCTGAAACTGCAGGTCAGTAATTTCGGAAGCGACGTCCGCCACCTGAGAAATTTCCGTCTTGAGCGTGTGAGGGTCGGTAGTCTGTTTAACGTAGTCCGTTCCCTCCTGCCCTACGACCAGGAACAGGCTATTGCCGTCCACGCGCGTCTCGTAGGGAACCAGTTTCACCAGATTCAAGACCAGACGCGTCCGGTCTCCCGATTCGAGCACCACCGCCTTGGTGGCGTTGCCATAGGGCAGCGAGTAGCGCTTCTGTTCAAGACTGCTGGTGGCACCCGGGAAATCGATGGCGATTCTGGCAGGCTTTTCGATGGAGTAGGCCTCAATGTCTGGTGGGGGCTCATTGAAATCCAGTCGAACTTCAAACTTGCTCCCGGGGCGTGCGCTGAACTCGATACCTTCAACCGTTGGCGCGGCGACCGAGGTCACCGACCAAAGACCGGCGGCGACGCAGACAAGCGCTCCCCGCAACCAGCTTCCCTTGTTTTCTTTTTGTATCCCCACGGCCTTTGTCCCCAGATTTTGTTTTTGCTTGGTACGGCTCTGACCTACGCTAGGTGCTATATACCGCTTAATTTAATGGTTCTCGGACGCTCCACCCATCCATCTTCTGTACCGTCACTTACAATCTCTACCACCGCCAAATAGGTGTCGGTCATTTCCACAATCTTGCCGTGATGACGGCCCAGGAAATTACCAACTTTGACTCGGTGGACGCCCCCCTGTGGATCTTTGACCAGGGACCAGTTTGTCCCTGATCGTTCCAGCGTACCGACCATGCGTAGCGAGTCGAAGGTGTACTGTTCGAGAAACTCTTTAGCACGATTTTCATCCGGCTTGATAGCGCTGACGGCGTGCAATTGCGCAATCTCGCGAACCTCGATCGGCCGATCGAATGGACTGCGCAGCGCCGTGGCGCTGTAGGCAAACGCTTCGTACGCCTTGAACGTCGGAATGGGGGCAATGATGCCACCCGGTCGCGCGCGTTTCTCTTCCATGAACTCATCGAGATCAGAGAAATCACGCCCTGAGCACGCTGTCAGTGACAGCGCACACACGACGACAGTGATCAAGCTACGATGAAGATGATTCATGACTTAGGCATCCTCATCTTTGTATCGATAGGTCTTGGCCATGATCTGCATGGACAGATCGTTAGAGTCCGAGCCTTCGCCGGTGATCTTGAAATCGTGCAACGTCACAATGCGCGGCAGACCCGCCATACCACTGATGAACGCGCCAAGGTCGTGGTAGGAGCCACGCGCTGAGATCGCAATCGGCAGCTCGACATAAAACTCTTTTGCTTTTTCTTTCTTGAGGTCGATCGACGAGATACGCAGGCCGTTCAGCAAACCCTTATTGGTGATATCTTCCAGCAGGCCGGGCACTTCGGTGTCACTGGGCAACTGACTGACCAAGGCACCGAACGATTCCTCCATTTCGGCCATCTGTTGTCGATAGGCGTCGAGATTCGCAGCCTGGAAGACTTTTTTCTCAAAGTCTTTCTTAAGCTTCTCTTCCTTGACCTCAGCCTTTTCCAGATTCGTTTGCAGGCCCTCAATATGGTAGTAGTACCCGAGCGCCAGTATCACCAACAACAGCACCAGCCATATGATAATTTTTATCGCCAGTGGCCACGAGCCCACATTGTCGAAATCCAGATCGGATACATCGAACTCGTTGATGGATCGCAGTGTATCTTCCAGAGCCATCGCTTACCCTTCCTCAGATTCTTGGTCAGTCGCCGGGGCCTGCACCTTCACAGACAGACTGAACCGATTCGCCTGATCACCAAATTTACGTGCCGCCTGGACCTTATCCAGGTTCGGATTCGCCAGCCAGTCGGATGAATCTAACCGCCTCATCAAACTGGAAACCCGGTTGTTAGATTCTGCAATTCCACTGATCGAGATTTTCTTGTTCTTGGTGTTGAGATCGGTATAGAACACGCCGTCCGGCACTGTGCGCACTAACTGATCCAGCACCCGCACAATAATTGGGCGGTTGCCCTGCAGTTCCTGAATGACTCGCATCCGATCCAGCAATTGATTGCGTCGTTTCTGCAGGTCCTTAATTTCGGCGACCATCTTATCCAGCTCTTTGATGTTCTCCTGCAGGTATTGATTGCGGGCCTTTTGATTTTCGATTTGCCCGTTGACTACCCGATCGGCAGCCGCCACCATGCCAGCGCCCAAAATCACCACCAGGGCCACTGTGGTCAGAAACTCTTTTTTCAGATCCTGACGTCGCTCTTCACGCCATGGCAGAAGGTTAATCTGTGCCATTAATCAAAACTCCGTAACGCCAGACCACAGGCAATCATCATTGCCGGTGCATCACTGCTCAGTGCGACCGCATTTACCCGTGAGGAAATCGACATCTGGGCAAACGGATTGGCCACCGCCGTGGGTGTACCCAGTTTTTCCTCAACCAATTCCTGCAGGCCTTCCATGGAAGCCACACCCCCGGCGAGAATGATGTGATCGACGTCGTTGTACTGGCTTGAGGAAAAGAAAAACTGTAACGAACGCGCCACCTGCTGTACGACGGCGTCTTTGAAAGGTTCAAGCACTTCGGGCTCGTAGTCATCCGGAAGCCCGCCCTGCTTCTTCGCCAGCCCCGCCTCTTCGAGGGGCAGGCCGTAGCGGCGCATGATTTCATCCGTCAGCTGTTTGCCACCAAACAGCTGCTCACGGGTATAGATGGTCTGCCCGTTATTCAACACGCTCAGTGTAGTCATGGTGGCGCCAATATCGACCACCGCCACGGTGCTGTCCTGGTCGAGTTCGAGCTGCCCTTGTAAAAGGAAGAAAGCCCGTTCCATGGCGTAGGCTTCCACGTCCATGATTTTGGCATTGAGTTCGGAGCCCTCAATGGCCTGGAGTCGAGCATCAATCGTCTCGCGACGACAGGCCGCCAACAGGACCTCAACCTGATTCTCCCGCTCGGGCGAGGGGCCCTGAACCTCGAAGTCGATAGCCACTTCTTCCAGAGGGTAAGGAATGTATTGATCTGCCTCCAGCGTGAGCTGGGTTTCCAGCTCATCATCACTTAGGCCGTCGGGCATATCGATCAGCTTTGTAATCACGGAGGAGCCCGCCACCGCAGCGGCGACGTTCTTCAATTTTGTGCGCGACTGTGCAACAACTGTACGGATGGCGTTTGCCACGCCTTCCACGTCGTTGACGTTCTTTTCTATGACCGCATCTTGCGGCAGCGAACTCACCGCGTAACTTTCTACGCGGTACCGGCCCCCTGCATAGCTCAACTCCAGCAATTTTACCGTCGTTGAACTTATATCCAGCCCCAGAACCTGCGTCGCTTTCTTTCTACCAAATAGTCCCAGCAACGTATTTTTTCCCCAACTGTATCACTTACTTAGAGTATTTTTAGGTAACGATACATGACTAACAGATATACCACAGCCAAAAATATATCAAAACACAAAAAAGGCTTATAATTACCAAACCAACTGCTCCGCCCTCAATCCGGTTGGTATAAACCACTGTTTTGCAAAGGGATAAATGAGCTTTCTGACTTTTCTTCTGCGCTTGTTCATGCTCGGATTGTTCGGCGGCGTGTGGTTATTGGCCGGTGTGTACCTGTACCTGAGCCCCAACCTTCCGGACGTTGAAACTCTGCGCGACGTAAAGCTGCAAACTCCGATGCGGGTGTACACCCGTGATGGCGAACTCATCGGCCAGTTCGGCGAGCAAAAACGTAGCCCGCTTCCCTTTGATGAGATTCCCCCGCAGTTCATTGATGCGCTACTGGCGGCCGAGGACGACAACTTTTTCCAGCACCGAGGGATCGATTTCATGGGGCTGATGCGCGCCGTCTCGGAACTGGTGCTAACCGGCGAAAAAGGCTCCGGCGGCAGCACCCTGACCATGCAGGTTGCCCGCAACTATTTCCTCACGCTCGACCGCACTTTCATCCGCAAGTTTAACGAGATCCTGCTCGCGCTGGAGATCGAGCGCTCCCTCGACAAACAAGAAATCTTCGAGCTTTATTTCAACAGTTTCTTCCTCGGGCACCGAGCGTACGGCTTTGAGGCAGCATCGCAGGTGTACTACGGGGCCAGTATCGGGGAGCTAAGCCTCGCCCAGCACGCCATGTTGGCGGGTATCCCAAAAGCACCCTCGCGAAACAACCCCATCAGCGGGCCAACCGCCGGTACCGAGCGCAGGAACTGGATACTGGACCGGATGCTGGCACTGGGCTATGTTGACGACTCGGCTTACCAGGAGGCCAAACAGGCCCCCGTTACGGCCAGGCATCATGGTGAAAGGATCGCCTTTTCTGCCCACTACGCTGCCGAGATGGCGCGCCAGGAAATGGTCGCTCGTCACGGCATCGAGGCTTACACCGGCGGCTACCACGTCTACACCACCATCGACAGCCATCTGCAACAGGTAGCCCGCAAGGCGGTCATCTCGGGTCTGACCACCTACGACAGGCGCCACGGGTACCGCGGTGCGGAGCGACGGCTGCAGTCGGAGGGTGATCGCCAGAACCTGCTGGAGGCCTGGCAGAAGACTCTCGCTCAAACCGCCGTGATTGCAGGCATGACTCCAGCGGTGGTCACGGACCTGAACCTGGAGGAAAACTCCGCCACGCTCATCATGGCAGATGGCAACTTTGTTGAGCTTGCCTGGGAAAATGGCCTGAAGCAGGCCCGGCCCTACCGGACGGAGAACATCATTGGGTCTGCGCCCAAATCGGTGTCCGATGTTATAGAGGTTGGCAACCTGGTGAGGGTTGTAAAAGAAGAAACCGAGGACGAGAGTCAATGGCGCCTGACACAGGTGCCAGCGGCGCAGGCCGCGCTGGTCTCCCTCGACCCTGACGACGGCGCCATTGTCGCCGTCGTCGGAGGCATGGGGTTCGAACTCAGCAAATTCAACCGGGTGACTCAGGCACAACGGCAGCCAGGCTCCAGTTTCAAACCTTTTGTCTACAGCGCCGCTCTGGAATCTGGCTTCACCGCCGCCAGCATTATCAACGATGCCCCCGTGGTTATGGAGGATAGCTCGTTGGAGGATGTCTGGCGTCCAGAAAATGATGGTGGCAAGTTCCACGGCCCCACCCGGCTACGCTGGGCTCTGACCAAGTCTCGCAATCTGGTATCCATTCGATTGCTTCAGCAGCTGGGTGCCAAGCAGTTGATCGATTACATCACCCAGCTCGGGTTCGACACCAAAGGCCTGACCCCGGACCTTTCTCTGGCTCTGGGAACCCTGACCATGAGCCCGCTGCAGGTGGCCACCGGCTACGCCATGCTCGCCAACGGCGGTTATCGCGTAGAACCCTACCTCATTGAGCGTGTTGCGGATCTGGAGGGTGAGCTCGTTTACGAGGCGCAGCCGCTCACTGTTTGCCGAGACTGTGCTGAAGACTCCGATGGGGAGGACATGCCCGAAGCAGAACTCAGCATGGAAGACATTCTAGCGGGTGGCAGCGAGGACCTGGCGCCGCTGCCGCACGCCCCAAGGGTTATGGACGAGCGCGTCAACTTTATCGTCAACAGCATGCTGCAAGACGTCATCACCCGTGGCACCGGGCGCCGGGCTCTGGTTCTGGAACGCAACGACCTTGCCGGGAAAACCGGCACTACTAATGGCCCGATGGACGCCTGGTTCTCCGGCTACAATCGAGACGTTGCGACCTCCACGTGGGTGGGTTTTGACAATTACACGCCACTGGGAAGGAAGGAATTCGGTGGGACAGCAGCGCTACCTATCTGGATCGAATACATGGCGGAAGCGCTCGCTGACAGCCCCCAGCAGGAAGCGCCGCTGCCATCCGGCATCAGCCATGTCAAAATCGACCCGGATACAGGCTTGTTG
Source organism: Pseudomonadota bacterium (assembly GCA_039190425.1). Lineage (GTDB taxonomy): Bacteria > Pseudomonadota > Gammaproteobacteria > Pseudomonadales > Halieaceae > Marimicrobium. The sequence goes on along the minus strand of JBCCYE010000003.1, from coordinate 60,611 downwards.
GCCCGAACAGGCCAACGCAATGCCATTTTTGAGTACTTCCGGGAAGAAAACGTGCCCTTGCGCGACAACGACCTCGACGGCCAACACGCTGTCGGCATCGGCACGGATGACTTGATTCAGGATATTTTCTGAGGCCGCCGGCCTACTGGCCCGGAACGTAATCCTGCGGAAATGGCAGACCCGCCACGCCACTGTCCACTGCCGCCCTGGCGACCGCCGGAGCAATACGCGCCAACAGCCGCGAATCGACGGGCTTCGGTAAGATGTAATCTCGACCGTACTCCAGACTCTCAAGGCCACAGGCTTCCAGTACCGCCTCCGGCACTGGCTCACGGGCCAGTTCACTTAGAGCATGCACAGCCGCGAGTTTCATGGATTCATTGATCTGCGATGCCCGAACATCCAGGGCCCCCCTGAATATGAAGGGGAAGCCCAGCACATTGTTCACCTGATTAGGATAATCCGATCGGCCGGTGGCTATGATGAGGTCATCGCGAGTCTGCAGCGCCAGTTCCGGCGTGATCTCAGGGTCTGGATTGGAACACGCAAAAACAACCGGGCGCTCCGCCATCGACTTCAGCATATCGGCACTGAGCAGGTTGGCTCCTGACAGGCCCAGGAACACGTCCGCGCCACGAACGGTCTCGGCCAGATCTCGCTTGTCGGTTGGGTTGGCAAACTCCAGCTTGAAGGTATTCACTGACTCGCGCCCGGGGTAAATCACGCCCCGGCTGTCGAGCATGAAGATGTTTTCCCGCTGAGCGCCCATGCCGACCAATAGTCGCAAACAGGCTATCGCTGCAGACCCCGCACCCAGACAGGTGATTACCGCATCTTCAATCCGCTTGCCTTGAATCTCAAGCGCATTGAGCAGCCCTGCCGCTGTCACAATGGCCGTTCCATGCTGATCATCGTGAAAAACCGGTATGTCGCATCGCTCGATGAGCGCAGCCTCGATTTCAAAACACTCGGGCGCTTTGATGTCTTCGAGATTGATACCACCGAAGGTCCTGGAAATGCGCGCCACGGTCTCAATGAAGTCAGAGGCACTTTCCGCATCGACTTCAATATCGATCGCATTAATGGCTGCAAAGCGTTTGAACAACAGTGCCTTGCCCTCCATGACGGGTTTGCTGGCCAGCGCCCCCAGATTGCCTAGCCCCAGCACCGCACTACCGTTGCTGATAACGCCTACCAGATTGCCTTTACCGGTGTAGCGATAGGCCATAGCGGGATCATCGGCGATTTCGCGGCAGGGCTCGGCGACACCAGGACTGTAGGCTAGTGCCAGGTCCTGCTGGGTCTCGGCTGGCTTGGTCAGCTCAACGCTGATTTTGCCCGCTACCGGTTGCGCGTGATAGGCAAGCGCCTGCTGCTTCAATGTATCTGCCATGTTCGTACCTTGCGAATCACCAGCCGCTGCGATGAGGGCCACGAGGATATAGAAACCGCCGTAGGGCCACAAGAGGTGCCCCGCCGCACGCGCTGCCCCCAACAAAAAACGCCAGCTTCTTTAAATGAAGCTGGCGTTCCATATCATCGGGCCAAAATGAATCAGCGAGACAAGCGCTGCCTTGGTCGACCGGAATAACGCTAACGTCTGGCTCCGCGGCTGCCAAAGCGCTTTTTGAAACGATCTACTCGGCCACCGCTGTCGACGATCTTCTGCTTGCCGGTGAAGAACGGATGGCAGATTGAACAAACGTCGATGTGAAAATCCTCACACAGCGTTGATCTGGTCTGGATCGTTTCGCCACAACTGCAGGTGGCAGTCACCGTCTCATACTTGGGATGGATCTCCGTTTTCATTCACCTATACCCCTGCTTCACCCCTGCTTCGGCGCCGCCATCCGGTCGTAGCCGGACACCGCGCCCACTGTGAGTCATGCTGAGCGACCCGGTGCCTACCGAGCCGGCCAAAAAATAGGCGCGCATCTTACCAGAGTGAGGCCGGCGCGCAAGGGCTGATCGCCTTTTGCTACACTAGGGCTTTTCCGTCTGATTGTCCGATGCCCATACTTCGCTTGGCCGTCCCGTCGCCACTGCGCCGCAGTTTCGACTACCTGCCACCACCAGATCTCAACGATATCGCCCTCGCACAGCTACAGCCCGGTGTGCGCATCGAGGCACCCTTCGGCAGCAGGCGGGTTATCGGCTATCTGATTGAGTTGGTTGATGATAGCGACCTGCCCGCGGACAGCCTGAAGGCGGCTATTCGTGTGCTGGACGAAACACCTCTGATCAGCGATCGCTTATTGCAGCTGGCACGCTGGTCTGCAGCTTACTACCATCATCCTCTGGGCGAGGTGCTCTGCGCACTTTTCCCGAAGCGGTTGAGAGAGGGTCTTGAGCACCAGCCCCTGGGGGACCCGGGCTGGCAACTGAGCACCCGGGGTAAGGGGCTACCCGACAATCCGCTGCCGCGCTCACCACGACAGGCGCAGGCCATCAAAGTGCTGGCAGAGATGGGTGCGACCAGCGCGACTTCATTGGCTCAGGCAGGCATCAGTGCGCAGATTATGCGGGCTCTGCGAGATAAGGGGCTGGTCGAATCCACCGTCATCAAGCGCTCCAGGCCGCCCGTGGCCCGGGCCACCGGACTCTCCCTGACAGGCGAACAGACTGAGGTGCTGCACGCCATTCATCAGTCCTCACAGGGCTTCGCCTGTCACCTGTTGGACGGCATCACCGGCAGCGGCAAAACCGAGGTCTACCTGCAGCTGATTGACGAGTGTCTGGCTCGCGAACAACAGGCTCTGGTACTGATACCCGAAATCGGTCTCACACCGCAAACGCTGCAGCGTTTTCAGCAACGTTTTGGTATCGACATAGCCGTTCTCCACTCAGGCCTTGGGGAGGCGGAGCGTTACCGCGCCTGGGAGGCCGCTCGCACCGGTAGCACGGCCATTGTCATAGGTACCCGTTCGGCGGTGTTCACCCCCCTGTCTCGACCGGGGCTGATCATCGTGGACGAAGAACACGATGCTTCCTACAAACAGCAGGACGGCTTTCGCTACTGGGCCAGAGACGTCGCAGTCAAACGCGCACAGCTACATGATTGCCCGGTCGTTCTGGGCAGCGCTACGCCCTCACTGGAGAGCCTGTATAACGCCCTTCAGGGGCGCTACCAACACCACCGGCTGACGCAGCGAGCCGGCGATAGTGCATTGCCAGCCGTTGATATTATTGATCTGCGCCGCCAATCGCTTCGCGCCGGTCTGTCTAACGACCTTATAGACGCCGTAGCCCAATGCCTGGACAAGGGCGAACAGTGTCTCCTGTTCCTGAATCGCAGAGGTTATGCGCCCAGCTTGCAGTGTCACGACTGTGGCTGGGTTGCCCAGTGTGCCTCTTGCGATGCACGAATGACCGTGCACCGCCGTCAGCAGCGGCTGCGCTGTCACCACTGCGGTGCCGAGCGGCCCCTACCCAATGACTGTGAAAGCTGCCATTCCCACAACATCGCGCCTATCGGTCTGGGGACCGAACAAACAGAGCAATGCCTCCATCAGCTGTTCCCGCAGTGGCCAACCTATCGGGTAGACAGTGACTCCATGCAAGGACGCCATGCGATGCAAGAACTGGTAGACACCATCAACCGTGGCGCTCCCTGCATCCTGCTGGGTACGCAGATGTTGACCAAGGGCCACCACTTCCCCAGAGTGAGTCTGGTCGCGGTGATTGATGCGGACGCGCTGCTGTTCAGCGCTGACTTTCGCGGTGAAGAACGCATGGCGCAACTTCTCACTCAGGTCGCTGGGCGCGCTGGCCGGGAGGATATTCCAGGCCGTGTTCTGGTACAGACACATTATCCCGATCATCCCGCTTTGCACTGCGTCTTGGACGCGAACTACGCCCACCTGGCTAAACGGATGTTGGCTCAACGACAGGCAAGCGGCCTGCCCCCCAGCGGCGTCTTGATTATTGTGCGCAGCGACTGCGCCGATGGCGCCTGGGGAGAGCAGTTTTTGCAGCGCCTGCGCACCGATTGTGAACCCAGCCTGGGGCGCGGCTGCCAGCTTGTTGGTCCGCTACCAGCGCCCATGCAGCGCCGGGCTGGCCGTTACCGCAGCCAGCTGCTCCTTACCGCACCAAACCGAGCATCTGCCCACAACGCGGCCACACAGATGGTCAGCGCAGCAGAGGCTCTGCCGTCGCGAAAGCAGCTCAAGTGGACTATCGACATCGACCCTCTGGATGTGTCTTGAGGTGCGAGCAGGCCCAGATGGGTTGTACATCTGGCCAATCACGGCGCTAATCGGGATAATACCGTCACCGTGGCCACGTAGAGCCGCCGGTTCATCAAACGCAGAGCGCAGGTAAGTTCCCCAAGTGAAGGAAGAGGTTTCCCGGCTGGTTCAACAGGCCCTGGACGCATTGACGTCCAGCGGTGTCCTACCCCGTAAGAACGACGCGCCCGTCCAGGTCGAGCGTACCAAGGACAAAAGCCACGGGGACCTCGCCAGCAATATCGCCCTCACACTCGCCAAGTCCGCGGGCATGCCTCCACGCGATCTGGCGCAGCATATCTGCGATGCGCTCCCCGAATCCGCAGCCATTGGCAGCACCGAGATTGCCGGCCCAGGCTTCATCAACTTCTTTCTATCCGCAGACAGTAGCCAGGCCGTCATTACCACAGTGCTCGAACAGGGCGCCGCTTTCGGCACCAGTGACTCGGGTGCCGGACGTCGAGTCCAGGTAGAGTTCGTATCGGCCAATCCAACCGGGCCCCTGCACGTCGGACACGGCCGAGGTGCCGCCGTAGGCGACAGCATCTGCAGATTGCTGAGCGCCACCGGCTGGGACGTCGCAAGTGAATTCTACTACAACGACGCGGGTGCACAGATCGATAATCTAGCCCTCTCGGTGCGGGCACGCTGCCACGGCCAGACCCCGGACGACCCGACCTGGCCCGCTGACGGTTATCGAGGTGAGTACATTGCAGAACTGGCGAGCGCGTACCTGCGAGGCGATACCGTGGCCGCGGAGGATCAACATGTCGTGGCAGCGGCAGATCCGGACGATCTGGAAGCCATACGCCGCTTCGCTGTGGCCTATCTCCGCAGGGAGCAGGACCTAGATCTCAAGTCTTTCGCTGTCGAGTTTGATTGTTACTTCCTTGAGTCATCACTGTATGCCGAGGGGGCCGTTGAAGACACAGTGCAAAAACTCATCGACGGCGGCTTCTGTTATGAGCAGGACCATGCGCTGTGGCTGCGGACCACCGACTTCGGAGATGACAAGGACCGCGTCATGCGCAAGCGTGACGGCGGGTATACCTACTTTGTTCCCGATGTTGCCTACCATCTGAATAAGTGGCAGCGAGGCTTCGAGCACGTCATCAATGAACAGGGCGCGGACCACCACAGCACCATAACGCGCGTACGCGCGGGTCTGCAGGCACTGCAGGAGGGCATACCTGAAGGTTGGCCCGACTATGTCCTGCATCAGATGGTCACCATCATGCGCGATGGGGAGGAAGTAAAACTCTCCAAACGCGCCGGCAGCTACATCACCTTAAGAGATCTGATCGATGAAGTAGGTCGCGACGCCACCCGCTACTTCCTCGTAGCGCGGGCGGCGAGCTCGCAACTGACTTTTGACATTGACCTCGCCCTAAGCCAAAGCAATGACAATCCGGTGTATTACATACAGTACGCACACGCGCGAACCTGCAGCATCATGCGTAAACTACAAGAGCAGGGTTGGACATGGACAGCCGCTGAGGCTGCGGAGAGCCTGGACACTCTGCAAGAGGAACATGAGAAAGATCTTCTACGCAGGCTTGACCGATACCCCGAAGTGATCGCCGGAGCTGCCGCTAACAACGAACCACATTCGGTTGCCACCTATCTGCGCGATCTGGCGGGCGATTTCCACACCTGGTACAACGCCCACAAGGTGCTAGTGGAGGACAAAGCGTTGCGCAACGCCAGGGTCGGCCTGAGCCAGGCCGTGAGGCAGGTGATCGCCAATGGCCTGGAATTGCTTGGCGTATCCGCGCCAGAGGCGATGTAACTCGTGGCTCAGGATTTCGCAAAGCGCCGCCAGAGCAAAACCAAAACCAGACGCAAATCTGTCTCTCGCAGCGCCCGCAACAAGCCGTCTGCGGGCGGCGGCTGGCGAGCCTACTTTGCCGGCCTGGTCAGCGGAGTATTCATCAGTTTCTTGCTCTACCTGGCGACGCTCGAAGGGGCAGGTATTGAAGATCCTGCGACGGGCGGCAAGCCCAGTGAGACGAAACCGCCCAAGCCAAGATTCGATTTCTACACCATGCTACCGGAGCAATCCATTGAGGTTGAAGTAACGCCTGAGCCGGTCGAACCTGCCGCCGACGTGAGCAAACCCATCGCTACAGAATCAGATGCCTATGTATTGCAAGCGGGCTCCTTCCGCCAGCGAGAAGACGCAGACAGGCGGCGTGCAGAACTGCTGCTACTGGGTCTGACGCCCAACGTTCGAGAGACCACGGGCGACAACGGCCGGTGGTTTAGAGTCTACCTTGGCCCATTTGAAACGCGTTCCGCCATGACGCGAGCCCGGGGGCTGACCGCCAATCAGAACATCGAAACGCTGGTATTGAAACGTCCACGCGGCTAATCCAACGCGGAGACTTGAAATCCGCTTCATACACCCCATATTTCCCCGATGGGCCAGCGCATCTGACTGGTCCTATAGGAGACACGGCGATGGAACAGTATCACGGTACAACCATTCTCTGCGTGCGTCGCGGTAATAGCGTCGTCATAGGGGGCGATGGTCAGGTATCGATGGGCAATACCGTAATGAAGGGTAATGCTCGCAAGGTGAGGCGCCTGCATCGTGATCAGGTACTGGCAGGCTTCGCCGGAGGCACCGCAGACGCCTTCACATTGTTCGAACTTTTTGAAGCGCAGCTGGACAAACACCAGGGCCATCTGGTGCGAGCTGCCGTGGAATTGGCCAAGGCGTGGCGCACAGAGCGAGCCCTACGCCAGCTGGAAGCCCTGCTAGCCGTCGCCGACAAGGACACCTCGCTGGTTGTCACGGGAAATGGCGACGTCATCGAGCCGGAGGACAACCTCATCGCGATTGGCTCAGGCGGCCCGTTTGCACAGGCGGCTGCTCGTGCACTGCTCGACAATACCGAGTTGGAGGCACGCACGGTTGTTGAGAAGGGGCTGGGGATCGCAGGTGATATCTGTATCTACACGAATCACAACCGCACCATCGAGCAACTGGATTACTAGGGCTACCCTGCATCCCGCGGACGCCCATCGGCAATATCAGGAGGTGCCGCAGCTGTATGTCCAACATGACACCCCGTGAAATCGTTCACGAACTCGACAGGCACATTATCGGCCAGGATGAAGCAAAACGCGCCGTTGCAATCGCGTTGCGCAATCGTTGGCGCCGCATGCAGTTGTCGGAAGAACTGCGGGCCGAAATCACCCCCAAGAACATTCTGATGATCGGCCCAACCGGCGTCGGCAAGACCGAGATCGCGCGTCGCCTTGCCCGATTGGCAAACGCACCCTTCGTCAAGGTTGAGGCAACCAAGTTTACGGAGGTCGGCTATGTTGGCAGAGACGTAGAATCGATTGTTCGCGATCTGGCCGATGTAGCGGTCAAGATGTACCGTGAGCAGGCAATGGAACGCGTTCGCTTCCGCGCCGAGGAGGCCGCCGAGGAGCGTATTCTCGACCTTCTGCTACCCGCCGCAAGAGACAGCGACGGCGACGACAACTCCAGTACGCGCCAGCTTCTCCGCAAGAAACTGCGTGAGGGCGACCTGGACGAAAAAGAAATCGAAGTTGAGGTCAGTGCGACCATGCCAGGTATGGAAATCATGGCACCGCCGGGCATGGAAGAGATGACCAGCCAATTACAAAACATGTTTTCCAACCTTTCTCGACAGCAGCGCAAAACGCAGAAGATGCCAGTCAAAGCGGCGTTTGAAAGCCTGTGTGATGAAGAAGCTGCAAAAATGGTGAACGAGGAGGAGCTGAAGCAACACGCCGTCAGCGCCGCCGAGCAAAATGGCATTGTGTTCATCGACGAACTGGACAAGGTCGCAAAACGCTCCGAAGGTGCGGGCGCGGACGTATCCCGCGAGGGTGTCCAAAGAGACCTGCTGCCACTCATCGAAGGATCAACGGTGAACACCAAGCACGGCACAATCAAGACCGACCATATCCTGTTCATAGCGTCTGGCGCATTCCACTTGGCCAAGCCGTCGGATTTGATACCGGAGTTGCAGGGGCGACTGCCCATTCGAGTCGAATTAGAGGCACTCGGGCCTGATGATTTTGAGCGGATTCTCACCGAACCCAGTGCGTCCCTTACCGAGCAGTATCAGGCACTGCTGGGTACGGAGGGCCTGAAGGTAGAGTTTACTGAGGACGGTCTGCGACGCATTGCAGAGACGGCCTGGCACGTAAACGAAAAGACCGAGAACATTGGTGCGCGCAGACTGCACACCGTCATGGAGAGGTTGCTTGAAGGCATCTCCTTCGACGCAGCCGACGCGGGGCTGAGCGGTGACACGCTGAAGGTGGATGCCGTCTACGTTGACGAACAGCTGCAGGCGCTCAGCTCCGACGAAGACCTCTCCCGGTTTATACTGTAACGCATCATGGCAGACAGTAAGCGCCCTACGGCCGTCAAGCTACACAAGCAGTCCAGAGACCTCGAGCTGGATTATACCGACGGTGAACGCTATACACTGCCATGTGAGTATTTGCGCGTTTATTCGCCGTCTGCAGAGGTCACGGGGCACGGAGCTGGCCAGGAGGTTCTGCAAATCGGTAAATTGAACGTGGGGATCAGTCACATCAAACCAGTCGGAAATTATGCACTGCAGCTGGTTTTCGATGATGGTCACGACACCGGGCTATACTCTTGGCAATACCTCTATCAACTGTGCGTCGAGCAAGAACAACGCTGGCAAAACTATCTCGACCGCATGAGTGCCGCCGGCGCCAGCCGCGACCCAGATGTGCAGGTGATAAAACTCGATACCTGACCCCCCACTCGCGGTCGCGCTATAATGCGTCCATTGCCGCATTGGGCCCCGAAACATGAGCGAGACTGACAAGCACACTACCGACTTTGGCTACCGGGAGGTGGACAAAGACGAAAAGGCCGGATTGGTGGCGGATGTTTTTCATTCCGTGGCCAGCCGCTATGACCTGATGAACGATCTTATGTCCGCCGGCATTCATCGCATCTGGAAACGCTTCACAATTGAACTTAGCGGGGTTCGCCCCGGCCATAGTGTACTCGACATCGCTGGAGGAACCGGAGATCTGGCGCTACAGTTTGCGGATCTCGTGGGTGACGAGGGGCGCATCGTACTTGCTGATATCAATGACTCCATGCTGCAGGTTGGACGCGACAAACTCCTGGATAAAGGCTACTACGACAACATCGAGTTTGTGCAGGCAGATGCCCAGTATCTGCCCTTCCCCGAGGACAGTTTCGATTGCATCACCATTGCGTTTGGGCTGCGCAACGTTACCGACAAAGGCCTCGCACTGAGATCCATGCTGCGGGTGCTCAAACCTGGCGGTCGATTGCTCGTCCTGGAATTTTCAAAACCCAGCAGTGAGCTTCTCAGTCGTGCTTACGACACCTACTCGTTTCGTGTGCTTCCGGTTCTGGGCAGGCTGGTGGCAAACGACAGTGATAGCTATCAGTACCTGGCCGAGTCCATTCGACGTCATCCCGATCAAGACACATTGAAAGACATGATGGAAGAAGCCGGGTTCGGTCGCTGCGAGTACCACAACATGACCGGCGGCATCGTCGCGATACACAAGGGCGTCAAGCCCTAACGAACCATGGCAAGCGCATCGCTACAGGATCCAACACTGACCACAGCAGCGCTGGCTGCCCTGGAGACGGTGCTCAACCGCGCCGTTTCGCTGTCCCCGGGAAGTGCCACCGACCTGCAGGCCGTAGACGGATGCGTGTTTGCCCTGGACTGCAGTCATCCGAGCGTGCAGGTCTACCTGCGGACCCGCGACGGCCAGCTTCGTCTCAGCAGCTACTTTGACGGAGAGGTCACCACCCGCATTTGTGGCGACGCATCCGACTTCCGCGAACTGGCGCTGTCCTCAGATGCAGCGGCCACCCTCATCAACAGCAATCTGGAACTGGAGGGTGACAGCGCACCCTTGATCACCTTGCAGGGTGTGCTGGCAGATCTTGACGTCGACTGGGAAGCACCTTTGGTCGAACACCTGGGCGATGTTGCCGGCCATCAGCTGGCAGAAATACTGCGGCAGGCCTACAGTTGGGGCCAGCAGGCGTCGCGCAGCCTTGGCAGGCAGCTACAGGAGTTTATTCAGGAGGAGGCGCGACTGAGCCCGCCCAGGCTCGAGCTGGAAGATTTTTTCAGCGATCTGCGGGCATTGGATCAGCGGGTGGAGCGTCTGCAATCGCGCGCCGCCAAGCTGCGACGCAAGCTGGCTGATCTGGAACGCTGATTCGTGTCCAGAGTTATCCGATTGGGCCGGATACTGCGCACGGCTTACCACTACCGTCTAGACGCCTTCATCGACCGCACTCGGCTGGGGCCTGTCGCGCGACTGGCACTCACCGTCCTCGGACTGCGAGGTGAAGCAAGTGCGCCAAGGGGTGAACGCCTGCGTAGAGCGCTGGAAGATCTGGGCCCAGTTTTCATCAAATTTGGCCAGATGCTGTCCACGCGGCGGGATCTCCTGCCAGAGGATATCGCTGATGAATTGGCCAGGCTGCAGGATGACGTACCACCGTTTGGAGAGCAGGAAGCGATAGCCATCGTCGAGTCCGCCCTGGGCAAACCGGTGGGAGAGGCATTCGCAGAGTTCGACGCAACACCCATGGCCTCAGCATCCGTCGCCCAGGTTCATCGAGCCAAACTGCCGACGGGCGAACAGGTCGTTGTCAAAGTACTGCGGCCGGACATCGAGCCGATCATCCGCCAGGACATGGCACTGCTGTTCACACTGGCAGGCTTGGTGGAAAAACACTTGCCGGAAGGGTATCGACTGCGCCCCGTTGAGGTCGTGGCTGACTACGAGCTCGTCATCCTCGACGAGCTGGACCTCGGGCGGGAGGCAGCGAACGCCAGTCAGTTACGACGCAACTTCGAAGACAGCAATCTGGTTTACATTCCAGAAGTCTTCTGGGACTTCAGTTGCCGTAACGTTTTAACGATGGAACGCATCACGGGCATTCCGGTCACGGATATCGATGCACTGCGCGCACGAGGCACCGATTTGAAGCTGCTGGGTGAGCGCGGCGTAGAGATTTTTTTCACACAGGTGTTTCGCGATAGCTTTTTCCACGCCGACATGCACCCAGGCAATATCTTCGTCGATGCCACGGATCCTTCCGACCCGACCTATATCGCCGTGGATTGCGCCATCGTGGGTAGTCTGTCAGAGGCAGACCAGTACTATCTTGGCCGCAACCTGCTGGCTATCTTTCGCCGCGATTATCGAGAGGTGGCACAACTGCACGTGGAGTGCGGATGGGTACCGCCCGACACGCGTGTTCAGGATTTCGAGGCGGCTATGCGGGCCGTCTGCGAGCCGGTATTCGAACGGCCCATCAGTGAAATTTCCTTCGGACAGCTGCTCATCTACCTGTTTCAAACGGCAAGCCGCTTTGACATGGAAATCCAGCCTTCTCTGGTACTGCTCCAGAAAACCTTATTGAATATCGAGGGGCTGGGACGTCAACTGTACCCGCAGTTGAACCTCTGGGATACGGCTCAACCCTATCTGGAGCAATGGCTTCAGGAGCGGTATTCGCCGCAGGCTGTCGTGCGCAGCCTACAGCGTCACGCGCCTACCTGGATGGAGCATCTGCCAACGCTACCCGGGGCGCTGCTGAGCAATCTGCAACGGGCTGCCCCGGAAGACCACCCCACCCTGACCGGGCAGCAATCACGACAGCAAACCAGGGCGCGCCGATTGCGCCTGCTGGGCGCCGCAGCTCTGGGCATGGCACTGGCCGCCGCGTTCCCAGAGGCACTGGCGGAAGTGCCTGCCATGAGCTGGGCGTTGGCGATCATCGGTCTGGGCCTGATCTGGATGGCCCGCCGCTGATGCAATGTGCCCGTCATCCGCCTGTGCCATAATGCATCTGTGGGGTCTAAGTGATGAAACAGCCGAGCGAGTTAATTGCGCACATACAGTGGAACGATGATGGCCTGGTACCGGCTATCGCCCAGGACTGGCAGTCAGGCGAAGTTTTAATGCTTGCCTGGATGAACGCTGACGCCCTGGCATTGACAATTGATGAAGGCCGCGCCGTGTACTGGTCGCGGTCGCGCTCCGCAATCTGGCGTAAGGGCGAGGAATCCGGTCATGTCCAGCTGCTCAAAGAACTGCGCATAGACTGCGACGCCGACACCGTTTTAATGAAGGTTGAACAGTTGGGTGGTATCGCTTGCCATACGGGTCGCCGCAGCTGTTTTTTTCAGCAGCTGCAAGACGGCGGATGGATGGTTACCGATGCGGTGGTCAAAGACGCAGGCGAGATTTACGGGGACACAACATGAGTGACCTTCTGCAACAATTGGGAGCACTCTTGCAGGCGCGCAAACAGGCTGATCCGGACAGTTCTTATGTTGCGGGCCTCTATCAATGCGGCTTGAACAAGATTCTGGAAAAGGTTGGTGAAGAAGCCACCGAGGTCATTCTCGCAGCGAAGGACGTGGAGCGTGGCGGAGAGCGCAGCGAGCTGGTCGGTGAGGTAGCGGACCTGTGGTTTCACAGCATGGTGATGCTGGCGCATCTCGACGTCGACATCAATGAAGTTCTGGATTGCCTGGATGAGCGTTTCGGCACATCCGGGCTGGAGGAAAAAACCTCCCGCGGCAACCCGTCAGGGTGAGCGCAGCAGCAGGTAGATAGGAGGAGTTTATGGGATTGGGTGGCATCAGTATCTGGCAGTTGTTGATCATTTTGGTGATCGTCATCATGCTGTTCGGCACTAAGCGCCTGCGAACACTGGGCAGCGACCTGGGCAGTGCCGTTAAGGGTTTTCGCAAAAGCATGACCGAAGAACAGGATGTGGACGAGACAAAGGCCGAGGAAGATCCGGACACCACTGCCGGAGAAAAAAAGTAGCTTCTAAATGTTCGATATCGGATTCGCCGAGCTCATCATTATCGCTGTGGTGGGCCTACTGGTTATAGGCCCGGAGCGTCTGCCGGGCACCATTCGGACCGCCAGTCTGTGGCTGAACCGCATTCGGCGTAGCTTCAACGACGTAAAACGAGAAATCCAGCAGGAGCTGCACAACGACTCCGTCATGCAGGATCTGAAGGATGCAGGAAAACAAATCCAGCAGGATACGCAGGCACTGAAAAACGATATTCAGGGTGCCGCGAATACCTTGATCGATGATTCGTCAAAAGGCGATCAAACCGAAACAGAAGCACAGCGGGCTGGTAAGAGCGTAGAATGAGCGATCAGGATTCGGTTGATCGGCCAATGCCGCTGGTGGCTCATCTCACGGAGTTGAGAGAACGGATTCTGCGAGCTGTGCTGGCGATCTTGGTCATGTTCCTTTGCCTGTTCCCTTTTTCCAACGAGATCTACACTTTTGTCTCAGAGCCACTGCGTGCAATTCTGCCTGAGGGCGCAAGCATGATTGCCACAGAGGTCGCGTCGCCTTTTTTCACGCCTTTCAAGCTGACCTTGATTACGGCGATTTTTCTCGTCATGCCCTATGTCCTCTACCAAGCCTGGAGTTTTATTGCCCCGGGCATGTACCGGCATGAGAAACGACTCGCCATTCCGCTGCTGGCCTCCAGCGTGATGTTGTTCTACGCAGGTGCCGCCTTCGCTTACTTTGTCGTTTTCCCACTGATTTTCGCATTTTTCACGAGTGTGGCACCCGACGACATTACCATCATGACGGACATCAACAGCTATTTGAACTTTGTTCTAAAACTGTTTTTTGCTTTTGGGATTGCCTTTGAAATACCCATCGCCGCCTTAATCATGATCTGGGCGGGTATCACCACACCGGAAGATCTCGCCCGAAAAAGGCCCTACATAATCGTCGGTTGTTTCATCTTCGGCATGCTGCTGACCCCACCAGATATCATTTCTCAAACGCTGCTGGCTTTGCCAATGTGGCTGCTGTTTGAAATCGGCGTTTATCTTGGTCGGATTCTGCAGCGTCGCCAGGCAGGCTCCACCTCTACTTGAGCAAGACTAGCGTTTGGCCATCAAGCCGCCGTCGGCTACCAGCGTGATACCGGTGGTAAATGCTTCGCTCGCCAGATAAAACACCGGGTTCAGTATTTCTTGCGTTTCGGCAATTCGCGGGATGAGTGCAGCGGATACCATTCCCTCACCGTAGCCCGGTATGGACTCGATAGCGCCATCGGTTAAGTCAGAGTGGTAGCTGCCGGGCGCCAACGCGTTGACTCGAATGTTCAGCGGCGCCCATTCCTGCGCCATGACTTCGGTCAGCGCTTTCAATCCTGCTTTAGTCGCAGCGTAGATTCCCGAATAGGCCGGCGTCGACAGAGCTGCCACGGACAGCACGTTCACAATACAGCCGCCCCCTTGTTCACCCATACGCGGGGCAAGACGTGACGCCAGATACCAGGGCCCCTTCAGATTCACATCCACCATCTTGTCAAACGCCGCAGGCTCGATGTCGCTCAGCGGGCCAAATGCGACGTTGATACCCGCGTTGTTGACCAGAATATCCACTTGTCCAAAGCGATTGTAGCTGGCTTCCAGAAGCCCATCCAAATCCTCCGCGCGACCGACGTGTGCGGCGTACGCAAGCGCCGTCCCACCGCTTGCCGTTATCTCTTCCGCAACCGACTCGCAACTCTCGAACCTGCGACTGGCGATCACGACTTTCGCACCCTCGGCGGCAAAGCCCATGGAGATCGCCCTGCCTAGACCTCTGCTACCGCCGGTCACGATGACTACCTTGTTTGCAAAACGCTCACCCATAGCTGCCGCCAAGACACACCTCTCCTATCGTCAATCCGCGAGATCTTGACCCGCATACCATTCGGGCCAAGGAGCAATTACACTAGCACGTTCCAACCACCCCGCCAGAGAAACTTGCCATGAAAAACCAGGCCGCTAATCTTGTTCGCCACCGCGTGGGAACAGCCTGGTACCGGACACTACGATAATGGTATCGAAACCGGGCAGGGGCATCGCTTCACTGCGTCCTGTTTTCAGCTATCTATCCGACTACAAGCTGCGTCTCCTCGGAGCCGGCTGTGCCCTGCTTTTCACAGCAGCAGCCACCCTGTCCCTTGGGCGTGGTGTTCAGGTGCTCATCGACGAGGGATTTGGCGGAGGCACCAGCGACGATCTGCGTCAGGCGATTGGGCTGTTGATCATTATTGCTGCGGCAATAGCCGTTGGAACCTTTGTGCGGTTCTACCTCGTGTCCTGGCTGGGAGAACGCGTCAGCGCCGACATCCGCAAGGCCGTCTTCGACAACCTGGTACGCCTCAATCCAGGTTTCTTCGAAACCAACCGAAGTCTGGAAATCATGTCCAGAATCACCACTGACACAACGCTGCTGCAGACGATCATCGGCTCGTCTTTCAGCATGGCCTTGCGCAGCAGCCTGACGACCATCGGTGCCTTGGTGATGATGTTTATCACCAACCTGAAGCTGAGCATGATTATTGCGGTAGGCGTACCGCTCATTCTCATTCCAATTCTGGTGTTCGGACGCAGAGTTCGCAGCCTATCCAACAAGAGTCAAGAAAGTATCGCCAGTGTTGGCAGCTACGCAGGTGAGGTTCTGCAGCACATACGCGTCGTCCAGAGTTACAACCGGGAACAGTTTGAGATCGATGCCTTTGACGGCGAGGTAGAATCCGCATTTGCCATCGCTCGCCGGCGCATCAGGCAGCGCTCGCTACTGATTTGTTTCGCCATACTACTGTTGTTTGTCGGCATGTCCGCCATGCTTTGGACAGGCGGCCAGGATGTCATCAGCGGCCGCATGAGTGGCGGTGAGCTGGGGGCCTTTGTCTTCTACGCCATCATGGTAGGCAGCGGTTTTGCTACCATATCCGAAGTATGGGGCGATCTGTTACGCGCCGCAGGCGCTGCCGATCGGCTGGTTGAATTGATCAATACCAAGAGTCTGATTAAGGACCCAACCGCCGCCGAAACACTGCAGGACAGCGCCCAGCGCCAGGTTCGTATGGAGGCGGTGACTTTCAGCTATCCCACCAGACCGCAGCAACAGGCGCTGAAAGAGTTTTCCCTCACGTTCGAGGCGGGCAAGAGCCTGGCTCTGGTTGGGCCGTCTGGTGCAGGCAAATCCACAGTGTTTGAGCTGCTGTTGCGATTCTACGATCCTCAGCACGGCGTTATTCGAGTCGATGGTGAAGACATCCGCCAGATTCGGCTAGCGGAGTTGCGTCAACAGATTGCGCTGGTTCCCCAACAGCCTGCACTGTTCACCGGTAATGTGCGCTACAACATCGCCTACGGCAAGCCAGAAGCCACGGACGATGAGATATACGCGGCCGCCCGTGCCGCGCACGCCGACGAGTTCATTCGTGGCTTGCCAGAGGGTTATCAGAGCCACCTGGGGGAACAGGGCGTCAGGCTGTCCGGAGGCCAGCGCCAAAGAATTGCGATCGCCCGAGCGATCCTCAATAACCCGAGGATTCTGTTGTTGGATGAGGCGACCAGCGCCCTGGATACAGAGAGTGAATTCCAGGTCCAGTTGGCCCTGCAGGAACTCATGCATAATCGGACCACAGTGATCATTGCCCATCGTTTGTCGACCATTCTGCATGCGGACAAGATTGCCGTCCTGGACCACGGTGAGCTGATCGCGACCGGGACCCACGAAGAGTTACTCGACTCAAATCCTCTTTACGCCCGACTGGCCAAACTGCAGTTTCGCGAGCCTAAATCGGCGCAGTTTGCCGCGGTTGAGGACCTCAGCGATTCTCAGAGAGCAGGCGAACCCGATCCTTTCGTTCCTGGTTGACCCGCTGCAGGTCGTCCAGTGTCTCCATTGAGAGTGCGAATAAATCACCCGCCAAGCGCAGCCCGATACGGGTATTGTTGGCCGCGATTTTCCAAGGGGCGGTCAAGGGAGATTCCAGCAGAATACCCCCCGCGTCGCTCAATGCATTGCGCAGGTGCTTGCCGCCCGCCCTGGCCCCGCTTTCCGAGGCCATTGCAATGACGTCAGCGGTTTCCAAGACAGCTTCCAGACTCACCCATTCCAGCAGCACGCCCTGGGTTATCCGCCGACGCATGCTACGACGCAGTTTGCGCGTCATATTCCGAAACTCACGCTCTATCTTATAGCCGAATACCGGTTCGGACACCGGTTGCAG
Organism: Pseudomonadota bacterium; assembly: GCA_039190425.1. GTDB lineage: Bacteria > Pseudomonadota > Gammaproteobacteria > Pseudomonadales > Halieaceae > Marimicrobium. Next base: position 43,276 of record JBCCYE010000003.1, on the reverse strand, counting down.
GTGGTCGTCCTCCGCTAAATCATACCAGTCCGCAGTGGTAAGCAGACTCTCAACATGGGGAAAGACCAGCTGTTCCTCGGTGCGCATGTGCTCAAAAATGTGCTCGGTGTAGGCTCGACCTTCTTGCACCAGCTGATCGCCATCTACTCCGCCGCGACGCCACTGGATGATCAAATCCAGCAGCGCACGTCCACGCTCGGCGGTATGGTCGTGATCGCGCTGCAAGGTGTCGACTTCGTCCGCTGCTTCACCACTCAGCTCAGCTGCGCGGGCATAAATAAGGTCCTCTCGCGGATGGTGGAACCGATCCGGCCAGGAAATCATGTATTCCATGACTTCATAGACCACATGGGGATCCACCAGCTCACCGGCTGCAATCGCATCCAGCTGCTCCCTGAACAGACGGATGATTTCGCCCATATAACGGTGCTCTGCCCGCAGGGTCTGGAGTAGAGCCGGCGTTGCCGGGCGAGTCCCGGCGCCTGCTGCGGCCGCTTCCGCCGCTGGGGTTTTGAGTGCAGGGGTCACAGTAGAGACTCCGAACGTATTCAGCTGCCAAGCATAAAGGCCTGCCTAGCCATGTCCAGTGTTGACTTCACAACGGGCCCAGCAAGACCCTTTGTTAAACAGCGACTGGCTCAGCGTTGATCGGATGAGAGTACCGCGGGACCGTAGCCTTCTATGAACGCCTGAGGCAGTCGACGAGGTCTTCCACTGCTCAGTTCGACACAGGCGAAGCGCATTCCTGCCCGCAGCAGCGTTGCCTGGTCTCCAAGACGGATCACCTGAAAATGTCGCGACATGATCAGCCGACTGTCCCAGCTCACAATCCAGGTAGCCACCACCACTTCATCGCCCAGCCGCGAGGCCTGCAAGTAGTTGAATTCACTCTGCGTAATGACCATCGCTCGATCCAGCGCACGGTACTGGGCCAGATCTAGACCCAGCGATACAGAGTGCGACCATGCAACCTGCTCGCACCACTTAACATAAACGGCGTTGTTGGTGTGCTGCAGGCCATCAATATCGTCGGATCGAACCACGGTCTGCAGTACGTGCGGTTCAGGATGATCCCACAGGTCTTCGATTGTTGTCATACGCTGGAAGGCTGTGCAGTTTGTGTGGTATCCGCGGGCTTGAGCGCGAACTGCAGGTAACCGTACAGGATGGCGATCAACGGGCAGGCAAGATTAAAGAACGCAAACGGTGCGTAGCTAAAGGTCGCGACGCCCAGTGTCGCAGCCATGTAGGCGCCACAGGTATTCCAGGGTATCAGTGCTGATGTGAGCGTCGCAGAGTCTTCCAGCGTACGCGACAGATTGAGAGGTGACAGCCCGAAACGTTGGTAAGCGTCGCGATACATTCGTCCCGGAAGGGCGACTGCGATGAACTGGTCCGCGGCAAGGACGTTGGTGCCAATGCACGTCAGTACGGTCGTGCTAATGAGTGAGCCGGCCGTGCGCACCCGGTGTAGGGCCGCGCGCAACAGATAAGACAGGATGCCCGTTCGTTCCAGTACACCTCCAAAACCCAGCGCACACAGGATGAGCCAGACGGTGTTCAGCATACTGTGCATGCCGCCTTTGCTCAGCAGCGCGTCCAGAAAATCATTACCGGTGTTGGACTGATAACCGTTGAACAGGCTGATCCAGATTCCCTTGAACTGAATCATAAACGTGTTGAGATCGGCAACATCGCCCGCGAGTCGCGCGACAGCCTGAGGTTGGAACACCAGAGCAAATGCTGCGCCTACCAGCGAGCTGATAACCACCGCGGGAAATGCGGCCACCCGCCGGAATACCAGCCCCAGCATGATGAGCAGAGGAAGTAGCAAATGCACACCGATGTTGAACTGCCCGCGCAAATCTTCCTGCAGCTGTTGTATCTCCTGCGGAGTGGCCGCGCCAGAACTTCCCAAAACCGAGAACATCACAAGTGACAGCAGAAAAGCGGGTACTGTGGTCCACAGCATGTGTCGAATGTGTTCGAACAGATCGACACCGGTCGCGGCCGATGCGAGATTGGTTGTGTCCGACATAGGAGACAGCTTATCGCCAAAGTAGGCGCCAGAGATGATGGCCCCAGCGGTAATTGCGGGCGACAACTCGAAACTGCTGGCGATGCCCATGAGACCGATACCGAGCGTGCCTGCCACGGTCCATGAGCTGCCGATACTGATTGCGACGATGGCGCAGATCAAAGCGCTCGCGGCGTAAAAAATCTGTGGGCTGATGATCTGAACGCCGTAATAGATCATCGCCGGCACCGTACCACACAATATCCAGGTGCCGATCAGCATGCCAACCGAAAGCAGGATCAGAATTGGCCCCATGCCGACGCTGATACCCTCCACCATGCCCGCTTGTGCATCTCGCCAGGAAAGGCCAACACGCAGTCCGACCAGAGCCGCCACACAGCTTGAGAGAATCAGTGCTATCTGATTGGCACCGTAGGATGAGTCTGCGCCAAACAGATACACAGAACTGGCCAGCAGCAACACCAGTAGGACAATGGGTGTTAACGCCAAGACGGGCGTTAGCTCCGGTGAAGGGGGTCTCGAAGTCAAAGGTGCTCTGTTTTCATCAAGCGCGTGTGATCATTCTACCTGCCAAGCTCTCAGCCTGTCAGTATCTGCCTGAAAACAGGACACGTTTGTTTAAGAGCCACTGACTTTTAAGGGACCTTGCCGTAGCATGCTGCTTCATGGTGCAAGCTGCTGCTGTCGAACTCCCTCCGTATTATTATCGAGATAATTTTTCGTACTTGCTCAACACCGTCTCCGACCGATACGGTGACGTGCTGACCGACATTGAACACCAGGTACTGGAACAGTTTCGAAACGCCTCTGCAGCCGCTCAGTGTCTGTTTGTCCGACTCATAAGTCGCACCGGGCCCTGGTTCAGGGAAAGCAAACTGCGATATCCGGAGATAGGCCCTCTGTCACCTGTGATCGACGAGCTGCTTGCTGTTGGTTTTGCGGAGCTCGCGGAAGGTCTGCCGGCGAATCTCATCGGATGCTTGTTCAGGCGCACGGAAATCGAGAGTGCTTTTTGCGACGTCCTGCAAAACCCCTCCAGCAGCAAAGCCCATCTTCTACAAGACATCACCTCGCTGGGCTTGCACGATGACGTGTTGCTACAACGAGTCAGCGACGGCCAGCGCGTTATTGCCGCCCGGCATCGAGACTTGGTGGACCTGCTGCAACTTCTCTTTTTCGGTAATCGCCATCAGAGCCTGACAGAATTTGTACTGCAAGATCTCGGCTTAACCAGATATTTCCCCTACTCTCTTGAGCACACCGAACGCCTGTTTCCCAATCGGGCAGCTATCGACGAAGCGCTGCTGCTCGCGGAGCTGGCGGACAGACGCTACACACTGCTAGAGACCGGCGCGACGGGGACGCTGCCAGCTTTGGCGGCAGACGTGCTCAAAGTTGGCCTGCTCCATGAGTGCAACCGCCCCCGGTGGGAGCGACTCTGCAACCGTCTTGGTAGAGATCTGGAACGACTCGATGCCCTGGACTTGGCACTCGAACTGTACTCATGCGGCGAGCAATATCCGGCACGGGAGCGACGGGCGCGGATTTACGAGCGTCAGCAGCTGTTCGAAAAAGCCTGTCACGTGTGCGATCAAATCATCAGTGCGCCACACTGCGAGGCGGAGGCGGAAGCTGCGCTGAGAATTCTGCCAAGGCTGCAGCGCAAGCGAGGCATGCCGGTCGACAACCGACCGAAAGATCGTTTTGACACCGTAGAAATCACCTTACCGAATTCAGGCGAACGCGTGGAAAACGCCTGTGCAGGCTACCTCGCAAACCAATGGAACGCGGTACACTACGTGGAGAATCGACTACTGAATGCACTGTTCGGGTTGGCCTTCTGGCAACAGATTTTCACACCGATTCGTGGCGTATTCCACCACCCGTTCCAGTCGGTTCCAACGGATATGTATACCGGTGACTTCCAACGGCGACGCGCACCGGCCTTGATGGCGCGCATGGCGCAACTGCGTTGCACAGACCTGTCTTGCGAGCTGCTCGACGCCTACCAGCGCTTTAACGGCTATCAGTGCCAGTGGGTCCACTGGCGCGCAATAGATTCGGCATTAGTAGAACATGCAACCAGCGTGATACCGGGCGAGCACTTGCTCAGTATCTTCAACCGTATGCTGTTTGACCCACGTGAGAACCGGCGTGGACTTCCGGACCTGCTTGCACTTGGCGACAACCACGGTGACTACTGTTTGATTGAGGTCAAGGGCCCTGGCGATACACTTCAGGACAACCAAAAACGCTGGCTGCGTTTCTTTGCGGACGAACATATCCCGGCCCGTGTCGCCCGGGTACGCTACTCCAATGAATGAGATTGCGGTCGCCGTTGGCGACCTGGTGCGATTCTGTCACCGGCGCGGTGATCTGAATCAGCGAGCCCAGGGCGGCCCGAGCGGCGCCGAAGGGATCGCTGGCCATCAGCGCATCTATGCGCGCCGGCCAGACCACTACCAGCGTGAGTATCGGCTGCAATACCGACACAGCTATGACGATATACATCTGGTACTCAACGGCAGAGCGGACGGTTATGACACCCTTGCTGGCATCGTGGAAGAGATCAAGACAACCCGCCGACCACCAGATGAACTGGATGATTCACTGAACGAACTGCATCTGTCTCAGGGGCGTCTGTATGGGGCCATGTTGGCGAAGCAGCTGGATCTCGCTGGCATTACCATACGACTCACCCGGTTCAACATTGATACTGGCGAAGAGTATCGCCAGGATGAGTATCGGACTCGCAAGTCACTGGACGATTTCCTGGATGTGACGCTGGGCGCGTTTGCTGACTGGGTGCAAACTCTCAGTGCTATTGCCGATGCAAGGGACGCAAGCTTGAATACACTGCCGTTCCCGCACGGTCAGTTCCGCGCTGGCCAGCGGCACCTGGCAGAACTCAGCTATAAATGTATCGATCAAGGCGGTCAGCTGCTGCTGTCCGCTCCCACGGGGAGCGGCAAAACGGCCGCCGTACTGTTCCCTTCACTGAAAGCCCTGGCAACAGGGAAACACGACAAAATCGCGTTTGTTACGCAAAAAACCGTAGGCAGAAAAGCGGCTGAAGACGACCTTGAACGATACAGGCAGGCCGGTTACCGCGGCACCGCCGTCAGCCTCACCGCCCAGGAGACCGTTTGTTTTTCGCCTGGCAAGGCCTGCCACGGCGAGGATTGTCCATACGCAAAAGGCTATTACGACAAACTCCCCGCAGCGCTGGCGGCTGGCATCAGACGGGGCCAGCTGCGAAGGCTAGAGATAGAGGCGCTGGCTAAAGAGTTTGAGGTATGCCCCTACGAATTAGCCAGGGATTTTGTACCCTGGGTGGATGTGATCATCGCTGATAGCCACTATTGGTTCAGCCTGTCAGCGAGTGTCGGCGACGCAGCGAAACGCTGGACCCTGCTCATAGACGAGGCGCATAACCTTCCCGGACGAGCTCGCAACATGTACTCCGCGGAGCTGAGTAAAGCCCTGCTGATGTCGGCCCGAGCGGAGTCTAATGGCAACATAAAGCGTGCACTGGAAGGCATCAATCGGCAGCTGCTGACGCTCAACCGGGAGCCTTGGGATGAGATAGACTTCCACAGTGAAGCGCAGCCACCGAACGCACTGCAGCGAACGCTGACAGTGTTCGCAGAAGCGGTGGCTGAACAACTCGCCGCCGATCCTACCGCTTTGCAGGCGCGAGCGTCACTGCGAGAGTTCTACTTCGACTGCCTACACTGGTCGCGAGTCCAGAGCGTTTGGGGCGAGGAGTTTCGCTTTGAACGCCAGCGCGACAACGGGCGTCAGAGCCTGCTGCTGCGCTTGCATTGCCTCGATCCGGCACGTCTGCTCACCGCCCAGCATCGGCAGCGTCACGCCGTAATAGCATTCTCGGCAACGCTGACGCCAGAGCACTGGTGTCATCAAACGCTTGGGTTCAGCGATACTGCCGTAAGCCACCGGGCAACGTCACCTTTTGCCCCGGAGCAGCTCAGGGTGACACTCACCGTGGACATCGACACGCGTTACCGGGCACGGCAGCGCACCCTCGACGAACTAGCGCGACGGCTCAGCGCATGGCTGAGTGCCTCACCAGGCAATAGCATCGTCTACTTTCCGTCTTACCGTTATCTCAGGGACGGCCTTGCAGCCATCTCGGAGATGCAGGGCGTATCCGACCGCTGCGTGTGGCAACAACAGCCCGAACTGTCTGAACGGCAGCGAGTAGAGCTTCTTGAACTGTTGGGCCAGCGGCAGGATGTGGCCGCCTTCTGCATTCTCGGCGGCGTGTTTGGGGAAGGCATAGATCTCCCTGGCGATCGGCTGGTCAACGTCGCCGTCATAGGTGTGGGCATGCCACAGGTCAATCGCCACACTCGTCAGCTTCAGGAGTGGTATGAACAGCGCTTCGGCAAGGGTTTCGAATACACTTTCTTGTATCCCGGCATGCAAAAGGTGGATCAGGCACTGGGTCGAGTTGTGCGCTCGGACACCGATAGCGGTACGGCATTGCTGATTGATCCTCGCTATCGCGAAGCTGCCTATCGTCAGTTACTACCCCCCTGGTGGGACTATGAGATGGCACCGTCGGTGGACTGAATTGTCACTTCCGGTCTACTTTTTTGCTCAAATTCGACCTTGTTTATCGCCCGAATTCACGTAAATTGGCCGGCCCGGCGCTGAAATCGCCACGCTCGGCGCAGCGAGTCCCCCGCGAGCACCCACTGGTCAAAATCTGATCATCATTCCCGCGAATCACTCACTGTGCTACAGTCGGCGCCCGCCCGGCACCGACCACAGAGTTGGCCAACAGCCAGGGCAAATAAAACACCGGGTTACCTCGACTGTCAGGCAGACTGCGGGATGAACATAAGATCACTGGCGTCCCGGCGCCAATTGCAAGTAGAACACAATGCTAGGGAGTATTGACCGCATGCGCATTGCCATTCCCAAAGAAACCCACCCGGGAGAGAAGCGAATTCCAATCACCCCCGCCGACGCCAAAAAGCTGGTGCGCATGGGGGCAGATCTGGTCATCGAAGCCGGCATGGGCAACCCCTCGGGCTTTACCGATGAAGAGTACACTGAGGCGGGTGCCACCCTCTCAACAGATCGCGGTCAGCTGTTTGCTGACGCCGATGTTCTGCTGCGTCTGCGCAAGCCAGAACTGGCAGAGATCGGCCAGATGAAGCGGGGCGCTATCCATATCAGTTACCTCGACCCGTTCAACGAACACAGCCTGATAGGCGCGTTCAAAGACGCAGGCGTCACCTCCATTAGCATGGAGATGATACCTCGTACCACCCGCAGCCAGAAAATGGACGCGCTGAGTTCGCAGGCCAACCTTGCGGGTTATGTAATGGTCATTGAAGCTGCCAAGCACCTGCCGCGCATCTTACCCATGATGATGACTCCGGCAGGCACGCTTAAGCCGGCCAATGTGTTTGTTATCGGAGCCGGGGTAGCCGGCCTGCAGGCCATCGCCACAGCCAAACGTTTGGGCGCAAAGGTCACCGCATTCGATACGCGACCGGTTGTGGCGGAGCAGGTGCAGTCATTGGGTGCCAAGTTCCTTGAGATCGACCTCGGGGAGACTGGCGAGACTTCCGACGGCTACGCCAAAGAGCTGACGCCCGAACAGGTAGAACTGCAACGTCAGGCCCAGAAGGAGCTTATCTCCAAATCCGATGTGGTGATCACAACGGCCCAGGTATTCGGGCGTAAACCGCCGGTGCTGGTCACCAAAGATATGGTCGATGGTATGCAACCTGGGGCGGTCATAGTGGATATGGCTGCAGAGACAGGCGGCAACGTAGAGGGTTCCGTACCCAATGAAACCGTGGACGTAAATGGCGTCACGATTGTCGGCCTGGGCAACCTCGCAGGTGAAGTGGCACGCGACGCCAGTCAGATGTACTCATCAAACTTGTTCAACCTGGTGGAAGATAACTGGGACGAGGAAAGCAAACGATTTGTCGTCGACTTCGAGGATGACATCCTGCCCGGTTGCATCATTACACACGATGGCGAAGTGACCAACGAGACCATCAAAAACGTTTTGGAAGGGGGCAGCTAAGATGATCCCAGCTGAAGTATTTCTGACCTTTATTCTGATGTTGTCCATTTTTCTGGGCTTCGAGCTCATCAACAAGGTGCCCGCCACACTGCACACCCCTTTGATGTCAGGCGCCAACGCGATTTCAGGCATCACTCTGGTAGGGGCAGTCAGTCTGGCAGGCACCGGCCAGCAAGACCTATCCAATTGGCTGGGCGCGGCTGCGGTCGCTTTCGCCTCAATCAACGTCGTGGGTGGCTACCTGGTAACCGACCGAATGCTTGCCATGTTTAAGAAGAAGGAGGGCTAAGGCGCCATGGATATTGCCATTCAATTTGCCTTCGTGGCAGCTGCCGCTCTGTTCATCTTTGGTTTGAAGCAGCTGGGCTCGCCCGACACAGCGCGCCGGGGTAACCTCATATCGGCCATCGGCATGCTGATCGCTGTGGTGGCGGCTCTGCTGCATCAGGGCATTGTCGACTACCAATACATCATCATAGGCTTTGCCCTGGGTGGTGCGATCGGCGCCGCCGCAGCGCGCTTGGTGCAGATGACATCCATGCCGGAAATGGTCGCGCTGTTCAACGGCTTCGGCGGCATTGCCAGTTTACTGGTAGGCTGGGCGGCACTGGCCCCAGGTGCAAGCACTTTTACACTAATCACTATCGTTCTATCGATACTGATCGGCGGACTGACGTTCACGGGCTCACTGATAGCCTACGGCAAGCTGAGCGAGAAAATCTCTTCTGCACCCGTGCAGTTCAGTGGCCAACAGATCGTCAACAGCCTGATCGTCCTCGGCATCTTCGGCAGCGCCGCGATGTTCTGTGTAAACCCCGACAACTCCCTGTGGCTGTTTGTCGTGATCGGCCTGTCACTGGTGTTTGGCGTCATGGCAGTGATTCCGATTGGCGGTGCCGACATGCCGGTTGTGATTTCGCTGTTGAACTCCTACTCGGGCCTGGCAGCCTGCGCAGCCGGCTTCGCGGTGGACAACAACATCCTCATCGTCGCCGGATCTCTGGTCGGTGCCGCAGGTATTATCCTTACGCAAATCATGTGTAAGGCCATGAATCGCTCCTTGTCCAACGTTCTGTTCTCCGGCTTCGGCAGTGGTAAGACGGAGACCGCCGAGGTAGAGGGGGAAATCAAACCGATCAGCGTAGAAGATGCCTACTACGTCCTGGAGGCCGCCAGCAGTGTTGCCATCATCCCCGGTTACGGTATGGCGGTGGCGCAAGCGCAACACGTTGTGAAGGAGCTTACCGAACTGTTGGAGGGCAACGGCGCGGAAGTGAATTTTGGTATTCATCCCGTTGCGGGGCGTATGCCAGGCCACATGAACGTGCTGCTTGCAGAAGCGGATGTCCCATATGATCAGCTGCTGGAGATGGATGACATCAATCCACGTATGGAAACCGTGGATGTCGCCATCGTCATTGGCGCCAACGACGTCGTGAATCCGGCAGCGCGGGAAGTGGAGTCTTCACCGATATACGGTATGCCGGTGATCAACGTCGATTCGGCACGTACCGTGTTTGTCCTCAAGCGTTCGATGGCTTCGGGCTTTGCAGGTATTGAAAACCCGCTGTTCTATAAAGATAACACCCGTATGCTGTTTGGCGACGCGAAGGAATCGATTGGCGGCCTGGTGCGGGAATTCGGTACCTAGTCGACCGCGTTGGATAAATCACAAGCCGGCCCCGCGCCGGCTTTTCTTACTGCTGAGCGTTACAGGACACCGCTGCCGTCAGGCATTGTCCCATGGAAAGGCGAGCACTTCTCGAATGTCCGCTGCACCCATTGCCAGCATAAGCAACCGATCAACTCCGAGCGCGACACCGCTGCACTCGGGTAGCCCATGCTTCATGGCGGCTAGCAGGTTTTCGTCCAGCGGCACCTCCGTCAGGCCCTGCTCTCGCCGCTTCTGATTGTCCAACTCAAATCTGCGGCGCTGTTCCGGCGCGTCAGTAAGCTCAGAATAGCCGTTAGCGAGTTCCATGCCGTTGACATACAGCTCAAAACGTCGGGCAATCATCTTGCCCTCCACTGATTCGACCTTTGCCAGTGCGGCCTGCGACGCTGGGTAATCGCAAACGAAACACAGGTGGCCTGTTGGCAGTGTGGGCTCGATCACATGCGTCATCAAGAGATCAAGCCAGGCGTCTTTATCCTCACCCAGATCGCCACAATCAACCAACTCCTGCGCCAATGCGCGCAGCTGCCCGCAAGTGGTATCGTGCGGGTCAATGGACAGCTGCTGCAGAAATAGCTCACGGTAACGAAAAGTGTGCTCGGGAAGTCTGCCCAGCACTGTGCATACCAGCTCCGCAACTTCCTGCATCAGCGCACGGTCGTCAAGCCCCGGCCGATACCACTCCAACAAAGTAAACTCTGGATTATGGCGGGGGCCTGCTTCTCCCTCCCGAAACGCTTTACAAATCTGAAAAACCGGCTCCCCCTGCATGGCCAGTAGGCGCTTCATCGCGTGTTCCGGGGAAGTCTGCAGATAGCCGGATGTGCCAGATGACCCCCCGCCCTCTACACAAAAAGAACCCAACGATGGGTCAGTAGCGGTATGAGCTGAGAGCAGTGGCGTTTCTATCTCGAGGATTTTGCGAGCCGAGAAAAATTCGCGTATGTCGCGCAGAAGCTCGGCTCGATACCGCAGTGCAGCAAGGTTCGCGATGGGCTTCCAGGACATGACGCGAGCGCGTCAGGACTTACCGGCGCGCCCCTGATACTCGCCCGTGCGTGTATCGACGCGAATCACCTCGCCTTCACTCAGAAACAGCGGGACTTTCACCGTGGCGCCCGTACTGAGTTTGGCGGGCTTGCTGCCGCCGCTGGCGGTATCCCCTTTTAAGCCGGGGTCTGTTTCCACAATTTCAAGCTCGACGAAATTAGGCGCCGCAACTGATAGAGGCGCTCCGTTGTACAAGGTCACCTCGCACTGGTCCTGTTCTTTCAGCCACAGGTGCGCATCGCCGACTGCATTCGCATCCGCCTGATGCTGCTCATAGGTATCCGGCTCCATGAAATACCAGAACTCGCCGTCGGTATACAGATAATCCATCGTTTGATCGACCACGTCCGCACCCTCCAGTGACTCACCGGATTTAAATGTGCGTTCCCACTGACGCCCTGTCTTGAGGTTTTTCAGCCTGACCCGGTTGAACGCCTGCCCTTTTCCGGGTTTTACAAATTCATTGTCGACGATGCTGCAAGGGTCCCCCTCCAGCATGACCTTCAAACCGGCGCGGAATTCATTGGTGGAGTAACTTGCCATCGCTATCTCTTGCGCTCTGTCTCCCAAAAGGGCGCCTATCATACCCTAGCAAGCGCAGGGATGGCAGATGTCAGCCCGTGAGACCTGGTCTACAATGCTGGCCTGCTAGACTACAGTGGCATTCAGCATCATGGCTGCACGCACACCCATCAAGCTGAAGATTCCTCGTCAGGATCTGCAGGTCTTCCGGCTGTTCGAGCTCAAGCCCGATCCCGCCAGAGCCTGGGCACAGGCGCTACCCGTAACCGACATTCGCACCGTCGTGGAGGAACTTGACCGCTGCCTGCATGACCTCAATCGGGTGCGGCTCTCGCCGGAGGCTCGCTATCCTATCCTGGAGGCCATCCGGCCCACGCTGGACATCACCATTTCCAACCTGTCACGACGCTTCCTCAATCAACCGCTTGTGTTGCCACAGGAAGCCAGTCAACTCGCACAAACAGGAACTGACCTGCTCAATATGGCCGCGACTTCGTACACGATCACCGCTTTGGAAGCGATTCAGCATCGCGACGACCTCTACCAGATAAACCCCGCGCAACTTGCCTGCGAAGCGATTCAACGTGCCATGATGTACGCCAGTCGCAAGCTGTTACAAACGTTGCAACTCTATCGACCGCTGGAACTGCACGGTTGGAACACTTTGCACCAGCTATTTGAACTCGCCGAGAGGCAGCAGCTTACGGATCTACCGGTTACCGAGCCCCTGGCGGCCGCTCCCACCATTCGACGCGCCTATTTGCAAGGCGTCCTGCTGGGGTGCTGCAAGCCGAATCAGCTTCGGCAAACCGAACTGGCGGCATTTTATCTAGCACTGTGCGACTGGTCAGAATTCATTGAGTTGAATCCTGCCAGCACAGAAGTCGGCTTGTTCGCTGTGGACCTTCACGGAGATCAGCCACCCGTGTACCGCAGCCAGATAGACGCGCTAGGAGACTCCCACCGAGTGGTCGACACCTCTAAACTGCTGGACCAACTACAGTCGCTTCGCAGCCATGAAGAAGATGGGCTGCAACTGGATGATGACACCAGTCTGCCTGCCAGCACGCTTGACCATCTGGCACGCAGCCTCGGCGAGGTGAGCGTGCGTCATTTCACACGCGCACGGTCCTCCGGCAAGCTGCTGGTCTGCCTCGGTATCAGTAACACACACTATCACGTGGCCGGCAACCGACTATTTGAGGACGTTCTATACGACAAAGCGGATGTAACCCATGGGGAGCCCGCCGCTGCGACAAATCCTTTCCTCTCCAATGAGCCCGATGGCCAGTTGCCAACCTCGGAAACTGTTTACGTAGCGCCGGTATCTACCAACGAGCGCTACCCTATCTACCTGGCCGATCTGTGCGATGCCAGTCCTGCCGGCTACTGCCTGGAATGGAGCGAGACACTTCCCGGTGACATTCGGGTAGGAGACATTCTCGGGCTCAGGGAATCGCAGGCATCGCAGTGGGCAGTCGCTGTCATACGGTGGTTCAACCAGACAGACATACACCGCTCACTGATTGGGGTGGAGCTGCTCAGCCCTAAGGCGATTCCCCTCGGCGCCCGTATACACCTGAGTAACGGCGATAAGGCGCCCCCCATGCGTGTACTGCTGCTGCCAGAACTGAAAGTGGTCGGTCAAAGCCATTCACTCATTACCCCCAGGGCAAGCTTTCGAGAGAGCCAGAAGGTCACCCTGTTCGACAGCCAGCGCAAGCACACCGTTCAACTTGGTCGGCAAAGGGCTGCTACCGGCAGCTTCATCCAGTTCGAGTTTTCGTTTATCGAAGAGCTGGGTGATGTACTGGCCAAGCAACGACCCGAGCTCGTAGGCGATGCTTACGACTCACTCTGGAGCGACATCTGAGCAACGCATGGCTCATGGCTCCTGATAACGGTCGGCAATACCCAGCAGATATAGGATAGCGTCCAATCCAAGCGTGGAGATAGATTGCTCTGCCGCCCGCTTGACCAAGGGTTTAGCCCGGAAAGCGATACCCAGACCCGCGATCGAGAGCATGGGTAAATCATTAGCGCCGTCGCCGACGGCAATAACCTGCTGGAGATCTACGCCCTCCTCTTCGGCAAGCTGTGTAAGCAATTCCGCTTTTCGAGCTCCATCAACGATGGTCCCCATGATGTTACCCGTCACCTGTCCTTCTTTGACATCCAGCTCATTGGCATACACATAATCGATGCCGAGACGATGTTGCAGGTGACGTGCAAAGAAGGTGAACCCGCCCGACAAAATAGCTGTCTTGTAGCCAAGGCTTCGCAGTGTGTCGATCAAATGCTCGGCCCCTTCGGTAATCTTCAGCTTACTTGCAACCTCCTCGAGAGCCGCCTCGGGCAGCCCTTCAAGCAGTGCGACTCGCGTACGAAAGCTCTCACTGAATTCAATCTCGCCACGCATAGCACGCTCGGTGATCTCGCTGACTTCATCGCCTACGCCGGCAACCCTCGCCAATTCGTCGATCACTTCAGCCTCGATCAGCGTAGAGTCCATGTCAAAAGCCACCAGCCGCCGGTTGCGACGGAACCTGCTGTCCTGTTGAAAAGCCAGATCAACCTCGAGTTCACTGGCGACCTCCAGCAGGTTACGCCGAAACGACGACGGATCGACCAGAGCTCCGCGCGCTGAAAACTCTACACAGGCTTTACTCTGCGCCGGCAGACGACCTATTGGAATACGCCCGGAAAGGCGATTGATGCCATCGATGTTGAGTCGGTGTTCAGCGACAACCGCGGTCACCCGCGCCAATTGATCCGCGGTGATTTTTCGCGCCAGTAGCGTAATGATGTACCGCGCACGCCCCTGTCTATCCACCCACTGATCGTAGTCGTCGTGAGCGATCGGTGCGATACGTGCCCTCAGATCACGTTTCTCGGCAAAAGCGTTCACCGCAGAGATCACACCTTCACTGGCCGCATCGGCAGGCAGCTCCGCAAGAATACCCAGCGACAGAGTCGCATGAATAACGGCCTGGCCGATGTCGAGCACGTTGGCACCACGCTGCGCCAGAATGGCGGTGATTCCAGCCGTAACACCCGGCTGGTCTTCCCCGGACAGCGAAATCAACAGGATTTGGTTCACATCAGTTATCCACAGTGAGGCTCCGGCGCCATTCTACTGATCGGCATCAGCAGAAGAAAGCTGCGCATGCAATGAAACGGGAGGCATAGAGCCAACAAAAAACTCCTGTGAACCACCGTGTGGTTTATACTGCGGCGCAGCATCGGAGAACAACAGCACGCCCGTGAATACCCGCTTTCGCAAATCCAGCATTGCCCGACAGCTGGCCCTGGTCTGCGCCAGCCTGTGTCTATTGGTGGCGCTTGCGCTGGTCGCCTTGGCTGCGGTGTCCGTTCGCCATGTACAGATCGAGCAGCAGGAGGCCTACAGCAGTGCGCTGGCGGAACTGGTTGCACGACGCATCGCGACGGCCATGGAGAGCGGCGACTTACTCAGTGTTTCTGCCTCTCTACAGCGCTTTGTGACCCTATCAGGTGTCGAACGGGTCCTACTAACCGACGTGGAGGGTAAGGCACTGGGGCAGGCCGGCGAGTTAACCGGCAAGAGTCTCATGGATTTCACAGCGCCCGTCCAAATCGATGCGGACATTGCAGGCCAGGTGACGCTCACCATCAGCGACGATGAGGCGCGGGCCGCCCGCCTGCGCCTGGTGCTCAGCCTCCTGGGGTTGGCTATTTTGCTCAGTCTGGCTGTTTACGGTGCCAGTCTCCACTTCAGTCAGCAATTGGGCAATCAGCTGGTGCGCCTGGCGCGAGTGGTCACGCTTGAAGGCGATGAAGGCAAACCCGCCCCGAGCAACGAGCTGGACTTTTTATGCCGGCAGATCGAGGCATTACCTATGGATCTTCTGCGCACGCGCAGTGAGCCAGACGCGCGGGACGAAAGCTACCGAACCACCGCGGTGCTTTATCTCCACTTGAGCAGCTTGATTGACTATGTGGATACACTCGATCAACAGGCGCTGCACCGTTATACGGAAAAGCTCCATCAGGTGATTTACGCCGCAGCCGGTTTTTACGCCGGAGACCTGCAAGTCACTCGGCAGTTCGGCTTGGCTTTGTTTTTCAGTGGCGACAATTCTGCGGGAAGCGCATCCTTCCGGGCCGCGTCCTGCGCCTGGCTGATCAAATCGGTGAATCACGCTCTCGAAACAAACATGTCGCTGTCGATGCACATCGCCATGGCTATCTCCCAGAGCGAGTTGGGCGCGGGGGACCAGGGGGACATTTACCCCGGCCTGTACATGCAACACACCATCGATGAACTGCAGACCGTGGCCGCCAGCCAGCCTCCAAAGATACTCCTATCGCCATCGGCCTGCGAAGACGTTGACGTTGCCGGACGTCTGCAGATTCATCAGACCGAGGTCATGGACTACGCGATGCTGGAAGAATTTTCCAATCCCTATGACGACCTGCTAGAGCGACAGCTGCAACTGATCCACAAGCGACTCACCGATCCGGGCGCCCGGTAGCGGAAGCGCTCAGCCCTCCACCTGCACGCGATCCACCTTCTGAAAGCCCCTCGGCAGTTTGTTGCCTCGCCGACCTCGCTCGCCGCGATAGTGCTTCAGATCACCCCCCTTCAGCGTCAGATGGCGCTTGCCAGAATGCACTACCAGACTGTCCTGCTCAGACAACACGGCTACAGCCACCACGAATTCCTCGCGACTCTGCACTCGGGCTGGAGGTATACCAATGATCTTGTTGCCCTTACCTCGGGGCAGCTGAGGTAACTCTTCCAGCGGAAACACCAGCAGCCTCCCCTCGTTGGACACAGCTGCCACCCAGGCCGATTCGCGGCCGTCTATGGGAGCCGGCTGCAGGACCTGCGCGCCCTTGGGCAGCTTCAGGGCCGACTTGCCGGCGCGGTTTTTAGTCTGAAGGTCGCCAAGCTTCGCGACAAAACCATAGCCCGCATCTGAGGCAATCAGATACAAAGCCGTGTCCTCGCCGAGCATCAATCCTTCAATAGTGGCACCCGATGGTGGATTAATTCGCCCGGTAATCGGCTCTCCCTGCCCTCGCGCCGATGGCAGATTGTGGGACGGGATGGTGTAGGCCCTGCCAGTCGAGTCGAGCACTACGGTAGGCTGATTGCTGCGCCCCGGAGCGGACATCTTGTAGCCATCTCCGGACTTATAGCTCAGACCCTGCGCGTCTATGTCGTGGCCTTTTGCTGCGCGTATCCAGCCTTTTTCTGAAACGATTACTGTAACCGGATCCGCCGTCATCAACTCCAGTTCGCTGAAAGCCTTAGCCTCATCCCTTTCCACCAGCGGTGAACGACGCTCATCACCAAACTTCTCGGCGACTGCTTTCAACTCATTTTTGATAAGCGTTTTCAATCGGGCAGCGCTGCCGAGCGTCTTCTTCAGCGAATCGCGTTCATCCTGTAACTCATCCTGCTCACCACGGATATTCATCTCTTCGAGCTTGGCGAGGTTACGCAGCTTCAGCTCCAGGATCGCCTCTGCCTGCACGTCACTGATCTTGAATCGCTTCATCAGGGCCAGTTTCGGTTTCTCCTCAGTACGGATAATGTGGATGACCTCATCGATGTTCAGAAAAGCGACCAGGTAACCCTCGAGAATATGCAGCCGCTTCTCGACACGTTGCAGGCGGTGCTCCAGGCGCCGGCGTACAGTCTCTGTACGGAATTTGAGCCACTCTTTCAGGATTTCCGCCAGACCCTTTACGCCCGGTCGACCATCGATCCCGATCATATTCAGGTTGACTCGATAGCTTCGCTCCAGATCTGTACTGGCGAACAAATGGCTCATCAACGATTCGAGATCAACGCGATTGGACCTCGGCACGATCACCAGGCGCGTAGGGTTTTCATGATCGGATTCATCGCGCAGATCAGCCACCATCGGTAGCTTCCTGGCCTGCATCTGTTGCGCAATCTGCTCCAGTACGCGCGACCCCGATACCTGGTAAGGCAACGCATTGATCACAACATCACCACCTTCCTTCTCCCAGACGGCTCGCATACGCAACGCGCCACGACCGCTTTCATACATCGCAAGAATTTCCTCCTGCGGGGTGATGATCTCTGCGCGGGTGGGAAAATCCGGGCCCTGTACATGCTGAAAAAGGTCGCTGGCGGAGGCTTTTGGTGACTCCAACAATGCCACCGCAGCGGCGACAACTTCACGCAGGTTGTGGGGTGGGATATCGGTGGCCATACCGACGGCAATGCCGGTTGTACCATTGAGTAATACATTTGGGGTTTGGGCCGGCAGTACTGCGGGTTCATCCAGAGTGCCGTCAAAATTGGATATCCAGTCGACAGTGCCCAGACCCAGTTCCCCGAGCAGCACCTCGGAATACGCGGTCAGGCGCGACTCTGTATAGCGCATGGCCGCAAAGGATTTGGGGTCGTCGGGTGAACCCCAGTTGCCTTGGCCATCGATCAATGGATATCGATAGCTGAAGTCTTGCGCCATCAACACCATCGCCTCGTAGGCTGCGCTGTCACCATGAGGATGAAACTTGCCGATCACATCGCCGACGGTTCGCGCCGATTTCTTGAACTTGGCTGAAGCCTTCAACCCCAACTCGCTCATTGCATAGACAATCCTGCGTTGCACGGGCTTCAGCCCGTCACCGATATGGGGCAGGGCACGGTCGAGAATGACGTACATGGAGTAATCCAGATAGGCCTTCTCCGCATACTGTTTCAGGGAGACCTGCTCGATACCGTCCTGGTCAATTTCTATCGTGTTGCTCATGATCGCAGCTACCGCGTATTGGTGTAGTAGGAGTGTGCGTAAGCGGGCAGTATACAACGTGTTGCCACAGCCATGGGGCGACACCGTCTAGCGATGCGCCAGGATACTGTAAACGTAAAACAACTACCGACATGAAATGTCTCGAGTTGGTTGTCAGTTGATAGTGCGATTCCCGCCTAAGCCGACCAGTTGCTCGTTGAGATTAACGATCGAGTTTGCCATGTCGACCAGCAAGCTGTGTATGGTTGCAGGGTGGCTCTTAATCAGCTCAGTGAACTGCTCTTTGGGCACTTTTACAACCGAACATTTCGTCTTGGCCCTGACGGTCGCACTGCGATCGGACTGAGTCAGTGCCGCCATGGCGCCAAAAATCTCCCCCTCACCGATGCGTCCTACGGTGACGTCATCTACCAGCACTTCGGCGACGCCCTCGTTCATATTAAACACGTAATCAGCCCGATCCCCCTGGCGGATGATAACATCGCCCGGTTGATAGACTTCGAAACCGGGGCGTGACGCAGACTCATCATCGATGTTGGCGGCAGTGATCCTGAGCATCAGACCTGCATAGGTCACTAACAGCCGAGTCCACAGCCGCACTGCACTGGGTTCGTCGAATACTCGCTGCATGAATTCCAGGGCCGGATAGCTGTGCAGACTGGCACCGGTCTCGCTGCTGTAGGAAACGGCGATATCCTGGTTGGTAAGACCGGCAATGTCCGGCAACAGTATATCGCCCTCCTGTAGCGTAAAAATTGTTTTGCCCTGATAGCAAGCAGCGACCTCACCGGCCGCGACGACATAAAAGTGTTTTCCGTCAAAACCGCGAAAATTTCCTCCGGGGGTAACATCGATGTCCAGCGAGGTAGGTGGCATCGCGACAACCTGTAACAGAGCACCAACGAGCTCTCGATACTGCTCCCCAAGGGTGACGAAGTCCGCTTCGTCAGTGTTCGCCAGCATGACTATTTTCCCGCGCGTTGCAGCCAGGGACTCCCCAGAAGGCGGGGTGCGCCGTTATTGGGTGTTGCCCACGTTATTTTCCAGTACAGTGCCAGAACGCCTCTGCGGGCGCCTGTTCCCCTGACCATTTGCCACCTATAGTAGCAACTAAACCGCCGCTTACGAAAGATACATGAGTCACTCACTAGCCACCCTGAACCTGGAATGGTTCTGCGATACCTTTGCGGAACTTAGCCCCTGGAGTCTGTACGCGATTCTCAAGCTGCGTCAGGAAGTATTCGTACTTGAACAGGATTCCCTGTACCTTGATCCGGACGGTAAGGATCTGGATTCGACCCACATCTATGCCTTCGAGTCCGGAGAGCTGGTCGCCTACCAACGTTGTCTGCCGCCAGGTCTAAGCTATCCGGAGAGCTCCATCGGGCGGATCGTTACGCATCCGAGGATGCGCGGTAAACAGCTGGGTAAGGCACTGGTGCAAAGAGGCGTGGAATACAATCTGATGCATTGGCCGGGAAGCGATATTTGCATCAGTGCCCAGGCTCATCTGCAAAACTTCTATGCATCGTTCGGTTTCACTGCAGAAGGGGAATCCTACCAGGAAGATGGTATACCCCATCGCAAGATGCGACTTCGAAGCGCCTAGTTTTCAAGCAGAAAGGTCACGGGACCGTCGTTGACAAGACTTACCTGCATGTCCGCCCCGAATACGCCGGCTTGAACCTTGGAGTGGCGCTCCTGCAACGTTTGCAACGTGTGAAGATACAGCGTTTCCGCACGCTCTGGCTTCATCGCAGAAGAAAAGCTAGGCCGTAGGCCCTTGTTGGTATCGGCTGAGAGCGTAAATTGTGAGACCAGCAAGATCCCTCCGCCCGCATCAACGACGCTGAGATTCATACGGCCGGTATCATCGGCAAACACACGAAACGTCAACAGCTTGTCAACCATTCGATCTGCGGCTGTCCGATCGTCCTTTTGATCGAGACCGAGGAAAACCAGGAGACCGGCCTCGATACCAGCTACCGGCTCGCCGCTGACGGACACGGCGGCTTCTCTCACTCTCTGTATCAGTGCCTTCATACACCCGCTTCCTGATCGACGCGACTGAGGTTAGGATTCCGTTACCGCGCTACCTCTTGCCGCCCGCCGACGTTCGTGCTCCTGCAACAACTTTTTGCGCAGCCTGACGTTGTCCGGGGTCACTTCCACCAACTCGTCGTCTTCTATGAACTCAAGGGCCTGCTCCAGGCTGTGCAGTATGGGCGGCGTCAACGTCAGTGCCTCATCGGAACCGGCGGCACGAATATTCGTCAACTGCTTGGCCTTGGTGGGATTCACCGGCAAATCGTTACCCCTGCTGTGCAGGCCGACGATCTGCCCTTCGTAGACATAGACATTGGGACCGACAAACATACGCCCTCGATCCTGCAGATTGTAGAGCGCGTATGCCAGAGTTTTTCCATTGACCATGGAAACCAGTACCCCATTATTGCGATGTACGATCTCTGCGTTCTTAACGGGCCCATAGTGATCAAATACATGCGTCAGGATACCACTCCCGGAAGTCATCGTAAGAAACTGTGAGCGGAAGCCGATCAAACCTCTCGCCGGGATCATGAACTGCAGACGTACACGGCCTTTCCCGTCTGGCACCATGTCCTCGAGTTCGCCTCGACGTAATCCCAGCTCTTCCATGACGGCGCCCTGGTGTTGCTCCTCACAATCAACCACCAGCTGCTCAAACGGCTCCTGAACTTCGCCCTCTATTTCCCGGCGAATCACCTCAGGGCGAGATACGCCAAGCTCATAGCCTTCCCTGCGCATCGTCTCGATCAGTACCGACAGGTGCAGCTCTCCGCGGCCCGATACGCGAAATTTATCGGGACTATCACCCGGAGCGACACGCAGCGCCACATTGTGAATCAGCTCCCGCTCAAGTCTTTCCTTGATATTTCGAGAGGTAACGAACTTGCCCTCACGGCCGGCGAAGGGCGAATCATTGACCTGGAACGTCATGCTCACGGTAGGCTCGTCCACCGCCAGGGGCGGCAAGGCCTCCGGTGTCTGAGGATCGCACAGCGTGTCTGATATGTTCAAACCCTCTATCCCGGTAACACAGACGATATCGCCAGCCTCCGCCGAATCCACATCCATCCGCTCCAGCCCAAGGTAACCCATTACCTGCAGCACTTTACCCTTGCGCTGACTCCCGTCGCGCTCAACAACGGTGACGGGCGTATTGGGCAGCAGAGTCCCGCGACTGATTCGACCGACACCAATCACCCCGACATAGCTGCTGTAATCCAGTGCACTGATCTGCAGCTGCAGTGGACCGGCCGCATCGACCTGCGGGGCGGGGACCTGTTGGATAACGGTCTCAAACAGCGGTTGCATATCGCAGTTCATCTCTTCGTGATCTTTGCCAGCCACGCCTTCGATGGCAGACGTGTAAATCACTGGGAAGTCCAACTGATCTTCATTTGCCCCCAGGCGGTCGAACAAATCAAAAACTTGATCGACCACCCAGTCCGGCCGCGCGCCATCGCGATCCACCTTGTTCACTACAACGATCGGGTTCAGGCCTCGGGCAAACGCTTTCGATGTGACAAAGCGCGTTTGGGGCATCGGTCCGTCCACCGCATCCACCAGCAGCAGAACTGAATCCACCATGGACAAGACACGCTCTACCTCACCACCAAAGTCCGCATGCCCCGGAGTGTCAACGATATTGATGCGGTAACCGCCCCACTCAATAGCGGTGTTCTTAGCGAGTATCGTTATGCCTCTCTCTCGCTCCTGATCGTTTGAATCCATTACGCGCTCTGCGCCGGCGTCACGCCGGTCCAAAGTGCCAGATTGCTGCAAGAGACAATCCACCAGGGTGGTCTTACCGTGGTCGACATGGGCGATAATGGCAATGTTACGAAGTTTCTCGATCACGATGGATTCCAAGCCGTTCTGCGCGCGCGGATTATAGGAGGATTCTCAGGCCTAGACCACACCTCCAAGAATCACTGCCGGTGTCTTTCTCAAGGTGCATATACCTTGATCTTAAGCTTCGAGTCGTACGCGAGATGGCTGGCGTGCAGCCGACTCATCACGCCCTTGCCGCAATACAGCATGTAGGTCTGCTTCCCGCTCAGCTCCGTCGCCCGGCGTTGCAGTTCGTAGAAAGGTATCTTTGCTACGGGTACCGACACCTTCAGCGGTGATAACTGCTCATCTTCGGGGTGTCGAATGTCGATGATCGTGCCATGTGCCAATGGGACCGTCAGCACCTCCACCTGAGCACTTTGCTCAGCCGCAGTTGCCAATTGATCAATGCACGCCTGCCGACGGCCCTCAAATGCCCGCTCAAGCAGATTCCTATCAAACCCAGCCTCCTCCCTGACGATCCGATCCAACCTTGCCCGCGTGGTCGGTTTCACTGAGGTAATACCGCAGTACTCTGGCATACCGGCGGCAAATTCAGCGGTACCAATCGTTTCGGCCAGGCCCATGATTTGTTCCTTATCGGTCGTGATCAAAGGGCGCAAAACCAGACACTCGGCGACGTCATCAATTACGGCGAGGTTGCGAAGTGTTTGACTGCTGACCTGGGAAACACTCTCGCCTGTCACGAGTGCATCAACATCCAAATCATGAGCCACCCGCTGTGCCACACGCAGCATCATGCGTTTCAGGACGACGCCCATGTGACTGTCCCGAACCTTGCACATCAGTTCGGCCACCACCTCCTCAAACGGCACCGTGACAAACAAGACTCGCTGATTGCAGCCATACTTCTGCCACAGATAAAGTGCAATTTCCTTGACGCCGATCTCGTGGTCACGGCCACCAAGATTGAAAAACAGAAAGTGGGTGCACATACCACGTTTCATTGTCAGAAAACTCGCCACCGGCGAATCAAAACCCCCGGAAATCAGCGACAGTACGGGATCCACGCTCCCCACCGGGTAACCTCCAAGGCCGCGGTACCGCTCACTAATCACAAACAAGGTATCGTCGCAAATCTCCATCTCTACGGTCACCTGCGGATCTTTAAGCTGTACACCGGCGGCATCGGTGCGCGCCAGAATCGCGCTACCCACTTCGCGCTCTACCTCAATTGAGGAAAAGGTGTGCTTGCCCGTACGCTTGCAGCGAACGGCAAAGCTGCTCCCTGCCAGCCGCTTGGCATAGACCGGTAGCACCCGGTCCACGATCTGCTTCAGGGGAGGTAATGGCCAGGTTTCAACCTGCAGTACATAAGTAATACCCGAGGTACGACACAGAGCGTCCACCAACAATGTCTGAACCTGCTCGGGCGCACTGCTCTGGATCTGTAGCTTGTCCCATCTACGATGGATCAGTACCTCGGGGTCAATCTCAACCAGTACGGCGCGCAGGTTGTCTGTCAGATGGTTGATAAAGCGCTGCCGCACCGGCTTGCTCTTGATCACGATCTCAGAGAAAAACTTGACAACATACTGCATAGAGGCCATAAACCAGTGCGTCTTTCCGGGGCATCCATTATACGGACAACGCCCCAGCCGTGTGCAGCGCAGCAGCCACCGCATCACGAGGGTGACGTGCGCAGCGCATACGATGTACTTGCCGGTGCGGCTATGTGCTACGACAGTGCAAAGAACACACGCCCCCGCTCGGAAGACCACAACGCGCGTACTGCGGATGCTGGCCCCATTCGCCGTGCATAGCTATTCGACGGAGGACAGCCAATGCCAAAAGAAACTCTGCAACTGATCAAGGACAGCGAAGCGCGCTGGGTGGACCTGCGCTTTACAGATACCCGTGGCAAGGAGCAGCACGTTACCATTCCTTCTGCGGAGGTGGACGAGAACTTCTTCGATGGCGGCAAGATGTTTGATGGATCGTCGATCTCTGGCTGGAAAGGCATCAATGAGTCCGACATGATTCTAATGCCTGATGACGACACCTCAGTTCTGGATCCCTTCACCGATGATGCCACCGTCATTCTAAGGTGCGATATCGTCGAGCCGGCAACCATGCAGGGCTACGAACGCGACCCGCGCTCCGTCGCTAAACGTGCCGAGGAGTTTCTCAAGTCCACCGGCATCGGTGACAAGGCCTTGTTTGGCAATGAACCCGAGTTCTTTGTGTTTGACGACGTAAAGTGGCACGCAGATATGTCCGGCGCCGGCTACTCTATTGGCTCAGAAGAAGCTGCCTGGGCGTCCGGCCACTCTTTTGACGACGGTAACATCGGCCACCGCCCAGGGGTTAAGGGCGGCTACTTCCCGGTCCCACCCGTTGACAGTCTGCACGACATACGGGCTGCCATGTGCGCTGCCATGGAACAAATGGGCTTGCCCGTCGAGGTGCATCACCACGAGGTGGGCACCGCCGGACAGTGTGAGATAGGTGTGAAATTCGATACGCTCGTCACCAAGGCAGACGCCACTCAGATATTGAAGTATTGCGTCCACAACGTTGCTCACGCCTATGGCAAGACCGCCACGTTCATGCCAAAACCCCTTGTGGGAGATAACGGTTCTGGCATGCACTGTCATCAGTCCATCAGCAAAGACGGCGACAACGTATTTGCGGGCGAGGGCTACGCAGGGCTGTCAGAAATCGCCCTGTACTACGTAGGTGGCATCATCCGCCACGCGCGTGCCCTAAATGCGTTCACCAACGCATCCACCAACAGCTACAAGCGGCTGGTGCCAGGTTTCGAAGCGCCCGTCATGCTGGCCTACTCCGCTCGCAACCGCTCCGCTTCCATTCGCGTACCCTACGAGCCAAGCCCGAAAGGCAAACGTATCGAAGTGCGCTTCCCCGACCCAACCGCGAACCCCTATCTGGCGTTTGCATCCATGTTGATGGCTGGGATAGACGGCATTCAGAACAAGATTCATCCCGGTGACGCCGCCGACAAGGACTTGTACGATCTCCCGGCAGAAGAAGCGGCCGGCATTCCAACGGTAGCGGCAAGCCTAGAAATGTCCCTCGATGCCCTGGACTCCGATCGCGACTTCCTCACGGCAGGCGGGGTGTTTACCGACGACATGATCGATGGCTACATCGAGCTGAAGCGTGAGGAGGTGGAAACACTGAATATGACCACGCATCCCGTCGAATTTGAAATGTACTACTCCGTCTAGACCTCGCTGATCAGGGCCGGTCGAAGACCGCCCCAGGAAGCAATACGACCCGTTGACGCGGGCCTTTTAGGTAGGCGCAGCGCACCGGACGAGAGGCTTCAGGGACCACGGAGGTCGCCACATGTTCCCTCGCAAAACGTGAAAAAATCGTGGTCTGCATCCACTCGGCCTTGATAGGGTAGTCAAGTCACCGAGTGATGGAGACTTTACCATGTCAAAACAGTTGCTCTGCAGTTGCCTTATCTGGATATTCGCCTGTGCGGTGCACGCGCAGGTCTACCGCAGCGTCGACGAGAACGGGAATGTGATCTTTACCGACAGCCCGCCCGCTGATGCACAGTCTACAGAAGCAGTGGAATTGCCCCCCACCAACACGGTGGCTCCGCCACCCAACGTTCCCTCCTATCAGCCCCCGGCGACGGAGGCGGAACCGGCGCAGCGCAACTATCAGGTCAGCATCGCTCAGCCTGCAAACGAAACCACCATTCCCATGGGGCCCGGAAACTTCGCAGTCACGGCACAGGTTGAACCAAATCTGGCCGGAGACCACCGTCTGCAGCTGACAATGGACGGCGCCCCCTGGGGCGAACCCCAATCCAGTGGTAGCTGGAGTCTCACCAACGTATTTCGAGGTGAACACACCTTGGCGGTCAATGTACTGGATCAAAACGGCAATACCGTTGCCACCTCAAGCGGTGTCACCGTCTACGTGCTGCGGCCTTCCATCAACTCACCCGCCCGAGCCAACCGCGCACCCTGAGGTAGACATCCAAACCCAATATGCACCATAATGGTGCATATTGGCTGTTGAGCACCGTTACAGAACACACACCGCATCGGATTATTTACCGATAGTTGGGGAATCCGGGCCATCTGCGCCAGAAACTGGCGGCCATGTCTCACATTGGCGCGAAGATAGCGTTGCATCGCCATAAATCAGGCCAAATTCCAGCTTCTTTGGACAGATGTGGCTTCATTATTGCAGTCGAAAACGGGCCATCTCAGCTGGCACATACGCAGGGCGCCATGAGCAGGGACAGACACATATTGGACAACCTCAGCACCGCCGTGGTCGTGTTGGGTACTGACCTGCGCGTCACCGCGGTGAACGCCGCCGGGGAAGCCCTGCTGGACACCTCCGAAACGCGCTGTGTCGGTCAACATGCACGCAATCTGGTGTCCGAACCGCCAGAGTGGCTGGAAAAGCTCGAGCAGGCGCGCAGCGGCAATAGCCCGCTCGCCAGTCGCGGCATCACCTTGGAAATGCCGTCCGGGCAGGAGGCCCACGTCGATATGATCATCAATCCCCTGCGGGCCAGTCACGAGGTAGAGGGTTTGATCGTTGAGCTGATGACCATGGATCGACTCATGCGCATCAGTCGGGAGGAAAGTCTGCATCACACTCAGGAAACCTCTCAAGCGGTCATCCGCGGTCTTGCTCATGAGATCAAGAATCCCCTGGGCGGGGTTCGAGGCGCTGCCCAGTTGCTCGCTCGAGAACTCCCCAATGACGACCTCGCCGAGTACACCAACATCATCATCCGCGAAGCGGACCGGCTACGAGATTTGGTGGACACCCTGCTCGGACCCAACCAGCTCCCCGATCTGCGGCCGATGAATATCCACGAAGTATTGGAGCACGTAGCGGAACTGGTGACGGCGGAATCCGGCTCGACATCCACCATTACACGGGACTACGATCCAAGCCTGCCGGAGCTGCTGGGCGATCGCTCGCAGCTGGTACAGGCGGTGCTGAACATTACCCGCAACGCCCTGCAGGCAGCCGATAATCTGTCGAGCTGCCGCATCACCCTGCGCACCCGTCCGCAGCGGCAGTTCACCATTGGCAATCACCGCCACCGCCTGGTCTGCCAGGTGGACATCATTGATAACGGACCCGGCGTACCCGACGACATTCAACACGCCATCTTCGCACCCATGGTCACTGGCAGGGCGGCGGGCACAGGTCTGGGGCTGTCCATCGCACAATCCATCGTCCATCGCCACGGCGGCACATTGCACTGCGAGAGTGAGCCTGGCAACACCCGTTTTACGCTTTACCTACCAATGGAATTTACTCATGCATAGAAGCCCTAAAGTCTGGGTCGCCGATGACGACAGCTCAATTCGGTGGGTCCTGGAAAAGGCACTCAGTCAGGCCGGCATCGACAATCAGAGCTTTGCCGACGCCAACACGTTGTTGGCACGAATTGGCAGCGAGCAGCCGGACGTCATCATTAGCGACATTCGCATGCCGGGCACGGATGGCCTGGAATTGCTGGCGACCATTAACGAGTCCTACCCTGAGGTACCGGTGATTATTACGACTGCTCACTCGGACCTGGACAGCGCGGTTACGTCCTACCAGCAGGGCGCCTTTGAGTACCTGCCCAAACCCTTCGACCTGGACGAGGTCGTGGCAATCACCGAGCGCGCGCTGGCGCTGAGAAATGAACAATCCGGTGGCCTGCCGGCTACGGAAGATCTACCAGAAACAGAAATCATCGGCGAAGCGCCGGCCATGCAAGAGGTGTTTCGTGCCATCGGCAGGCTCGCGCAGAGCAACATTACGGTGCTGATCAACGGCGAATCGGGCACCGGTAAAGAGTTGGTAGCTCGCGCACTGCACCGCCACAGCCCTCGCGGCCAGTCGCCATTCATCGCTCTGAACATGGCGGCCATCCCCAAGGAGCTGATGGAGTCGGAGCTGTTCGGGCATGAAAAGGGCGCCTTCACCGGTGCCAACAGTAAGCGCGAGGGTCGCTTCGAACAGGCGGACGGCGGGACGCTGTTTCTAGACGAAATCGGTGACATGCCCGCGGACACTCAGACCCGCCTGCTGCGCGTCCTGGCCGACGGCGAGTTCTATCGAGTGGGCGGCCATGTTCCCGTGCGCGTGGATGTGCGCATCATCGCCGCCACTCATCAGGATCTGGAAGGCCTCGTCAAGCGCGGCGATTTTCGTGAGGATCTGTTCCATCGCTTAAACGTTATCCGCATCCACATCCCCAAACTCTCCCAGCGTCGCGAAGACATACCGCGCCTGATGCAGCACTTCTTCGCTCAGGCCGCCAAGGAATTGGGCGGCGAGCCGAAGCTGCTGTTGCCGGACACCGAGGAATATCTGACCAGCCTGGAATGGCCCGGCAATGTGCGTCAGCTGGAAAACTGCTGCCGCTGGATTACCGTTATGGCGTCCGGCCGCGAAGTGCACCTGACGGATCTACCACCAGAGCTCGGCAGCGTAGAATCGGCAGTATCGGACGCCGCGCCATCCGACTGGCAAGATCTCCTGTACCGCTGGGCCAGAGCGGAGCTGCTGCAGGGTAAACAGCAAATCCTACAGGACGCACTGCCTGCGTTTGAAAAAGTCATGATCGACGTCGCTCTGCAGCATACCCAGGGACGCAAGCGTGACGCCGCAGAGCTGTTGGGCTGGGGGCGCAATACGCTGACTCGCAAAATGAAGGACATGGCGTCACGAACTGCAGATGAATGATCGATATCGTTCTTTACGAGCCGGAGATTCCGCCCAACACCGGTAACATCATCCGCCTGTGTGCCAACAGCGGCTGCAAACTGCATCTCATCGAGCCGCTTGGGTTTGATATGGATGACAAGCGCATGCGTCGGGCGGGGCTTGATTACCAGGAGTTCTCTCAGGTGACCGTACATCCCGATCTGGCCAGTTACTGCCGACTGCGCCAGTCGCCTCGTGTCCTGGCCATCAGCACCCGGGGAAAAACACCCTATCACCGCGCTCAATACGAGGCCGGTGATGCCCTGCTGTTCGGTCCAGAGACTCGCGGGCTCCCCGACGAACTGCTGGATATTTTGCCTACATCAAACACACTGCGCATCCCCATGCGGTCCGAGAGTCGCAGTCTCAATCTGAGCAATGCCGTCGCGCTGGTGGCTTACGAAGCCCTCCGCCAGTTGGACTTCCCGGGCCTGAGTTAAGCGGGCAAAAAAAGGAGGGCGCCGCCCTCCTGCTACCCAACGGCCCACAAACCTAGTGCGCCGCTGCTTCCTGGGCGCCCTGTGACTGGGCCAGCGCCTGCTGGAACAGGGCGTCAAAATTGACCGGCGCGAGCATAATGGCGGGGAACCCGCCCTTGACGCAAATGTTGTCGATCGTCTCGCGCGCATAGGGGAACAGAATGTTGGGCGCCGCCGTGCCGAGCAGTCTGCGCAGATCGTCGTCCTGAAAGCCCCGTGCCAGGAAGATACCGGCCTGATGAACCTCAACCAGAAACGCCGTATTGTCGTTCACCGTTGCAGTGACAGTAATGCTCAACACCACTTCGAAGCCACCGGCATCGTCGGCTTTTTCGCTGCGCGTGTTCAGGTCTACGCTGATCTTGGGTGACCACTGTTCACGGAACACGCCCGGTGTACCGGGTGATTCAAATGACAGGTCCTTGGTGTAGATGCGCTGCAGTGCAAACTGCTGCTGTGGTTGCTCGTTCTGCGAGCCGGCTTGTTCCTCGGCCATCGAGGCGTCCTCCCGTGTTGTGTCAGTGCTCAGGACGCCCCAGGAGCGCCCAGTAATTCGTCCAATTGCCCCAGCTGTTCAAGCTGAAACAGGTCGGTGTAGCCTCCCACGTGGTGCTCGCCGATCCAAATTTGCGGAACAGTACGCTGTCCGCTGAGCTCCGTCATGCGGCGCCGCAGCTCGGGTTTACCGTCGACGGCGATGTCTTCATAAGGCACATTCTTGGCATCCAGCAAATGTCGGGCGCGAATGCAGTAGGGGCACAGGCGGGTGGTATACATGGTGACGGATTTCGACATGGCGCTTAGCTCGCGGTGGGTAGCTGCAGGTTGGACCATTCCATCATGCCCCCGGTCATCTTGTAGACCTTTTCATAACCAGCAGCTTTCAGCTGCTTGCCCGCAGCCCCTGACTGTTGCCCCATCTTGCAAACCAGCACCACCGGCTTTTGCTTGTATTTGTCCAGCTCCACCAGCCGCTCTGGCAGCTTGGCAAGTGGAATGCTGAGGGCACCGACGATGTGGCCCTGTTTGTAGTCATTGGCATCGCGCAAATCGACAAACAGACCATCTTCGGAGTTGACCGTATTTATGGCCTGCTGTGGCGACAACGAGGGCCCTGATTTGCGGGACTCGTGCGTGAACAGCATAACGATGACTACCAGCAGCGCCGCTACCAGCACCCACTGCTGAGCCAGAAATTCGAAAAACAGAGCCATTGATCGCTTGTGTTACCTGTTGGCTTTGACCGCCGGACGGCCGACGGCCAGTGGCGCGAGAGCCGCTGGACGGCCCCCCTTAAAAAGTCGCCAAGTATACAGCCTCCCCATAAGTGCAACCAGCCCCGCGAGGGGCAAAACGGAACCGCGAGGCAGATTTGCCATACGCCGGTGCGCCGACCTGCTCGACAGGTTAAAATAAACGACCCGGAAGCCTCTGTGTGTCTATCGTTATGAGTGCCACAAAACAACCCACCGTGCTGATCGTTTTGGACGGCTGGGGCCACCGCGAAGATACTCGCGACAACGCCATTGCCAACGGACATACCCCCGTCTGGGATCGGCTGTGGGCAGAAGCACCCCATGCCCTGATTTCCGCCTCCGGCACGGATGTCGGGCTGCCGGCCGGTCAAATGGGAAACTCGGAGGTCGGCCACATGAGCCTGGGCTCCGGACGGGTTATTCACCAGAACATCAGCCGCATCGATCAGGCCATTGCCGACGGCAGCTTCGCTAACAATCCCGTCTATACCCGCGCCATTGACGGCGCCGTTGAAGCGGGTGGTGCGGTGCATGTGTTTGGACTTTTGTCACCGGGTGGTGTGCACAGCCATGAAGATCAGCTGTTCGCAGCGATCCGTATGGCCGCCGGGCGCGGCGCACGGCGCGTTTTTCTGCACGCGTTTCTGGACGGCCGCGATACACCCCCGCAAAGCGCAGGACCCTCGTTGCTCAAAGCCGATGCACTGTTCAAGGAGTTGGGCGTCGGCCGTGTGGCAAGCCTGTGTGGTCGTTACTTCGCCATGGATCGCGACAATCGCTGGGACCGCGTAGCGCAGGCGTACCGCATGCTCACGGCAGGTGAGGCCGCCTACCGCGCATCGAGCGCAAGCGCAGGCCTCGAGGCCGCCTACGCGCGAGACGAAAACGACGAGTTTGTGGCACCCACACTCATTGTCACTGACGCGGACTCTCCCGCCACCGTCAACGACGGTGATGCTGTGCTGTTCATGAATTTCCGCGCCGACCGGGCACGCCAGCTCACCCATGCGTTTGTCGACGCCAACTTCGATGACTTCGAACGTGGAGTGGTGCCACAGCTGTCAGATTTCGTGATGACCACGGAGTACGCAGCAGACATTGATACCCCGTGTGCGTTTCCTCCGGAATCACTGGACAACGTGCTCGGGGACTATGTGGCGCAGCGCGGAATGACACAGCTGCGCATTGCCGAAACGGAGAAGTACGCCCACGTCACCTTCTTTTTCAGCGGTGGCCGCGAAGAGATGTTTCCCGGCGAAGATCGTGAGCTGATCGCCTCGCCTGATGTGGCGACCTACGACCTGAGTCCAGAAATGAGCGCGCCCGAGGTCACCGACAAACTGGTGCAAGCGATTACCTCTGGCAAATACGACCTCATCATCTGCAATTACGCCAATGGCGACATGGTTGGACATACGGGCATCTACGAAGCGGCGGTCAAAGCGGTAGAGACGCTCGATGCCTGCCTGGGCAGGGTCGAGGATGCCCTGCACGACAGCGGCGGCCAGGCCTTGATCACCGCGGATCACGGCAACTGCGAGCAGATGCAGGACTACGCATCCGGACAGCACCACACGCAACACACGACGGAATTGGTACCCCTTATCTACATCGGTCCTCGGGCTCTGGCGCTACAGAATGAGGGCGGCATTCTTGCGGATATCGCGCCAACGCTTCTTGAGCTGATGGACCTGACCAAGCCCGCGGAAATGTCCGGCCACAGCCTCGTCAGCTTCCATAACAGTCTGGCGAGTTCACACCGCTGAGTGGCACCGCACCGGCCACACACTCCGTCTGGCCTGTTTCGGGGCGCAATCTCAGCCCTTTTGTTCGCTGTGCTGGCCGCTGCTCAGCCGGTTGTGCACGCCCAATCTGACGAGGAACAAACCCGGGCGCAACTGCGACAGCTTGAAGAAGATATCAAGCGCATTACCTGGGAGATCTCCAGCGAAACAACGCGCCGCAGCAGATTGCAAAGAAAGCTCAAAGACGCCGAGACCGCGCTGGGCGAACTGCGCCGTGACATCAACGCCAACGAACAGGCCATTGCGAGCACAGAAGACGAACAAACGGCGCTGGCGCTGCGCAGCGATTCTCTGCAGGCGCAACGCCAGGCGCAGCAGGAACGACTAGCGCTGGAACTGAAAACGGCCTGGCAGACCAGCCGCAAAGGTCAGTTGAAGGTGTTACTCAATCAGGAGAATCCGCATACGGTCGCTCGCTCAATGGCCTACTACCGTTACTTTCTCGACGCCCGCAACGAGACATTGCACGCCTACCGTGCAACGCTGCAGGAAATCGCAGAGGTTGAGCAATCCATCGCCGCCAATCGGGAGCAATTGCAGGCGCGCAGCGACCAACTCGAGCAACAGCTGGAGGCGCTGGTCGCTACACAGCAGGAACGCGAGCAAGCGCTGGCAGCCCTTAAATCCAGTATCGACAGTAAATCGGCTCAACTGAAACAGAAAGAAGCCGATCGGAAGGAGCGCGAGGAACTGCTGCGCGCCATTGAGGAGGCAGTGGTAAATCTGCAACTGCCGAGCGACTACCAGGCTTTCACCAAAGCCAAAGGCGTCATGCCCTGGCCGGTCGCCGGAAAACCCAGCAACCGATTCGGCAGGTCACGCAACCAGGGCAAAATGCGTTGGCAGGGTGTAATGATCCCCGCCAAGGAAGGCGCCTCCGTACAAGCTATTCATCACGGCCGTGTCGTCTATTCCGACTGGCTGCGTGGCTCAGGCCTATTGATCATCATCGATCATGGCGAGGGTTACATGAGCCTGTACGCACACAATCAGAGCCTGCTTCGCGATGTGGGGGAATGGGTCAGCGCGGGAACCCCAATCGCCACCGTGGGTTCATCCGGAGGCCAGGAGCGGGCAGCGCTGTACTTTGAAGTGCGTCACAAAGGCGAACCAACGGACCCCGCAAAGTGGTGCCAGGGCTGATTTTGCGCTTGGCACTCGTCCCGACGAATGGGGTACACTGGGTTTCCTGCGGTACTTAGGATATCTCTGGTGCAACGCATGCGCTTTTCCCGAACGGTCTCTCATTTACTCCTAGGCTGCGCGCTGGGTGTGCCGCTGGCCTCCCACGCAGTCGACGAAACGCTCGGCAGCTTACCGCTGGATGAGCTGCGGAATTTTGCCGATGTGTATCACCAGATACGCATGGGCTACGTAGAGGAAGTTGACGACAGCACCCTGCTGGAATACGCCATCCAGGGAATGTTGATGAACCTCGATCCACATTCCGCCTACCTTGGCGAAGATGCTTTCCGCAGCCTACAGGACACCACGGCCGGCCAGTTTACCGGTCTTGGAATTGAGGTTGGCATGGAGGATGGCTACGTCAAAGTCATCTCACCCATTGACGGTTCGCCGGCGGAAGAAGCCGGGCTGCAAAGCGGCGACGTGATTCTGAAACTGGGCAAGCAGCAGGTGAAAGGCATGACCCTCAGCGAGGCCATCGACATCATGCGCGGACCCAAGGGCAGCACCATAGATTTGACCATTGGCCGACCCGGTGAGAGTCAGCCGTTCGAAGTGACACTGGAACGCGACACGATCCAAGTGGCCAGCGTACGCGAACGCTTCCTTGAACCCGGTTACGGCTATATTCGCATTGCGCAGTTTCAGAACCGCACCGGACAGGATGTGCGTAAATCTCTGGAAAAACTTCAACAACAGCAGGCGCTCAAGGGTCTGGTTCTCGATCTGCGCAACAATCCTGGCGGCGTACTCAGCGCCAGCGTTGACGTAGCAGGCATGTTCCTTGACGGCGGCAACGTGGTCTACACCAAGGGGCGGCTCGATAATTCCGACATACGCTACAACGCCGACAAGATCGATATCAGCGAGGGCACACCGATCATCGTCCTGATCAACAGCGGGTCTGCCAGTGCCTCCGAGATTGTAGCGGGCGCCCTGCAGGATCACGGTCGCGCGGTGGTCATGGGCACCGCCAGTTTTGGCAAGGGCTCCGTGCAAACCATTCTACCGCTGTCGGAAGACCGTGCCGTAAAGCTCACGACAGCCCTGTATTTCACACCCAGCGGCCGCTCAATTCAGGCCGAAGGCATCACACCGGACATCGTTGTTGAACGCGCCCGCGTGACAGCCTACGACACCCCTCCCAGAATCAAAGAAGCTGATTTGTCCCGGCGTCTGGACAATGCCAACGGTAGCGATAACAATAGCGCTGAGAACAAGAACGAACGCGACGTGTCGAACAAACTGTTCGCTTCGGACAATCAACTCTACGAAGCCCTGACACTGCTAAAGGGCCTGAACGTTCTGGGGATGCGTGATAAACAACAAGACGGCGAGTTTTAACAAGGGGTACGTACACACTCACCGAAAACGGGCAGCGCGCTGGCGCAGTGCCCTGCTGTCTGTCTCACTCCTGCTAACCACCTCACTGCACAGTACCGCGGACACTTTTTGCGAAATCATTGAGCCTTCCGCCGAACAGGCTTTGGCGCTGGCCGAAGTGGTTTTAATCATGGACGACATGGGCAACCATCGCGGCAAGGGCGAGCGAGCGCTGTCACTGCCGGGCGCTGTCACCTTTGCCATCATGCCGTTTACCCCGCACGCAAGAACGCTCGCGGAAAGCGCGCACGCCAGGGGCAAGGAAGTAATGCTGCACGCACCTATGAGCACGGTGCGGGAGATCCCCGCGGACACGGGTACACTGACTCCACAAATGTCACGGCAAGAGTTTCGCACCATGCTCCTGCGCGCTATTGACGAAGTGCCGCACGCACGCGGCGTGAACAACCATATGGGCTCAGACCTGACGCAGCGCCGTCAACAGATGGCCTGGCTGATGCAGGAGCTGCGCTGGAAAGATCTCTACTTCGTCGATTCCCGCACCTCAGACCGCACGGTGGCCTATCAGGTCGCACAGGAGTTCAACGTGCCCAGCCTGGCTCGACACGTGTTTCTGGATCATGACATCGATCGTGACCTGATTGCTGAGCGCTTTGAGGAACTGGTAAATCGCGCGAAGAAGCGCGGCCGCGCTGTGGGTATCGGCCATCCGCACAGAGCCACCATAGAATTTCTGGAACAGGCACTGCCCAACCTGGAGGATCAGGGCGTACGTCTTATATCCGTGTCGGACGCGCTGGCAGCACCGCCGCCGGCCCGCAATCGACAGGCGAATGCAGGCACGGGCATGGTTGAGACGTTCAGGGTGGAGTGTGACTCAGGACCGAACCTCGATACCGCGGTCAGCCATGTAAGCCTTGGCCTCGGGGACAGTGTACTCCCCGAAGTGGAAGATGCTGGCAGCCAGGACAGCATCGGCGCCACCGAGGGTAATACCTTCAACCAGGTGGTCGAGGTTACCAACCCCCCCGGAGGCGATGACGGGGATCTCCACCGCGTCAGTGATCGCGCGAGTCACCCCTAGCTCAAAACCGTTCTTGGTTCCGTCCCGGTCCATACTGGTCAGCAGAAGTTCCCCCGCACCGAGACTCGCCATTCGGCCGGCCCACTCCACCGCATCAATACCGGTGGGTTTGCGACCACCGTGGGTAAAAATCTCCCAGCGTGGCTGACCGTCAACATCGTCGACTCGCTTGGCATCGATCGCGACGACGATGCACTGCGCGCCAAAGCGATCAGAGGCTTCACGTACCAGTTCCGGATTGTGAATGGCCGCCGTGTTGATACTGACCTTATCTGCACCCGCATTGAGCATAGTGCGAATATCCTCAACGCTGCGGATGCCGCCACCTACCGTCAGGGGAATAAACACGTGCTCCGCAATCTGCTCTACCGTGTGCACGGTGGTATCGCGCCCCTCATGGGTGGCCGTAATGTCCAGAAACGTCACTTCGTCGGCACCCTGTTCGTTGTAGCGCATGGCAATCTCCACCGGATCACCCGCATCACGGATACCGACAAAATTCACGCCCTTGACGACGCGGCCGTTATCCACGTCCAGGCAGGGAATGATGCGCTTCGCCAAACCCATGACTAGGCGACCTTCGCGTCACACAGGCGTTGCGCTTCAGCCACGTCCAGCGTGCCTTCGTAGATCGCTCTGCCGGTGATGGCACCGATGATGCCACCCTCAGCGACAGCGGCCAGGGCGCGGATGTCGTCAAGGTTGGTGATGCCTCCGGATGCAATCACTGGTATTGAAGAGGCCCCGGCCATGGCGAGCGTCGCATCCACGTTGACGCCCTGCATCATTCCATCGCGGGCGATGTCGGTGTAAACA
Organism: Pseudomonadota bacterium; assembly: GCA_039190425.1. GTDB lineage: Bacteria > Pseudomonadota > Gammaproteobacteria > Pseudomonadales > Halieaceae > Marimicrobium. Next base: position 6,565 of record JBCCYE010000003.1, on the reverse strand, counting down.
ATCGCGCTGACGCCATCTGCTTGAAACCGCTGGGCCAACTCTGTGGCTTTGACATCGGACACCTCTGCCCAACCATCGGTTGCCACCAAACCCTCTTTCGCGTCCAGGCCTACAATGACCTTGCCGGGAAACGCCGCGCAGGCCTCCCCGACAAATGCCGGTTCTTTCACTGCTTTGGTACCGATGATCACGTAGCTGACCCCGGCACGCACGTAGTGTTCGATGGTGTCCAATTCGCGTATGCCACCGCCGATCTGGATCGGTAAATTGGGATATTCACGCGCGATGGCCGTGACGACTTCGCCATTGACCGGTTCGCCGGCGAAAGCTCCGTTCAGATCCACCAGGTGCAGGCGTCGGCAACCTGCGTCTACCCAGCGCCGCGCCATCGCGACCGGGTCGTCAGAAAACACCGTGCTGTCTTCCATCACACCCTGACGCAAGCGAACGCACTGCCCGTCTTTCAGATCGATCGCTGGAATGATCAGCATTGGCCGTGTTCCGCCCGTCATGTACCGCTCCAATTGACAAAGTTCTGCAGCAAGCGCAGCCCGGCCGCGGCACTTTTTTCAGGGTGAAACTGCACCGCAAACAGATTGTCTTTGGCCAGCGCAGCGTCTGCGCTGACGCCGTATTCCACGCTACCCGCCAGCAGGCTTCGATCCTGCGCGTGTACATAGAAGCTGTGCACAAAGTAAAACCGCGTACCGTCCTCGATACCGTCCCAGAGTGGGTGCTGACGCGCCTGGTGCACCCTGTTCCAGCCCATGTGAGGCACTTTCAAACGCTCACCACCGGCATCGGTCAACGGATTGCCAAAGTACCGTACATCACCGGGAATGATATCCAGGCAGGAAACACCGTCGTTTTCTGCGGAGTAGGTCATCATCGCCTGCAAACCAACGCAAATTGCCAGCACCGGCACCTGCTGTTCATTCAGCGCCTGTTTGAGCAACTCGTCGCAACGCAGGCGACGAATTTCCGACATGCAGTCGCGAATCGCGCCAACGCCGGGGAACACTACCCGATCCGCACGGCGCAACTCAGCCGCATCGTGAGTCACTAACACCTTATCGGCGCCAACGTGCTCGAGAGCACTGGCAACCGAATGCAGGTTGCCCATGCCATAGTCAATTACTGCGACGGTGCCACTCATTATTCCCGCGTCTGTTTGCTACTGATCCGCACGGCTGGCCCGGCGTCAGAGCACGCCCTTGGTCGAAGGCGTCATGCCGGCGCTGCGAGGGTCCGCCGTCAGCGCCATCCGCAAAGCGCGGCCGAACGCCTTGAATACGGTCTCAGCCTGGTGGTGAGAATTGTCGCCACGCAGATTGTCAATGTGCAGCGTTACCAGCGCGTGGTTTACAAAGCCCTGAAAAAACTCCATGAACAGATCCACATCGAAGCCGCCCACCGCGGCGCGCGTGAAATCGACGTGAAACTCCACACCCGGCCGGCCCGAGAAGTCGATGACCACTCGGGACAAAGCCTCATCCAGGGGTACGTAAGCATGGCCGTAACGAGCGATGCCTTTCTTGTCCCCAACCGCCTCCGCAACAGCCTGGCCGAGCGTGATACCGATGTCCTCGACCGTGTGATGGTCATCGATGTGCAGATCACCCTTGGCGTTGATATCAAGATCAATCATTCCGTGACGCGCCACCTGGTCCAGCATATGCTCCAGAAAAGGAATACCGGTATCGAATGTAGACGCTCCGGTACCGTCCAGATTCACACTGACGGTGATCTGGGTTTCCAGCGTGTCTCGAGTCACGGTGGCCTTGCGCTCAGCCATGGGTCCCTCCAACGGGAAGTAGGGCGCGCGCCCTGTGGCCCGCCGCCTGAAAAGGCGGCCATTATAAGGAATCGAGGCCTTGATTTCATTGGGATTTTTCTAGCTGTGGTGGAAACTGTCGCCCCGCTTGTAACTCCAATTCTGACCAACCGTGATGTAAAAGACCGTGTCCTCGCGACCCAAGGCAACATCAAAGCCACCGCGCAGACCCAGCTTGCGGGCGATGAGGTAACGTAGCCCCAGACCTTGTGCTGGCTCCGTGGCAGCCGAGCCCAGATCGCTGAATGCGCTGGCGGCACGGCCAACGCCCGCAAACACCAGAGCGCTGATGCGCGGGTTGAAGTCCCAGCGCAGTTCCGTTTCCAGCACACCTACTGCCTCGCCCCAAATGATAGGCTCCGGAAGAAAGGAATACTGACGGTCCAGCAGATACTGACTGGCATCGGGCCACCCACCTTCCGGATCACGCAACTCATCCAAGAAGTCCGCGGATACTGAGCCATAGCAGGCCAAGCAACCCGCCAACAAGTTCAGTATTGTTGTATGGCAGTACTTTCTGATCATGCAGATTCCAGTTCCAAGGGCTCATAAACCGCAAAGGGCAGGTTTTCTGGTTATTATAGGCATCGACCGCTACGAGTGTCGCCGTTCTAAGCCGCCCGTGGAGCAACCCGCCAACCCGCACAGGAAATTGCGCGCATAGCTCGGACCATGTCGACAGATTTTGCAACCCGCGTACTGCTTTGGTTCGAAGAACATGGCCGCAAAGACCTGCCCTGGCAGCACGATACAAGCCCCTACCGAGTGTGGGTCTCGGAGATCATGCTGCAACAGACGCAAGTGACAACCGTCATCCCCTACTACGAGCGGTTTATGGAGGTCTTCCCCACAGTGCAAGATCTCGCTGCGGCAGACGAAGACACGGTGCTGCACCACTGGACCGGCCTGGGCTACTACGCCCGAGCACGCAATCTGCACAAGGCCGCGAAACGGGTGGCCAATGACCTCGATGGCGAGTTTCCCGATTCCTTGGACGGCTTGTGCGAACTGCCCGGAGTAGGCCGCTCCACCGCCGGCGCCATTCTCAGCATCGCCACCGGCCAGCGCGCCAGTATTCTCGACGGCAACGTCAAGCGGGTATTGGCCCGCCACCACCGCGTAACGGGTTGGCCTGGACACACCCCCGTGCACAACCGCCTGTGGGAAATCGCTGAGCAGTACACCCCGCAGGCACGCTGTGCCGACTACACCCAGGCCATGATGGATCTGGGAGCCACACTGTGCACGCGCTCAAAACCCGGTTGTGTGCAATGCCCCCTGAACACAACCTGTGAGGGGTTCGCAGCTGGCGACCTTCTCGACTATCCCGGCAAAAAGCCCCGCACCCAAAAGCCCGTAAAAGCCACACACTTTTTGATCGCGCACACGCCCGACAACGAAGTCTGGCTGGAAAAACGCCCGGCACCTGGAATCTGGGGTGGCCTTTGGTGTTTCCCTGAGGCTACCAGTCTCGATGAGGCGACCCGTCTCTGTCTCCATCGCTGGGGACCTATCGCTACAGGGAGTGAGCGACTCACAACGTTTCGGCACACGTTCAGCCACTACCATCTGGACATCACGCCCGTACTGGTGAGACTGGAGAAACGTCCAAACGGTGTGATGGAAGATGGCGTACAGCTCTGGTATAACCTTGCTCAAGCGCCGCAAATAGGCTTGGCAGCACCCGTCGTCAATCTGCTGACCCAGCTCGCGGAGAGCCAATCAAACAGGGAGTTCTGACCATGTCCCGTACGGTGTTCTGCAAGAAGTATCAGAAGGAATTAGAGGGCCTGGATGCCCCGCCCTACCCGGGACCTAAGGGGGACGAGATTTTTGCCTCCATCTCCAAACAGGCCTGGCAGGACTGGCAGAGTCACCAGACCATGCTCATCAATGAAAAGCACTTAAGCCTCGTGGACCCTGAGGCTCGTAAGTACCTGCAACAGGAAATGGAGAAGTTCTTCGCCGGGGAAGACTACGATCAGGTGGAGGGCTACGTCCCACCACAAGCTAGCTGAGGAAAACGCTGCCAATACGCGGCTCTGCCTCGAGGGAGCACCTCCCCACAGCCTTGACTACCCCCGCCCGGGACGGTTTAATACGCGCCTCCTGCAGCTCCGCAGGCCTCTCGCACCAATGCCCAGATAGCTCAGTTGGTAGAGCAGGGGATTGAAAATCCCCGTGTCGGCAGTTCGATTCTGTCTCTGGGCACCATACATTAATCGTTGGCATTCTTACCGCCGAACGATTAAACCCCTGAAACCACAATCACTTACCTTCTGGAGATGTTTCGCTTGGCTGGGTTAAGTTATTGACTGGTCACAAGCCGTAAGCCTCGATGTTGGACCGATTGTGTCGTAGGTGTGTCATCGATCCGACACGCTGCTGCCTGCAAATGATCAGCCGCCAAGTGCGCATAGCGCAATACCATCTCAAAGCTGGACCAACCGCCCAGAGCTTGAAGCTCCTGCAAGCTGGTCCCATTCTGAACGTGCCAAGACGCCCAGGTATGGCGTAGGTCATGCCAACGAAAGTCCTTGATCCCAGCACGTGATAAGGCCGATTTCCACGCTTTCGTAGAAGTGCGATCCACCGGGTTGTCTCGGTAGGTAAACACCCATTCTGGATGTTTCTCCAGTCGGCGAGTCAGCACGGACAGAGCCGCCCTATTCAGCGGGACTGCGATTGCCTTACCTGACTTGGATTGATCCGCATGAATCCAGGCCATACGACGCGACACATCGACTTGGTCCCACCGCAGGTAGCTAACATTGCGCTGTCTCAGCCCGGTCGCCAAACTGAATTCAGCCATATCGGCCAAATGGGGCGGCAATTCCGAGAGCAACACATCAGCTTCTGCACGGGACAAGTAACGTACGCGCTTCCTGGGTTCCGAGTAGAGCCTCACTCGCGGACATCGATCAATCCACTCCCAATCATCTCGAGCCGCTCGCAAGATCGCTCTCACCAGTGCCAGATAACGATTTGCAGTGGCTGGGGTGGACTCAGACTTCTTGATCAACCCCACCTGGTCAATCGTATCGAGGCTTATCTCATCGAGGTACAAACCCCCGAAATGTTGATCAAGCCATCGTAGCTTGGCCAGGTCTTTTCCATGATCCGCTTTTGAGTCTTTCTCTCGGACCCAGCGCACCACAGCGTCCTGCCAGGTGCGTCTCGGCTTTTCACCGAGTCGATGAGCCCGCCAAAGGCTCACTTTTAGGTGGTCGTGGTACTCCTCAGCCAACGTGCGGTCGTCAGTCCCAGTAGAGCGGCGTATTCGCTGCCCTGAGGGTGTCTGCACATCGAGCCACCAGACCCTTCCTCGTCGATAGAGTGCCATAAGGGTTCCTCCTTACAGCCACCTACGGACGCTTGCCCAGAAGCACCATACGACGATTCCAGAAACGCCACAAGATCGGCTTCCATAAAGACCCAGCGACGACCGGGCTTCCTGGCTCTCAGGCGGCCGCAGTGTGCCCAGCGCCGTACCGTAGCTGGGCTGATGAGCAAAAGTCGAGCCGCCTCTTCGACGGAGTAGGTTCGCATATCGTCTCACGCCCTTCCCTCTGTGCCATCGTCAGAGCCCTCTCTCGGGTTGATTAGGGTGTTGTAGCGTCGAGCCTTCTCCCGAGCCTTAGCGAGAGCGTAATCTTGCAGATTCTCCCCAGTCTCAATGCCAATGAGCCGGTGGTAGGCCACCGCGTCAGTGATGAACCCTTTCAATCCGTCGTAAAAATCCTCAATACCCTTACTGGCCATATAAGAGGTAATTCCGCTGATGCCATTAAAGAACAAGTAGTGATCATCGGGCAATCGTGCTTTGCGAATCCTGCTCAGCGGTTCACCTGGGTCCCAATCCCATTCAGCACTTAGTAAAAGCTCCCAGAGCCCATGGGTAGGCCACCGCGCTCGGGTGGCATCATTATGATTGGGGATAGCCAAGCGTAGCCATTGACTAACCGCATAAACCCAAAGGTCCGCGGTGTGTAGCGCCAAGTCTTCAGGGGACTCGATTCCGAGCTCTCGCAGCACTGAACGTCTGAACTGAAACTCCAGTCGCCAAACGGGCATTACGCCATCCCAACCCTTCGCCTGCCACACGGGATACAAATAGGTTTTCCGCGATTTTTTCAGTTCTTCGGTCTTGTCATATAGCCTACAGGACAGGTCGCCTCCCTGGCCAAAGGTAAGGCCCGTGAACCTATCGTCGATGTAGTGGCGACTGCGTCGTTTCGAGCGAGTCACCCAGCTGTAAGCTGGAAGCGCGTCCAGGTGAACGCTGGTGGTAAAATCCGTACACAAATCCACTCGACTGATGGTCGGTTCCTGATCTTGCGGCTGTAGCGCGTCGAGAACCTTATTGAGATAGCTCAGAGCTGCAACCCACCCCGCTCTGGTCAGCACCTCACTGCTAAGTTGGACGTAGGCCAGTGGGAGTCGGCTCGCATTCAGACCGGATACTTGGACATGAAACCAATTGTCGGCAAGAAGATAGGGAAATCGCCCCTTGCCACGATCACGGACCTCGAACAGATGATCATTGAGAGCCAATGCTGCGAGTGCGTTTTCCGCAGCGATTGACGATTGGGCCAATGTTTTTAAAGACTCAAGCTGTTCGGCCCGAGTCTCGGACAAATTGCCCGAGTAAGATACATACAAACTATCAATACCGGACATGAGGATTTGATCCGCATTTGAAGTTGATATGCAGTTAGGAGGTGCTGTGTT
>JBCCYE010000002.1:0-207316 GCA_039190425.1 Pseudomonadota bacterium | reverse complement strand
GATGATCCGCACTGACGTCTTGAATACCTGGGACGACGATGGGCGTCAAAGGTCGAGCGGTGCTGCATCCGCCGATTACATGGTTACAAGATAAGCCATAGATCGTCTTAGGACTGCCCTTTTTTGATGCCAATGCGCCAAGCGTCCCGGCGTTACGTTGGTTTCCAATACCCACACTGGACCCGCAGCAGATAGCATCGCCGTTTCTATGAACGGGCACCAGCTGACCATAACTCTGCACATTGGTCCGTATCTTGTGTGGCCTGGACTCGCTCAACACCAGCGAGTAATCAAACTCACGGTAGCGTGCGCTGAATTGACTGATCAACCGCTCTTTTTTCGCTTTCGCGATTGGTAACCTAGAGTAAATCGTTAAGGTTTTGCTTTCCTCATCATAGCCGACACGCGTGATTTTACGTTGCCTAAAGAAATCGGTGGTATCCGGCAAAAACGGAACAAGCGCAAGGTTTCCCGAATCAAATCGGGGCGGCGTATCGATAAGGATCCCGTTCACCGAAGCCCACGTATAGACGGCTCGTGAAAGTTCAAACAGTGAAGTCATGATTACTGTACAAAGAAAAATGTAGCCTGGGGATCATCACTGGCGCCGTCAGGCGCTATGCGGTAAAGGCCAGGCTCTAGGTCCGGCTCGGCCATAAAGCGCCACTCTTCCAACGCCACACCCATAAGCGACAGCTCTATATCCATTGACGGCAAATCATCCACAGGATATCCCGAATCTTGATCACACCTCCGAATACGCAATACCTCCGCTGGATCTTTGCGAGGTGCAGCGTAGGACAGCACAACCTCAATCGGCTCACCTACGGCGTAAGTTTCTTTACCAACGGCGACGCCGACCGCATTGTCGTCGCCCGCTTGTACGGATTGGTCCGCAGACTGTGGCAGAGCATTGCTTGGGGCATCGAGAAATGTGTAGAGATAACGACGAAACCTTCGGTCTTCAAACACCGTAGCATGACTTTTTCGTGAGTAGAGATGAGGGTAACCAGCCAGCCCGGCACTGGTGACCGGCACAGTCCCATCACCCGTATCTTTTCTATCTATTGTGATCAATCCAGGGTTTCCGGGCGCTTGCTCGCTGCGTACGATCGTGGTGAAGGAAGTCCCAATCACACAGAGATAACCCACCGTCGGCGGTTTGTTTTGTGGGTTTAGGCCTTGCCAAAAATCCAATGCAGCCGTGACATTAGCCGCGTTCATACCAAGATCCTGCTGAATTTGCGAATCAAAGGGATCTAACACATCAGGGACGTGTCCCCGCAATGCGCGCTTGACCGTGTAGGCATTGTCCCGGGTGCCCACCAGCTGAAACAGTGCCGGGTACCGAGTGTCGTTACCGAGAATCTGGATGTCAGGGCCTGATATGCCCAGGTTGCTCTCTTTACCCTCCAACTGCATCAACGCTTTAGGAGCGCCTATATGGGGTGTTCCCAGCGTTATCAGCTGTGTCACCGCGTTGAAAAACGAGCGCCCTGAGTACCGGCCAGACTCTAGCAGATATCGACTGATCAATCCGCCCATAGAGTGAGCCATCAAGGTGATGACGGCCCCCGGGTGCTCTACGACCAGTTGATCCATCCTATCAGCGAGTGTATCGGCAGTGTCCGCATTAGACCTGCGCCAGTCGTAGGGGAACAATACAAGCTTTCTAGTCGTGCTGTGTTCGGTATAGCCGCAAACAGCCAAGTCTTCTATCAAAGTCTTGTATACGGCCTTTGGCCCTACGCGGCGAATAATTTGCCCAACTTCTAGGTCATCCCGCAGTAGTTTTTGAATACGCTTGTAGCCGAAAATGACCTCACCCACCGTTGGGGGCCATACTTCTTCATCGGGAAGCTCTAGCGAGCTACCCATAATGCCTGGTATTAAGACGATGATTTTCACTTTGAAGTCTCCTTTTGAAGGGCTGTGATGCCTCGAAAGACCTTCCAAAATACTAGTGGCACACCCCGTTTTTATCCAGTTATGGACTTAGAACGCCTAGTTTCAGCTTCACGGGCTTTCTTTGTTTGTTTGTTTGTTTGTTTGTTTGTTTGTTACCATTTGAGGTCTGCTAGATCGTATCTTTGCGCTAATGCAACCTTCTAAAGAACCGCCTCCCAGTCGACCCTGCTAACGATCATACCCCGGTTAAACTCAGGTATGACGGAAAGGAAGTAGGAGATATCAAGCAAAGCTCGGCAGGAGTGTGGCGAGTTCGTGGGTTCGACTCGGGCATCGGTCGCAGCAGTGTCTACCTAACGTATCTCGAGGTGCCGCAGTCGCCGCGTTTGAAACGAAAGATCAGAGGGTTGGACGTCGACAGCTTCGCTTCAACGATTGGCCGAAATCAATAACTTTATACAGCCCATGATCGGTGGTGCTGAAAAGAGTGGAGAGAGATCAGAGATGTCTCGCACTGAATCAGAGCGACAAAAACGAAACTTGATGAGAACTCTTGAGTAAAGTGGAGGTATCTTGGATACACCATCTTCGCTACAACAATCATACAAACAGTATGTATGCTGGTGTGTATAAAAAAGGGGCGAGTCACCCCGCCCCTTTCCGCTTCCCAATTCAGGAAGCATCACGTTCAGCTATTCGATCCGCAATCCAAGACTGAATTTCAGAGTTGACCCAAAAAACGCGGAAGCCAATCCGAACTCGCCGTGGAAAATTCCAGTGGTCGTAGTCAGGGTCTTTTTCCATGCGGTCAATATGGGCAAATCCAAAACCAACCAGTTCTTTGACTTGCTTCTTCGTAAGTAACTTTTCCATCGTAGATGACTCCGTAGGGGAGGCCATCTAGATGACCGAGGTGGATTAGACCTAGGTACCCCCGCCGCTAAGCGGAGGCAACTACAGTCTCTATGTGCTGGTGATAGTTTGCAAGCGCCTCGCGCATCTCATCCATGAAGTCGTAACGGTTGTATACAGCCGCAACCCCTGAGAGCGTGGAGCGGTGATCCATGATTTGCTCCGTTACGTGAAGCGGAGTGCCAATCTTAGCCATCGTGGTACTGAAGTAGCGCCGAAGGTCATGGATCACCCAACCATTAACCTCAGTATGCTGATCGATGCGCACCTTCGCCTTGCTCCAGCTATTAAAGCGAGTCTCTCCTAGATACCGTTCATAGCCGGTCAGCGGCAGTGTATGAGTCCGCTTGCTCTTCATAATTGAGGAGGGAAAGGTGATTTCATCACCCTCTATCCATTCTGCTTGAAAGCGCCAGATTTGATTGCGTCGCTGACCCGTGAGAAGAAGCGCTTTCACCATATGCGAGTAGGGCTCATGCTCATACTGCCAGAGAGCCTTCACCTCCTCGTCAGTGAGAACCCGCTCTCGCTTGCCAAACACTACCTTTCGGCGAATGAAGGGGTTGTGGTCGATCAGCTGGTGATCGATGCACCAGTTATAGAAGACTTTTAGTGCCTTGAGGTGATTCGGATCGGTTACATCCGTACTCACGCTCTCAAGCGTCTTGGCTTCGATGGTTTTCAGTGAGTAGTAGTAGCGGTCAATGGTGGTCTGCCGCAGACGTGTCGTACAGTCATCGAGAAAGGCTTGCCTCGCTTCTCCAAAGCTCACTGTGCGTTTGCGATTGAGTTGGTGTGCCAACACCTGTCGCGCTTCTTGGCGCGCCTGTTTCAGCGACACATCCGGCCACTGGCCGAGGGTTCTCAACCGCCGCTCCCGACCATACATTACAAAGAAGGTCTTTCTGTTCGTACCAACGGTGATGCCGAAACCGGGGACTACATCATCACGATATCTCTTTTGGCCCGATTCAACGAGTGCTAGCTGGCGAATCGCTACGTCTGTTAGTCTCACTTTAGTCTCCGAAATCACTCGATTAGGGGTGGTAACGATAGAATAGCATGAGTATATCTAACCAATTATATTATTGATATTTAATGTTTTTAATTGCATATGGTTGCTCATGAGAAACTAGAGCGCTGCCCTCCGGAGGCAGAGGTCAGAGGTTCGAATCCTCTCGGGCGGGCCACAAAATATACGAGCCGGCCTTGTGTCGGCTTTTCGATCGCAAACCAAGGCAAATCAGCGCAACGCTTCGTTAACTCAATGTCACAGCATCACTCGGCATCAATCGCCGCCTGCACGGCGGCGTAAAAAGCCTCCCGCTGCTTACCAACGGTTTTGTAGTCCGTCGCGCGGGGCCAGTTGCTGTTGGAAGCAATGACCAGTTTACGGCCGGGGTCAATGAAGATGCCCTGACCAAAGATACCCTGCGCCGCGTAGCTGCCATCGTCATAGGTCCACCACTGATAGCCATAACCTTTCCCCGGTGCACCTATACCCACCTGTGTTGCGGTCGCCTCTGCGATCCAGCTCTCCGGTAGCACCGGCTTGCCGTCCACCTGCCCCCCTTCGAGCATGAACACACCGAACCGTGCGTAGTCGCGGGCAGCGGCTTGCACGCAGCAGCCGCCGATTTCAAGTCCCGTAGACCCCAGTATCCAGCTCCCATCCTGCTGCATACCGAACGGCGCCCAGATTTTCTCGGACAGGTACTGGGAAAGACTTTTACCTGTCGCCGAGCTGACGAGCACGCCAATCAAGTTCGTCTCACCGGTCTTGTACACCCACTTGCTACCGGCGGGCGCCTCACGAGGCAGATTGCGCATGAAACTGACGGTGACATCCACACCCGGCTCCGCCTCGTGGTTGTTGAAGCGCGCTACGTCACTGTCCTCGTCCTCGTAGTCTTCGTTCCAGCGCACGCCCGAGGTCATGGTCAGCAATTGGCGAATGGACACGTCGTCATAGACAGAGCCCTTCAGGTCGGGGATGTAATCGGACACCTTGTCATCGATACTATCGATGTAGCCGTCTTTGATAGCGGCGCCCACCAGTGTGGAGGTCATCGACTTGGCGACGGAGAAGCTGGTCCAGCGCCCTGTGTCATCAAACTCCAGTCCATAGGCTTCCAGGCGGATCTTGCCATCGTGCACAATCACCAGCGCCGCAGTACGTTGTTCTTGCATGTACTGATCAACATCCAATGCCAGACGCAGGGGTGCGCCCTCATGCAAGGGGTAAACGCGGCCACCCGCCGGGATTACATTGGATTCGGCCATGAAGGAAAACCAGTCCATGCTGCGAAATGCGCCGTCTCTCTGAGGGATTGACCAGAACAGCACATCGGTATTGGTGGGAGGGTGGGTGACCAAATAGCGAACGTGCTTATCCACCGTGAGCAGTGCCGCCACCAAGACAAGCCCGACCGCCGCGAAAATTCCAATAGCCCATTTCAGCATAGGCGCGATGTTCCCCACGATGCGAGACAGAATCCGCATACCTTACGCATGTCTCGGGAGAAACAAAACAGCTGCTGTTTTGCAGCCGGGTGAGGGGGCGAGCGCCAATCAAGAACCATAGCGGAATTCGCCGGGGTCAACGTAACGTCTATTACCCGTTGCACAAAGGCTGTGCCGCGCACACTCATTGTGCTACTGGCTTGCATTCGTTAAGTTACGGGCAAATACAATAAATAAACGAGCACAGCGCTTATGACACGTCTTCAGACATTTGCCTCAACTGCCCTGTTCGGCCTGGGACTGCCGGCACTCTTCGCCTGCAGCGACGGCAGCGACAGCGCCGTCGACAGCTCTGTCGGCAGCGCCGTTGCTATGAATCAGGTGCAGTATCTGGGGACGCACAACAGCTACAAGCAGGCCATTCGACCTGACCTGTTTGACGCCCTGCTGGGCTTCATACCAGAGACCGTGCTGACCCTGGACTACTCGCACGTGCCGCTCACCGAGCAGTTTACCTCCCAGGGCATCCGCCAGATTGAACTGGACATTTTTCATGACCCCGAGGGCGGGCTGTACGCAGACCGGCAGGTGTTCGCCTTCATCGGAGAAGATACCGCCTCGGGCATACCCGAGCTGAGCGAACCCGGACTCAAAGTGCTGCACGTGCAGGAGATCGATTACGAGAGTTCCTGCTACACCTTCGCTGCCTGCCTGGTAGAAGTTAGGGACTGGTCGGTGGCCAACCCTGGGCACCTGCCCATCATGATTTTGGTTGAGGCCAAAGAGTCACCCATTGCCGATCCACTGGACCTTGGCTTCGCCGTACCGCTGCCGTTCGACGCCGAGGCGCTGGACTTAATCGACGGCACCATCCTGTCCGTGTTCGACGAGGAGCACATCATCACGCCCGATTGGGTGAGAGGCGAGTATGTCTCCCTGGAAGAAGCCATACTCGATAGAGGCTGGCCCGGACTGGATCTGGCGCGGGGGCGTGTCATGTTCGCCCTGGACAATGGCGGCTCGATACGCGACAGCTACATTGAAGGGCACCCCGCACTGGCGGGTAGAATACTGTTTACAGATTCTGAACCGGGCACACCCGAGGCTGCCTTCATAAAGCAGAACAGCCCAGATGACTTTGCAGCGATCCAGGACCTGGTTCGCCAGGGCTATCTGGTGCGCACCAGAGCCGATGCGGCGACGGAGCAGGCTCGCTCCGGCGATACCACACGCAGGGAGAACGCGCTTGCGTCCGGCGCACAGTTTGTCAGCACGGACTACCCGGTGCCGGACGAACGCTTCACGGACTATCAGGTCACCATTCCCGGCGGCAACATCGCCCGATGCAATCCAGTGAATGCTGACACCGACTGCAGCAACGATGCGCTGTAAAGAGATCGAGCTCGCCGCCGAGAACGACTTGCCTGCGCCACATCGCGAAGAACAAGGCCTCGCCACCCGCCGGGCCTGCGTCGAGCAGCCAAACACCGAGAGTCCTCAACGTCTCTGATTCGTAAGGGGCTCTACCAATAATGGACCTGACGTTCGCTCCAGTGCGCTCATCGGGGCATTTACGCTTTACCACATATCGCGGTCGTTGCGTTTGGCCGCCTTCATGCCCTCGTCGCTGACACCGCGCTTCCAGTAGCAGGATATGTAGCTGTGAGACTTGGGTACGGCGCGCTCCGTGCGCAGATAGCGTCGCAGACCTCTTGCGGCATCAAACTCCCCGGCAATCCAGACCGCGACCTGCCCCTCGGGCCACGGCAGAGCACGCACTGTCCGCTCAAGCAAATCCGGCTGCGGGTTCGTGATCGGGTTGAACAACCATTGGATGTGCACGCCAGCAGGCGCCAGCACGTCGATCATGTCACTTTCGCCGGGGACTTCGAGCACCGCCTGGCCAATGGCATCGGCCGGCAGGCGCGCCAAATTGACACAGATCGCCGGCAGGGCACTGAGGTCGCCTGCCAGCAGAAATGCGTCCGCCTCGACATTGATCGGCGCACATCTGCCCGGCCCACTCAACATCAGCTCACCGTCCTGAACGGCTGCGGCTATCCAGTCGGCGGCCGGGCCCCGGTGGTCGTGCACCACCATGTCCAGCACCAACTCGCGCGCTTGCGGGGAAAACCCGCGAACCGTATAGGACCGCTTGCACGGCGAACCATCGCTGCGCTGCAATGCCAGTTTGACATAGCCGCCCTCGAATCCCGAGGGGAAATCGTCCAGTGCCTGACCGGTCAGTACCACCCGCAGCAGATGAGGTGAAAGACGTTCAAGCCTTTGCACGCGGGTGTTGAACTCTTTCTTTGGAGCGGCTGAGGACACGGCCTCGCGAAGTTTTGTCAGCATGGGCAATTACCTGCTTTTCGATTAACGCTGGCGGCCACAGACCGGCGTCCATGGCATCGCAGTACCAGTGGCTGCTCGAACGGTCCGCGGGTGACCCGCAACCCATGCCGAGCGCAAACGTCCGGCGGTTCCTCTGTATCGCGACAGGCTTGCCAGCCTCTTGACTTTTGATTCATCAATGATAATCATTCTCATAAAGGGCCGCAACCTCCTGCCGTCCCAGGCAAACAGCGTGGGATCCGCGGTCGGCACAGGCACGCCCGCTCTGTTGGTGATTGTTCAGGGTCTAACCCCGGGAGCTCTGTTGATGGCTATGGCAGAATCCAACCCCGCGCCGATCGCGCCCCTATTGAATGGCGTTCCAGAAACCATGCTCTGGCCACTGTACAACCGTGCCTTTGCCGCGAGCCAATCAAATCCGATTCTGCATGACCCCTTGTCGATCGAATTGACGGAGAGGATCGATTACGACTTTGAGGCTCGCTTCGGGAAAGCATCCATCATGCATGCCATCCGCGCCCGCCGATGCGACGAACTCGTAACAGACTATCTGCGGTTGGAAACCCGCAAACCGACCGTGGTAGCGCTGGGCGAAGGTTTGGATTCACAACTCTGGCGGCTCGGCGATGCCCCGCTGCAGTGGATCAGCGTCGACGTACCGGAAGCCATTGCGCTGCGCGACCAACTGCTGCCGCCTGACCCGCGCGTGCAGCACATCGCCTGCTCGGCCATGGACTTTTCGTGGATGGATCATGTGCCCGCAACAAGCCGACCGTTCATCAGCGCCTCCGGCCTGTTGATGTACTTTTCAAACGCGGATGTGGCGGCGTTGCTGGAAGCAATCGCCGCCAGATTTCCCGATGCCCAACTGTTCTTTGATACGATACCTCCGGGCTTCTCCAGACGAACGATGCAGGGCATGCAACTTACTCAGCACTACACTACACCACCGATGCCCTGGGGAATCACCATTGGCGACATACCGCGCTTTTTGCGCAGCGTCCAGGGCCTCTTGCCCGTGTCGGTACAAACCTACGCCGACCCTTACCCTCAATACACCAAGTTTTATAAGGCACTGTCACTGATTCCGCCCCTGCGCAATCGTCTCGCACCGGCACTGGTGCATGCCAGGGTCGTGGACCCTCATACAGCCTGACGCAGTATTCGCGCAACACGCGGTGAAATCTCATCGACTAGCTCGCTGACAGGGCAACCAGCAACAACAGCAGTGTAAGAAACCACAGCATCAACCAGACGCTGCGGCGATACCAATTCACCCGAGCTTCCGTCAGTAGCACCTGCTGGACGCCTCGCTCCAGCAGATCCTTGAGAACAACACGTTGGCCCATTCCGCTCGGCATCATCCAGCTCAAACCCACGGCAACACAGAACGTCAGCGCCGCTCCGAACACGTTCCACCATAACCACGACAGCCCAGGTAAGAACAGCCAGCACATCGCATTCAGTGCAATACCCGCCAACAGCCCGGTGATCGCGTGGGGGCCCGACACGCGCTCCGTCAAAAAGCCCAGAGCGAAAACGGCGAGTATGGGGCCATTCGCCAGAGATCCGATTTTGTTGATCGCCTCCAGCACGGTGGGGGCGATATCGCCCACGTAAAATGCCATCGTGACGGTGATGCCACCCCACACAGCCGTTAGCAAACGCGAGATCCAAAGCTCCTGTTTATCGGTCCAGCCTCGCTGCGAAAACCGACGCGCAAAATCCTCCATGGTGGTTGCGCTCAAGGAATTGAGAACCGAATCCAGAGACGACATGGCGGCCGCAAACAGCGCCACCATACACAGTCCCACCACACCGATGGGCAGCGCATTCAGCATGTACAGCGGCACGGCGAGATTGTATTCCCGGCCCTCCCCTTTGGCCGGCAAACCGTCGATGAACTCGGGGTGGTTACTGGCGTACACCGCGATCCCTACACCGACCATGCAGTAAAGCAATACCAGTGGGAACCGGAAGAGCCCGTTGATCAGCAACGCGTTATTGGTGCCGTCGATACTGCGCGAACTCAGCTGCCGCTGAACCTGACTCTGATCACAGCCATAATAGGATACGTACAGGAACAAACCACCGAACAGCATGGGCCAGAAGGCAAAGGTCTGGCCATCGCCAAGTCCGTGGCTACTGAAGTCCAGGGTGACGCGACGCTCCGGCGCCAACTGCGCCCACATCGACTCAACACCGCCCGCCGCGCTGATCAATGAGATCAGCACCACCACCAACATCACCACCAGAATCAGCAACTGAATCACATCGCTGTAGATGACGCCGCGAATACCGCCCAGGAAGTCGTAGACGACGGTGAAGACGCCAAGAATCAGCACAGCACCAACAAAACCCAGACCCGTGATCAGGTCGATCACGATCGCCACACTGTAAACCGTGACCGCGGTGGCGAAGGCGCGGACAAACATGAACAGACCGCTGAGCGTCAACCTCGTCGCAAGATCGAATCGCCGCTCGAGGTACGCGTACACCGACACAAGCTGCAAATGTCGGAAAGCCGGCATAAAAAACAGCATCAGCACGATCATGGCCAGCGGTACAGCGAGCTCGTACTGCAGCCACACCAATCCGCCCCCGGCAGCAAACGCCACAAAGGCCGGTGCACCAAGAATACTGTTCGTGGAACACTGGGTTGCCATAATCGACAAACCCACTGGCCAGGGCCCTACCTCGCGACCACCGACATAGTAGTCCTCGCGGTCGAACTGACGCCGCGACAGCCAGGCCGCCATGACCAGCAGCCCCGCGCAGTAAAGCCCAATGACCAGCCAGTCTACCGAGGCCAGTTGATGGTTCATACACCGGCTTCCCAGCCAGATTCAGACGCCTCCAGACTCACCCGGTCACAGCACTTTGTCAACGAGCGGTTCTCCGCGATCTTGCGTCGCCCGGTCTGTCCAGAGAGGTCACTACCCGTGGGCCGTCGGCCTTAAAACTCGTAAACGAGCAATACCTCACGCAGAAAGTCACAGTCAACCTCGATACTGCTGCGTCGAACGGGGACGTCCAGAGCTGCTTCGATACCTTCCAAATCCCGTTCCGACAGATAGTCGATAAAAAACTCTCCGTGCTCAATCCACAGCGGGTGTACCGCCGCGTTGATGAGGATATCCAGGATAGCAAACAGCAGGGCATAGGCGCGTTGCGCTACAGACAGCTCGCAAGCGACGGCGAACACGCCCTCTTCAGCAATCAGAGCCACACTGCCCTGTCTCATCCTGTTGAGAATACTCAGCAGCGCCGCCCAGCGCTCGGCGTAAGGCACATGGTGCAGCACCCACCGTGCGAGAAAAATGTCCGGCGCAGGCAAAGCGTCCAGCTCATTCAGATCGATCAGACGAATGTTTCGGCCCTGCAGCTGGGCGTTGGGATCAAAGCCAAACATCGACACCTGCTCACAGGCACCCGAGTCGAGCAGCCAATCTCGCAGTGCTTCTTCATAGCTGCCATCCCCCAGCCCATAGGCAAACAGGTTGACCTGCGGCGGCAAACTCACGGCGCTTAATCGGCGCTTCACCGCGTTATCCACGCCCACGGCGGTGGTGGACACGGCTTCGATCACTCGATCACGCGACAGGGCGACTTGCGTCGCTCTGAAGCCCGCCAGAAACATCGCAGC
Source organism: Pseudomonadota bacterium (assembly GCA_039190425.1). Lineage (GTDB taxonomy): Bacteria > Pseudomonadota > Gammaproteobacteria > Pseudomonadales > Halieaceae > Marimicrobium. The sequence continues at coordinate 196,032 of JBCCYE010000002.1, read as the reverse complement.
CATGTCGGGAAGCGTTAGTTCCCCTGCCAGGTAGCGGGAAATTTCCAGGCGCAGGGTCCGGCTGACATCAGGCACAATCCGCAGAACGTGCTCCCGAAAGTAGGTCTCTCCCGGCAGCACGCCCCAGGCGTCGAGCATGCCCGCCAATTGCACAGGGTTAACGAAGCTGCTTGTCGCCGGGGCCGCATCGAGGGTGGCGGGCTTGAAGACCAGGGAGTTTTTTGTCATAGCGCTCAGCACTCAAGCCATAGCGGATTCAGGAGTCCCGATTATGACATTTGACGGACTTGCCGCGCATCGGCCGCGCACGCAGGGTTCAATACTCAACCAGGGCGAGATGTGCCGCCGCCGCTAAACGAGCACTGTGCACACGCGGTTAGACCACACGCATCGCCAGCCTCAGTCACGCGGCGCGACGGGCCTCAATGGGCAGCCTAGAACAACGACAGATCGCCATCGAAAGCAGCACGGTTGGGAAGCGTGGCATTGACTTCTGAGTCGCTCAGGCCAAACCAGCGCCCCAGGGGCGCGGCGAACTGCTCGACTGAGACGTCTGGAATCAGGCGCCCACTGCCCGCGTCGCGAGCGTGCCCGAGTACCGAGGGTGGAAGACCACCGAATATCGTCCTGCCTCTTACACCACCGCCGACAACAAAGTGGTGGCCTCCCCAACCGTGATCGGTTCCATCTCCGTTGATGGCCAAGGTCCGTCCAAAATCGGACGCAGTAAAGAGCACCACGCTATCGCTAAGACCCATCGCCTGCATTGCCCTGTTGAAGGCTACAACCGCGCCATCAATCTCTATCTGCAGCATCGGCAAGTCGCTAGCCTGGTTCGAGTGGGTATCAAACCCGCCGAGCCCCACGGTGAAGATCTGGCGCCTGGCACCCAGCTCATCGCGGGCTGCTATCGCAGCGGAGACCGCCCGCAGTTGTTGACCCAAACCCGTGGCAGGAAACTCGCCCGTCACTCCACCCGTCTCGGCCGCCGCCGCATTGAACCGCCGATTGGCATCGAACGAAGCTCGCTGCCGGTTGGCCATATCCTGCGCCAAAAGATTGGCACCCGAGTATCCCTGCGCACGAAGATGGCGAGTCATAATGCCGGCGAGATTACTCTGCAGGTCTATCAAGATATCGTGGGACAGCGCACCTTCTCCGATCACCTGGTAAGGGGTCGTTTCCTGGCCGGTCAACAGCAGGTCCGCGCCTCCCGTGGTAATTGCGGCGAACGTGCCATCCCCGTTGGCACCAGCACCTCGCATGATATCGGCGAACAGCCCCGCCCAGCCGAAGCGTGCGCCCTCAGGCGCTCCCGACATCCAGGTGGCTTGCTGATCATTGTGGGAAAACAGACGCGATGGTAGCTGCACCGACTGCGAATCGTAACTCGCGGCGTCCGTCGGCTGCAGCAGCGGCCCTACGTTACCGACCAGGGCGGCCTGACCGCTCTGGAACAGGGCGTGGATTCCACTGAATTCCGGAGGCAAGGAAAACTGCCGCCCACCGTGGCGATCTGCCACTGGCTGCAGCGGCAGCAGACTGTCCCGTGTCCGCGATGCACCCTGCGCAAGCACCAGGGGGGATCGGATCCTGGCCCAGTCTGCGTAGCCTTCCGGGTCGTAAGGAATCACCGTGTCGTGATTATCCATACCGCCGAACAAGAAGACACACACCAGTGCTTTGTAACCCTCCGTATTCGCGCCCCAGCTGGGAGCACTCAACACGGAAGGACCCAATCCGGCTGCGAGCAGCGATGTCGAGCCCGCCCGCAATAGTTGTCTGCGATTCATCATCGATCCATCTCCCTCGTAAACCATTGCCTCATCGATACACCGCGCCTAACGCTGAAGCAGATAATCCGGTGACGTCATCATCATGAACACGGCGTACCGCACCCGGTCCACCCGCTGCCAGACTTCCTCCGCCGGCAGCTGCTCCAGAAACGCGATGAGCTGCTCGCGCGTTCCGGGCGTCAGGGTGCCGTAAGTCAGCAAAAAGTCCAGATGATCCACCAATGATGCAGCCGACCCGGCCATCGCGATCTCGGCCGAGTAGTCGGGGTCGAAACTTCCAGGTGCTTGACGTGCATCCAGCGGATAGGCGTCCTCATCGAACTGTTCCTGCAGCAATTCCGTATCGACGTCTTCTCGCTCGTGGAACACAAAGTCGATCATAAAATTCGCGTAGCCCGGCACGGAACTGGCGTTAACGATCTGCAGTTCCGGCGCGTTCAGTCCTCGAGCACCCGTCAGAGTGCCCTGAGCCACGTGGCCCGGCCGAAAAAAATTGAAGACCGAGGGAGCACGGTATGGGTGTTGAGACAGCGCTGTTGGGCCGGAGGCATCCCACAGCGCAGATCGATACTCCGGGGTCACCTCCAGCACCCTGAAAGCCCGCGCCCAATGGGTAAAGCGCAAGACGGGTTCACGAATTTTTCCGGACTCTGGCCCGCCCAGGGTGCGCGCCTCTTGATCGAACAGGATGGCCGCGGCCGTAGCGGCCAGATCACCTCGACGCCCGTCGCCTACCGAATCTCCCGACGGAAGCAGGTAGCGGCCGGATGAAAATGCCAGAGCAACTCGACCGGTATACTCGGCCGAAGGATTGCTGGTCACCAATCTCTGGATCAGCTGACGCGCTACAAACGGCGCCACGTTAGGATGTGCAAAGATGTGATCAAGTGCCATGGTAACACTCTGCGGTCCCGGTGTGCCTGCGGGTATCACAGTACTCAAAAAAGCCTTTTCCAGCGGCGAGTGTCTCTCGGGATAAAACACCATAGGTACTGCATAACCCGGCGGATCTGCTTGTGGCTCTTCTTCCTCGAGAAAGTAAAACTGTGGATCCACGTCCAGCCCTGTGAACACGCGCGCCAGCCCCGTTACATCTGCATTGCTGTAGGTCTCCATTGGCTCACCGTTTGAATCTGTGCGCACGCTACCATCGACGTTAAGCTCTACCACTCCGATGGCGAACAGCTGCATCAATTCGCGCGCGTAGTTTTCATCTGGCATGCGACCGGTTAACGGGTCACCTTTCTCGCTGCCCATATAGGTCAGGTAGTAGCCCATGGCTGGCGAGTAGGTCACGTCCTCAAGTAGATCACGGTAGTTGCCCAGCGCGTGACGGATTAAAAGATCCTGATAGTAGGCCACAGCGTCGGGAATGTCGGTCAGCAGTTCGCCTCCGCCGTTGGATACCACCAGGATCTCAGACAGCGCGAAGGCCATTCGCTGACGCAGCTGATCCGCGCCGAGGATAGCGTTCTGCCAAAATCCAAACGTCGTTCCCTCAGCTGCCAACAAAGCACCTTGGTCGTCATCATCGATTTCGTACAACCGATCCACAACGGGTAACAGATAGCTCGGCGACTCCTGCATCTGCCTCAGAAACCACGCGGAAGCGTCGCTACCGCGCAGATTGTCAATGGCTTGTTGAGTCGGGCCAAAGGTGGACTGGGTAAGGAATCTGGCGGTCGAGCGAGATGATGCGAACGCCGGCGTCGTCGGACCGGGTGTGGGGTTATTGCCCACCGGGTCCTGCGGGCTGTCTATCAGTGCCGGTGGGTTTATCGATGGGTTTGAACCTCCACCCCCACCGCAACCCGACAACACCATGGCGGCGAGCACCAAAACCAACCCGTACCCCCGGCACGCTAAAGCCCAAACCCCACTACCCCTAACGTCCATCATCATTCACCCCCAAAACGGACAGGCATTCTGTAGCCCGTGCGATCATGCTAGGGGAAGATAGCTCGAGTTTGGTTTACAAATTGGCTGCGCAAACCATACAAATTTGTAACACTATCGACGTCAAACGACCGGCAAATAACAGTCAAAGACCGCGCCAGACTGCTGGCCGAGCAAAACGATCGTACCTCCGTGAAGTTCACAAACGGCTTTAACAATGCTCAGCCCCAGGCCGTTACCGGGTGCAGTACGACTGGAGTCACCGCGATAAAATCGCTCGAATATGCGGTCTTCCTCATCGGCGGATACACCGGGTCCATCATCTCCGATCTGCAGTACGCACCCGTCGGGATGAGTTTGCAATCGGATCCAGGTAGAGCCACCCGGTGAGCCGTGCTCGATACTGTTTTCGAGCAGGTTTGTTATCATCTGAACCAGCAGGTCTGAATCGCCTCGCAGCCTTATCGAAGGCAGCAGGGAGACCTGAAGCGCTCGTTGCGCATCAGCGAACACCGGCTCGTAACTTTCGACGACGTCGCGCGCCAGCTCACTGAGGTCGAGCTCAACAAAACTCTGACGCCGCTGTCCAGACTCGATTTCGCTGAGCCTTAGCAAACCGTGAAAAGTCTGGATGACTGTGTTCAGCTGAGCATGCGCCGCGGCCAGATGCGCCCTCAGTACCTCGGGGTCTTCGAGGTCCTGCTCCATAAGGTGGATGCGATTGGCCAGCCGCGACAGGGGCGTTTTTAAATCGTGAGCCATACCAACGGAGGCCGTTTCCAGATTTCTATGCAGCGCTTCAATACGGTCGAGCATATCGTTCATGGTGTGGGCCAATCTGTCGAATTCATCTCCATTACCGCGCACGGGTGCACGCTTGTCCAATGAGCCATGGCCTACATCATCAACGGCGCGCGCCAGTCCATCGAGTCGACCAAAAACGAATCGGCTCAAAGCAAATCCAGTGACCAGTGCCAGGGGCAAAACGATCACCCACAACCAGAAGAACCCGGCCTCCATCGTTTCTCGCACGATGAAGTATTCGTGATTCCTTGTTTTGGCAAAATAGAGGCTGCGGTCATTCTCGAGCGATTTCTGCAGTGTACGAATCTCAATGGATTCCTCGCCCTCAAAAAAACTGACCGTTTGCCAGGCTCCTCGCCCCGCTTGAATACCGGTATATCCCAGCAGCGGATCATAGTCTGACCCTAGCAACAGCACGGCGAAACCCTCTTCGATCAGCATAAAAAATGCGTGATCTTCGTCCCAAAGCGGCTCGTCCAGGCCACCGAGCTCTTCCGCAAGCTCTCGGGGTCCGCCCTCGGCATAGACTTCGGCCAGCCATTCCAGATCTTGCTTTTGTTCTTCTAGTGCAGCCTCGTCGATACCCGACAGGTAGGCCGCACCCAGCAGCCACCCGAACACGACCACAGCAGCTACAAACACGAGGCTGTACACCAGAGTCAGCTTGAATACCGTTGATCCCAGGAGACTATTCATCGGAACACAGCGTATAGCCCGATCCACGAACGGTTTTGATCAGCTCTCGATCGAAGGGGCGGTCCACTTTCGAGCGCAAACGACTGACATGAGTTTGCACCAGACTCGTCTTTGGATCGAAGGTATAGCCCCAAACCTTGTCCAGTAGCATGGTACGCGTTACCAGCTGCCCTTTGTTTGCGAGCAGCAACTCGAGAATCTCAAATTCCCTGGGCAACAGGTCCAACGGGGCACCATCACGAGTCACACTGCGGTTGGCTCGATTGAGCACGATACCACCGGCCTCCAATACAATCTCATCCTGCACCAGTGGCTGACGACGGGCGAGCGCGCGTAGACGGGCGAGCAGTTCAACAAACGCGAACGGTTTTACCATGTAGTCGTCGGCACCCGCCTCAAGACCAGCGACGCGGTCGTCGATACCATCCAGCGCAGTCAGCATGAGTATTGGCGTATCGACGCTGCTGGCGCGCAGCACTCGCACCGCATCCGTGCCATCCATGCCAGGTAGCATTCGATCAAACACAATCACGTCATAGCCGTGCGTTGAAGCGGCCAACAGTCCGTCGCGGCCGTTTTCGCGCACATCAACAGTGTAACCATGCTCATTCAAACCGCGCTCAATAAAGATCGCGGTCTCTGCGTCATCCTCTATTACAAGCACGCGCATACAAACTACCCTCCCGATGAGGGCTCATACTAGAAGAATTAGGCTAGATGGGGATATACAAATCTGTATGGTTTGTCGATCCGCACAGCTCGCGATCACGGCACCCACGATCCAGATCACGGTTGCACCTCAACCGGGTGCTCGGAATTACCCGCCGTACGAAACCGAAAGCCGGTCACGCGCACTGACGATCGCGCGCTCAGGCCTGACGCCGCGCCTGGCGCTGCACGTACCACTGGACCATCTTATCCAGCAGGCCCGGACGCCCTCCAGTGACACCTTCCTCAGAGGCTCCTGCGATGTCCAGCTCCGTACCGCCCGCCCGATACTGCTCCGAGTACATTTCAAGTATTTTCTTTTTTACCATGCCACGCAGAGGCACGTGCGCCATCATACCGTAGGTCGCAGCACCGCCCTGATTGGCCAGTTCTGGATTCGCTTTAACCGCATCGACCGCTGCACCCAGATCCGCCAGGTAATCATCAACCACGGCCAGATGCTGCGCAGTCACCATCGCGTGCAGGCCCGGTGGTGACTGGTTGCGGTTTACCTGCCAGCCACGTGCGTCCATCTGATCGCCGACAGCGTAGATGTTCAAGGCCGGATTTTTTGACCGATAGGAAAACAGGGGACCACGCGGATTGCCCATAATTTCTAGATCAGGCATCGCGTCGATGCCCTCCCTGAGACGATTCACCGCCTCCAGCGTATCTCGCGCTAACGCGCGGTATCCCTGTTTGCCAAAATACTGCATTACCGCCCAGGCAGAAGCGTAGCCACCACCCGGCCGGGTACCCAACAACGCCGAGGAGGCGAATACGCCGCCCGGCCAGTCCTCATAGACAAACATCTGATAGCGCAGATAGTCCAAATTTCGATAGGTAATCGTGGAAGCTCCCTTGGCCGCATATCCGTACTTGTGCACATCGGCCGAGATGGACGTGACACCGGGCACGCGGTAGTCCCAGGGGGGCAGCGTTTCCCCATTCATTTCCATAAACGGTAGGATGAAGCCCCCCACACAGGCGTCCACGTGCAGCGGTATGCGTTTGCGCTGTGCAATCTCTCCCATAGCCTCGATGGGATCAATGGTGCCGTGCGGATATTCAGGCGCACCACCGAGTATCATCACGGTGTTGCGATTAATCATGCGCTTGAGCTTTTTCAGATTCGGCGTGAAGTCCTTCTTCAGCGGAACGAGACGTACCTTGACCCCAAAGTACTCGGACGCTTTAAACCAGGCCACGTGCGCCGTCGTGGGCATGATCATTTCTGGCTTCTTCACACCCCGCTGATCACGGGCCATATCCCGATAGGTCTTGACCGCCATGAGGCAGCTCTCAGTGCCACCGGAAGTGACCACACCGCACACATCCTCCGTGCCGTGCAGAATATCCGCCGTCGCGGCGATGACCTCCGATTCCATTTTTTTCAGACTTTTGAAAGCGCCTGGATTCAGCCCATTTTCTGAGGAAAATGTGTGGTACGCCTCTTTGAGAAAACTTGAGTGCTCCTCATCGAGGTAATACACCAAGCTCCAGACACGACCTTCCTTGAACCTGGGATCACGCTCCTTAAAGCTTTCCAGTCGGTCGAGAATTTCGCCGCGACCAACGCCCTGTTCCGGCATTGATTGATGCATTGCGTTGTCTCCCTGTGTCTCAAAAACTGCGCAGATAAAGCCCCAGACTGATGCCCAGATAACTGCCCAGCGCGTAACCAATCACGCCGGTCGTCATGCCGGTAAGCATAGCACCCGGATTGTTCAGCGCACGCGCCATCAGCGGCACAAAAGGTGGGCTGGCGACAGCCGCAACGGAGGTTACCATGAAGGTGTCGGCATCTACGCCGGCCCACCTACACAACAGCGCATGCAGCGCTAACCCCGCAAACACCGCGCCACCCACAAACGCCGCAACTGTCCTATCCAATTGCAGCAGCTGATTGAGGTCCACCAGAGAGGCCACAGAAAGACAGAATACATAGATCAGATACATCCCCAGGCGATAGGAAAGCGTGAAGGCGCGCACCCTCGGGTGCAGTGAGACCAGGATCGAGATCGAAGTCAAGGCGATGATCTGAACGGCGCCAAGCCCTTCAGGCCCCAACACCAGCGCCCATATCTGGACTGACCCAAGTGAGAGTATGACCACCAGAATCGAGAGCATGAACGCCCACATCAGTTCACCAATGCTCGCCGCGCGCAGCAAAGGACGATAGTCGTCCTCATCGACCGCACAATCACTGCCACCTGCGCCGCACCCCAGGAACCCGCCCGGCGGGCTGGTCAGCAAGCGCCGAAACAGCGGCACACCAACCACCAACATGAACAACAGATACAGTGCGCCGACCAGCGTATCAAGGCTGTGAAACGCCAGGTACTGGGCATTCGGAATGTCCAGACCGGTCTTTATGGCAGCGAGATTCGGTGTACCACCCGAGTAAACACCGACGGACATGGCGGCCAGGTTGGCGGCCAGTCCCGTGCCATCCCTGAACACACCGAACAACACGGTGGCCACCAAACTGACCGAAATCACCGCCAGCAGCAGCGACAAAAGGGCTTTGCCCGCCAGCCTTGACCAGCGGCGTACATCCAGGCTAAACAAAAGTAGCGGGAGCCCAAGCGCGATGCTCGCCTGAGAGAGCCCGTCCACAACTTCACGGTCCGCAGGAGAGATAAGCTGGGCAAGACCGGCCGCCAACCCAAGGGCATAGCAGAGGATAATGACGCCGACACCGCGCACAACCGCGTTGCGATGGGCGATATAGATTACTGCCGCCGGTGTCAGCAAATAGAGCAACACTGTGATCATTTACGTCTTCAAACTCTTGAGAGATCAGCGTGCTGCTGTACCCACGGGTGAAGGCGACTTACCATTAGCGTCCTAGCTCCCGACACCGAAGTCGACACTTTCTGCCACATGCCTCTTCCATTCAATCGCGCCCGTCTCATATCACTGCATGCCCTCATCATGCTCAGCCACTCACTGCATGCCCTTGAGCTCGAGGGTCCAAAATTGATCGTCTGTCCTGAAACTGAGCAGGTTCAACGTGCACTTGAGGACGCGGCCGAGCGCATTGCGCCTCTCAGCGCAAATCCAGAAGGCCTTGATACCCAACGACTGCAGGGTCTGCTGAGAGAGCGGAAAAACCTGCAACAGCTGCAGGCGTCGGGGTGTTTCGAGGGTGACGCACGCGCTGAGCTGATGCGAATGAACGACGGACTGATGATACAGGTCGATCACACCTGCGCCAATCTGACAGAGCAGCTCCCCCAGCGCAGTAACATGGCGGCAAACAGCGAGACGTTCTGCCGGGCAATACAGCACCTGTGCGACGAGCGGTGCCCCTAGTGAGGCCCAACAGGCTGCGACTGGTAAGGAAGATCGATGACCCTTTCCAAGACAATCAGTCGGAATTTTCCGTAGCGAAGTCTCCCACTTCATGCCGCGGCTCCGCATCCAGAACCTCATGGGGTTCACCGATCGCGTCTTCGGCCTCCACTTCCTCATTGTGGGTATCGGGTATGACGACCACCTGATCACTGCCCGATGCAGTGCCAGACTCCGATGGCGCCGCCAATTCACCTTCCGCAGCGAGCGGATTCGCGTCGTCAACGACCTGCGCAAACTGCGCTTCGATTCCACTACCGGCTCTGACAAAAGGGTCGGTCGGCTTGGCATCGCCATCACAAGCTGCAGCCTTCATACTGACCGTCACCAGCGCCAAGATTGCGGCACACACCGCGAGATTGAGTGTCTTCACATTACTCTCCACCGTCCAAACTGTTCAAAGCATAGCCATATTTGTCAATCCGTGCATCGAACAACTGCCGTAATGTCCTATTTTAACCGTGTACACTAGCGGATCGACCGGCGTCACCTCTCAGAAAACGGGCCGCTCATGATAACTCGATTTACCACCGCCTGTACCAACCTGGCTTTTCAGGCCGTGAATGCCCCCAGTAGGCTGGCGGTTGACCACCTAGCTGTGCTGGATATCCACTATGGCGAGCGCAAGGACCAACGATTGGACCTGTACATACCGGCAACCAAATCCACGGATCGACATCAGCTGATCGTGTTCTTCTACGGTGGAAGCTGGACAAAGGGTGCCCGAGCAAACTACTACTTCGTAGCCGAAACCTTCACCGCCGCAGGTTACACGGTAGCGATTCCCGACTACATCAAGTATCCGGAGGGTGCGTTCCCGACCTTCGTCGAAGATGCTGCGGAATCCATTCGATGGCTGGCTAACCATGTTGACGAGTACACAGACATCAACGACATCATACTCATGGGTCATTCAGCGGGGGCCCACATCTCGGCAATGCTCATCGCCGACCAACGCTTCCTGGACACTGTAGGCGTCGACCGAGATTTGATCAGCGCCTTCGTCGGTCTGGCGGGTCCTTACACTTTCAAGCCCGACTCGGACCATTTCCGGGAAGTGTTCGGCAACCTGGAGGATTTCAGTGCCATGCGCCCCGCCACCTTTGCGGATGGTACCGAACCCCCTATGCTGTTGGTTCACGGTGAAAGCGATACAACCGTATTACCCATTCAGACCGAGCGTTTTGCCGATCGCGTGAACGAGCACGGCGGCCAGGCGCAAGCGGCAATCTATCCCGGAGTAGGCCACATGGGTCCTGTGCTGACGCTGTCCAGGCTGCCTTTCCAGAACCAGAAAATGCGTCGCGACGTACTCGATTTTCTTGGCCAGAAAGTGCCTGTGGCCTGACAGGCTGCCGCTGCCGGCCGCCAGACATCCATAACCCCGCAGCCGCCATGCCCCAGAGCACAGGCTGATCCAGCCTCAGTAGCAGTGGTTGTCGCTCTACTCTTGGGTTGGTCCTGGAGACAAGCGCACGGAATCCAGCGCAGAAATGGCGGAGATAGGTCGAGTAAGATCAGAGTATCGGCGTCACACTTCCGAACACGGTGTTCGCACAAACGAGGGATGAAAGGTGATCTTTCAGCGCAACAACAAATCGGTAGCTTTGCCCGGCATCGCCACGGGAATACTGCTCTTTCTGACGATCAACGTCGCCATGGGGGTCGATATGCCACTTCGAGCGTTTCATCTTGACCCTTATATTCAAGACGTCAACGCCTGGATCGACCCAGCCGCACCCGACTATCACCGGTTGATCTGGCCAATAGCCTACCAGCAGGCAAAAACCGAGGAGCTCAAGCAGCAGCTGCTCAATCCTTGGCAATGGGACTACGTACAGGGCTTTCTCAGGGCGGAAGAGGGCCCACAGCGGCGCAATGATTGGAGTATCCGTACCTACCTGATTGCGGGGGACGGCACGTACCGAGACGCCTGGGGTGCCAACTACCGGAAACACTCGCGTGCCTGGAAAGACCAGCTGGCAGGCAATGTAAACCTCACGCAGTTCAGCACGGCTTCTTTTGCTATGAGTCGGCGCGCCATCGCCGTCGACAACCTGCCCGGTCGCGCACTGCCGACGCGAGATCCTCACTACCATGATTTTTCTCTGCCCGGCGAGGGCTACCCCTTCGACAATTTGCAGATGACCTCAATCTGGGCGGGTACGCCGCTGTACATCGCCGGCGAGAGTCTCGACGGCGTCTGGTACTACGTGCTGAGCTCCTCGGTTGCTGCCTGGGTGCCCGCGTCAGGAGTCGCCCATGCAAGCGAAGATTTTGTCGTGCGTTGGACTCGTGCGACCAATGAGGGTCTGACCGCGGTTACCCGCAGCGACACGGCAATCAACGATGCTCGACAATTACTATTGCACGGCTATCTCGGCGCAGTATTCCCCAGCGTCAGGCGTTCCGATAGAGACGTCAACCGGGTGCTTGTCCCGCAAAAAAACGCGGATGGTCTGGCGGTCGCCATGGACGCCAGCATTGCGTCAAACCGTTCGGCTTCGGTACCCATCGCCGCAACACCGGCCAATTTTGCTGAGTTGCTTTCGGGTCAGCTCGGCCGAGTGTACGCCTGGGGTGGCAAGAACTTTTACAATGACTGTTCCCTCGAGCTGAAAAACCTCTACGCGGCATTCGGCATCTGGCTGGAACGCAATACTTACTATCAGAGTCTGCAGGGCACGCCCACGGATTTGTCTGCGCTCTGGCACGAAGACAGTAACCGCGTGCAACGGCGCATCGATTACGTCAAAGCCAACGCCGAGCCGTTCAAAACACTGATTTACATCCCGGGGCATATCATGCTTTACACTGGGTTGGAGCACGTTGACGGATTACAGGAAGCGGGTATTTACAACACAATATGGGGTCTTGCACCACCGAACCGAGAGGAGCGGGTCATCATTGGACAAGCCAGCTTTTTGCCCCTGCTTGGCAGTTATCCTGGACAGGAAGAGCTCGAGTCCCTAGCGGACAAGAGTGGTTTTGTGCTGGTCGCGTTTGGCGAAGAGCTGATCGAGACCAACATCACCGCGGAGGGCGGTTCGGCATTGCAGAGTAATCGGCATCTGTTTCGCGACAAGCGCTGGTACCAGCGGCCCACGTCCAGCCATCCCCTGCCTCCGCCACGACCCTGAATCATGCGTTAGTCGATCGACTCACAAGCCGAATCGATGGCTGCGAGACAATCCCAAAACCGGTACTAACACTAATGTTGCTTCCGCTTGAGGCGCTCATTACCGGGCTTGTCGGCCGAGGTGTTCCACCACGAGGTGCTCTTTTCCTGCTCTTCTTCACGAGCTTCCTGAACAGCCACCGCCTTTTCCTGCACCACCTCAGTTTCCCTTTGCTCACAGACCTCCAATACGATGCGGTTTGCGGAGGCTCGTTCCGAAGTGCTCATCGCACCCACCACCTCCTGTTCCAGTCGATCCAGAATCTGCCTGGCCTGCGCAGTACACTGATCGCCTTCGTCGCTCGCGCTTGCCCAGCCGTTGGCCAGGTACAGCGCTATCGCTGCCACAGCAATGCGTCTCTTCATCATCACCTCGTCACGGATCCTCTCCCGATCCCGCATTATACCCTTAACATTTGAACCTGCGGACGTTGAGACAAACAGGCAGTCAGGTTTAAACTGAGGCCAGCCTTACCGGTGATGATCAGTCTTGGGCCTAAACAGGTTGGGACGCGCGCCGACAATAAGATATGAGGCAGCATATTGTTTCGGTTGCCGGCAGGCCACCCGCTCCGGACCCAGGTTGAGGCGGTTTCAGCGATGGCCATAAGGATGCACCATGGAATCAGCCGGGTGGGCACAGCGCTGAATCTGTGCCTGGGGAGTCGAACCAGGATGGCGCACGACCTGCTGAACAGGACCCGAACGGAAGACTGAGGATAACCAACCAGGTAACGACCGCTCAACTGGAAGATCAATGGCGAGGATCGCTATGAACCGAAAGCTCCGCTTAATCACACAATCTGCGTTGATCGCTGCACTCGGCGTGGCAAACAGCGCCTCTGGGCAATCCGGCAAGTCGGTTTCCGATGAGGTGATCGAGGAGCAAAGGCGTACCCTGGCTTCCAACAGCGCGGGTCTTGGCTTCGGTCCCCAGTCACCTCGCGACTTAAACTCCAAGACAGGCAAGAATCCAGCGCGATTCGCCGAGGCACCTGCCTTCGTAGACATGAATCTGTGCAATATCCATTTTCACAGCGCCGCCGAGCACAAGGGCGGCGAGTTTACTCGTTATGCGGGGAATGGCGACGGAAGGGGTCACAACACGGGCTATGTCTATTCAGGCACACTGTCTGCTGCGGAGACCATTCAGCTCGCCAAACCCGTATGCGTTGGCAACCAGGAAGTGGACCAGGACGGCCCTGAATACCTGGAAAGCCCGGAACCCGTGGATCGGCTGGAACGCGTATCCAGCTTCCCACCCGCAGATACGCTCAACGCAGGAGACACCATCGAGGTGCAGTATGTGTACTCGACGGCCTTGGTACGCCCCGGACCGACGCTGAATTCCTGCCTAAGCGAATCCATCATCAACCCCCAGCTGCGCATCGAGGCTCAGGTCTTTGTCCTGGTGAACGACCCGACCGCGTTGGACTTCCGCGAGTTGGCCAAAATCGACATCGTCAACGGTCGCTATCAGGCACCCGGCAAGCTGAAGAATTTGGGCGACCCGGTACGTTACCTTGGTTCTACATCGAGCCCGTCCTTCAACACGGAGGCATCCCCGGTACAGGTTTCCTGGACCGTTTATCCCAAGGTCGCCAAGGTCGACATCAACAGCGTTGGAGCATGGTGCAAGGACAATCCCTTTAACGAACACTATCCACATGGCGTTCGCAATCTGATCGTCAATCCCTCGCTACTTTCTCCAATTCCCTGACCATCAGGCCAAACCACGCAACGCTTCGGTCATTGTTGGTCAATCACGCGCTTACCGTGGCGCGTATGGACGAAGGGACCTGCGTCCCCCTGCTGACTGCCAGCATCCAGGCGTCGCTGTACTTCTTCCAGCACCGCACGGGTAATATGAGGCAGCGCCTCCATTGCCCGCGCCTCAGTGAGTGTGACCCAGTGCAGATCCAGCAGCTCTCCAGAGCCTTGAGGGCGTTCACGCACTCCACCCTGCAGGTGCTCTGCGTCCGCCAGAAAGAAGCGTGCATCGAAGCGTCGGTTTCGGTAAGGGGGCGTGATCGCTCGGGCCACGTAGTGCAACACGTCGAGACGCGGATTGCAGTCAAATTGCAAAAACTCACCCCAGGAGGAAGATCGGGTTTTCAGCGTAGGCGTTTCCGGCTCCCCCAAAATCAATCCCGTTTCTTCGTAGGTTTCGCGGATGGCGGCGAGCGCCAATGCTCTCGCTCTGGCAGGGGAACAACCCAGACACAGGCGCTCCATTACCTGTGGATGCAAATCATGAGGTGGGCGGAGTCGAGCATCAGCCCGGTCAACCCTGCCTCCTGGAAAAACAAACTTGTTGGGCATAAATCGGTGATTTGATGAGCGCTTACCCATCAATACTCTCGGCTCGCCGCCACCACGGCGCAGAATGATCAGAGTGGCGGCATCCCGCGGGCGCACGGCTCTGCCCGTCTGCCTCAGCTCGGCGGCGGAAACGTAGTTGGGGTCATGCTGTTCGCGGTGGTGCTTATCCATAACCAGGTCCGGCGGCGGTCTGGTCGCTATCCTACCCCGTTCCACTGGCGCTGCGCACGTCCGCTGAACAGAGGCCGCGCCTACGCTGTTTGCACGTGGCAAAGCCCTTTGTTAGCGTGATCTACTAACCATCAGCTGGGCATTTGGGGAGGTTTCCATGGAAGTCGCCGTAATCGTCGGCGTCGGCGCTAGACGTGGCCTGGGTGCTGCGATTGCCCGCAAGTTTGCCGAGCAAGGCCTCCACTGTGTGATCGTTGGGAGGACAGAGCAGCGCCTGATGAAAGTCGCTGATGAAATCCAAGCGTCCGGCGGGAGCTGCTCAACGTACGCGGCGGACGCCACCAGCGGGAATGATATGGCCGGGGCCATGGACCAGGCCGGGGAGCACGGAACAGTGTGCGCCGTCATTTTCAACGTCGGCAACAATCAGCCGATTGCCTTTGATGACCTGGAGGCCGATCAGTTCGAGATGTTCTGGCGCGTATGCACTTTAGCGGGTTTCCACACCGCCAAGGCCGCCCTGCCGGTCCTGGAGCAGTCCGGTGGTTCATTGCTGTTCACGGGCGCTTCGGCATCGCTCAGGGGACGACCTGGATTTGCGCATTTCGGCTCAGCGAAGTCCGCTCTCCGAATTCTCGCTCAGGCGCTGGCGAAAGACTACGGCCCCCGGGGCGTCCACGTTGGCCACGTCGTCGTCGACGGCGCGATCAATGGTGAGATGCTACGAACGCGTTTTGCTGAGTACCTTGAGCAGCTCGGTGAAGAAGGTGCTCTTGAGCCCGACTCGATTGCAGAAGCCTTCTGGCAACTGCACAATCAGCCGCGCAACTGCTGGACGTTTGAACTCGATGTTCGCCCTTACAAGGAATCCTGGTAGGGCTGCCGCAGGAATTTGCTGCTATCCGACGCGATGGTTATTCTGTGAAGGATTCGGTCGTATCCCTCATACCCGCCATGTGCCTTGTGCAAAACGCTGCGATTGTCCCACAGGACCAACATGCCCGGCTCCCAATGATGCATGTATTGAAATTCTTCGCGCGTCTGCCACTGATGCAATTCCAATAGCAGTTCAATGGCCTCTGAGTCCTCCATGCCGTCGATACCGATGATGTAGCCTAGGCATCCGAGGAGAGTCTCATGACCACTTTCCGGATGGCGGCAAATGATTGGATGGCAGCGCTCCGCTCGCGCGTCCTCAGAGCACACAATTTTCATACTGCGGTCCGCCTCCGTCTCCACCTCACCGTACATACCGTCCGGTGCATAGGCGATAGCGGCCGAGTGACGACCAAGGCGACCCTCGAGTTTTTGTCGTAGCGCGGCAGGCATTTCTGCAAGAGCTTTTTGCTGATTGATGAAGCCCGTATCACCACCAGTCGGGGGGATGACCAAACTGTACAGGCACGTACCCAGAGGTGGTTCATCGAGGAAACTCCAATCGGAGTGCCAGTTGTCCGCAAACAGGGGCGCACGCTCGTCCTTGAGTCGGGTCAGGGCAACCACATGACCATCCCCCATCGTTTCAAAAAAGGGCTCATCACCGTAGCTACCGAACAGCAGCACCAGTCGCTCCAGGTCGCTATCGCTCAACTCCTGATCTGGGAAAGCCAGCACGTGATGCTGCATCCATGCCCTCCGGATCGCGAGCACAGTGTCGCTGTCGAGCGCCTGCGAAAAGTCGACGCCGGTCACGGAGGCACCACAGGCCTGGCCGCTGGGAATGACTTCAATCATTTTCGTCTTGTCAGCCTTGTTCGAGGCGCACATTGTAGGCTATTCGCCCAGAAGCGCGAGAAAAAACTCAATCACCACTGCATTGGTCAAATCGATGAACAGCGCGCCGATTAACGGCACGATGATGAACGCCTTGCTGGAGGCGCCGTGCTTCTGAGTGACCGCGGTCATGTTGGCAATCGCTGTGGGTGTGGCACCCAGGGCCATGCCGACATAGCCGGACGAGATCACCGCAGCGTCATAGTCCGAACCCATCACGCGAAACACGATGAAGTAGCAGTACAGCACAATGGCAAGCAACTGAGCGGCGACAATCAACAGCAACGGCCCCGCGAGGGCACTGAGCGTCCACAGCTGCAGACTCATCAGAGACTGTGCCAGAAACAGACCGAGGCAAAAGTTAGAAACCAATGCAACTGTCGGGCGCAGGTCTCCCTGCTGGATGGGAATCAGTCTCGGCAACGTATTGGTCAGTACTATGCCCGCGAATAAACAATACACAAAATCGGGCATGAACAGGTGAAACTCTTCCGCCACTTCCTTCAGCCAACTGCCGATACCGATAGCGATGAAAATCCAGAACACCGTTTGCAGCATGGAGTCCACATCGATCCTCTCATGCTCATCGAATCGCTTACCGACCGTCAGCGGCTCATCCTCCGACGAGGCCAGCTTATGTCGGGCAATCAGCCGATGTGCCAACGGGCCGCCCACAATGCCACCCAAAACTAGCCCAAAGGTCGAGCAGGCGATGGCAATCTCCGCTGCATTGGTGATGCCGAAACGTTCAACGAATACAGGAGACCAGGCAATGCTGGTTCCATGACCCCCGCTCAAACTGATGGATCCACCAAGCAGTCCAACGTGCGCATCCAGGCCAGCGAGGCTGGCCACACCGATGCCGGTAGCGTTCTGGATCATCAGGAACACCGCGGCAAGGCCGAACAGCAGCAGCAGAGCAGGCCCTCCCTTGATCAACATTTCCAGTCGAGCGCCAAGGCCTATGGTGGTGAAGAACATCACCAACATGAAATCTCTGGCCTGCAGGTCAAAGCTGAACTCTGTTCCGCTGGCCCAAAACACCATACTGAAGGCCAGCGACGCCAACACACCGCCCGTCACTGGCTCTGGAATGTTGTACTCGCGAAGTACGTTGATGCGCCGGTTGAGAGCCTGGCCAAGAAACAGCACCACAATCGCGATGACAATGGTTTCGCGAACGTTAAATTCCATGTAGGCCCCTAGGGTGATTATCCTTCCTAACCATAGCAAACACCTCTTCATCGTCCAGTGGCCAACTTTCTTCTATACTTGAAGTTATCTGGAATCACACGAAAACTACCTGCGCAGGAGACATCAGCATGCTTGGATATGTAACCCTGGGTACTAACGATCGAGCGCGCGCCATCGCCTTCTACGACGCACTGCTGGGCACACTTGGCCACGGTAGAATTTTCGAAGATGATGCGCTCGTACTGTGGGGCACTTCCTTCGAGTCACCGGCTGTCGGCGTCACACCGCCCTTCGACGGAAAGCCGGCTACCGTGGGCAACGGCGTGATGGTCGCCATGCAGATGCCCGATCGCGAAGCGGTCGATGCGTTCTACCAGAAAGCGCTGGAGTTGGGAGGCACCGACGAAGGCGCTCCCGGGCAACGTATCGAGGGTTTTTATGCAGGATACTTTCGCGACCCAGACGGCAACAAGCTCAACGCCTTCTGTCTGGGCTGACCCGCTAATCACTCAGCGCTAAGTGCTGGCTCTTGCACGACGTGGGATACCACTCCAATCACGGTACGCTAAAAGGAGCCAGCTATCCAAACAGATTCTGGCTGTTTCGCCAGACGCGTTACGTTGGACGCGTACTTTCGCGCCGCCGCTTTGACCAGTGCCGCGGTTAATGCTGCTCAGGTGCCTTCACGTTGCTCGCGATAGCGAGTCTCCGCGTAGTCTTTCAAACATTGAGCGCACAGGTTAAAACCCTCGCGCACCGGTTCCCCCATCGCATCCATCATGTCCGGCACCATATCGCCTGAGAATTCATCGAAGGTGACATACGTGCAGGAGCGATCATCGATGGGCGTAACAATCTGCGAGCGATCGGCATGTATTGGATCACCGGGACGGTTTTCCATTGACCATACAATGCGATGCGGTGGCTCAATAACCGTAAAGTACTCAATCTGCTCTTGCAGTCCATTGCCGAGGTTCACCTGCATGGTCAGAGGCGAACCCAGACTCAGGTCACCCTTGGCTGAAGGACAGAATTTGTTCCAGCTAGAGTAGCTTTCAAAATCGATAATAATGTCCCAGACCAGCTGGGCTGGTGCAAAAATGGTAACGGTGTCACTGGAAACGGTTTCACTGTGGCTCATGACGTCACTCTGTTTTTATCCATGAATCACATCTTAACCACATCGGGCGCTCGTTGCCTAACGCTACAGGGCATAGCTGACGCCACCGTTGACCCGCCAGCACTGACCGTTGACCCATTCACCCTCATCCGACAACAAAAACGACACGGCACCGGCCACATCCTCCGCTCTACCATGGCGCGGACTGCGTGCTCCTTTGAGCATTTGGTCCTTCATGTCAGCGGGCATATGAGCATCCAGTTGTTGCGTCAACACGAAGCCTGGCGAGACGATGTTGCAGCGTATGCCCTGTCTTCCCCAGGCGCTGGCAATATGCCGGCACAGACTGTTCACACCGGCTTTGGAGGCAGCGTAGGCCGGCCTTAGGGGTTCGCCGACCACCGCTGCATCGGACGAGGTCATGACGATGGCTCCGCTTCCCTGAGCGAGCATGGCCGGCAATGCGGCTCTCGCCAGTGCTACCGTACCCAGTAAGTTGACCTGCACGGTACGCTGCCAAAGAGACAGCTCGTTGGTGAGCAGGTCGCCCTCTTCCTGCACGGCCGCAATGTCCGCCACATTGGCAAACAGGCCATCCAGCCCATCGAAATGCGCCGCGACCTGGGCTACCAGCGCGTTCACAGACGCTTCACTGGCCTGGTCATACTCCCAGGCAGTGACGTCTTGACCGGTTTCACGCAGCCCTTCGGCCAGCGCTGACGCCGTATCAATGTTCAGATCAGCTACACCCACCCGAGCACCCTCCAGCGTGAGCCTTTGCACAACAGCTGCACCAATGCCCGTGGCACCGCCGCAAACCAGGACGCGCTTGCCCTGCAAGTTCTTCATATCCGGACCCTGTCTTCAGAAAACGATGTAGTATGCTGCGTTTTTGCCGAGAGTTCATTCTGTTCTGTTTGGGAGCGGTATTCATGAAGATATGGCGATTCCTTCAGCCAGGGGCGATTGGTTTCACTCTGATGACAGCGGGCCAGGCTCTGGCAGACAAACTCAAGGGCGCCCCAGTTCGACCGCTACAAGCCGCGGACTATGTCGAGCAACACGCGGTGCAAGGCGATCCACAAAGCGTATTACACACTCTCGATCGATTTGCGCGCGAGGAACGCTGGTTGATGAGCGTGGGGCCCGAGAAGGGGCCGCTCCTGCATGAGCTCGCCAGTCGGCTGCCGAGCGATGCGAGATTGCTTGAACTGGGCTCCTACTGCGGCTACTCCGCCATACTGATGGCCACGCTGTTTGGGCCGCGGGCACAGATTACCTCCATCGAAATTGATGAACGCATGGTGCAGAGTTCCCGCCGCAACATCGCACTGGCGGGGCTGGACCATCAGATTCGCGTGCTGCATGGGCCATCTAGCGAAGTACTAGCGACGCTGGCCGGCGTCTACCATCTCGTCCTTCTGGACCATTGGAAAGATCTTTACAAGCGGGATCTTATGCTGATAGAAGAGCGCGGGCTGATTGCACCGCAAAGCATCGTTGCAGCCGATAATGTCGGAGAGCTCTTCGCGCCCGAAGAATTCCTCAACTATGTGCGTGGCTCCGGCAAATACGACTGTGAACACCGACCGGCATCCGTCGAATATACAGATATTCCGGATGCCGTAGAAATCTGCGTCTACCTGGGTTCAGGTGACGCCTAGGCTCAGCTCTCCCTGAGCATACGCTTCTACGTACTTGCGGAATTTCCCGAACATGCGCTGATTGACGATGCGCATGACCGGCCTGGTGAGAAACATCATGTGGCGCGAAAATCCGCGGGGCTCCATGGCCATATACCATTGCACGCGACAGGTACCGTCGCCAAGGTCGAGCACGCGGTAGTCTTCAAGGAACTTTTCCGTCGCGCCCTTGTTATCAGCCAAAAACGTGAACGCCATACGCTTACCGCGGTCCCACTCGATAAACTCTTCGTAACCAATCAGTCCACCCATCATATGCACGCTGCGAGTGGTACCCACTCCGTAAGGCTGGGGTGAAGTCCATACGACCTTCTGAATGGGCATCGCCCAGACGGTCCAGGCATGGGCGTCTTCGAACACATCGAAAATCTGCTCGGGCGTGGCTCGCACCACTTCCTCGGCCAGGAACAGGTTACGTGTTTGCTCCAGGAAATCGATTCCTACCGGGGTACAATCAAACTTCTCAGTCATAGCTCTACGGAGTCCATTTTTGCTTAGCGCACTGTTAGACTAGACCAGATGCCTTTCGCTGTCAGCCATGCTCTCACCTCGCATACCACACAGTTCACCGACTGGGTGACTGGCCGCCATAGCCTCGCATTCCAGTCCTCGGCAAAGCACAGATGAGCTCATCGCGGTATCAAAAAAACGCCCAATCTGACGCTGAATACTCCCACCCGGGCACTATGCTCTCCCCGCTGGCCTCGATCGCCCTCATATCGCTGGTTGTGGTGCTCGTGTTGGGCGCCTATGCGCAACGCCAACTCTCTCAGGCTGAGCCGCCGTCCGACCTGGTGATTGCGACGGGGTCACCGGGCGGGACCTTTTACCCTATGGGGCTTATGCTCAAAGACATCCTGAGGAGTACCCGCGAATTCGAGCGTATCACGGTTCTTGAGACCAGTGGCGGCGTTGAGAACCTGCGGCTCATGGCACCGCCCCCGGATGTCGATCTCGCCTTCGTCTCGAGCAACATTGCTCCCCTGGGCAGCGCCCGACTCGTATCCGACATGTACAAACAGGTACTGCAGATATTGGTGAGGAAGGAACTCGCCGACCAGGTTCAAGGCATCTTTGATCTCGAGGGTCTGCGGGTAGGCGTAGGACTGGAGGGCTCTGCAGGAAATGCCCTGGCAATGGGCATACTGGGGCATTTCCATATCGAACCTTCAGAGTTTGCATTCCTATCGCCAATGGGCACCGCCGAAGCACTGCTCACCGGAGACATTGACGTCGGTTTTTTTCTCACGGCCATATCTTCCGATCTTATCGTAGATCTGACCGATGCCGACGCGGTCCGCTTCGTGGGCATCGACAATGGTGACGAGGCCGGAGGCGACAAAGCGCATGCGCTGGAGCTGATCCTCCCCGGGGTGGAACACGCGGTGATCCCCAGCGGCACTTACGGCAGACTGCCGCGGGAACCGATTCACTCAGTTACGGTCGACGCTATGCTGGTTGCCCGTAATTCTCTACCCGCTCCCGTGGTGAGGATCATCACCAAGGCACTGTTCGACAACCAACTACCGGCCTCCGAGCTGAGCGGGGCTGCACTGTTGATCGCTCGGAGTTTGCGCGAGAACTACGAACCCATCACCGCACCAGTGCCCTATCACGAGGGTGCCGTGGCGTACTACCGAAGAGAAGAGCCGCCTTTCCTGGTCAGCAATGCCGATGCCATCAGTCTTGTGATTACGGGCCTGGCTGCGCTGTTTTCGGCGCTGATTGCCCTGCGCGAGTTTGTGCGACAGCGCTTCAAGAATCGCGTGGACGCCTACCTGATAGAAGTGGACAGGCTCTCTACCGACATTAAGCGGTTGAACCTCGCCGAACTGCTGTCCCGCAAGGCAGCCCTGGAGCGGCTGCGCAGAGACGCTTTCACAGACCTCGTGCAGGAAAATGTCTTGGCCGACTCAGCCTTTATTATTCTGCAGAATCACTTGAGTGATGAGTTGGACGCGCTGCAGGCCAGAATTGACAAGAACATTCGCAAGACACGACGCAATCTGTCCGACCAAATTCAAAGGTCCAGGAACTGACGCTTTCTGTTCGAATGTTCCGCCACGGCCTCCGACATCGCATCCTCGTCGTACTCCATAAGACCTCCAAGCACCATCCGTTTTTGACCCCGGCCAACGGTTGCACCCCGGTCGAGAATATCGAAGCTTAGCTGCGCGCTACCGCGCCGGCCTTCCAGGGTAAACTCATTGCTAGAGGATTGCAGAACCGGCTGTCCTGCCCGTGGATTGCCGAGCTCGATCACCATGCTTTCGTAGATAACCATAGGTCTGCGGGGGTTGATCATGACGCCCTGTTCGGCCAAAAGCGGGACCAGTATGTGTGGAAATGAGTGGCCGGAAAACTCAACGTAGGAGCGTGTGAGGCCGCTGATCAAGCTCTCATCGCATGAGTTCACACCGCTGCGCGTCACCTGCAGATACTGGCGCCCCGTTTCATCTTCAATGCTCAAATGATCTGAAGGGCTCGGCAACAGGAGCTGTACGCTGTCTGGCACCATGTTGGTGAACTCGAACTTCATGCGCTCGTTGATGCCGTAGCGGGCCAGGATCACCGCAAACAGCAAGTCCCCCGGTACGCAGAAACGCTTGCCGTTCGCGTCGTGAAGAGGGTTGAAATCATCCGCCAGTCGCTTGGCAAAATTGCTGCCCTGCTCCCGAGTGAACCAGACTTTGTCATTGTTCTGATGGCAATACTGATCGATCAGCATGCGCACATTTTGGAAACGCGGTTAGTCATGGCTGGGCAGTGTATCAGGAATCTTGTGTATCGGCGCTGGCTGCACGGGGTACCAGCTGGAGCGGCACAGCCTGCGTCGTATAGTGAAAAAAGTCTACCGCAGAGATCTCTTGCGACAGCGCGCACAAGGACAAACGGTACTCCGAATCCAGATCAAACAGCCAAAAACGTTCGTCGGCCTGGATAGCACCTGCCGTATGAATCCGGTCTACCCCTGCGGTCTGCAGGATCGCAAAGCCGCGACTGCCCAAACCCGTCGGCAAAGCCTCTCCCCGTGCCTTCACGGCAGACTCCTTAAGCGTCCACAAGTCGTAGAAGTGGTCTCGCTTCGATTGTTCCGGCAGGGACTCCAACACCTTCACCTCCTCCCTCTGAAAGTATCGGCGGGCGACGCGCATCAACTCCCGATCCGGATGCCGATACTCAAGATCGACACCTAAAGGCAGGTCCAAAGCCACCGCACAGGCGAGCCTCTCTCTACTGTGGCTTACGTTGAATGTCAAAGGAACCGGCGGATCAACCAGCGCCGGTTTGCCGTGGACGCCACTCTCGAACCGCCAATCCGATGGCTGCACTGGTGCATATCGGGACAGGACCGTGCGCTTAAACAGATCCGAGTTAGCAAAGCACTGGCGGTGACTCAGCCAGATATGCACCACGAAAGGCTGCAGAGTCAGAGCATCACCGCGCTGACATTCAAAATCGCTGGATGCTTTTGCCGATGATTCGGTCACGCACTTTCCAGAACAGGCTGTCGGGATTGATCACAACGATGAACACCTTGCGAAGCTTGTCATCAGGACAGTCGATCGGTCGCACCGCATGCCAGGAATGATCCGTACGCAGCATCAGCGCGCTGCTATTCCCGATTGACTGACATTCGATCACCTCATCGAAGTCAGCGTAGTCGGGCGCCGAGTTGTAGTCTAGACGACCGCCATCGTCCAAAACCAGTGTGCACCCGCCCCAAGCCGGATTCCAGTCCGACACGTCGTTGAAATAGAACAAGTGGGAGCCATGTTCCCTGCGAGCATCGCAATGAGGTGATACATCCGCTCCCGAGGGTGTGTAGTGCCAGTGAAATCGAAACTCCACCTTGCGAGCACCCAGCAACCGCTCTATCTCCCTGCGGTAGTCGTCGGAACACAACTCACCGATGAACTCCTGCCAGGGCGTGGGCACGGGCATATCGGGCGTATACTCCAGAGAGTAGCGATCGTGTGGTGCCTGACCGGCGCGCCGCTCCTTACCAAAGTTCTGATCGAACATATCCATGCCGGGCATGTTGTCGAGCAGATCCTGAAAACCCGTTTCCGTCAAGACCGGCTCGTTATAGTAAGGGTAGGGGCGCACGGCCATGAACTGTTCAGTGCTCAAACTCTGCAAACGATCTATATCGAGATAATTCACGCCGCATGCCTCTCAGGCAAGGGAGTACGCTCGAGCACCTCAAAAGCGTCGTGCCGAACGTGGTTTTTAGCAATTTCGTCACGCACCAGTTGTTCGGAAACGTGTCCACACTCCAGGCACTCCTTAAGCAAGCCAAAGAAGAAGGATTCTTGCGCTCGATCCGGATGCGGCTGATACCTACCCAGCAAGCCGTACTCTCCAAACACTCGGGCACGCAAGCGGTTGGCGGACGCCAGCAGCGGCTTGTCTTTGAACTTGTCCGCCGGCGTGTAATCTACCGGCAGTCCTGTTTTCCAGGGCTGCGTCTTGCGCTTGGTGTTGTGCAGCAGCTTGGTTTCCGCATCGAGCTTGTCAAAATCATTCCAGCAATCTTCGAAGAACTCGATATTCGCCGGGTCTTCATAGGCCAGCACCATCCATTCTTTGTAGTCTTTCTCAAACCTGAACAGCTGATCGAACTCGGACTCGGCATCCCAATGCCGCAGCTTTGCGCAATCCATCAGCATCACGCTGGTTGCTACTTGTTTCGCCTTGTCCGCTTTGCCGGAGCGGCGGCGGCCCATGACCGCAGCCCCGGCCATGTCGCGTGTAAGCAACTCGTGAATATCACCCACTGCGAAGATATCGGGGTCGGTGAGGACGGCGCGTCCCTGCCACTGCATAAGCTTCGGGGGTAGAAAACGGAGCGGTGTGAAAGATTGCAAATCATCCATGCGCCAGGCGCGGGTGGTACCACCGCGCAGAAAGCTGTGGCCCTCCTTCGCGGCGAGATACGGATGGTCGCGCGTGTGGATAAACCTGACGTCGAAGTCATCGGCGTGTGAGGAGTTGCGCCTGAAGGAGTACTGCGCCACCAAGGCACCCAGCCACTGGCGTTCATTAGTGTGAATGAACACACAGTGGTCGTTCTGCCGGCCAACCGCGTCTGACTCTTGCCGCTCGATCGACTGGTTCAACTCGCTTCCCTCCGCTCGGAGCTGGTGTAGCCGAAAGCTGGTAGAAGCTCAGAGTCTACCATGGCCTCCAGCTCAGCGACTTGAGCGTCATCAAAATAATCCCGGTAACCGCCGACTTTTGCCTTGCGTACTTTGTATGTGTTGGGGTCGTTGACGTCCTTGGCCTGCACGCGGCTACCGCTTCGCCAAAAATAGTTCTCTTGTTCCTTTTTCCGCAGGTTCTCCACCGACGCAAACTCAGCCATGTCTTTGAGATAATCCGCGTTGGGCTCCATGCCCAGAAACGCCACGACTTTCGCCATCTCCTGCTCAGGATGCGCACGCAAATCCTCGTAGCGCACCACCAGCAAGTCCTTTATGTTCGGCAGCTCGCGAGCCCAGTTGTTCATGAAACTGATGATATGGTCCAGACCCTGCCCTTCATGCTTGGCAAAGTCGTACACAGAAATCTCCGCCTCATGATCAGGGTAGTTGTTCATGGACTTTTTTTCAGGGCGCATGCGGTACTTCCACTGATGGAACTGAGACACCGCTACATCGATGGGGTTGCGCACCAACAGAACGGTTTTCTTGTCGTAGAAGTCCTGCTTGGAGTCCACGTTGCCGGTATAGCCGCGCAGATAGTTATCGTGCGTAAAAAAGACTTTGGGTATATCTGCATTTAGCCGGGTGTAGTTGTCAAAACCCATCAGAATGTTGTCGGGAAGCTCATAAACGAGCTGGAAGTAGCGAGAGATCATGACCCTGACCCAGGTGCGTCCACTCTTGCCGTAAGACGCAAAAATGTACTGGCACCGGTTGTACTTCCAGTACTCTTCTCTGCCGCGGCGCCATCGCTGCAGCTGGTGCGCTTGCGCTTCTGGTAAAAATACCGAAATCGCGCGTACCAACCATTTGATCAGCCGCTTGATAATCATGTGCATGTGTTGAAGTCCCCAGATCAGGGCAGATTCAGCCGCGAAGGTTAAAGGATGCACAGGGCATTCTCAAGCGGCTCTGGTATTTTTAACGGCATTCGCTGAGTAGTATTAACTTTCTGT
Source organism: Pseudomonadota bacterium (assembly GCA_039190425.1). Lineage (GTDB taxonomy): Bacteria > Pseudomonadota > Gammaproteobacteria > Pseudomonadales > Halieaceae > Marimicrobium. Next base: position 169,151 of record JBCCYE010000002.1, on the reverse strand, counting down.
TTTTTAAGTGTTTTTTATACTGGCTCGCAGATCAAGCGGAGACCTCAAGGGAACCTGGCCAAGGCCCAGGAATCCGATCAGAAGCAGCCAACGGGCAACCCATTATGAAACACACTTTTCAGTCTCTTATCGGCCTGTGTGCCCTCGCGGCGACGATGCTCTGTCAAGCTGACCAGGCTGACACCCTGCCCAGCTGGGAAGCTCTGGAATTTGAAGAGCGAGCGTTCTGGGCTACGGCCAATTCACGTCTTTCGGTGGACACCAGCAGGGATGACGAATGGCGGTTACAGGCCATCAGCTCAGTGGTGGGCAACTCTGAGGACGTGACTCTCAGATTCGATCCGGTCAGTGGCGAAGTCGTATCCAGAAGCCGAGTCAGTAAGGGCAAGCAGCAGCGTCTCAAGCACTACGAGTACGCAACGGATTACGTGCACCGCGAACGGCGCAATCCAGACAGCAAGGCAAAGACGCCTCCTCAGGAATGGCAACTGGTCAGCACGAGAGAAGTCCCCTATCCCGACAGCAAGGGCAATCGTGTGGTGACTGCAAGTTATTTGCTACCACTGTTGGCCCAGCGGCTGCAAAACTCTGAGCCAGGCACGACCGCCGAGTATGTCGTGCACACAGACCTTAACTTCTATCGGGTACAGCTCACGTCTGGTAATGGGGTTCCTATCGAAGTCGACTACCAGATTGACGGCGGTGAGAGAGTACGCGGCACGCGTCAAACACGCGCCGTATCGGTCACGATACAGCCCGAAGGTCAACTAGCCGATAAAGATGACTTTAGCCTGATGGGCCTGAGCGGCGAGATTATCCTGTTTTTCGATCGCGAAACAGGCTTGCCACTGCAGGTTCGTGGTCGGGCGCCGCGTATTGGCAATACGGGCATCAACCTAAAGAGTGCGACACTCCGGGCACCTACCGCGTGACGCCACCCAGAGGGCCTGTCGGCCTGATCAGCAATCCCGGGAGCGGCCACAACCGGGATCAGTTTTCTGCAGTTCTCTCCCGCATAAATCACTGTGAGCCCATTCGACACATTGTCACGAAATCCCCAGACGACATTGGCCCCGCACTGACCCACCTGGCAAAAGAAGGCATCTCAACACTCGCCATTAACGGTGGCGACGGCACCGCGTCACAGACCCTGGGCTACTTGCTGGAGCACGGGGTGTTTGCTGATCCTCCGGTGATTGCGCTGCTGCCCGGCGGCACCGCCAATATGAATGCGGGCGACATCGGTATCGCCGGGAAGCTGCCGCAAGCGGTGGATCAGTTCTGCCTTTGGAGTGAGGGAAAAAGAACGGCCAAGGGCACGGCGGCAAGAGCCTTGCTACGCGTCGTAACGGGCGACGATGCCATTCATCACGGAATGTTCCTTGGAGCTGGTGCGGTCATACAGGGGACGGAGTACGCCCACCAAGAGGTGCATGCCCGCGGTGTCCGCGACGACCTCAGCTTGCTGATCAGCGTTGTGCGCACCGTATGGGGTCTGACGCGAAATGACCCCCGCTTTAGCCAGCACGTCAATATCGACCTGCAGGTTAATGATGCGCCGCGGCAGTCCTTTGACGCCCTGATTCTCGTGATCAGTACCCTGGAGCGTCTCGCATTTGGTATGCGCCCGTTTTGGGGTCCAGAGCCCGGCAACCTGCGTTTCACCCTGTTTGAGCGCGGCTGTTCGCGCTTCGCCAGAACCTTCATTTCCATTGCCCGCGGTCGCCCCAATCGCAATGCGATACCCGCGTCCGGATACCGAAGCCACAACGCAGACCAACTGGTGCTCGCCCTTGAAGGCAACATCAATCTGGACGGCGAAATATTGGACACTGCCGGACACTTGAGTATCAGCGCCACCCGGTGCCTCCACTTCCTGCAGCTATGACGGACTATCCGACCGTAGCAGGACCAGATCCTGCCGCAGATGCCACGCTGGCTGCGCTGTTGGAGCAGCTACAGGAACGCCATCGTCATTCGGTCCGTACGATTCTGGTCTACGGCTCCTGCCTGCGCGGCGGTGACATCTACGACGGCCTGCTGGATCTGTACGTGTTGGTCGACAGCTACCGTCAGGCTTACCCCAGCCGGCTGACTGCCGTGGCGAACTGGCTGCTGCCGCCCAATGTGTTTTACGCGGAACAGCGCGGCGACACCAGGACTCTCAGGGCCAAGGTGACCGTGATCTCCCAAACCGACTTTCACCGCGGCTGCTCAAAGGCCTGGTTCGAGTCCTACCTGTGGGGTCGATTTGCACAGCCGACTTACGTTATCTTTGCTCGCGATGCTCAGGCGCAGGCGGATGCCCAGGTCGCCCTGCTCGTTGCCGCTCAAACCCTGCTGCGGCGAGCGCTGCCATGCCTACCCGCGACCGGGTCCCTCACAGAACTGTGGGAGCAATCCCTCGATCTCAGCTACGGCACCGAGCTGCGCACCGAACGCGGCGGGCGGGCCGGCGAGCTGGCCAGGGCTTCAGCGGCGTTTTACCAACAGATCACCCGACATATGGGAGATCTTGGCCTGGGGCTCACTGTGGATAATCAAGGGTGCTATCACACCAACATTGCCGCACCGAAGAGACGTCTCGCGGCGCTGGCCTGGGCCTGCAGGCGAGTGCAGGGCAAGCTGCTGTCTATCGCACGCCTGGTGAAAGGTTTATTCACTTTTGAAGGCGGTCTCGACTACATCGCCTGGAAGCTGGAGCGACACTCCGGCGAAAGCATCGTTATCCCGGACAAAGTCAGGCGACGGCCGCTGATTCATCTGTGGGGGTTTTTCTGGAGCCTGTACCGGAGGGGGATTTTCAAATAACGGCAGGATTACACGCAATATTTACGCTCAAACTCCAGCCCCGCAAATAGCAAAAAAACCATTGGTCCTATATAGTTACGCCCAGAATTACAGCCCGCGCGAGCCCCCGCGCCCGGCCACTGACAGCAAGCAGATAAGCCCATGAAAGCCTGCGTATTCATTCAGACAAATCACAAACAGATCACCGGTGCCATCGTCGCCGAGCATGCCCTACGGCGCTACTCACCCAACCCTGGGCAATTCGACGTGCAGATCATGGACACCAAGGATTACCCCTGGTTTGCCGATCGCGAGGGCCAGGAGTATCTGCGCGACGGCGTCAAACGCACCTGGCTGAACGACGACCTGCAGTCCTTCACTCCAACCCGCTTTCTGCCGCCCAAACTGATGGACTTCGAGGGTCGTGCGGTCGTGATAGACCCCGACATATTTGCCACGACCGACATCATGGAGCTGCTCAGCCGAGACATGCAGGGCAAAGCCATCATGTGCCGCATGCGATCCGGCCCCAAAGGCCTGGTCGACAAGTGCATGGCATCGAGTGTGATGCTGCTGGAATGCAACCGACTGAAGCACTGGGATGCCGAAGCAAAATTCAATGCCATGTTTGAGTTTACTCAGGACTATCAACCTTGGATTTGTCTAAAAGAAGAAGATCGGGACAGCATTGGCTTCTTCGAAAGTGAGTGGAACGACTTCGACAAGTTCACTCTCGAGACAAAAATGCTGCACACGACCCGCCGCAAGACTCAACCTTGGAAAACCGGGCTACCTACCGATTGGCGCCCGGCAGAGCGCTTTCGACTGTTTCCACCCGCGGCATGGGTGATGCGCGCACGCCGCAAGCTGTTTGGCGAATACGCTTTCCTGGGTAACTACAAACAACACCCAGACCGCAACCAGGAAGTATTTTTCTTCGGGCTCCTCAAAGAGTGCGTCAATGAAGGGAAGATCAGTGAGGAGTTTCTGCGCCAGGAAATGGCGCGCAATCACGTACGCCACGATGCACTGGAAATCCTCGATCAAACACCCGACCTGCCGCCGGCGCCGCGGCATCCGCTGAGCGCTATTTCAAAAGCCGCCTGACGGCCTCCACCGCCCGCGCCAAATCCTGACTGGCAAGGCCAGGCCCGGCTGGACCGGGATCGGAACAGGCCGATGCGTCAACGACCGCCATGTTTCGCGGCTCGCGCAACGCGATCGAACGACCGGCAGCCTTTAGTTCGCCGGGTTTCAGCCACTGGGCGCGCCCCGCCTCTACCAACCCATCCTGTATGCGACCGATGTCACGGCGCATGCGCCTGGGTGCGAGCTGCATCGCCAGCCTGTGGCTCAATGGCTTGTACCGGTATTGGTGGGGAACCTTCCACCAAGGGGTATCGGGATCGTCGGCTAAATCAAATATGTACAGTGGGCAACCGGTGTCAGCAGCCTCTCCAAGCATCGACATGGACTCACCCGTAACAACAAAGGCATCTGCCATTGCCAGCAACGCCTGGTAGGGATTCCCTTCACCACTGCCGCAGTGGTAGTAATAGTGTGGGCGGCGCAGACCCGCCTGCAGTGCGGAGACAGCATTCATTGGCGTACGCGGGCTATCCGTTACCAGCAGCGACCCGCCGCAGGACTCGGCCATCGATTCCACCTGCGTTGCGAGGCTGGAGGCTTTCTCAGCCGTGAATACGAACTGACCGCTATCACCTCCCGCCAGAACCGCTATCCAGGGTCGTGGCAAATGCTGGAAATGAGCACCGAAGTACTCCGCAGCGTCTTGCCGCTGCATGGGATCGGGCCGATGCAGTGGCAGCGCATTGAGTACAACATTGGATTGACTGGGCAGGAAATACTGTGGAGTCGTCACCACCAGATCCCAGACGGCTGGCGCCGCCCAAGGACGGCCAAGATGCACCAGTCGACATTGCCCCCCCGACTGCTGGCGAATCCACAAGGCCACCTGTTCACTGCGTCGTCCAGCCGTTATCACCAGATCGGGCCAGGGCGGACCCAGAGCATTGGAGGCCTGGGTATCGATGCCCGCGAGTGTCCCGCTAGAGCCGGGCAGCACATGCACCAACAGCTCCCAAGGCCTGGCGACGATGTTTTTCTCTTCGAAGTCCAGGGCCAGCTCCCTCGCGAGCGCCCGAACCTGGGTGTTATCGCCCGCTTTCTTCCCCAGCAGGCACCAGACTGGAGTAGATACCGCTTTCTCCGTCATCCGACTCTCCCCACGCTATCGGACGCCCTATGCTAAGGCCACTGCCTCGCAAAATCGCTTGAAAAAGTGCCAAAGCCGGCCGTTTGAGGAATACACATCTCACGCTAGAATACGCCTCACGAATCAGGCTGTGCCGGTCGCAACTCGCCGGCCCAAGCCTTTGCCGACCGTTCCGCTATCGTCATTAAACCTATGCGACCTACCGTTTTCATCCACACCAACCACAAGCAGATGCTGGGCGCTCTGTTAAGTCGCTTCTCATTGCAGACCCGCTCGTCCCATGCGGACAAGTTCGATGTGCGATTCATAGAGGTCAAGAACTACCCCTGTATGCTGCAGCGCGAAGGGGAGCGCTATAGGCGCGACGGTGAAATGCGTCCCTGGTTAAACGATGACTTGCAATCCTTCACACCACTGCGTTTTGCGCCGCCGGAACTGATGAATTACCAGGGGCGCGCCGTGATCATAGATCCTGATATCTTCGCCATCGGAGACGTATGGGAGTTGCTGAGCAAGGACATGCAGGGTGCGGCGATCATGTGCCGCCCCAAGTCCGGCCGCAAGGGTCGCAAGGGCGCCTGGGCCAGCAGCGTGATGCTGCTTGACTGCGCAAAACTGCAACACTGGCAGTTTGAAAAAAATTTCGGCGAGATGTTCGAGCCCGTTCATAGAGACTACATGGATTGGGTGTCTTTGAAACTTGAAGATGCGGGCACGATCAGCGCCCTGGAACCCGAGTGGAACGACTTTGACACGCTGACCTCGAACACCAAACTGTTACACAATACCAAGCGCAAGACCCAGCCCTGGAAGACCGGCCTTAAGATCGACTATCGTCCGGCGGACACATTTCAACTGTTCCCACCCAGGCATTGGTTCCGACGCGCACGACGCGCGCTGTTTGGCGATTATAAATTCGCGGGTACGTACGCGTCGCACCCTGACCCGAATCAGGAGATTTTCTTTTTTGACCTGCTCCGCGAGGCGCTGAACGCGGGCGCCATTACCGAACATCTGTTACAAGAAGAGATCGATCAAGGACATCTGCGCTCGGACGCAATGGCACTGATCGGCGCCTAGCGATTCGCGGTCGACCGAGACTGGTGGACCGTCCGCGCCCGCTTCTCTACTGCTCATCTGTCGCCCCTTCTTCCCGCACCATCTGTACTCTGGTCTAATCCGTGAGCTCATACAACATGCGGCTGTTAGGAATAGCCAAACAAAGGATCTAGCGTTTCTTCCAGCCGTTTATCGATCGCCGTCACTTCATCGTCCGAAAAGTAATCCCGGTAACCGCCGACCTTGGCACGACGAACTTTGTAGCTGTCGGGATTATCCTTGTCACGCGGCATCATGCGCCCGCCTGCCAAACGAAACTGCTGCTTTGACTCCATTTTTTTCATATTTTCGTAGGAGGAGTACTCTACGGCCGCATCCACATCTTGATCAATGGCCTGCACGCCCATGAACTCCAGCAGCTTACGCAACTCACCATCAGGATTGGCGCGCAAATCTTCATAGCGCAACAGGTGAAAGCTCTGCACCTTATTCGCCTCTGCGGCCCACAAGTTCAAGTAATCGGTGACGGCCCGCATGCTACCGCCGTTGTCACCCATCACAAAGTCAAACAGGCTGATATCACTGCCTCGTGCTGGGTAGTTATTGATCGCCACCTTGGTGGGCTTGATGCGAAACTTCCATTGGAAGAACTGCGACACGGCCACGTCGCGCGGATCACGCGCCAACAGCACCACCGGTTTATCGTAAAACGGTTTCTTACTGGTGAAGTCACCGGTGTAATCCTTAATGTAATTGTCGTGAGTGAAAAAGGTCTTCGGCACTTTGTGGTTCAGGTTGTGAAAGTTGTCGAATCCGAGGATAGCGTTCTCAGGCAAACCGTACATGACCCTGAACAAATGCGACACCATCACCCTGAGCCAGGTGCGACCGCTCTTGCCGAAAGACACGAATACCACATCGGCCTTGCGCAGTTTGTCGTATTGCTCAATTCCCCGCAGTCTGCGCTCGGCGGCGAGAATATCCACCTCCGGCTGGCCGCGCATTCGCCAGTGCAGGATACGCCGGGACAGCTTCTTGCGGCCTGTTTGTATGGCTTGCCGCGCGCTTTGAATCGCCATCTTCACGAGCTGGACACCGCGTAACCGAACATCGGATTCAGCTCTGCCACCATCGCGTCCAACTGAGCGCATTGCTCGTCAGTGAAGTGATCACGGAAACCACCCACCTTGGCCTTACGCACCTTGAACGACTCTGGGTTGTCTTTGTCCCCAGGCTTCACTCTGGCGCCCGAGCCTTTGAAAAACTGGTCCTGCTCCATTTTCTTCATGTTATCGTAGGCGGCAAAGTCAACCGCCTCCTGGACCTGCTCAAGCGTCGCAGACGTGCCGGTGAAAGCCAGAATTTCCGCCAGTGTCTTGCTCGGATTCGCTCGCATGTCCTCGTAGCGTACCACCAGCACATCCTGCAATTCGGGGATCGAGTCTGCCCAGCCGTTGAAGTAATCCACTATGCGCGGCACCCCCGCCTGCTCATCCAGCACAAAATCCCAAACATCGATATCAGCACCATGAGGCGGATAGTCGTTAATGAACTTTTTGTTGGGTCGCATCCGGTACTGCCACTGAAAAAACTGTGATACCGCAACATCCCGAGGATCACGCACCAACAGTACGACACGCTTACCGGCAAAGTGTGCTTTGGAGTGTTGGTTGCCAGTGTAGTCGCGCAAGTAATTGTTGTGACTGAAAAATACCGCCGGGAGACGATCGTCTTGCGTCTTCAGATTGTCGAAATCCAATAGCTCACTGGCGTCGATACCACCGATCAGCGTATAGGCCCTGGACAGCATCACTCTCAGCCAGGTTCGGCCCGACTTGCCCCAGCTCATCAGCACCCAGTCACAGCGCTGTAGCTTTTTGAACTCTTCGCGGCCGCGCAGCCAGCGCTCCAGCTTCTTGCGCTGATTCTTCGGCAGCCAGAAGCACAGCGTCAGAATGAGATAGCGCATGACCACTCGCGCCTGGTCAGCCATGGGCGACTAGATCCTCAGAATCCGGGGAAAATGGCGGCGCATCATAGCGCAAATGCCCACCTGCCGCAGCCCGCATTTGCCGCACTATTAACATCCCATGGTGGTGACATTGTGTGGCCGAATCGGCCTACGCGCCCTAGAATATCACTATGTCGCTGTTTGAGTATGAGCGTCTGGAAGCAGCCGAGCTTCACACAGACCCCTTTGAATATCTGGTCGTCCCGGGCTTCTTTAGCCCGGAGACGCTGGCTCGCGTCAATGCGGATTACCCTGCCATCGACAGCGCCGCTAATCACGACCTGGACAATCTCGCCTTTGGCTCTGCCTTCGGCGAATTGATGGATGAGCTGCGCGGGCAGGAACTCGCCACCCGTTTGGGCGACATTTTCCAAATGGAGCTGGCAAATCTGCCGTCCACAGTAACCGTGCGCAAGTTCTGCGAGCGCACCGACGGAAACATCCATACGGACCACAAGAGCAAAGTGATCACCGTACTACTGTACTTCAACGACAGTTGGAATCACGAGGACGGCCAACTGCGCATGTTACGCTCCGGAAATGACATCAACGAGTACGCCGCTCAGGTGCCACCGCTAGGGGGCACGATGCTGGTCTTTAAACGGACCGACCATTCCTGGCACGGCCACACCCGATTCGTCGGCGAGCGACGCATGGTGCAATTGAATTACCTCGACCAGAGCCCCATGGCGGTCGCAGCGCAGCGGATCAGCCGGTTCGGCACGCATTTCATGAAGAACGTTCTGGGAATGCGATAGCCTCGGCGTTCAAAACAACGCCTTTATACGCTCCACGACCGCACCCACATCGTTAGGCAACGGCCCCTGCGGCTTGCGAAACGGCTGTCCCACCCAGACTGCCAGGCCCTTATCCACCAACAGTCGATGGAAAGCGCGAAAGTCTCGAGTTGCGCTCAGCACTTTGAACACATCCACATGGTGCACAAAGCGCGCCACGTCGTGCCGCAGCCGGTCGAACAGGTCGTCCTGACGCGGGTTGAACAGCCAGTGCGCCAGTGAACGCCGACCCTGGTCGAGGCCACCTAGCGCACCGCCCGGCAGCGGGAAAATGGCCAGGGGCCTCCGCAGGTAAATAACCTCCACCATCATCGATACACTGTCGGCGGTTACGATAAACCCATCCGCACTGCCCAGCAGAGCTCGGTACGGATTGTCCTCCGCATCCGGGCTCCACTCGTAAAACACCGCTTCGGAGGGCAGCTCATTGCGCAGCACCTCCACTACCTCCGGGGTGGTGCGCCGACTCGTCGTCACGTAGGGTGTTCCACCCAGTTCCTCGACCACCCAGCGCGCGCTGTCGACCAGGCCACTGGCAACCTTGCGGTTCATGATGAACGGGTTGGTTTCACCACCAATCAACATTGCAATCAGCGGCTTGTTTAGTGAGGCCAAGCGCTCTCGCCAGCTGTCTGCTTCGGCAGCCACGTCCTCGGTGCTGATACGCATCAACGGTAGTGTGATGGGCAAAAAATTGTGCAATGGCGGCATTTGATTTTCCGCGCTGGCTACGACCAGAGAGAAGTCCAGCATGTGCCCGGAAGGCTTGCCAATCAGCACAATCTTGGTGTGATTCCCGGACTGCTTGCGAATCCACAGGGCGACCATGGAAGGCCTGCGACCTACTGTAATGATCAAGTCCGGCCAGGGAGGCTCCAACGCGTCGGAACGAGCGAGGTCGAGATGGTCCAGAGACGGTCGGTAGCGAGGCTTCCCGAGCACCCACTGGGGCTGCATGTGGACGTACTTGTGCTCAACGGGCCAGGGCAGCGCCTCGACGATGGTCTCGACCTGACCGTTATCGCCTTTTTTGTCTCCGAGTATTACCCAGGTCCGAGGGGCCACGCCTACGTCTCTAACTGACTCTGGCAGTAGCCCAGCTCCGGCAGGATGTTATCGCGCACCAGCGCCTCCAGCTCCGCCACTTGTTCCGGGTTGAAGTCCTCTCGGTAACCCCCAACCTTGCCCCTGCGCACCTTGTAGGTGCTGGGATCGTTCGCGTTGACCAGCTTCATGCCACCCTGGCTGAAGGTGCCCTGAGTCTCGAGTTTCTGCAGATTGTCGAAAGAACCCCAGTCTACCGCTGCACGGATCTCTTCCTCAGTAAACTGCTCTCCCATAAGCTGAGTGATACTGTGCAGTGTCGAGACCGGCTCAGCGCGCAAATCTTCATAGCGCGTCAACATGCCCCTGGGCAGATCGGCGATATTGCGTACCCAGGTGTTCTGGTAATCAATCAGGCTGGGCAGCCCGATGTCCGAGTACCGCACAAACTCCCACATTGCTACTGTCTTGCGGTCGACGGGTGTATCTATCCAGTGATTGATCAGTTCCTGTTTGGCGCGGGACTGTCGCTTGGTGAACTGGTGATACCAGGAAACGGCAATATCGATCGGGTTGCGCGCCAGAAACAGCACAGGCTTATGACGCAGTGGGTTATCTTGCGCGCCGGCACTGAGCAACTTGCCAACCTCTCCCTCGTAGCTGTAGTGGCCATTGGTCGCCGCCAGGCGCGGTATCTCCGGTATCTTTCGGGCGAACTCATCCGTATTGATCAGCTTGGACTCAGGCAGATCATAGCGCAGCTGGTACAGTCTCGAGATCATCACTTTGAGCCAGGTGTTACCGCTCTTGGGATGACCAATGATCAGGAAGTTAGCCCGATGGGCCTTGGCCAGTTCCAGTTCCGCCAGATATCTGCGGCGTGCCGCCACTCTCGCGTCGGCCGGCAGCAACTGCGTTGGAATCAGGATCAGCGCTTTCTTGACGCCGTCACTCAGATTGAACATGCAAACTTTTACTCGCCAGACGCCAGCCCGGCCGCAAAAAGCGTGCAGTATGCTTGATGAGCCGGCAAATGACCAGTTGACCTCATGCCATGTACAATAGCCCGCTGAGCCCACAGGAACGCCGCTTCGTTGATCATTGATCGTCACATTAGCCTTGAAATTCTAAGACCCTTTATCACCGGCCTTGGCCTGTTGATTCTGGTTTTTGTTGGCTTCTCCGCGGCCAAGCAGCTGTCACTTGCTGCTGAAGGGCAGCTGAACATGGTCACCGCCTTCAAGCTGATCGGACTGCAAACGTTGATCACTCTTGAAATTCTGGTACCGTCGGCGTTCTTTTTTTCCGTACTGGCCGCAGTCGGCAGACTGTACCGGGACTCAGAAATGAGCGCTCTATACGCCGCCGGTGTCAGCAGAGCAAGAATCGTGGAAGCCGTCTTTAAGCTCGCCATTGTCGTCGCCGTCGTGACAGGCCTCATTTCGGTGCTCGGCCGGCCTTGGGCGTTTCGCACCAGCTACGAACTCGAAGCCGCCGCCGCGGCCCAGTTTGATCTGAAGCAAATGGCGGCGGGCGAGTTCGTCAACGTGGAAGGCAGTGACTATACCTTCATCGCCCAGGGCATCGATCTTGATGAAGGACTGCACGAGAACGTATTCCTTGAAAAGCACTACCCTAAACAACAGCGTACAGAGATCATTGTCGCCGAGGCCGCTGCCATGCCAACGCTCAACCCCGGCAAAGCGATGCAGGCAACCTTCTATCGTGGTCACAACTATCTGCTGGATGAGGAGAAAGAGCAGGATATCACCGTTCGCTTCGAGGAAATGGTAGTACGGCTGCCGAACCAGGAAGCACAGGAGCGCTACCGGCGCAAAGCAGAAACAACGGTCAACCTGTCTCGTTCGAAAGACCCCAAGGATGTCGCCGAATATCAGTGGCGCATCACAACACCGATCGCAACGCTGTTGCTCGCGTTAATAGCGGTGCCACTCGCTCGCTCCGCGCCGCGTGAGTCTCGCTTTCGCAACATGGCAATCGCGGTGCTTGTGTACATCGCACTGTTTAGTATGGTCAGCGTGCTAAGAACCTTCATCGAGCAGGACAAGCTGGGCGCTTTTCCTGGTTTGTGGACAGCCTATGTCATGCAGGCCATTCTGCTGGTGGTGCTGGTCGCGCAGCCGAGAATGCACAAGCAATGATCCTCATACGTTACATCGGCTGGAACCTGGTCAAGGGATGGTTGCTGGTCCTCGTGGTCCTGGCGTCGGTGTTCGGACTGATCAGTTTTACCCAGGAGCTGGAGCGAATCGACAGAGACTACGACACCCTCGCCGTCGCCCTGTACAGCCTGCTGATTTTACCCAACCAGATGGTCTCGCTGGCACCGGTGATTGCGCTCCTGGGAAGTATCGTTGCCCTGGCAAGTCTCGATCGCTACAACGAACTGACCATCATCAGCTGCACCGGCTTCGCTCGCCGCAAACTGATTAGTGCGGTACTGCTGCCAACACTCCTGTTGATGGCCGGCCTGTGGCTGTGTATGGAGTACGTGACGCCACAGCTGCAGCTGAAAGCGGAACAGGAACGCTATGAAAAGCGCACTACGGACGCGACCTGGCTACCCGGTGGCGGCGTATGGTCCACGGACGGAAGACGCTACATCCACCTGCGGCGTATGGAAGCCAATCGGATCCCTGGTGAGATATCGCTCTACGAGTTCAACGACCGTGGAGAACTGGTCCGCAGCCTGAAAGCTGCTCGCGCACGAGTCGACAACAATCGCAACTGGCTGTTTCAGGACGTTCGAGAAAAAGTTCTGGAAGACGATGACTTCGTTCATCAGCGCTACGCCGAGCTGGAGATTCCAAACCTCTGGTCTCGCAATGAACTGCCCACTCTAACGCTGCGGGGCGACACCATGAGCCTCTCGGTGCTCTACGACTACGCGCAGTTTCTGGCGAACAATGGCCAACCGATGGAGCGTTACCTAAACAGTTTCTGGCAGCGCCTGATGATGCCATTCACCGTACTGGCCATGGTGCTTTTGGCAACCCCCATTAGTGCCAGCGTGACCGCGGGGCGGGATCGCAGCTTCGGCATTAATCTCGGCATCGGCGCCATCATCGGAATTTTCTTTTATCTGGGCGCGCAGATCGTTTTTGCTCTGGGCCAGCTGATGAGCTGGAGCATACCGATTATCGCCAGCGTGCCCGCCGTGATTATTCTAGTCTGCGCTCTGTTGCTCCTCAGAAGGATGCGCTGGTGATCTGTGGAGTCCGCCCATGGGGTTAATGCTCTACTTCATGCGGGCCTACCGCTGGCAGACCGTGCTGATGCTGGCCGCTTTGTTGCTGGCGGGCGTAGCCGAAGGGGTTGGTTTGTCTGCTCTGCTACCGCTGCTCAACATCGCGCTGGGCGCAGACGCTGCAAATTTGTTGCCCGGTGCCGCTGAGGCGAGCAGTGAATTCGAGCGGGTAGTCCTCGACATCCTCCACAACCTTGGTATTGAGCCAACGTTGGGGAATATGCTCTGGATCATCATTGTCGGCGTCACACTTAAATCCGTGTTTTTGCTGGTGGCACAACGCCAGGTCGGGTACACCGCAGCACAGGTCAGCACAGACCTCAGACTGCAAATGCTGAGCGGTGTTCTACGCAGCAAGTGGGAGTACTTCCTTCACCAGCCAGTCGGGAAGCTCACCAACGCATTGGCCACCGAGGCAAACCGGGCCTCTGCTTCATTTGTCAACGGCGCTACCGCCATCACCTTTCTGATTCAGGCTTTAATCTATGGCGGTGTCGCGTTCGCTTTATCCTGGCGTGCGTCTCTGGTGGCCATCGGCGCGGGCGCTATCGTTATCGGGCTGTCACACTTTCTGGTTCAGGTCACTCGTCGCGCGGGCAAAAAGCAGACTCGAATCATGTCATCGCTGATGGCCAACCTTACGGACACACTGCAGTCGGTCAAGCCTCTCAAAGCAATGGCTAGAGAACACCTCGCTGATCAGGTCCTAGCGCACGACACGCGCCAGCTCAATAAAGCGCTAAGGCGGCAAGTGTTGTCCGGGGCGGTGCTGGACTCCGCTCAAGAACTGATGTTTACGGGGTTTATCTGCCTGGGCATCTATCTGGCCATCGTGGTCTTTGACATGGATCTGGCGACCGTCATGGTACTGGTGGTTGCCCTGGGCAGAGCCTTTTCCTACTTTGGTAAAGTACAGAAGCAATACCAGAAGCTCGCTCAAGGCGAAAGTGCATTCTGGTCGCTAATGGAATCCATCGAACAGGCGGAAAATGCGGAAGAGCGACTGGATCAGGGCCAGCGGCCGGCGTTCGAAAAGTGCATCAGACTTGAAGACGTGCGCTTTGACTACGATACTCGCCACCCGGTCTTCAATGGCCTGTCACTGGAGTTTGAGGCGGGCTCGCTGACGACGCTCGTCGGGCCCTCAGGTTCCGGCAAGACCACCATCGTTGATCTGACCATCGGGCTGCTGCAGCCGCAGAGCGGTAAGGTGGCCGTGGACGGGGTATCACTGGCCGACCTCGACCTCAAGCAATGGCGATCCATGATCGGTTATGTCCCGCAGGATACGATCCTGTTGCACGACAGTATCAACCACAACGTCACGCTGGGAGATCCGAGATTGACCCCTGCAGATGCGGAGCGCGCACTGCGAGCAGCCGGCGCCTGGGAGTTTGTCTCCCGCCTACCGGCGGCTATGGACACCATTGTCGGCGAACGCGGCGGACGATTATCGGGTGGTCAGCGGCAACGCATCGTCATTGCTCGCGCGCTCGTCAACGAGCCTCGATTGCTGATCCTCGATGAAGCCACCAGCGCACTCGACCGAGACAGTGAAGAAGCGGTTCGGCAGACCATGGAAACACTAAAAGGACAATTGACCATTCTCGCCATTTCCCACAACCGGGCCATGGTGCAAGCCGCAGATCAGGTCTATCAGCTAAGCGAGGGGAGTGCGAAACTGCTGGACGAAGCGGGGCGCTTAAGTCTCACCAAATAAGGCGCGTACCGCTTCTACCGCCCGTTGCAGATCCGTCTCTCTAGGGACCCTGGCGACTGACATCATGTCGTCCATCCAGGTCGCCCTGCCAGCCGCGCGCAATTGCGCGTGGACCCGCGTAATATCGCGACTCAATGGCTGCCAGAGAAAATCCATCATAAACTGATACAGCCATCCACCCAGCCGAAAGTCTCGCTGCTCGACCTCCATCCCGCGCCGCATGCCTCCAAGATCGAACATGCTGACCGGCTTGCCGGTAGCACACGCCTCGGACAGCATTGCGATGCTGTCCGCAGTGACAATCAATCGGTCAGCCACCGCCAAAATTCCCAAATAGGGATTATCCCCATCTGCCGGCCGCCAGCGATACAAATAGTGGGGAACGCTAACTGCATCCGCCAACGCCGCTGACGCTGCCGCACTGGTGCGCGAGCTGGTGCTGATCAACAGCGAACCGCCGTGCGCCCGGGCCAGTACTGAGGCGTCACGACCCAGACGGGCCGCTGCTTTTGGCCCCAGCGTGAATGGGCCACTATCGCCTCCTGTGAGCACACCAAAGTAGGGACCGGGCAAGTCCCTGAACCGCTCTTGCCATTTTGCGCGAGCGGTTGCCAGGGTTTCGGGCGTCACACTGTGCAGCGTCAGCAGATTGTTTAACACCCTAGGGTGCTGCGGCACCCGGTACTGGGGGGTCGAGATAACCAGGTCAAACAGTTCCGGAGGTGCCCAGGGGCGCCCGATATGAACATAGCGAGTTTTGCCGCCGGATTGCTGTCGAATCCAGCGGCACACAGGTTCGTTACGTACACCACTACTGATGACCAGATCTGGCCAAGGTGGTCGCAGTAATTCCCTGGCGGTAGCGGTAACGCCCGCCAGGCTGGCCTGATGAAACAGGTGTGGCCAGAACACGAGGGACCGATAGCTCAGTGCCTTAATTTCGCACGGCCAACCCAAAGCATCAGCCAGCGCGCGGACTTGCCCACGCTCACCAGCACGGTAAGCGTCTAGCAACCAAATGACTGGCATTAGCCAATTTCCGTGGGTATAGTTCCAGCCTTTGGAATCTAGCGACTAACCGGAGTGGAAGCAAGGGCGGCCACCAACCACCCGCAGAACTGCCGACATGACAGACTATCAAGAGTATCTCGACTTTCTCTACAGCGCCCTGGAATCCAACAACAAGAAGAACATTCCTCTCACCGAAGAGACGGCACTGGTAGCCGATATTGGCCTCAGCTCCTTGGAGGTCATGGAGTTCATTGAGAAGATCGAAGACCATTTCGACATTTCCATTCCACTGAACATATTGCCGGATGTAAACACCATTGGTGATCTGGCGAGCAAAGTGAAAGAGCTCAACCTATAGGGGAAGCCCGCCATTTCGGGGGGGAGTGCACGCATGTTGTTAGACAAATTCCAAACAATGGCCGATTTTCAGGCGGAGCTCACGCAGCGTGAGGTCAAACCCTTTGGCGCGGTCACAGAGCAGATAATGTCTGCCACCGAAGGCATCGTTGAGGGCCGCAGGGTCATCCTCGCGGGAACAAACAACTATCTGGGTCTGTCCTTCGATCCGCGTTGCGTAGCCGCCTCTCAGCAGGCAGCGGAACGCTGGGGCACAGGTACCACCGGCTCAAGGCTCGCCAATGGGTCATTCGCCGAGCATCAGGCACTTGAACGAGAAATCGCCGACTTTTACGGCGTGGATCATGGAATTGTGTTTTCGACCGGGTACTCTGCCACCATGGGCATGTGTGCCACATTAGCCGGCCCCGGAGACGTCATCATGCTGGATGCGGACAGCCACTCCAGTATTTATGCCGGCGTCACTCTGAGCGGTGCCGACATCATTCGATACAAACATAACGATCCAGAGGATCTCGCCAAACGCATGCGCAGGATCGGCGACCGCGCACAGAACACTCTGATCATAGCCGAGGGCATTTACTCAATGCTCGGAGACGTCGCGCCACTGCAAGAGATCGCAGCCGTCAAACGCGAGTACGGAGGCTACCTATTTGTCGACGAGGCGCATTCCATGGGTGCACTAGGAGACACGGGGCGCGGTGCGGCACAGGCCGCTGGGGTGGAAAGCGATATCGATTTTTTTGCCGGAACCTTCAGCAAAAGCCTGGGCTCTATCGGTGGCTTTTGCGTCAGCCGGCACCCCGATCTGGAAGCCATTCGCTTCTGCATCAAAGCCTACATTTTTACCGCTTCATCGTCACCCTCGGTCATTGCCTCCACCCGCGAAGCACTGCGCATCATCCGATCAGAGCCCCAGCTGCGTGAACGACTCTGGGAGAACGCTCACCAGCTTTACAATGGCTTGAAAAGCCTCGATCTTCCCGTTGGTCCAACGGCGAGCCCAGTAGTCGCGGTGGAAATGACCGATCGATCGGCAACCATCGACTGTTGGAAGGCACTCCTTGACGCCGGTGTCTATGTGAACCTGGTCATTCCACCCGCATCGCCCTCGACCAATTTCCTGTTGCGCAACAGCGTCAGCGCTGCCCACTCGCCTGAGCAAATCGACACCATCATCGGCGCCTACGCCGATCTGGTGGCCGGAGGCGTTGCCAAACTCGAAAAAAGCGCCTGATGGACAAGATCATTATCACCGGCAATGGGCCATTGCACGGTGAAGTAACGATCGCAGGCGCAAAAAATGCGGCACTACCCATCATCGCTGCAGCGCTTCTGACCCCCGAGCCGCTCATCATTGAGAACATTCCCAACGTGCGTGATATCGGCAATTTATTGCACCTGATGGAACTGTTGGGCGCAGAGGTTGAACGGCGCGATACCGAACTGGTGATATGCTGCAGGGACATACACTCAGTACGCGCGCCCTACGAACTTGTGAAAACGATGCGCGCTTCAATACTCATGCTGGGACCACTGCTCGCGCGCTACGGCGAGGCAGACGTTTCTCTACCCGGAGGATGCGCTATCGGCTCAAGACCGGTCAATGAGCACATCGCCGGACTGGAGGCGATGGGAGCAGAGGTTCATATCGAAGGTGGCTACATCAAAGCCAAGGCGAGCCGCCTCAAGGGCGGACACTTTACCTTTGATACACCGTCTGTGACCGCCACTGAGAATCTTCTCATGGCAGCTGCGCTCGCAGAGGGCGTGACCACCCTGGAGAACTGTGCACAAGAGCCGGAAGTTGCCGACCTGGCACTCCTGTTACACGCAATGGGTGCACACATCGACGGGGCGGGTACAGGAACCATGCGCATCGTCGGCACAGGCGAACTCCACGGTGCGCAACACCGGGTACCGCCCGACCGAATAGAGACCGGCACCTTCCTGGTGGCTGCTGCAGCGACACGCGGCGCCATTCGGGTAGTGGATACCAACCCCGATTTTTTGCACCATGTTCTCGACAAGCTGCAGCAAGCAGGCGCAACGCTGGACATCGGTCCCGATTGGATACACTTGGACAGCCGCGGGCGCAGACCTCAAGCGGTCGATGTACTCACAGCACCCTACCCAGCGTTCCCCACCGACATGCAGGCACAGTTTATGGCTCTGAACGCACTGGCTGACGGCGCTGCCACGGTGGTCGAGAACATCTTTGAGAATCGCTTTATGCACGTCGCAGAACTGCAGCGCATGGGCGCCGACATCAAATTGCAGGGCCACACGGCCATTGTCTCCGGGCGCGAGCGACTGCAAGGTGCGCCGGTCATGGCGACGGATTTGCGCGCCTCAGCCTGCCTGATCATTGCGGGCCTGGCCGCTGATGGAGAGACCATGATCGATCGTGTTTATCACCTCGACCGTGGGTACGCACAGATCGACAAAAAGCTGGCGCAGCTCGGAGCGCTGGTGCAGCGAGTTTGAGTCAACACTTCTTGGTACAATTATTGCCATGGCGCAGCGCTTCGCACAGCTATCCGACCCACACTTGAGTTCGCTGGAAAACGTCGACTTCCGTGATCTGCTCAACAAGCGCGCGCTCGGCTATCTATCCTGGCGCCGCAGGCGCCGCTTCGAACACCGCCCCGAGGTGCTAAAGGCCATGCTGGCAGACCTCCGCCAGCGAGACTTTGACCAGCTGTTAGTGACGGGCGATTTGACGCACATTGGTCTGCCCAGCGAATTTGCCCAAGCACGACGCTGGTTGGATGAACTGGGCGACAGTCGGCATGTTGCGCTTGTCCCGGGTAATCACGACGCCTGCGTGAAAGCACCCTGGGAAGATACCTTCCAAATGTGGGACGCTTTTATGGCTTCCGATGAGGATACGGGCCCACCGACACGTTTTCCAACCCTGCGTGTGCGTGACCAAATCGCATTCATCGGTTTGACGACGGCAAACCCCAAGCCCCCTCTAATGGCTACCGGAACAGCGGGTCGCGAACAGCTGAGCCGATTGCCTGCCCTGCTGGAGAGCACCGCAGATCAGGGCTTGTTCCGAGTCGTTTACCTGCATCATTGCCCTATTGCGGGGCAGGAGCGCTGGCGCAAGCGACTGACGGACGCACCGCAGCTCCAGGCCCTGCTCAAAACTCATGGAGCAGAGCTGGTACTGCATGGTCATGGCCACAAGGGCCAGTACCAACACTTACGCACCCGCAGTGGCACCACGCCGGTGATTGCAGTTCCGTCAGCATCTGCCATGGGTCTGCATGGCGCTGATGTTGCTCAGTACAACGACTATGCCGTGGAGCGGATCGATAAAGGTTGGCACCTGGAAGTGTGTGGCAGACGTTTTCGACCAGAGCATGGCGATTTCGTTGAAAACGACTGTACGGAGCTAACGCTGGAGCGCCAGTAGCGCCGAGTCTCGCGCTAGGCGTCGTCGGCGGCCGCCTTCTCCAGAGCACCTTTGACCAGCATCAGATCGGCAATCGAATCGACGTCGATAGCGGCGTTTGCGTAGGGCAAAATGACGGCGCGAATTCTAAGACCCAGTCGCTTACTGAGCTTGGCGAGGGCCTCTTCAAGCGACAGCAGCCCAAGTCGATAACGAATCACCGCCGACCATCCCAACAAGCCGATCACAACGAGAGGCTTCTTGCGCTCTTGCTCAATCCGGCGCCAGAATCGAGCGGCTCTGCGACCTTCCGGCGTGATGAAGGCGAACAGATTACACCCACAGAAGTCGCCGTCACTGAATCGTAGCACCGTTTTCTTGATGCCAGGATAAGCATCCATGATCAAGGGATGGGGCGCCAGCCCAACGGCGACGTCGACGTCGTCGGCCAGACTCTGACGGCCAAAGGCATCGACAATCTCGGGGGTTAACAGCGGGTGATCCGCCGTGGTCAGCAGTATGGCTTCCTGGGTATCCAACGCGCGCATAGCATTGTAAGCACTGGTGCTCGGACTGACGCCCGGTTCAGTCCAGTGTATTTCTCCCGCGTCGATCCAGGCCTGCAACGCATCGTCGGTGGCGACTTCGGAGGCCTCCGGGCCCGCCAACAGGATGCGCTGAACCACTCTCGAACTGCGCAATGAGTTTAGCACACGCCTTACCATGGGCGTTCCATCCAGATCGATCATCGCCTTGCTACCGGCCTCGGTATGATTGATGAGAGAGTCCGATTTGGTGCGATCACCCGCCAGCACAATTGCGGTCATCTGGTGCGTTTCTGGATCCAATTGCATGGTCGATTTCCAGCCTTAAGGGCCAGGCTCTGAGGCCCGTTGACTACAGTTCTTTTTGGTATATGCGGTAGCGCTTGTAGGCTTCACCACCGATCGTTTCTATGATGTTGCGCATGCCTTCATTATCCTCCAGTATCCAACCCATCTCCACGTCTTTCACACCGCGCCGGTGAAGCGCCTTGCGCACCGCATCAATCACCATGAAGGCTAGGGTCGGACCCAGTCTTGAGTGCTGGTACTCCAGACGCACGCCCATTAAGGGCACTCGCGCTGTCGTCGGATGTCGAACCTTCAACCGCCACAGCAGTTTCGCCCATCCAAACGGTAGTAGGCGGCCGTTAAGACCTCGCGCCGCCTCCATGAGGTTCGGCAAAGCGACGATGAACGCCACCGGCTTGCCATCGTATTCCGCGATTTGAATGTAATCGTCCGGCATGAGTTTGGTAAGCGTACTCACTGTATCCTGCCACTCCACCTCAGCGAGGGGCACGAAGCCCCAGTTGTGCTGCCAGGCATCGTTGAATATCTCGCGCATCACTGCGGCATCTTCAGAGATCATATCGCGACGCAGCGAGCGAACTCTTACTCGATCCGACACCCGCTCAGCCAGACGCAGCATGACCCTGGGCGCCTCGAAGTCGGGGCGTACGTGGTAGGCCAGCAGGTCTTTTGCGGGGCGATACCCGGCGCCCTCAACCTCCTGACCATACCAAGGCCTCGCATGTCCCATCAGAACGAAAGGCGGTGACTCGAAGCCTTCGACCAGCAAGCCCACCTCTTCGTTCACATGTAGGTTGAAAGGGCCCCTCACTCGTTGCATACCCTGCTCACGCAACCAAGCTTCGGCGACCGAAAACAGAGCAGTAAAGACCTCTTTGTCGTGCTGGCCTTCCAACAAACCAAAGTATCCGGCGCCGTCATTGTGCTGAGCTAAGTGCAGCTGGTCGACTTGGGCACTGATCCGGCCGACGGGCTGGCCGTCCCGGTAGGCAACCCAGGCAGAGAAACTCGCGTGCTCAAAAAAGTGATTTTTAGGGGATATTTGCTGCTGCTTCAGTAATCTCAGTGGCTCGATCCACACGGGGTCGTCCGCATACAGTTGAGCCGGCAGGTCGAGAAAATCGCGGGCGACGTCGGACCGCGCATCAATCTTCAGGATCGACAATGGCTGAGTTGCTGTACTCATAGATGGGACGGGAAAGGGCCTTCCAGAAAAGCTCGCCAGTATACAGGGGCTGTGCTGTATTGAGAATCACAAGCATGGCCAGCCTGGACCCAGCTGACTCACACCGCGCAAGTCCTTGGCGTATAATGCCGCCCTCAACCCAGTACCGGTTTCATTAATCAGGCGCAATCACTATCGTGGCAACGGCCACCCTGCAATCCCCTATGACATCACTGGCCGTCTGTATATGCACCTACAAAAGAAATCAGCTGCTGGCCCAGCTGTTAACGGCGCTCGATGAGCAGGCGTTTGTCGCCGTACCCACCCCGGACATCCTCGTAGTCGTCACAGACAACTCACCGGATGCCGGCGCACGCGAGGCTGTGACGCAGCACGGCGGCCGTTGGACCCTGTCTTATGTTCATGAACCACGTCCTGGGATTTCCCATGCGCGCAACGCCTGTATCAAGGCGATACCGGCTGGCACACAGTTCATCGCTATGATTGACGATGACGAGGAACCGTCGCGGCACTGGCTGGAGCAGCTTCTGTCCGTACAGGCAAAATCCGACGCCGATATCGTGGTCGGGCCAACGGTGCCGAAGTTCCCACAGGGCACGCCGGAGTGGATCGCGGCGACCGGATTCTTTCTGAAACCCCAGAACCAACGTGAACTCGACGAGTTTCATCCTGATCCGCCAACCGCTACCTGCAATGTGCTGTTGCGGCACTCGCTGCTGGCCGGTTCTACCCGGCCCTTCGACCCATCCATGTCATTGAGCGGTGGCGAGGACAGGCTGTTTTTTCAGGATCTGAAGATGAAAGGCGCGAGCTTTGCATGGGCAAGCAGCGCACTGGTTACCGAGCACTTTTCACCCGGTCGTGCCACCTTGCGCTACATGTTGCGCGAGGCGTACCGCCGCGGCTGCGTGACCTATCCCATCAAGCGTGCGCTCAAGGCTCGCTCCTCTCTGCACACCATCAAGATCGCCGTCCGAATCACCGTTCGCTATAGCTGGCGATTCGTGACACATCTTCCACTGCTGCTCTTCAAACTGGGTGCCGACCGAACAGCCTGGGTGCCGGTGGCGGTGAACATGGCTGAAAGTCTAGGCACTATCGCAGGTGTATTTCAGATTCCAAATCGCCACTACGGCGATGGCAATACACTTTAGGCCCCAGCGCTTCAGGAAATCGTCCCCACACCCTGCTCAAACAGCACTCGCTGATAGCCCTGTACGGCTTTTTCAACAGAAAACTCCTCGCCGCGTTGACGGAGTGCCTCTTTATCATGCTCCACCTGCAGCGCTTTCTGTATGGCCTGTGCGAGCGCGTACTCTGATCCCAGAGACACCAGCGCGCCGAATTCGCCATCTCTGAGTATCTCCCGTGGACCGCTTGGGCAGTCTGTACTGACAATGGGGCAGCCGGCTAGCAACGCCTCCACCAATACGTTCCCGAACCCCTCGAATGCCGACGACAAAACAAACAGGTTGGCCCGATGCAGATACTCCTGCGGGCTTTGTTGATAACCCACCAGGTCCGCGTATCGCTCAATGCCCAGCTCTTGAGCCAATGCTTCAAGCGCTCGCCGCTCGGCCAGTTGATCGCCGGATTGATCACCACCAACAATGATGAGTCTGGCCGGCTGTCGCGCAAGCAGCAACGCAAAAGCACGCATCAGTAGCGGGAAGTTTTTTTGTTCCACCAGCCGGCCAACCCCAACCACTACGGGAACGCTGGATTCAGAGAACCAGGGGTGTACGTCCGCATCGCACAATGCTCGGTCGCAAGGGGTGACTTCGATCGGGTTGTAGACGACTTTCACCCTTGTTGCATCCAGACCCAGAAGCTCAATGGCGTCTTGTCGAACGCCCGCTGACACGGCAATTACCCCATCCGCCAAGTGGTAGCAGTATCGCAGCAAGGGCATCAGGTACTGTAAGTGGCCCTTGCCCTTTCGACGCGCCTGCAGGATCTGCATAGAGAGCGCGATATGTACACCGACGAATACGCGGGCGCGCGACCCGGCCAGCCGGTTGGCCAGCACGGCGCAGACATTCGCTTTTGGTAATGCAGCGATTAACACAGCCGGCGCTGAAGATTGGAGATAAGCGCGCACCGCAGGCAGATAACGAAGGCTCTTCGGCAACTTACGCGAGCGCAACAATAGTGTCAGCAGAGCCCCAGCACTATCGCGACAGCCTAGCAGACAAGCCGCAAAGCCCACGATGCGGCTGGCAGCCTGCAGCTCGATCAGATGGACGCGACCACTCACCTGATCACTTAGCTCACCCCGCCGCTCGCAGACCAGCAGATCAACGTCGTATCCGCGCTGTGACAGTTCGCGCGCAAGGGTGAGCACGACTCGCTCCGCACCGCCGCCGGCTAGATTGTCTAGCAGAAATGCTACCCGTTGGCGTTTAGCCTGGACCATTTAACATCTCGTGTGATTGACGTTTGGGAAGACGGTAGTTAACCCTTGGCGGCGTATTCCTCAGACCCTGAGGCAAGCTCATCTCTTGAGAAACGATTGCGCAGACGCTAGGATATTACCTGCATCTCCGCCTCCCGAGAACCCTTGTCTAATAACCAAACAGACCACCGCTGTCGCCCTTCCGCCTGCCCGAAGCGGCCACGCGTTCAATGCGAGAGAACGCTACCAGTGGTCGCCCATCGCTCTTTGTCTCGGTGGCAAAGCTGCGCTATCAGCCCCTTGCATCGTGACCACTGACCCTGGCTTCGCGCCTCGCACCGGCCGCAGCAATGCCAGGCAGGCGGCCACCGATGTCATTGCAGCCGGAGAGGCCAGTTCCGGGCTGGCTGCGCGCATACGAAACACCCTTCCATGGATTCTGTTGCTGGGTTACGCCGGTTTTAGCTGTGGCTACTTTCTGTTCGGAGATTACAGTGATCACTATCGGTTTTACTCTCGCGGCTTGTTTTTTCTATCTCTTTTTGTCATCGCGACGCCACTGCGTCAGTTGCTGTCCGACTCACTGTTCCGGCTGATCCTGGCTTATATGAGTTATTTCCTGATCAGCGCGCTCTGGAGCAGCCCCTTCGATGTGTTCCGACTCGGCCAGAAGTTTGTTCTGTGCGCTCTGATCATCAGCTTTCTTGCCGTGACTCACTACCTCTACCAATGGCGCACTGAAGCATTTTTGCACATGCTTCGGCTGTGCATTGGCATCGCAGCAGTAGCAGGATTGACCAGCATTGCAGTTTTTTATCAATCCCACGAGTTTCCCTCGATGCGACTTGAAGGACTCGGTTCACTCACCAACATCAACGAGTTCTCAAACGTCTACGCAGTGTTTGCGTTGCTTGCTGCCGGCTTCGCAACCAATGCAAAGTCATTCATCCAGCGGGTTCCGTACCTTGTCGCAATTGGTGTCTTCCTGAGTGTTGCGTGGTTTGGCCAAAGTCGCACCTCTTTCGTCGCGCTGTCCGCCTGCCTTATCGCCTATGCAGCCTTGACGCTGCCAGGCAGACGCATGCTCATTATGGTTTACATGCTGGCCTTCGTTGTTGCTCTGGTGCTGGCTTTCCCGGGCTCCTTGCAGGAAGCCGTCACCCGCGGCGCCGGCCTGAGACCTGCTATCTGGCTGGGCATGTGGGACCATGCGCAAGACTCGATCCTGTTCGGCAACGGCCTCATTACAGAATTGCATGTGATTGTTGCCGACTTTCGCATGGAAACAGCCCACAACGCGTATCTGCAAGCTGTTCTGCACGGCGGCCTGCTGGGATTAGCACTCTTGGTTGCACTGCTCTGCTATGGACTGATGAGAGCCTGGCAGCTGGGCCAATCAAGCGGCAACTACGTTGTCCTGTGCATACTGATGTACTGCTCGCTGGCAATGCTCACCGGCGTGGACACGCTCATAGAGCGACCTAGAGATCAGTGGATGCTGTTTTGGTTCCCGTTTGCGCTGTTGCTAAGCCAGCCGAGAGCGAACACATTGTGACCGCTACCGCAGAGCGCATTGCCGTACTGCTGCCCTCCCTGCACGGAGGTGGGGCGGAGCGTTCAATGCTGACACTGATCGACGGATTCCGAGATCGTGGTCGCAGCGTCGATCTGCTGCTTTGTAAACACAAGGGTGCGTTGCTTTCAGAAGTACCAGCTGACGTGAGCCTGTACGAACTGGAAGAAGCCGGCAGCCTGCGAGCGCGTCTCGGAGTGGCTCTGCGCGCTCCTGGTCATTTTTCATCACTACTTCGTCCGGTTGTTCTTGCGGGCAAAGTGGCGCCGGAAATAGCGCGCATCCCAGCGCTGACAGACTATCTAAACAAGGCCAAACCGGACGCTCTACTCAGCGCGATCAGCTATGCCAACCTCGCCGCCATTTGGGCCAACCGCCGTCTCCGCAAACACATACCGCTGGTTGTATCGGAGCGCATCGCGCTGGCGAGCTACTGCAGTTCGCCTGAAAACTCACGTAAGTGGCGCTGGCGCTACCTGCCAGAACTGATTCGCAACAGCTACCCAGAAGCAGATGCGGTGGTGGGGGTGTCGCAGGAGGTATGCCGCGAGCTGAATGAGGAGATCGGTCTAACACACGATACAATGCGCACCATTTACAACCCCGTTGTGGGCGAGCGTCTGCGTGAGATGGCGGCAGCCACACCACCACACGAGTGGCTGGATGGTGCGGGGCCGCCAGTGATTCTCGCCGCTGGTCGCCTGACCTACCAAAAAGACTTTGCCACGTTAATCGAGGCGTTCGCCAAGCTTCGGGCGACCCGGGAAGCAAGGCTCGTGATTCTCGGTGAGGGCAAACTGGCGCCAGAACTGGAAGCACTCGCGGCGCAGTTGGGCGTAGCCGGTGATGTCGACCTTCCGGGCTTCGCGTCCAATCCATTCGCCTACATGGCCAGAGCGGCCGTGTTTGTGTTGTCGTCCCGCTATGAAGGTTTGTCCGGCGTGCTTATTCAAGCGCTGGGCTGTGGCTGTCCCGTCGTCAGCACCGATTGTCCTGGAGGTGCTGCCGAGATTCTTGATGGCGGCCGCTATGGTCGGGTGATACCTGTCGGCGACTCCGAGGCCATGAGCGGTGCGTTACTCGCTGAGCTGAATCACCCCACACCAAGAGAACCTTTGCTGCAGCGTGCCGAGACGTTCAGCGTCGACAACGCCGTGGATCACTACCTGGCCCTTCTGGACGCCGCCGTCGCAGGCGTGCCAATCCCCGGCGAGCAGGCTGACTAGCGGTGTGCGGCATTGCCGGATTTTTACAGTCCGGGGGCGCTGAAACCGAGCGTTTGGCGCTGGCGCAAGGCATGGTGAACACCCTGATTCATCGCGGCCCGGACGCCGGCGGTGCTTGGGCAGACCCGGATGTTCCAATGGCTCTGGGTCATAGACGCCTGTCCATCATCGACCTTTCCACTAGCGGCGCACAACCCATGGTCTCCGCTTCACAGCGTTACGTGGTGTCGTTCAATGGCGAAATCTACAACTTCACCAGACTGCGCAAAGAACCCGCACTCCAACGGTATCCATTCAGGGGTCACTCCGATACAGAAGTCATACTGGCTGCGGTGGAATCGCTGGGCGTGTCAGAAACAGTTGCAAAACTCGAGGGCATGTTCGCGCTGGCTCTCTGGGATCGGCGGGAGCGCTGTCTCTGGCTGGCGCGCGATCGCGCGGGCAAGAAACCCCTGTACTACGGCTGGCACGGCAGCAGTTTCCTGTTTGGCTCGGAACTGAAGGCGCTGCGCCAACATCCCGACTTTCAGGATGAACTGGATCGTGACGCTCTGGGCCAGTATCTGCAGTATGGCTGGGTGTCCTCCCCTCACAGCATCTACTCTAGCGTACACAAGCTGCCCCAGGGCCACCTCCTGAAAGTGCCGCACGGCGGCAACCCCCAAAAAGCCACTCCACAAGCGTACTGGTCAGCGGCCCACGTTGCTGAAGCGGGCGAGCGGACACCTTTCAAAGGCACCTATCAGGAGGCCGTGGACCGCCTTGACCACACTCTCCAGGAAGCCGTGTCAGACCGCATGGTGGCAGATGTCGAAATCGGTGCCCTACTGTCCGGCGGTATCGATTCCTCCACGATTGTCGCACTCATGCAGCAGCAGGCCAGCCGACCGGTAAAAACCTTCAGCATCGGTTTTTGGGAAAAGGACTACAACGAGGCGGAATTCGCCGCCGCCGTTGCCAACCATCTGGGCAGCGATCACTACGAGATGTACGTGACACCCCGACAGGCCCTGGATGTGGTCCAGCGGCTGCCGCAGATGTACGACGAGCCCTTTGCCGACTCTTCACAGATTCCCACCTTCCTGGTGTGCCAGCTGGCACGAGAGCAACTCAAGGTGGTCCTGACCGGGGACGGAGGTGACGAGCAGCTGGCAGGCTACAGACGCTATCGCAACTGCCTAAATCACTGGCAGTTTGTGCAACAATTCCCCGGTGCCGTGCGCCCCGTCATCGCCGGCATGACCCGCGGCCTGGGTTCCGTCAGCTGGCAGCTGGCAGCGTCCTCAGCTCGCGAGCGAGGCAAGGTGCCCCGCTGGACTCGGAAATTGGCAAAATTCAGCCAGCGCACCTGGAACTGGTACGCTCAACACCCCCAGCAGGTGTTGGCCAACAAGTTCAGCAACTGCACACCGGTCGATCAATTCGTGAGCGGTGCCGTCGACCAGCCTGGTCCTCTCACTGACCCGGCCCAGTGGGCCGCGGTAGAAGACCCTCTCCTGGCGATGCTGCATTTCGACTTCAACTCGTATCTGGCAGACGACATTCTCGTAAAAGTCGACCGAGCCAGCATGGCCGTAGGGTTGGAGGCACGCGCGCCACTGCTCGATCGGAGAGTATTGGAGCTGGCCTGGTCACTGCCAAGGGACTTTGTTCACGATGGCAGGGAAGGCAAACGAGCGCTGCGTGACCTGTTGCTGCGCTACGTCCCCGGACAACTGGTCGACCGGCCCAAGCGGGGATTCAGCGTTCCGGTCAAGGAGTGGCTTGTCGGTCCGCTGCGAGACTGGGCGGAGGATTTGCTGGACGAGCAAAGGTTGCGAGAACAGGGCATCTTCAATGTCGGCGAAGTGCGCACCGCCTGGCTCCAGCATCATGCCGGCTGGGCCAACCACTCCGAGCTGCTGTGGTCTATTCTGATGTTCCAGGCATGGTGGCGACATACGCAGAGTCCCGCCGCCTGATCCATCGGAAAAGGCGCTCGTCACACTATGGCGGCCACAGCGAACCGAACACTGGGCTAAAAATATCTATATAAATCATAATCTTGGGATTATTGACCGACCACGCCCATCGCCTTGCACATCGGGACGTGGAGGTCGCGGTAACCCGCAATGGGTATATTTACCGGCTGAATTCCCGCCATTTTCACGGCCGACCACGTTAGCTATTGGTATTATTACCTATAGGTCAAGAAGTCGAAATGCTAGGATACACCACTATCAGATAGCCCCTTATTTAAAGGGCCTGAGCGCAGGGGCCAGACATGTTGCAAACATGTACCGATAGCAAAAATGTGGCCCGGAACACCATGTGGGATGAACTGAAATTGAGTGTCACTACTCCAATCAGGAGCTGAGTGAACAGTGTCGGTTTGTCGTTTACAAGCGCACGGCCCGACAAGAGACATAGAGGACAGTCCATTGTCAGACGCTAACTTGAAAGCCACGCCGACGAGCCACGAGCTACCATTTCGTGCTGCCGACTTCGCGACTTTGACGGAGGCGCTGGACTACGCTTCCCAGGGCGACACCGGCTCGAACTTCTACACAGGCCGGGGCGCCATTTATGCCAGCATCAGCTACCGCGAGCTGCGCGAGCAGGCCATCGATCTGGCACACAAACTGCTCGGACTAGGACTAAGCAAAGGCGACCGGGTAGCATTGGTGGCCGAGACCAACCCAGATTTTGTGCGCTTTTTCTACGCTTGCCAGTACGCCGGTCTGATCCCCGTCGCACTGCCAGCCTCTGTGAAGGTTGGCGCACACTCGGCCTACGTGGCCCAGTTAAAACGCCTACTGGAGTCATCAGACGCCAGTGTTGGTGTCGCCTCCGAGGGCTACCTGCCCTTCCTGCAGGAGGCCAGCGAAGAGCTCCATCTGCGCATGGTGGATGTGCCCGACGCATTTCACGCGCTACCCGCCAATGAACAGGCACTGCCCCAGGCACAGCCGGAAGACATTTCCTACATCCAGTACACCTCAGGCTCCACTCGCTTTCCGCGTGGCGTGGTGATCAAACACGCAACCGCCATGGCGAACCTACAAGCGATGATCAATCACGGGCTGCAAATGAGCAACGCGGACCGCATGATGTCCTGGCTGCCCTTCTATCACGATATGGGCCTAGTTGGCTTCGTGCTGGTGCCTATGGCGGCACAGGTATCCATCGACTACCTGGATACCCGCGAGTTCGCCATGCGTCCACGTCAGTGGCTGAGCCTGATGACGCAAACCAGGGCGACCATCTCATTCGCACCCTCCTTCGGCTACGACCTGTGTGCGCGCCGAGTCCGGCCGAGCGATATCGAAAACTACGACCTGAGCAACTGGCGTATCGCCGGAATCGGTGCGGAGATGATTCGTCCTCAAACGCTGGAGTACTTCGCTGAGATGATGGAGCCCTGTGGCTTTGATCGGCGCGCATTCCTGGCCTGCTATGGCATGGCCGAATGTACGCTGGGGATCAGCTTCTCACCGCTCTGGACCGGTTTCACCACACACCACATTGACGCCGATCATCTATCCGACCATCACAAGGCCGTACTGCTGGACGAAAACGATCCTCGCGGCCGGGGGCGTCATTTCGTCAACTGCGGCATTCCGCTGCCCAACTTTGAAGTCCAGATTCGCGACGATGGCAAAGTTCTGGACGACTGGCAAAGCGGTGTAATCTACCTGCGCGGCCCGAGCGTTATGTCCGGATACTTCAACCTGCCTGAAGAAACCAGTCACGCCCTGTGCGAAGACGGCTGGTTAAATACAGGCGACATCGGCTACCTCGTAGACGGCGTGCTGACCATTACCGGACGCAAGAAAGACCTTATCATCATTCACGGCCGCAACATCTGGCCGCAGGATCTCGAACACGTCGCCGAGACGCAGCCAGAGGTCCGCTCAGGCGACGCGGTGGCGTTCTCTGCCCCCAATGCCGAGGGTGAAGAGATGTGCGTACTCATGGTGCAGTGTCGCGAGCGCGACCCACAGAAACGCAACAACCTGGTACGCCGACTGACCGCGCTGGTACGCATGGAAATGAGCCTGGATTGCTATGTCCAGCTGGTACCCAATCGATCTCTGCCGCGCACCTCGTCCGGTAAGCTGTCCCGCGCCAAAGCGCGCTTGGACTTCATTAATGCCCACAATTTGGAGCAGCTCAATGCTGCTGCTGAGGAAGTCCGGTTGAGGGTCGCTTCAGCCTGAACCACCCGGAGCCGGTCAGCTCCATCACAAACCGGCCACATTCGCTAAACTCATGATTCTACCCGGCTCGACCCTCGCAGTGACCGGCGCCACGGGTTTCATCGGGACCCGACTGTGTCAGAGCTTCGTCCATCAGGGCTTTGCTGTCCAGGCTCTGGTGCGCGATGTCAATCGGGCAGAGGCGTTGCGGCGTGCTGGCGTTGCGTTGATCCACGGCGATCTTTCGAACAGCTCCGCTCTGGAGCAACTGCTCAAAGGTGCTGATGCCGTGGTTCACGCTGCCGGTGCCGTGCGGGGCAACTGCCAGGAAGATTTCGACAGGATTAATGTTGTCGGAACCCGAACGGTTATCAACGCGTTGGACGCTTGTGGTAGCACACCGCGCCTGTTGCTGCTGTCTTCCATCACAGCTCGCGAGCCCCAGCTGTCCTACTATGCACACAGCAAGCGGGAGAGTGAAACCCTGCTGGCCGGTCGAGATCCATCACAATGGGTCATCCTTAGACCACCCGCCGTCTATGGGCCCGGTGATGTGGAGATGCTGCCAATTTTTCAGGCCATGTCCCGAGGCATCGCGCTCGTGCCCGGCAGTCCCCAAGCGCGCGCTTCATTGATCCACGTCGACGATCTGGTCGCGGCCATCACCACCTGCTTAAAACACCAAAATGCGGGTGGCAACACGCTGTGCCTGGACGATGGCGCCCCCTGTGGCTACAGCTGGGTGGAGATTGCGACCATTGCAGCGGCCGTCTACCGGCGTAAAGTCCGAGTCTGGCAGGTGCCCACACGACCGCTGAACTGGATTGCCGAGATCAACCGGCACTGGGCCGATTTTCGAGGCTCAGCCCCCATGCTGACGCCTGCCAAGCTGAGAGAACTTAGACACCCCGATTGGGTGGCAAACAACTCCCGCATCACCGAGATCACCGGTTGGGAGCCAAAAATCGACTTGAGATCTGGCCTGGAGGCGCTCAAAATTTCGGCACTATGACCAAGCATCGCGGTCTGTGCGCCGTTATAATAGCGCCGTTATTGCCACCCTCTGTTCCCAGGTAACCCTTAACCGATGGCCGAGTTCATTATTGGCAGCCCCCTGCGCCAGTTGGCGCGAAGGCACCGGCCCCTGCGCCAGATACTCTGGCGGCTGGACTATGCTCTGCTCTGGCTGTTGCAGAAGATTTTATTATGCCTGCCGGTAGACGCCAGTTCGCGCATGGGCGAGCGACTTGGCCGCTTTATCGGGCCGAGATTAAAGCGCAAAACGGCCATCTACCGGGAGAACCTCGCCATTGCTTTTCCAGAGCTCAGTGCCGCACAGCTGGATGATCTGATCCACCGAGCCTGGGGCCGAGCCGGTCGTATTCTTGCCGAGTATCCGCACCTGGCAACCTTTTTGGAAAATCCCGAGCGTTTGGAGATTGAGATTCGCGAACCGATTCCAACGTTCGCAGACACCAGCCAACCCTGCGTGGTGGTCTCGGCCCATGTCAGCAACTGGGAGGTGGTTTGCTCGGCGATGGCCCGGCTGGGCATGCCCAACGCCAGCCTCTATTCACCGCCTACCAACCCTTTCCTGGACCGCATGCTGCTGGAGTCACGGCAAGCGCTGGATTGTGAGCTACTGCCCCGGGACAACAGCGCAAGAGCACTCATGAAAGCGATGAAAGAAGGGCGGACCGCAGGTATGGTAATGGACCGGCGAGTGGACGACGGCAAACCGATTCGATTTTTCGGGCACGACAAGCTGTCGACGATCATGCCAGCCAAACTGGCCCTAAAATTCAACTGTGCCCTGGTACCGGCCCAGGTGGAGCGGCTACAGGATGCGCGCTACCGCGTCACCTTCCACCCCCCGATACGGCCATCGCTTCCACATGCGGACGAGGTCACTCGCGCCATCGACATGACCCAGCAACTCCACGACCAGTTTGAGGACTGGATAAGGCAAAAACCCGAGGACTGGTTCTGCTCGAAACGACTCTGGCCAAAGGGTAAAATTGACGAGATAGAGGAGGCCGACCGTGAGGCCGACATCGATTCCTATGCAGCCTGATACGCAGACCAAACAAGAGCATCAGTCTATCCGCTTGTTCGAAAACGAGTTGCTGGAGAGACTCTC
This sequence comes from Pseudomonadota bacterium, assembly GCA_039190425.1. Lineage (GTDB taxonomy): Bacteria > Pseudomonadota > Gammaproteobacteria > Pseudomonadales > Halieaceae > Marimicrobium. The sequence continues at coordinate 135,903 of JBCCYE010000002.1, read as the reverse complement.
CCATGTGCACCCCATCACCCCGCTGGTGATTTGGTCACCGCTCGCCGCCTGGCTGCTCTGGCGCGGAGTTTATGTCTACTCACTAGCTGGCGCTGCTCTGCTCTGGATAGCCCTGGCAGGGGTCTTCACCTGGACGCTCAGCGAGTACTGCTTGCACCGATTTCTATTTCACTTTCCTGCGAAGAGCAAAGCGGGCAAGTGGCTGGTGTTTCTGTTTCATGGTAACCACCACGAAGACCCAAAGGACAAGACCAGGCTGGTCATGCCTCCGGCGGGCGCCATACCCATCATGGCGGTCCTGTACTTCCTGTTTGGCCTGTTCATACCGCAACCTTGGATTCAGCCGTTTTGCGCGGGGTTCATCATCGGCTACTTGATCTACGATTACATTCACTATTCGACGCACCACTTCCCAATGCGTAACCCGGTGGCGAAGTACTTGAAACACTATCACCTGAAACATCACTACTCGGGTGAGGGCGGCCGTTTCGGTGTCAGCTCTCCACTGTGGGATAGAGTATTCGGCTCCGATCCGGAACGACAGACTGAGTCCTGAACCAGGCCGGAGCCAGCCATGCCTGAGTTTTACCTCGTTCCGAAAAAGCTGGCACGCAAGAGTCCTCGACTGACAAAACTGGCCCAAAAAATCGAAGCGGCACTGTTTCGCGGTACCTTCGGTTTGTTGCGCTGGCTAAGTTTGGAAAACGCGCTGCGGCTTTCAGGCGCCGTGTTCGCCTTCAACAGCCGATTTTCGGACAAGGCAGCCAAAGCGATGGACAACCTGGCCGTGGCCTTTCCCGATCAGTCGGAAGCCTGGCGCCGAAACACAACTCGCGAGATCTTTCGTCATCTGGGCTACTCGGCGGTCGAACTGATCAAACTTGATCAAATCTGGGCTGAGCGCGAACAACGTATTGAGTTCGTGCTGGAACCCGGCGCGAGAGAGCACGTCGACAAGGGCGGCGCCACCGTGTTTATAACCGCCCATATCGGCCCCTGGCAAGTGGCACCGTTAATCACGCGCGAGTACGGCTTCGTCGTCAGCACCATTTACGCGCCTGAATCCAATCCGGTGATCAACGCCTTGATGCGCGATCTCAGAAATGCCATCAGTGAACGCATGATCGCCGCCACCGAGGGCCCCAGGCCACTTATCAAGGAACTTAACGCTGGAAACAGTATCATCATGGCGACCGACACACGCCCTGACACCGGCAAGATGGTGCCCTTTTTTGGCCGCGAGGCACTCACCAATACCAGTGCGGTGGGGCTTGCCCTGCGCACCGGTGCCGCGATTGTTCTGGGGCGAGCCGAACGCCTCCCAGACGCCCGCTATCGCGTCACAATGTATGACCCGATCCAAAGCCCGTTGCCAGACGCACCGCTGAAAGAGCAATCCAGCGCAATTACTGCCGTCATTCATCAGCATTTTGAAAACTGGATCAGGGAGACGCCAGAGCAGTGGGTCTGCCTGAAGCGGCGCTGGCCTAAGGCCCACAAGCTATAGCCTTGATTGATTCAGGCGAATTCCCGAGTGGTGTCCCAGAAAAGCTCGGGACGACAGTGTTGATATAGATAGTCCACCGTCTCCGCAGGCAATACGTCCTGGTAGCGGGTGAGCACCTCCCTATCAATGCCCGGCTGGGTATCAAACGACGAGTTGCTAAGGCTTGCGACACCGCCCTGTGTGTACTCCAGCATGCGGGGCGTGAACTCGATACCGACAAAGTCGCAGACCTCTCGCATGGCCGTTTCTGTATCCGTGATCATCTGCTCAAACCGCAAACGCAGTACGGGACCAAAGCGCTCCGCAAACACGTCCATTTCATTCCAGTAACGGTTCTGCCGCCGGCAAAAGCGACTCAAGCTCAAGCCAGGGTTGCGCATCAGCTTGGACGCCAGATGCGCCCGTGGATCGCGTACCAGAAAAACGCCACGTACCCTGTAACTTCGGCTCAGTAAAGCGCCAACGCGAGTCACATCGTGGTTGCTGGGCTGCAGCGCGCAAAAGCACACCCGCATGCGCTCATCTCCCCAGCTATGTCCAAGTGCGGCCGCCATGGCTTCCACATGGTTGCGTACCAGGCTGTCGGGGCTCGCTCGACGGTGATGCGCTTGGACGTAACGGTAGTAGGCTTCCAGATCCAGAGACCCTTCGGAGCCGAACACTTCGGTACCCATTCCAGCATTCACCCGCTCCAGATGGCCATCTTTTTGCAGCTTGCGAAAGAACGCCGGGGCTCTGTCCGGAGACACTAACATGCCGCGCAACTGCAGCAAGGGATGCCGAGAAAGATGGCGAATGAAGTAATCCTCGTCAGGCGGCAGCAACAGCTGTGGGTGATTGTCCAGTAATCCCCGCAGTAGATGGTTGCCACCGCGTGGGGGCGCCCCCAGTACCAGCAACGGCGGTCTGTCCGGACTACCGAACTCCGTGGGCGGCACCGCAACGGTCGTTGCAGGCCCAAGACCAGGCGCTCGGTGTCGCTGAAGGGCACGCTGACCAAGCTCTATGTACAGGTTGGTGTAGCGGTCCAGCGTAATCCGTTGGTCCATTTCATGGCGAATGTAGCTCACACCAGATTCGCCCCATAGGACTCGCGCGTTCTTGTCCGCAAGCCACTCGCGCAATGGAGCGGCGATGGCGTCCGCCTCACGTTTCACCAGCTGGAAGTGTTTGCCCGGCTGCCCAATGGCCGACGAAAGCCCGGTAAACTCCGTCACGACCGTTGGCAGACCGGTAGCCATTGCCTCAAGTACCGAGTTAGGTGTCCCCTCGCGGTTGGTCGGCAAAACAAACACGTCAGCGGCACGCAGCCAGTTTTCCACATCATCGATTTGACCACTGAAATGTACCTGCTGAGGCGCTCCCGAATCGGCGATGCTTTGTTCAAGCCCGGCAGAAAACTCGGCCAGGCGCTCATCGTACTTGTCCTGCCGCGGGCCAACCAATAACAGGTGCAAATCCGGAAAATCGGACAGCAAGCGACGCCAGGCCTGTATGGCGAGGTCAGGCCCCTTACGCGGCATAATCGACCCGACTGTGATCATGACAGGCGCGCGTGTGTCGATTCCAAGGCGCGATCGAAGGGCGTTTCGCTCACACTGCAGCTGCTCGGTATCCGGTGGCCGGAAACGCTGCAGATCGACACCATTGGGTATATACTCGATTCGAGTTGTCACGCCAATATCGCGCAGAAAAACTTCAATGGCGGGGCTGTTCGTAACCAGCGCGTCGAACGCGTTGTACACCTTCCGATAGCCGCTGCCACGCAACAGCCGCTTGGTAGGCTTCGATGGCCAGGAAGGGAACTGCGATACCGAGTACAAAGTCGCGACGCCCGCGTTCTTCAACTGATCGACCCAGGGTTTAGCCTCTGGCCGAAGGTTGGTAAGCAGCTGCGCCACCACGGCTCCTGCCGCGTCTTGGGCGCACATTTGCGCGAGTGAATCGTAGAAGATCCTCGTTCGTACACGCCCCTTGTGATCCGGAAGTCGAACGCGCTGTAGCGGTGCTCCATCCAGCTGTGACTCTGGCAGATAATCACCTGGGGCCGCCTGATACCAGTTCAAGTCTGCGTCCGCTTCGGTGCGCTCTTCCAGCAGGGGAGTACCGGTCAGCAATTGAACGTCTAGCCCGCGGGCCAGCAGCCCTGGTATGTAATGACGATAGCGATTCTGCGCCCCACCGTAGGTGGGGTAGAAGTGCGGCGAGGCGAACCACAATCGGGTGGGTGCAGTCACTGAAGAGGTAATGGCGGAGCTCCAGTTCTAGCGTTCCGGGCAATAGCTCGATGTCGCATCGACAGCAGCGACCGACATCGAGAGCTTAGCACAGCTGCTCAATACATCAGACTTTCTTTGTCCGTCACCAATGGTTTACCCCGCAGCAGCCGGCGCGCTTTTTTCCAGAACATACGCCCGGGTCGATGCTCCTCGAACACTACAATGAACACCTTGCGATAGTAATCCGGAGGACAGTCGATGCGTCTTACGCCGTGCCAGGAGTTGCCACGCCGGCCAAAGATGAGGCTTCGATTGTCGCGGGTCTCTGCGGCATACTGCGCGTCAAATTCTTCAAACGATGGTGCGTTGTCCGGTGAAAAACGACCGCTGTCATCCAGAATAACGGTCTCCCCGCCCCACTTCCAGCGCCAGTCAAGATCCGTATTCAGATAGAAGATTTGGGAACCGATCTTCCCTTTCGAATCACAGTGCGGGCTGACCTCTCCGCCATTGGGCGTGTAATGCCAGTGAAATCGAAAGCGCACATTGTCCACACCCAGCAGTCGGCACACAAAGTTACGATACGAGTCACCGCAGAGCTCCTCGACAAACTCGCGCCACTGCTCAGACAGCGCCATACCTCGCTCATAGTCGAGCACATAGCGATCGTGACTGCCCTGGCCGTGCTTGCGCTGCTTACCAAAAAACGCCCGAAACTGATCGATATCCGGCATTGCGTCCAGTAACACCTGATATCGTTCAGGCAGGATGAAGTACTGGGGATTGGCCCAGGGAAAGGGCTGCTGGCCCTGGAACTGGGCCGTTTCAATACCGTCGAGAACAGCGCTGTTAAGGTACGTTGACACGGCTTTGCACAATAATAGTCACAGGGCCGCCAGTATACGTGCACCACTGCTTCATGCACAGCGCCAGGTGCGCTACGAAGAGACGCAATCGGTTAGTGTCTCACGCGGGTGCTGGTAGACTGCGACGCGGATAACGCCGCCGGTCGCGGCCATTGGCACACGCCAGTGCCGCGCCGCTCATGCGTACTGTCCGTAAATCACCAAATGGAGAGCCCAGACCGCTGTTGACAATGAGTGCGACCGATAACTGACGCTCGGGATCGGCCCACGCTCCAGAACCACCAAAGCCGAAGTGTCCGAAGGCCTGCCTGGGCACACCGCGAGTCGTCGCAATACCGTGATAGCCAAGGCGCCAGCGGAGGTCAACGGGGATAACAGACAGGCGACCCGGCGCGGGCTGAATGGTTGTCGCCGCCTCCAAGGTTTGTGAAGAAAGCAGCCGCACGCCGTCCATCTCGCCCCCAGCCGCGAGCAGTGCGTACATTTTTGCGAGCGAGCGTGCCGTGAACAGACCGTTGGCCGCAGGGATAGACGCTCTGAGGGTCTCCGCCGCGCTGAAATCAAACTCGCTGACGCCGTGTGGAGCGAGCGCATCGAAGATACTACCCAAATCTGCGTCGACCCCAAGCCGGCGCAGGAAAGCACTGAGTCCAGCTGCTCCACGCTGCATACCAACGCTTAGCGATGTGCGCGCCAGTCGGCGGGTGGAATCCGGGAACAAGAGGGTCGCCGCCCGATCGAGCACATTTTTCGGCGCCCCTACGTACATTCCATCCAGCTGTAGCGGCCTAACAATTTCCGATTGCACTAGGTTGGCGAACTTTTTACCCGTCACACGCTGAATCACTTCGCCGACGAGAAATCCATACGTCAGGCCATGGTAACCGGTGCGCTCGCCCGGAGCATGGATCGGTTTGGCGTTTTCAATGGCCTCCACCATATGCTCCCAGTCAAGCATCCGGTCGACGTGGTCGATCATCTGCCGAATGTGGTACAGGCCTGACTGGTGTGCGAGCACCTGGCGCAGCGTGATCGAGGACTTCCCCGCTCTTGCAAACTCCGGCCAGTAATCGGCCACCCGTGCGTCATAGTCCACCAGTCCGCGATCGGCGCAGATGTGCAGTAGAGTCGTCGCCACACCCTTGGTTGTTGAAAAGCTGGGCGACATTGTGTCTGACGTCCAGGGGGTGCCTACATCATCGCGCACACCTCCCCACAAGTCTGCCACACACTCTCCACGGTGATATACACAGACGGCGGCTCCACCGGAGTAGTTTTGCAAAAGCTCCTCCAGCACACCTGCAACGGATTGAAAATCTGGGTGAAGATGACCCTCAAGTAGGGGTTTGCGCATACTTCGACTGACAACGGACATCGCGGGCCTCTAATCATTATTATCGTGCCTTATTGGCACTTTATAAAACAGAACGTACCTCGATACAAATTGTGTTAACTGCTTGCCCATAAACACAAGCTTGCGAGACCAAAAATGCGAACCGGCGCATGAACTGACCAGAAGAGGCGACAACAGAGGCGAGTCTGGCCTAAGCTATGCAGATCGCGTGTACCCGGAATCTCATCATGGCTCGCAAACTGGTTTTTATTGTCATCTCGCTGCTAGTGCTTGCGATGGCCGCTGCGCTATTGATCCCCCGCCTGGTCGACAAGCAAAAAGTGATCGATCTGGCAGCAGATATCGTGCGTGAGGAAACCGGTGCAAATCTCACCTTAGGCGGCGACTTGAATCTGTCGCTGTTCCCAACCGTTGGGGTCGATTTCACGGACGCTGCTATCACCCTGCCAGGCAATTCAGAGCCGGACGTGGAAATCGAAAGTGCCCGCATCGGGGTCAGGCTGATGCCGCTTCTGGGAGGAGATGTCAAAGTGACCGCGTTGGAAGTCCAGGGCTTGACACTGCGCACCCAGGCGGCCGAGGAAGCGCCCAGGGTGGACACCAGCAACTTCACCGACGCACAGCTGGACACATTTTACCAACAGCAGCGCGAGGCGCGGCTTGCCGCCGGAGAGGCAGCAGGGGCAGAAGCGGCACTTGCCGTGCCGCTGGCCCTAGAAGTCAGTTCACTCAAAGTGGCCAACGCGAAGCTAGAAAGCTACGACCCCTCATCTGGCGATACAGGCGTTATCGTCTTAAAAACGCTGGAAGCCGCAGACTTGAATCTCACGGGAGAGACAATCCCCGTCGCAGCCGTTGTGGAGATCCCAGGCGAGGCCCCAATTGACGTGTCGCTAGAGGGCGGTCTGAGGATCGATCAGGACTCGGACGCTCTGGATTTTACGGGATTAGACATCATCGTCCGTGGTGCCACTGCAGAGCACATCGCCGTAAACGCTTCAGGCAGCGTCGACATCGCGCGACAAAGCGCCGACGTGAAACTCAGTCTGGCCCTCGGCGAGACCAAGGGCGACGGCAATCTGCGATACGCCAGCTTCGAAAGCCCCCAGATCGACGCCGACCTGAAGCTCAATCTGCTGAATCCAGCGCTACTGGCCCTGGCAGGGCCTGAGGCTGCGCAGAGCAACACCTCCTCAACAGCCCCGACCAGCGGCGACGAACCCCTGCCACTGGATGCCCTGCGCGGCATTGACACACGCGCCTCACTGGAAATCGAACAAGCCATATTCGGTGACTACACCATTGAGCAGCTGGCAGTGAAGTTGCGAGCGCTGGAAGGGGTGGTCACTGTGTCACAGATCAGCGGTCTGCTGTACGACGGCGAACTCGACGCGACCGCGACCTTTGACGCAAAGCACAACGTCGCCATACTCAACACTGCGGGAGGCGTGAGCGGTTTGAATATCGCAGCGGCGCTCACGGCGCTGGAGGGGGATCAAGAGGTTTCGGGGCGCGCCAACCTCGACTGGCAACTGGCCAGTCGGGGTGGCACCGCCAACCAGCTGACGCAAGCACTGTCGGGGCCGATCACGCTGTCTACAGACGCCGTCGAACTGCGGGGCGTCAGTGTTGAAAAACTGTTGTGCCAGGCAGTGGCAATCACCAACCAGGAACGTCTGACCAACCCCTTCCCAGATACCACCCAATTCGACACCCTCTCCGCAGATGTACAGATGCAGGATGGGCAAGCTAATTTGCAACCACTGGTCGCACAGCTGCCGGAAATCGGCCTTACAGGCAACGGTAATCTGGACATACTGGGCGGTGTGTTTAAGGTCAACCTCAAAGCGCGCTTATCACCTGAGCTCGAGAAACTCGATCCGGCCTGTCGGGTCAGCAAGCGCCTGACGGCTATTGAGTGGCCGGTTCGCTGTCGCGGCGCACTGACCGAAGCACCATCCAGCTGGTGCAGCGTGGACACCGAGTCAATCATCAGGGATCTAACCATTAACGAGGGGCGCCGCAAGATCGAAAAGGAGGCGGGCAAACTCTTCAACAAGTTCTTTGACAAGGATTAGCCAAAGTGCGATTTGTCGCGCTTGGACTTGCCTACCTGTTTTTTGCTTTGGCGATCATCGGTGTCGTCGTTCCGGGGCTGCCCACGGTGCCCTTCCTCCTGCTGTCGGCCTGGTTTGCCTCCCGAGGCTCGGACCGTTTCCACCGCTGGCTTCATGAGCACGCCTACTTTGGCAAGTTGCTGAAAGACTGGGAGCAATACGGTGCAATCTCAAGGAACAACAAAGTTGTTGCGGTCGCCATGCTGGTGTTGAGTTGGCTGGTCCTCTACTGGACCGTAGACATTGCGTGGCTGCCCGCTGCGGCAGCTTTCTTTTTTACCTGTGTTGCACTCTTTTTGATCAGTCGTCCCGAAAAGAACTGAAAGCACCCGCTGGAGTTCTCAGTTCAATACCCGATAGCCCCGCCCACGCAGACAGCGCTTGACGACGTCCACTTCATCTCGTTCGCCTTCGCTGGCCCCTCGAGCGCCGCCCGTCACTGCGCCCACGCCGGCGCCCTTTGCCGCTCCGTCGCCACCACCGGTGATCGCCCCCACCGCAGCGCCCAGAATCGCTCCGGTACCCGCTCCCTTGGCGGTCTTGCCCTCTGTATTCACCTGACTGGCATAGCTTTGACACTCCGCCAGATCTGTCTGATACGCGCTCATATTTACCCCCTTTTCATCGATGATGATCTCATCGGTGGTGGTGCAGGCGCTGAGCGCTGCCAGGGAAACCAGTACGGTCATAGCATTCCGCATGTGGGTAACCTTTAAACCTGTGAACTGCTTCGCGATAGCCTATCATGGATTTCGGCCCCAACTAACAACCTCTGCGGCACGGTAGGCTACAATGTCGAGAGCCGAACACACAGGTAGTAGCCATGCGACAACTCACGGGACTGGACGCCTCATTCCTGTACTTGGAGACGCCAAACGCGCCCATGCACATCTCAGGATTGTCCATTTATGATCAGTCCACCGCGCCGGGTGGCAAGGTCCGCTTCAAGGAAATCATAGAAAACACCCATCGTCGCATCATCGACCTGCCTGTGATGACCCAAAAATTGGTGAACGTTCCAATGGGGCTGGACTACCCCTACTGGATAACGGACGGCGCATTCGATCCAGAGTTCCACATCCGCCACGTGGCACTCCCCAAGCCTGGGGACTGGCGACAGCTCTGCATCCTGGTATCGCGGCTGCACGCCAGAGCGCTCGACCGCGGCCGCCCCCTGTGGGAAATGTACATCATCGAAGGACTGGACAATGTCGAGGGTCTGCCGAAAGGCTGCTTTGCCATGTTCACCAAGACGCATCACGCAGCCATTGACGGCACCTCCGGAATGGAGATGGTGGCTGCCATCCACGACCTTACACCAGACTATAAGCGCACCCAGGCGCCTCCGACCATAGAGGTCGACAGTCAGCCCTCGTCACTCGAATTGATCCTGCGCTCCCAGATCAACAACATCCGCAAGCCCTTCAATTTTGTCAGCGTAGCGCGCAATACGGTCCCTGGTATGGCCAAAGCCCTCGCCGGTTTGCGGCGCGGCAAATTTGACCGGGTTAAAAACGTACCCCGCACTCGCTTCAATGGGCAGGTCTCGCCACACCGTGTGTTTGACGCCATTCGCGTACCACTGGACGATGTCAAAAAAATCAAAAATGCGATACCGGGCGCGACGGTTAACGACGCCGCCATCTCGATCGTTGGCGGCGGCTTGCGAAAATATCTGTCGGCGCACGACGAACTACCCGAGCATTCTCTGGCAGCCATGGCACCCATCAATATCCGTTCTGACAAAGACGGCACTGGCGGCAACATCGTCGCCAGCATGACCGTCAAGGTGCGCAGCGACATAGAGGAGCCAATGAAGCGCCTCGAAGCCGTTCACGAAAGCAGTAGCCAGGCAAAGGAACTGACCAACGCCATCGGCGCCAAAGCCATGACCGACTACACCCAGTTCATCCCATCCATGCTCACCGCCGAGGCTGCGCGACTGGCGAGCCGTCTGGGACTCGCAAATCGCATTCAAGCACAGTTCAACTGCGTCATTACCAACGTGCCGGGGCCTCCCATCCCGCTGTACAGCACCGGAGCAAAGATGGTGCAGAACTACGGCACCGGGCCAGTTGCGGACGGGCTCGGACTGTTTCACGTCATCGGCAGCTACTGCGGTGACTTTACGATCAGCGCAACAAGCTGCCGAGTCATGATGCCAGACCCGGCGTTCTACGCGAGCTGTCTGCAGGAGAGTTTTGATGAACTGTTGGCGGCTGCACTCGCGATCGAGGAAAGCGCCGCCTGACCCATCCCAGCTGCGCGCAGGGCGTCGCAAGGGCTATCCCCTTCTACGCCGGTCTCGTATATCATCCCGCCTGGCGGCTGCAAGGATGGTAGTCATTGTTAACCCATTAGTGCCGGCTGACGCTCGCGGCAGCCTTCTCAGGAGTTTCCCCATGCCTTACAACACGATTCGCTACGACGTCGCCGATGACATTCTCACCCTCACGTTGCATCGGCCCGATGCGATGAACGCGTTCACGGTAGAGATGGCCAACGAGCTGATCGACGCCTTCGAGCGTGCATCCGATGACGATGCGGTCAGCGCTGTGGTTGTGACAGGCGAAGGCAAGGCTTTCTGCGCCGGGATGGACCTGTCCATTCAGGGCAACGTTTTTGGTCTTGACGAGTCGCAGACTCCAACCATGCAAGACTTGGATGAGCGGCTGGATGATCCGGACATCATCAGCGGAGTCCGCGATACGGGCGGCCGCGTGACACTGGCAATTTTTAACTGCAAAAAACCGGTCATCGCTGCGATCAATGGCGCCGCCGTAGGCATCGGCGCAACCATGACTTGTGCCATGGACATACGACTGGCTTCAGATAGAGCTCGGATTGGTTTCGTATTCAACAAAATCGGCATTACACCCGAAGCCTGCTCGACGTGGTTTCTGCCGCGCATCGTCGGTATTTCTCAGGCTTTGGAGTGGGTGTACAGCGCCGACATTCTGACCGCTGAGCAAGCCAGGGAGGGCGGCCTTGTAAAAGCCGTTGTACCCGGGGACCAACTGCTCGAAGAGGCCTACAGCATCGCCCGACGAATAGCCGGCTTCGATCAGGTTTCCATCGCCCTCACCCGACAAATGATGTACCGCAACGCTGCTCAGCCAGATCCGATGACTGCGCACAAGGTGGACTCGCTCGCTATCTTCTATGCCAGCCTCACCAGCGGCAAGGAAGGCGTGGCATCCTTTCTGGAGAAACGCGACGCAAGCTACAGCCAGAAAGCCTCATCCGATATGCCCCCGTTTTATCCCTGGTGGGAGTGATATGCCTGCCGCATGACGCGCTGCCGCCCACAGGCTTTGTAGAGCTAACAGCTCGGCTAGATCGCGCCGACCGCGAGCATTCGTCGGCATCCTGTGCATCAACGGTCCAAGGCCAGCGTCCAAAGCGCCATACGAATCCAGTTAAGTGAATCACTCGCAACGGGCACCTGTTGCAATTCCAGGTAGCCAGCGTCGTTCCCAAAGCGCGGCCAGTCCGGCAGTCCATCCCCGTTGGGGTTACCGGTCTTAGCGAAGTTCAGCCAGTAGTCTTGTGCCAGCTGGTGTACCCGCTGATCGGCAGGCGTTGCGGGTACGCGGTTACCGAACACGTAGGGAATCTCGGCAGCGTGAAACGCGCCCAGCGCAGCACCCGCCTCGTTGCCCGGCACATGGGTAAAAAAGTAGAGCCAGGAGGGCTGGCCCATCTCTTCATTGAGTCGCGCCCAGGTCTGCATGTTCCAGCCGAACACGAGGTCACGCCAAAAATCGAGATAGGACTGCTGTGAACCCTCCTCCTCAGGATAGGCCCAAATGAACGGGTAGGCCGCCAACCCCATTAGGTCTCTCAGACCACGCTCAAACGCCCGCTGGTTGCTGTACAAAAAGGGCACCGATGCAAACTGAACAAAAGCGGTACTCTCGTCACGATTGTATCCGACTAATGAGGGCACCCGGTTGTACTCGCCATTCTGCATAAGCGCCAGTGCCTGATCAGGGATAAGTACTCCATCGACCAAAGGTTGTATTCGCAGGCCTTCCTGCTCACCGCGCTCAAACAGCGCCATCAGCTCCCCCGATGACAGCGAGCGCAGGGCTGCCAGATCTTCGGCGCCTGCTAAAGCCTGTATCCTCAGTCCATCGCTCTCTCCCTCTTCCAATAGAGGCTGCGGGACCAGGAAGCCACCCGACTGCCCAATAACTCGATGAAACAGTCCCGCAGCCGTCGGACTGACCAACAGCTGGTTAACCGCCGATGAACCCGCAGACTCACCAAAGACGGTGACACGATTCGGGTCACCGCCAAACCGGGCGATGTTCCTTTGTACCCATTTCAATGCGGCGATCTGGTCCAGCAGACCGTAGTTGCCGGAGCGACCGCCCTGTGCCGTCGTCAATTCCGGGTGGGCCAGATAGCCGAATATACTAAGGCGATAGTTAATGGTCACCAGGACCACGCCACCTCTGGCAAGGCTGACCCCATCGTAGGTAGGTATTGAACCGCTGCCACGGGTAAAGCTGCCCCCGTGAATCCAGACCATGACGGGTAGCGGCTGCTGGGCTTCAAGATGGGGTGTCCAAACATTCAAGTACAGACAGTCTTCCGATACAGCGCCAAGCTCTCGGTGGTATGGGCTCCCTTCCATGTAGGGTGTCTGCACGCACTCAGCAGAAAATTCGAGAGCATCTCGCGTACCCCGCCAGGCCTCTGCCTCCCGGGGAGGCGCCCAGCGCAGCTCACCCAGCGGTGGCTGTGCGTAGGGAATCCCGCGAAAGCTCGCTACTCCGCCATCCAGACTCCCAAGCAAATCTCCATCTCGCGTTGAGACCAAGACACTGGCCGACGCAGTACCGGCAAGCGGGTACAGACCTGTGCACAACACCACACAGACAGCGAGAAGAGTGTGTAAACGTAGAACAAACATAACCTGAACCGCCACCCTTTTTCTGTTTCGCCACCGCCCAATACGTGCCCTATGCAACGCAGTGCTGCTTGGAGCTGAGAGCGAGGCTCAACTATCGTGAGCATAGCCTATGCGAGCACTCTTCAGGTAGACCCATGCGGCCGCCGTGTGGCGTAGCGCTCGAGCACTGACCCACCAGCACAGTGATCGGGCTTGGCGCCAACTCTTATAAGGTTGGCGCCCTATCCCAAGTCGTTGCAATGGGTATTCAGTAACATGCCGATTCGTTGTCAGCAGAAGAGATAATGCCCATGAGCGAGCGAGTATTGCGCATCGGCGGGGCCAGCGGATTCTGGGGAGACGCCGCGCGAGCGACACCTCAGCTGCTGCAATTCCCTAGGCTAGACTACATCGTCTACGACTATCTGGCGGAAATCACCATGTCGATCATGGCAAGAGCGAGAGCCAAGGACGAAAACAAGGGTTTCGCCACCGATTTCGTCACCAACGCGATGCAGCCCAATCTCGAGCTGATCGCCGAACGGGGCATCAAGGTCGTATCCAACGCCGGCGGTGTGAATCCCGAAGCCTGTGTTGCAGCGCTGGTCGCCGAAATTGCGACTCAGGGTCTTGATCTCAAAGTCGCTTGCGTCGTGGGCGACGACCTGATGTCAGAGTGTTCAGAGTTCGCCGACCTAGGCACCGAGGAGATGTTTTCCGGCGAAGCGTTCCCCGATCCAGACAAAGTCATGAGCATCAACGCTTACCTTGGCGCTTTTCCGATAGCTCACGCGCTCGGGTTGGGCGCGGACATTGTTGTCACGGGACGCTGCGTGGACAGCGCTGTCACCCTGGGCGCCTGCATCCACGCCTTTGGTTGGACCCGAGATGACGTCGATCAACTCGCCATGGGCTCACTGGCAGGCCACATCCTCGAGTGTGGTCCTCAGGCCACCGGCGGCAACTTCACCGATTGGGAGCAAATAAGCGGGCTGGCCAACATGGGCTATCCCATCGCCGAAATCAGTCCCGATGGAAGCTTCGTATGCACCAAGCCTGAGGGTACCGGGGGCATGGTGACCGTTGGCACGGTCGGCGAGCAGATGTTGTACGAGATCGGCGATCCGCAGGCGTACCTTCTACCGGATGTCATCTGTGATTTTTCCACTGTAGAACTGCAACAGCTTGGGGATGACCGCGTCCGTGTTCAAGGAGCAAAGGGTTACCCAGCACCGAGTACCTACAAGGTCTGCGCGACCTATGCGGACCAGTTTCGAGGCGGGACCTTAATGACCTTCTACGGCATCGACGCCGACAAGAAAGCCAGAGCCCTTGCGGAAGGTGTTCTCACGGCCGCAGGCGACACGCTCAATCGCTTCGGATTGCCAGATTTTTCTGAAACCAGTGTGGAGATACTGGGCACCGAGAGTCAATACGGGGACTACGCGCAGGTCAACGGGAGTCGCGAGGTTGTTGTAAAGCTTGCGGCAAAGCACCCAGAGATGATCGGTATCGGCATCCTCTTAAAAGAAGCCGTTGGACTGGGTCTGGCGACGCCCCCTGGACTGTCGGGCTTTGCTGGCAGCAGACCCAGCCCCTCACCCGTGGTGCGCCTGTTCTCCTGCACGGTACCGAAGCAAATCGTTGACGTCGGCATTCGTATCGCCGGGCAACAACACGTGTGCGACGAAGCCTTCGGCGCACCCTTCGATCCGGCCGGTCTACTCCGGCCTACGGCATCCTCCGTGCCTGAGCCTGCAACCACGGAAGTGCCGCTTATCAAGCTCGCCTGGGGTAGATCGGGCGACAAGGGCAACAAAGCCAACGTCGGCATCATCGCCCGCAAAGCAGAGTTCCTGCCTTACATCTGGCAAGCACTGACTGAGGAGTTGGTAACGGAGCGGTTTGCGCACTTCCTCGAGTCAACGGCTCCGGGCTCCGTACAGCGATTCCTTTTACCGGGCAGCCATGCAATCAACTTCCTGTTGCACGATGTGCTAGGCGGTGGCGGGATCGCCAGTATTCGCAACGACCCACAGGGCAAGGGCTACGCTCAGCTACTCTTATCGTGCCCCGTGCCGGTAACCGCCAGCATTGCGGAGCGCGTGTCATGACCGTATTCAACTCAAAAATAAACGTGAACTCGGAAGGCTTTCGCAAGAATCGCGAGGAAATGCTCACACTGATCGGCAAACTGGAGGAACTCAACGGTCGCGGCGCCACGATTTCAGCAAAGCGCCAAGCGCGCTTCGAGTCGCGCGGACAGCTGTTACCAAGAGAACGCCTCGCTCGACTTCTGGACCCCGGCATGCCGTTTCTCACCGTGGGCAATCTCGCGGGCTATTTACTTGATACAGATGACGAATCGCGTTCGATTCCTGGCTCTACGGTGATTACGGGCATCGGTTTCATCGGTGGCGTGCGATGTATGGTGGTTGTTGATGACAGCGGTATCGCCGCAGGCACCTTAACTCAAGCCACTGGATATAGAGTCAGGCGCTGCGAAGAAATTGCTCTCCAGCAAAAGCTGCCGTTTGTTCATCTTGTGGAAAGTGGAGGCGGTGATCTCTTGAACTACACCGTCGAAGGTTTTTCAGAGGGCGGCGCATTGTTTGGCAATCTTGCGCGATTGAGCAAAGCGGGCCTTCCCGTGATTTCTATTCTGCACGGTTCCTCTACCGCAGGCGGCGCCTACATGCCAGGTTTATCCGACTATGTCATCGCTGTGAAAGACAACGGCAAGGCATTCCTCGCGGGTCCGCCCCTGCTTAAGGCAGCGACTGGGGAAATTGCTACGGAGGAAGAACTTGGCGGCGCGGAGATGCACGCTACCGTATCCGGACTAGCCGAATATCTTGCTGAAAACGACGGACACGCTGTGCAGATGTGCCGCGAGCTGATCCAGCGGCTCCACTGGAACAAAGACTGTGAAGTCGCACCCAGCAATAGCTACGTTTCACCTTTGTACGACGCCGATGAACTGGCGGGCGTCATCCCATGTGACTATCGCTCACCCTACGATATGCGCGAGCTGGTCGCCCGCGTGGTGGACGGTTCCAACTTCATGGACTTCAAGTCGCGCTACGGGCCGAGCACCGTTTGTATCCACGCGGAAGTCTTCGGTCTCCCCTGTGGAATACTCGGCAACAATGGGCCTATCGACCCCGAGGGCGCCACTAAGGCGACTCAGTTCCTTCAGCTTTGTGACCAAAGCAACATTCCGATCCTATTTCTGCAAAACACCACGGGCTACATCGTCGGCACCAAATCTGAACGAGCAGGCATGATCAAACACGGCTCCAAAATGATCCAGGCAGTACGTAATCTCGAAGTGCCACGTATCACACTGATGACCGGTGCCAGTTTTGGCGCCGGCAACTACGGCATGTGCGGCCGCCACTTCGAGCCTGATTTTTTATACACATTTCCAAACGCCGCCACTGGAGTCATGGGCGGCGAACAGGCAGCTAAGACCATGTCCATGGTTGCTCGCGGGAAGGCGGAAGCGACCGGTAACCCGGTGGACGAAGGCGCCCTCGCACAGCAAGAGGCCTTCATTACGCAAATGTTCGACAGCCAATCCAGCGCCTTCTACACATCAGGTCATATGTTGGACGACGGCATGATCGACCCTCGCGATACGCGTAAGACCCTCGGATTCTTGCTGCAAACCGTTTGGGAGACCCGCCATCGGGCAGTGCGTGACAACAGTTTTGGCATTGCCCGCATGTAATCCATGCCAAGTTCAATGCGGCACAACATGAGAATACAGTTAGCATGAACGACTTACCCATTACCCGACACCTTGCCCTGGAGCGACAGGGCAGCGTGCTGACAATCTGGCTCAATCGGCCTGAAGCCAAAAACTCGATATCAGATGAGATGGTGCAAGACATCCACGCAGTGTTGGACGCTGCTCGTGCCATGCCGGATCTGCGAACGCTCATCCTGCGGGGCAAAGGCGGAATATTTTGCGCCGGCGGCGATATTAAGGGCTTTAAGAGTGGTTCACAGGACACGCCTGCGAACGAAGAAGAGGTCGCCGCCGGCAACCGGAGCTTCGGCGACGTCATGATCAAACTCAACGAACAGCCCCAGGCCGTCATTGTTCTCGTGGAGGGCGCTGCGATCGGCGGCGGCCTGGGTCTGTGCTGCGTCGGCGATGTCACCATCGTGACTCGAGATGCCCGCTTCCGGCTTTCCGAAACCAGCCTCGGCATTCCGCCGGCGCAAATCGCCCCGTTCGTCACTGAGCGCATTGGCCTTACTCAAGCGCGACGGCTGATGTTGACGGGCGCTAGATTCAAAGGTGAGGAAGCCCTGCGCTATGGCATAGGCCATTTGCTCGCGGAGGATACTCCAGAAATGGAGCGTCTGTGCCAAGAGGTACTGGAACAGATTGCCCTGTGCGCGCCGCGCGCCAATGCCGAGACCAAAGCGATTATGTTTAAGGCCCTGCGCGCTCCGCGCAACGAAGCACTGGATTTCGCGTCGCGCGGCTTCGCTCGCTGCATGCTCTCGGAAGAGGGCCGTGAAGGGGTGACCGCATTCATTGAGAAGCGCAAGCCCAGCTGGGCAAACGACTAAGGTCGGGGTACAGCATGAAGCCATTCAGCAGCATCCTGGTCGCCAATCGCGGCGAAATCGCCTGCCGTATCATGCGCACCGCGCAAGCGCTGGGTTATCGCACGGTCGCGGTTTTTTCCGAAGCAGACAGCCAGGCACCCCATGTACAGCTGGCTGACGATGCGGTCTGCATCGGGCCTGGGCCAGTCAATGAATCTTACCTGGTTGTAGACAGGATTCTCGCCGCAGCTCAGGACAGCGGCGCCGAAGCAATCCACCCCGGGTACGGTTTTTTGAGCGAGAATGCTGCATTCGCTGGCGCCTGCGAAGCGGCAGGGCTGACGTTTATAGGTCCCAGTCCTGATGCTGTGCGCCTGATGGGCAACAAGGCCGAAGCTAAAAAACGCATGCAGAAGGCTGGTGTACCCTGTGTGCCAGGTTACGAGGGAGCAGATCAAAGCGAGGCCAACCTGCTGGCTGAAGCCGAAAAAATATCGCTGCCCATCATGGTTAAGGCTGCCGCTGGTGGCGGCGGTCGCGGCATGCGGCTCGTCGAGAAGAGAGGCGATCTTGCTGGTGCCATCGCGCTGGCCAGGGCTGAAGCAGAGTCGGCCTTCGGCAACGGTGAGCTGATTCTCGAGCAAGCGATCGTCCGCCCGCGGCACGTGGAGATACAGGTATTCGCTGACCAAGACGGCAACACTGTTCATCTCGGTGAGCGTGACTGCTCGGTACAACGTCGTCATCAGAAAGTCATCGAAGAAGCTCCCTGCCCGGTAATGACCGAAGAACTGCGCCACACAATGGGAGAGGCCGCCGTGACAGCGGCGAAGAGTATCGGGTACCGCGGTGCTGGGACGGTCGAATTTCTCCTCGATGAGGCCGGCAAATTTTACTTTCTTGAAATGAACACTCGCTTGCAAGTGGAACATCCGGTTACCGAACTGGTCACAGGGCTGGACCTGGTAGCGCTACAGATTCAGGTGGCCCAGGGTGAACCGCTCAATCTGCGACAGCACGACATCGCCCTCACAGGCCACGCTATTGAGGTGCGCTTGTATACAGAGGATCCCGCTCAGGATTTCCTGCCGACCTCAGGGCCCGTGGAACTCTGGATTCCGCCAGAGGGCACGGGCATACGCGTCGACAGCGGGATTTGCACTGGCCAGATGATATCGCCCTACTACGACCCCATGGTGGCCAAGATCATTGCGAGCGGCCCCACGCGTGAAATCGCCAGACTGCGACTCATGACGGCATTGAAAGAGACGGTACTGTTCGGTACTCGTCACAATCGCGACTTCCTCCTGAACTGTGTGGAGAAGAAGGCGTTTGCCCAGGGGCAGGCAACGACGGCATTCATCGAAGAGGCGTTCGCGGAGGGGGAAATCAACGCCTCATCTTATGCTCCGCAGGACAGTGCCATCGCGGCGGTGCTGGAACTCGCACAAGACTACACCAGCCTGTTCGATGCAAGCGTCATTGTGTCACCGGAGCTGCAAGACTGGTCCAGCGCGGCCCAGCTGGTGTCACGCAAGCAGTACGAACAGGACAATGCACTCCACGACCTTGCCATTGCGCCGCTGGGTGATCGTTGCTATCGCGTGACCGATGGAGACAACACCTACACGATCGAACTTCTGCAACTGCAGGATTACTCAGCTCGTATAAGGCTGGATGGCTTGACTCAGCAAGTGCGGTTTTTCATGCCTGAGCCCGGCCGGCTGTATCTTTCGGTTGACGGAAGGGGGGGAGAATTCACTGACTTGGTCCGCCTTGATGGGGCACACACTGCCATCGGCGGCAGCGGCAGCATTACTGCGCCCATGCACGGTCTATTGCTTGAGATGCGTGTGTCAGAAGGAGAATCTGTCGAAGGCGGCCAGACGCTTGCGGTACTCGAGGCAATGAAAATGCACTACGAGATCACCGCGGGATCATCTGGTCGCGTGTCGCAAGTCGCCGCTTTGGCCGGTGAACAGGTTGCAGCCGATCAGGTGATTATCGAGCTGGAGACCGACACAGATTGACTCATCAGTTTCATCGTCTCGGCGGGCAGACGAAGTCTCATACTTGGTTCGCCGAACGGGCCGATTGCTCTTCCGCGTAGAGCTGCGGTAAGAAACCCGCCAAATTGCTCATCTCTTCATGACAGTGAACACTGAGCGCACTTGCCAGTGTATGCGAGACAAGCAGGCGGCGCATTACGCCGCTATTGCCAAGCCGCTCGATCAGTGCGCCTCCGGACCGGCCACGAACATAGCCAAGCCAAAAGCGACTGTGAAGATTACAGCCATAGCTTGTCGGTAGCGCAAGATGCACCATGCGACCCACATCTACCGGCCGCTCCAGTAGCCCCGACCGTGCATAGATCGCCACTGCGCCTGGCTCGCCGGCCAGACTGTCGGCAAAGACTGCCGCTGGATCCAGGAAATGAATGCGCAGCTTGTGCAATCGACCCCCAATGAACTCATGCACAAGGTGGCTGGCGCCGATGTGTGTACCAGGTGATTTGTTTTCCCAATCCATCCACACGTGATCCCTGGGGTGCCAACGACGGTAGTGGTCCGTCGTTTGTAGGTATTCACCGAACCACCATTCAATCATGGCAGGTGCCACGCCGGGCATTCGCGTCATAACGGCGACGTGCATAACGCCATCTTCCAGACGCTCAATCCCGCTTGTGTAAGGCAAATCGTCGGGTGACAGTAAGGTGTCCAGGGACGCAAACCTCACGCCCTGCTTGCCCTACTGTGGTCTGCCATTTCCGTTATCCGCAGCATCGCTGATACACGCGTCCCGCAACGATGTCTCCGGACTTGTTGGTTCAAGAAAGGTGGTGATCGATTCGCTCAGGCTGACACACTTTGCAACTTTTGATGCTCTTTGTCTCGACAGGCCTTTTTAAAGTCGTGAACCTCGTCGCTGACTCTGTGAGCATTGTAATCCTGCTGCGTCATCTCCAGGTAGTTTCCATCCGCGCCCTGCACATTGACATAGATTACGTCGTTTTCACTGAGGTAGTCCTCGAGCATATCGAGCGCGCAGCCATCATCAGCCTTCACACGTGACCTGCCGTATTCAATGTCTGACGCTTCATACTCCAGGTCTTCCATTTCGCCCAACATCCTCGGATCCATAGGAGAGTAGCTGCCATCCAAATTGCGCTGATACGCGATTCCGTTGTGCTTGAGGTAGTGCTCAAACCGAGCGATCACCAGCGGATCCTGGTCGGGGCGGACTTCGCCGGTACCGCCACACGCTACCAAACCGGTCACTAAGGACACAACACAGAAGCCTTTGCCAATGTTCATAGGAGCTCCATCACTGACCTCATTGCTCATTCCGCTACCCTAAGGTAGTGCTCTACCTCGGGGAACGGGTCGTAAAAATGGTGCAGCAAAGCGCGCCACTTCTGATACTGCGGCGAACCACGAAAACCCTCGGTATGGTCCTCCAGCCGACACCATTCGACCAGAAGGATATAACGATTGGGTCTCTCGATACAGCGCCGCAGGCTGTGTGATTCGTACCCGGGCGTAGTCGCAATAATCGTTTGTGCCTCCAAGAAAGCGGTCTCAAAGGCGTCCGTGTGCCCGTCCCTGACGTCCAGAATCGCAACTTCCAAAACCACGCTAAACCCCCTACTTGGGCAAATTGCCAAGACACAGTAAGCTAGCCCTCTCTTTCCCAAGCAGTCAAGACAGGGCACTGTATGAGCAACAAGATAAGGTATGCTGGCAATCTGACGGGGCTCGCCGTACTGGTGACCGGCGGAGGCACCGGCATCGGTGCGGGTTGCGCAAAAGAACTGGCCGCCGACGGAGCGGCTGTCACCATTTGTGGCAGGCGCCGTGAGGTGCTCGAAGAAGCCGCGGAGGGCGTTGCAGCTGCGGCAGCGTTTGGCGGCAGCGTACAGATTGCAACGGGGGATGTCACTCAGGAAGAGGACGTCGCCGCTATTGTCGCCGAGTCTTTGCAACCGACCGGAAAGCTGGACGGCTGTATCGCCAACGCGGGTGGTGGTGGCATGTTGTTTGGTTATGAAAGCATGGACACAGAAGAATTCCTACGCGTGCTCCACCTCAATGTCCTGGGCACCATGCTGTGCGTCAAGCACACCCTACCGCACATGATCGAAGCGGGCGGAGGGTCTTTCATTGGCATGTCCTCACTGGCCGGACATATCACGCATCCGTGGTTTGGAGCATACCCCGTCGGCAAGGCCGGCATCGAAGCCATGATGCGCAATTGCGCGGATGAAAACGGTGCACATGGTGTGCGCTTCAATGCCATCCGACCTGGGTTTGTGGCTACGGAAATGATGGATATGATTCCGCGAGATGGCGAAGTCTATGCCTCCTATATCGACAATACGCCGCTGGGAGGCGTTGGTCAGCCGGAGGACATTGGCCACCTGGCACGATTTCTGATCGGACCTGAGTCGCGATGGGTAAGTGGCCAATGCATCAATGTCGATGGCGGTCACAGTCTCCGCCGAGGGCCGGATTTTTCCTCGTTCAAGGGTTGACGTATGTCCACTGTCGCCAAGATTACGCTGCTGTTCGTCGTGTTCGTAGACCTGATCGGCCAGGGGCTGGTGTTTCCGATCATCAACTCACTGCTGATGCTTCCAGACTCAGGTTTTTTGCCAAAGGATACACCGGATGCAACACGGCATTTCTACTATGGGCTCGTCATTGGATGCTTCTTTTTGTCCTGGTTTCTAGGAGTTGTTTACGTAGCCAAGGTCTCCGACTCGATCGGTCGCAAAAACGCTTTGTTGATCTGCCTAGGCGGTGCATTGCTGGGGTATGCTCTCACCATCTTGTCTTTGTATCTGAACAGTCTCCTGCTGTTGATTCTGGGGCGAAGCATCACCGGTTTCACAGCAGGCAATCAGCCCATTGCGCAGGCGGCCATGGTAGACGCCAGCACCGATGAAGCGGATCGCGATCGCAATATGGGCTACATCGTCACCGGCATCAGCTTTGGTCTTGTTGGTGGACCGTTGATTGGTGCGGCTTTGTCCTCCCCTGCGCTCCTGGGCAGCGCGGCCACCCTGAAGACGCCTTTCTACGGCGCATTTCTGATGGTCCTGCTGGCGATCATCATGGTGATTTTGTTTTTCAAAGAGGCGCGCACCGAACGGACGGCCTTCAAGTTCAGAGCGCGGGACATCACCGACGCGCTGATTGCAGTGCGCTACCAACCCCTGGTGCTCAAGCTGCTGCCGGTTTACAGCTGTTTTATGATTGCCAATGTGACCTTTTACGTTTTCACGGACAACTTTCTCACCAGCGCCTTTGGCTACGGCGTTGTGGGTGGCAGCATGGCCATGGTAACCATTGGCGTCGCGCTGGCTTTATCCAGTACCTTTCTGGTCAAACCGGCGCAGAAACGCTATTCCAAGCACACCATACTTCGTGTTTCGCTGGTGACGATGGTGGTGTGCGGCCTTGCCTTCGCCTTTAGCCCAAACGGAATCATCAGCTACGTACCCGTATTCTTCTTCTATTTTTTCTTTGGTGTGGCCTATCCCACCATACTGGGGTTGTTTTCCTCGAGTGTGAGCGACTCCGACCAGGGCTGGGTCATGGGTGTCACCACCGCGGTTTTTTGCCTGTTCGGTGGCATGATGTCACTGATCGGCGGAGGCTTGATGGGTATCGACATCCGTTTACCCTACTACATCGTCATTGTTGCGGCGGTCATGGGGCTCATAGGCACCTATCGCGGCTGGCGAGCCAAGGATATGGAAGAACTGCTGACCTAAGGTTTCAGCTCGCACGGACACTAGAACTACTTGAGAACGCTGGCCCAGTGGCATCGAGGTTCTCTGCAAGAGCGTCAACAATACGACGGTGAGGCTGGCATGCAAGTAAAACCACTTTCTCCTCGGTGCGGGGTTGAGATCGGCGACGTTCAGCTAGCTGAGCTGTCAGACACGGATTTGCAACAGCTACGCAGCGTGTTCACTGAACACGGCCTGGTGTTTTTTCGCGAGCAGGCGCTGGCCCCCGAAGAGCACTTGAGGTTCGCGCGCCGCTACGGTGACATTGTGCTGAACAAGTTCTTCAAGCCTGTGCCGGACTACCCGGACATCGCAGAGGTGCGAAAAGAAAAAACTCAGGAAATGAACATCGGCGGAAGCTGGCACGCCGATCATTCCTACGACGAAGAGCCCGCTCTGGGCTCGATCCTCGTGGCGAGGGAACTGCCCGAATCCGGTGGTGATACCTGGTTCGCCAATCTTTATGCCGCCTACGAAACACTGTCATCCGGCTTGCAGAAAACTCTGGAGTCACTTCGGGCTGTCCATTCAAACCGTCATATCTACGGCGAAGGAGGCTTCTACCGCACCACAGATCTGGCGGAGCAGCTGGGCGGCATGGATCGTGTGGGTGATG
Organism: Pseudomonadota bacterium; assembly: GCA_039190425.1. GTDB lineage: Bacteria > Pseudomonadota > Gammaproteobacteria > Pseudomonadales > Halieaceae > Marimicrobium. Next base: position 111,964 of record JBCCYE010000002.1, on the reverse strand, counting down.
CCACTCACCCCATGGTCATTCGGCATCCAGACAGTGGCCGCAAGGCGCTCTACGTCAACCCGGGCCACACCATCGGCATCGAAGACTGGAACACGGATGAAAGCTTTGCCCTGCTCAACTATCTCTATGAGCACGTGACACGAGATGAATTCACCTGTCGTTTCAACTGGCAACCTGGATCAGTGGCTTTCTGGGATAACCGCTGCACCTGGCACTTTGCACAAAACGATTATCAGGGACAGTTCCGCCTCATGCACCGTATCACCCTGGCCGGAGCGCCCCTAATGGCCGCTTCCCGCGACTGACCGTCAGCCTTCCACCGCTTGCGCTCACTCATAGTTCAACACGCTTCTGAGACGGCTGTGAGATCATCGCGACCACCGTCGGCGGGTGACACAAGGCCCTAACGCGCGAATGAGCCTTGCCTGTCTGTCATAGATCGTCTGGCTAGGTAGCGGTTCGCGATCCACGGCTGACGCCCTACTTCCCCGGCAAAGGAGATTTACTGATTGATTGGCGCTAGCAGCCTATGACAATTGGTGGTCAGGCCGCCTCAATCCGAGCGGGCACGTGCTTGTGATGTGGCGTCCCAGCGAAAGGGTCACGGTCTTCCAGCGAGGTAAGCTCGTTGGGTGCAACCCCCACGCGCTCACCCGATTCGTTGTCCAGACCAAAGCCATTGGGCAACGAGACGTGGCCTGGCAACATTCGATCCGTGACTTCGACCGGGCTCAGTGCCGAACCAACCCGGGTCGTGATACGAACCGTGCCGCCGCTGTTCACACCCAGACGCTCGGCATCTTGCGGATTCATGCGCAGAGAGCCTGTCGGATCCTTACGACGCCAACCTGAATCCCGGTAAATGGTATTGGCAGAGTAATCCCGCCGCTCGCCAGCCATCAGGACGAAGGGATAGTCCGTATCAGCCTCGTCTTCAGGACGCTTCGTCAGCTGTGAAAGTTCCGCCAATAGCTCCGGAAGATCAAGCCTGATCTTGCCGTCATTACCCAGACGGGACCAGGCGCTGTCGTATTCGTCGCGGGCGAACACGACGCCCGAATGGCCGGACAGGATGGCATCGAACAGCGCATCCCCCTGGGCAAGTGGGTCGCCGTCAAAACCGGCTCTGCGCAAAGACTCTGGTTCGCGCATGGCCACGCCCAGCGTCAACGGCCAGAGTACGGCGGCGCCATCAGCACCTTCGGGAAGACTCGGCCCCAAGGTACGGTACAAAACCACCGGTGCCAGATCCGCCAGCAGCGGATCCTCCCCCATAGCAGCCATAAAGCGATCGCGGTAGGCGTCCCGCCCACCGCTAGCGAGCGCCGACGTCAGTTCCTCGCAAAGGGTCTCCGGCATCGCGCCCATGGCTTCCACCAGGCGGGCGTGAATCTCCGCCTCGGGCAAGGCGCCCACCGGCGCATCGAACAGCGGCTTGCGCAAGTGAAAGTAGTTGTCGGGAAACTCGAAATTGAAAAATGTCGCCTCCCACTTTTCATACTGGGTCGCCGCTGGCAGCACATAATCGGCCTGTCGGGCGGTTTCACTCATGGCGACATCAATAACAACCACCGTATCCAGACTGCGCAAGGCTTCGCTGAAGCGCTTTGAATCTGCCAGTGAATGCACCGGATTGGCCGCCTCAACCACCATTGCCCGGTAGCGGTCAGGGTGGTCGGTGAGAATTTCATCGGCAATGACATTGCAGGGCACCAGGCCACTGATGATGGGCGCACCCACAACGGGGCTCTTGCGACTGCTGCGACCGCTGCCAGCGATGTTTTGCAGGAATGTGGGCACATACTGACCCCCCGGGTTGCCAAACTGTCCGCACAGCACCCAGAGCAGCTTTTCCAGATAGCTCACCAGGGTGGAATGGCGATTCATCTGGATTCCCAAATCCTCGAACATGGCGACAGACTCGGCGCTGGCAATCACCTCTACGGCTTCCTGAACCTGCGCAACCGGTACTCCAGACACCTCACAATACCGACCGACCGGTATCTGGCTGAAGACCTCAATAACCCTGTCCAAGCCGGTCGCGTGGCTCTCCAGCCACTCCGCAGCAAAGCGCTGTTGCTGTACCAGCATGCCCAGCATCGCCGCTAGCAACCAGGCATCCGTGCCCGGCTTCACCCGCAGGTGCACATCGGCCAATCTGGCCGTCTCTGTTATGACCGGGTCGATGACAATCATTTTTCGCCGCGAATCCTTGGCAAAGTCGCGCAGAAATGCCCTCGCCCGCGGTAATCCATGCGAGTGCCAGGGATTCTTACCGAGAAAAATTGCCACCTCGGTATGCTCGAAATCTCCCTTGACGTGGGTCCCGAACATCATGCCGTTTACCCAGAATTCGCCCGTCTTTTCCTGCGCTAGAGCGTTCGATCGATACTGCATGTTCAGCACCCCGCGGATGCCCTGCGAATAGCCACCGGGCAGGTGATTACCCTGACCGCCACCGCCGTAGTAGAAGATTTTGTCCCCGCCGAACGTATCACGCACTGATAGCAAGCGCTCGCTTATCTCGGCAAGGGCAGTATCCCAGTCGATGGCTTCGAAGCCGCCATCGGGCCGACGGCGCAGGGGCTGGCTGACTCGATCAACGCCGTTTTGATAGTGATTCAACCCCGAGGCCTTCTGACACAGATAGCCCTGTGATGCCGGGTGTGCCTTGTCGCCGCGAATGCGAACGATATCCCGGTCGCCGTCACCCCCCAGCTGAACTTCGATACCGCAGTTGCATTCACACAGAATGCACGCACTTTGCTTCCACTCGGCCATGGGTCACCTCCCGTTACTTAGCTGTCAGGTGCCGCGCAGGTCGCTCGGCGTTGGTTAGGCCACAATCGGCGCGGTCACGCGCCACTGTTCAATGACTATAGACTGCCAGTTCCAAATTGCAACTGTCGAGTCTTGGCCCACCATGACTGGCGTTGTCAACGGACGATTCGGATCACGCGGCGCGCAGGGCCCTCCCCAGACGTTCGCTGCCAAGAACATCCGTGGCCGCTCCGTCCTGCCAGACGGGTTTGCCATTAATCAGGACGCAGGTCACCACGCCTTCAGGCCGATTCACCATTTGCTGATGCTCAAACAGATCTCGATACACCAGCTGGCGCGTTTCGTTGCAGTCCCATTTGGCCAGTACGTCCGGATCAATCAGTGCCACGTCCGCCTGCGCACCGATTTCCAGGCTGCCAACATCCAGCCCAAAGAACTCCGCAGGCTCCTTCGTTAATCGTCTCACCATGGTGGCCACCGTATCCAGAGACTGCTCCTGGGCCAGTTTGAGTGACATCAGGTTCGCGTCGAAGAATGCCATATTGGTGATATGTGCGCCGGAATCGTTGAAGCCCGGCATGGTATGCTTATGCAGCAGTAATTCAAGCACAGCGTCCTTGCTGGTATTGCCCACATCGACCCAGAATCGAAAACCTTTGTCGTAGGCCCGCATCAGATGCAGCATGAAGTCTGCATCGTCCCGGGTGGGGCGTGGGAACGCTTCAAAGGCGGCACGCTCTGCACCCGTGCGCGCCGCGTTGTCCGCACCGGACTGAAACCGCGTCAGTCGATCAAGCACGGTTTGCAATGTCTCGCCTTCCCACTCTGCCACCGGCGCACCATCAAACACCATCAGCTTAAGATCGCGCACCACCAGGTTATCGGGCGCGCCCAGCTTGGTCTTCAGATGGGCGAGATTGCGACCGCTACGTCCGTGGTGCCAATCTTTGCGAAACCGCTCAATGAACTGCGGGTCATTGAGCAGCGCACGTCGCCCCTCAACGTCGTCGTACTCTTTTGCAATCAGCTCACAGGTGGAATCCATCTCCTCGAATAACGGTGATACGATACCGTCGGACCACACACGAAAGTTGGTCCCCAGCGCCTGGAAGTGGATATTTCCTTTAAGCAACTTACTGTTCAGTAAGGACGCAAAGCCGAGAAACGCCTTGTGCGCCGTGGGCATGAGCACGAACTCCATGACCGACAGTGCCGAAGTCTTAAGCGTTTTACCAAACAAACGTCCACTCGATAGCAGGAAAAACAGGAACGCCTTCGCGCGGTTCTCGATGATTGGCGTTGTCTGCCAAACCCTATCGCGGCGGCGCAACACTTTCAGCAGGCGCTTCATCTCTCCGAAACTCGCAAACTGCGTGGGTATCCGCTGGTCGGTATGCGGCGCATTGGCCAGGTAGTGGAATGGCAAACCATCGGTGCTCATGCCCAAAAACCCATGGTCCAGAGCGTCCTCGAGCAATCGCTCCATCCGCATCAATTCCGCTTCGGTCGGTTCTCGACGGATACTGGCTTCAAGGCCCATGGCCTCAACGCGCAGCATAGAGTGCGGCAGGAACACCCCGATGTTCGGACCCAGGGGTATGTCATCAAAATGATCCATGTAGTCGCCCGTATTGTCCCAGGTCACCGCATCCACGCACTTGTTCAGGACCGACTTAGGAATATTCTCAACGCGTGTGAAACAGTCCACAATGGGGTTCTGTTCACCGGATTGCTGCTTGCCGAAGGATGTCCCCAGACTGCAGTTTCCGACCAGCACCGTGGTCGTTCCATGCCGCACCACCTCTGGCAGACCGGGCTCCAAATCGACTTCAAGGTCGAGGTGGGTATGGATATCGAGCATGCCAGGAGTCAGCCATTTGCCGTGGGCTTCTATCAGCTCCTTCGCCTGGGTCGCCGGCAGATCGCGACCTCGAGCCACCACCCGCCCGTCACGTATGGCCAGATCCTCTTGTTGCGGTGTGCTGCCGCTGCCATCAAAAATCAGCGCACCTTGTATCAGGGTATCCCAGGGCTTGCGTCTTGGCATGGTATGACTCCTACTGCTGCAAGTTCGCGGGCCTTGCCGAATGTTTGTGCGTCGTTGGCATGACCCTGTAAATCCAGAGTAGTGGATAGTATCGAAAGCCGTTCGGTTGTTCTATGCTGCTTGTTTCTCGCTGTGATACGCCCTGGAGTCCCCGTGCAGGCCCTGCCCTTCGACAACACCTACGTTCGACTGCCCGAGAAGTTCTATAGCCGGCTCAATCCGGTCGCGGTTGACAAACCTGGCCACATTCGGGTCAACCGAGGATTGGCCGTCGAGCTGGGGCTGGATCCCAACTGGCTGGACTCCGCCGAGGGCACTCAGGTACTGGCAGGCAATCAGGTGCCCGCGGGTGCAGACCCCATCGCCACCGTGTACGCCGGCCACCAGTTTGGCAGTTATAACCCACAGCTCGGTGACGGGCGGGCCGTATTGTTGGGCGAGATCATCGCCCCCGATGGCGAGCGCTATGATGTACAGCTGAAAGGTTCCGGGCCGACACCCTACTCCCGGGGCGGCGACGGGCGCTCACCGGTTGGCCCTGTGCTGCGGGAGTACATTGTCAGTGAAGCGATGCACAACCTCGGTGTACCGACTACCCGGGCCTTGGCGGCGGTTAGCAGTGGTGAGTTGGTTGCCAGAGAGCAATTCGAACCGGGAGCGGTACTGACACGCATCGCCAGTAGCCACATTCGCATCGGTACGGTCGAGTTCTTTGCCGCACGCGGTGACAAGGAAGCGCTGGCGGCCCTATGTGACTACGTGATCCGCCGTCACTATCCGGAGGCGGCACAGTCCGAAAACCCCACTCTGGCGATGCTGAAGGCTGTGATCCACAAACAGGCAGAGCTGATCGCTCGCTGGCAAGTGTTGGGATTCATTCACGGCGTGATGAACACAGATAACATGCTGCTCAGTGGCGAGACCATAGACTATGGTCCCTGCGCCTTCATGGATCAGTTCAACCCGGACCAGGTCTACAGCTCGATTGACCAGCGCGGCCGCTACGCCTATCGCAACCAGCCGGGTATCGCGCACTGGAACCTGTCGAGACTCGCCCAGGCGCTGCTGCCTGTTCTGGACACCGATGAGGACGCCGCGGTCGCCAGTGCACAGGCGGCCATTGATCAGTTTCCGGTGCTCTTCCTTGATGCCCATACGGGCGGGTTGGCCAACAAGCTCGGTATTCAGACCCTGCATGAAAACGACACGGAGTTGATCGAAGGCCTGTTTCAAGCCATGGCCAACCATGGGCTGGACTTCACACTGACCTTCCGACAGCTGGCCGATCTGGCAGATCCCCAGCACGGCGGCGGACAGCGCGTCAGTGCGCTGTTTCCAGCGCCCCAGGGGTTGCTGGACTGGGCTGAAGAGTGGCAACAACGCATTGCTTCAGAGCCCACCAGCGGTGAACAACGTCAGCAGCACATGTACCGCGCGAACCCAATCTTCATACCACGCAACCACCTTGTGCAGTCTGCGATCGACACCGCCACAGAACGCGGTGACTTTCGAGCGTTTCACAAGCTGGTGGACGCGCTCGCACATCCCTATGAGTTTCAGGCTGAACTGGCGCGCTATGCGACACCGCCCAAGCCGGAGGAAGTCGTACGGCAGACCTTCTGCGGGACCTGAACGCCCCGTAGCGTCTTCGCTTGCGTTGAACCAACTGGCAAAACTGGCTGCGCCTTCTACACTCATCACGGCAAGACCCAATCCATCAACATGGCGAGGCAACGTACTATGGCGGGCTGTTACGAACTGAAAGTGGCAAAGAACGGTGACCACTTTTTCAATCTACTGGCGGGAAATGGCCAGATTATCCTGAGTAGTGAGATGTACTCGTCACGCTCAGCCGCGGAAAACGGCATCGCCTCAGTGCAGGCCAATTGCTCCGAGGATGGGCAGTACCAATGCAAAACCTCCACCAACGACAAGCCTTATTTTGTTTTGAAGGCCAAGAACCACCAGGTCATCGGTCAAAGTCAAATGTACGAATCCGATGGCGCTTGCCAGAACGGCATTGAAAGCTGCAAGACCAATGGCGTAAGCACCGACGTCAAGGACTTGACCGGAGATTGATGCCTCTCTAATGCTGTGGTCGGACTGGGCTTGTTAGCACGGTCCACCCCCACGTCCACCTAAGCTGCCCGGATTTTTCTCTTAATGGCCGACACCCGGCCAACTCTCGCGTATAATTGCGCCACCTTTGGACGCCCCCCCACACCGCATGCGCGAGCCCGCTGATTTGACAACAGATTTTTTCGGCAAGACCCTGTCCGGCCCTTTCACCATCCCTTCTGGCATTGTCACGACCGCGAGCTCGATCATCCAATACTTCTTCGACCACGTACCGCAGGTCGGGGTCATCACCACCAAGAGCATCGGCCCGGCGCCCAGACTCGGCTATCGCGAACCGGTGCTTAGCCAGTATGGCCCCGGCTGTTTCGTCAATGCCGTTGGTTTGACCAACCCCGGCGCGGAAGCTTCGGTTGATCTGTTGGGCGCTCTACGCATACCCGAGGACCGCTTCCTGCTCACCTCGATTTTTGGCGGCAGCGTGGAAGACTTCGTCGCTGTGGCGCGACTACTGGCACCCGTGTCGGACGGCCTCGAGCTGAACCTGTCCTGCCCTCATGCAAAGGGCTATGGAATGGCCATGGGGCAGGATCCGGAACTCGTGCGGGCGATTACGGCCGCCGTAAAAAACGCAGTGGACATACCCGTGATCCCCAAACTGACCCCCAATACCCCCGATATTGGCGCCATCGCAGAGGCCGCCGTCGCCGGCGGCGCCGATGGACTGTGTGCCATTAATACAGTGGGGCCGGGCTACACATCTGCTCACGGACAGGCGGTATTGAGCAACGGCGAAGGCGGCCTGTCGGGCAAGGGTATTCTTGCGACGGGACTGAAGTGTGTCCGGGAGGTCGCCGCCAGAGTGGACGTACCTATCATCGCCTGCGGCGGTGCCAGCGGAGCGGACGACGTGCGGGCATACTTCAACGCAGGCGCGCGAGTCGTGGGCGTCGGCTCAGCCCTCGTTGGGCTTACCACCGACGAAACCGTTCACTACTTCGAAACCCTGGCAGCCGATGTCGCGCACGATGCCAATGAGGCGGAGCAACAGATTCGCTACGACATAGACATGCATTTCCGCCCAGTGACGCTGGTTCGCAACGAACAGGTTTGTGAAGACATCACTCTGCTCACTTTCGACCGAAAAATCGATGTTAAAGCTGGAGAGTTCGTATTCCTGTGGCTTCCCGGCGTCGGTGAAAAGCCATTCTCCGCACTACTGGACGACCCCTTTACGCTGGTGGCCATCGATGTCGGAGAATTCACACATACTCTTATGGATTTACCCGTCGGGACGGAAGCCTACGTGCGAGGACCCCACGGCATTCCAGCCGCACCTCCCAAAGACGCGAAAATCATGGCGGTTGCTGGAGGCACGGGCCTGGCCGCGGTCTATCAGGTTGCCAGAGACTTCGGCAATGCAGAAGTGTTCGCGGGCGCCCGTTCCGCGGACCGGCTGTATTTTCTTGATCAGTGCAAAGACATCGCCGAGGTCCATGTCGCGACAGACGACGGCAGTGCCGGCTACCACGGGCTGGTGACGGAGTTGCTGGAGCAACGTCTGCAATCCATGACATCGCAAGAGCTCGACACGCTCGTATTCTACAACTGCGGGCCGGCGCCCATGGTGCACGCGGCCATCGCCGTGCAGAGAACATTTTGCCGACCGCAGCAGATTTTCAGCGCCATCGACTACCTGACCAAGTGTGGCGTGGGATTGTGCGGCGCCTGTGCGGCGCCAGACGGCCGACGTCTGTGCGTGGATGGCCCATTTCTACAGGATGGTAGAACCGCCACTATCTGAATCTCGGCACCTTACAAAGCAGACGTCAGCTACCGGACTGCGACCTCAAAAAAAGCGCTTCATACTCTCCAACAGAGAGGGGCATTGCGTTGGTCTCAGCGGTAGGATCTTCCAGGGACATCCGCGCAATGTCACCGGCGCATTCGTCCGGCACGCCGATCTCTGCTAACGTATTGGGAATATCCAGTCGCTCTCGAAGTCCATAGATATAGTCGATAAACCCCATGGCTGTTTCACTGGGTAGGGCCAGTATCCGCGCCAGTTGCTCAAGCTTTTCGGCACAAGCCGGCAGATTTTGCTCTAGCCCGTAGGGCAACACGACCGCGTTCGTCAATCCGTGATGGGTGTTGTAAAGCGCCCCCACACTGTGGGAAATCGCGTGCACTGAACCAAGCCCTTTCTGAAAGGCAGTGGCACCCATGGAAGCAGCGACCAACATATTCGCCCTGGCATCTATGTTGGTGCCGTCCGCTACCGCGGTGGGCAGCCAACGCGCCACCGTGCGGATTCCTTGAATCGCAATACCCTCCGCCATGGGATGAAACACCGGTGAGGTGTAAGCCTCGACGGCGTGCACCAGCGCGTCGATGCCTGTCCATGCTGTTAGATTGGCAGGTAAACCAATGCTTAGCTCCGGGTCACTGATAACCAACGAAGCCATCATGCGCGGGTGCCAGACCACTCTTTTGCGATTGGCCTGCTCGTCCAGGATGACCGCCGCACGCCCTACCTCGGACCCGGTGCCAGCTGTGGTTGGAACGGCCAGTACCGGTGCAACGCCATCTGGGTTGGCTCGCATCCAAGCATCGTCGCCATCGACATAGTCCCACAGGGTCCCCGACTGGCCCGTCAGAAAGGCGATGGTCTTGCCCGCGTCCAAAGCAGAACCGCCGCCCAGCGCAATGACGCTATCGCGATCCGTCCGATGATAAAGCGCCACGCCATCCAGCACGTTGGCCAGCGTGGGATTGCCCTGTACATTACTGTAGAGCTGCACGTCGACTGCGGCTGAACTCAGACCATCAACGATATCCGTGAGCATCGGCAGCCCCGCAAGACCTTCATCAGTCACCAGCAACGGCCGCTTGAGGCCGAACATCGCCAGCACCTCGGGAAGTTCGCTAATCCTTCCGGCGCCAAAGCGAATCAAGGTTGGAAAATTCCAATCGCCGACCAGTTCCGTCAACTCGCACGCTCCTCAGATGATTTCAAAATAACGGCCTAACTCCCAGTCAGAAATGTGTCTGCGATACTCGCGCTCTTCCCATTCACGAGAAGCAGCAAAGTGTTCAACAAAGGCATCGCCGAGCATATCCCGAGCCTGCGGTGAGGCCTTGAGCCGCTGAGCGGCTTCCCAAAGCGTGCGCGGCAGAGTGAGCTCCGCCGCATGCTCCATCTCATAGGCATTGCCTATGACCGGCTCTCCCGGCTCCCAACCCGCGTCAATACCACATAGACCCGAGGCCAGAGCCGCTGCAAGCGCCAAATAGGGATTGGCATCAGCGGCACCCAGCCGATACTCAATCCTCTGGCTGGTGGCAGAGCCAGAGATGACCCTCAGCGCTGTGGTCCGGTTTTCCACACCCCAGGTCGCCTCGGTAGGCGCCCAAAAACCTGGCACCATTCGGCTGAAGCTATTCACCGTTGGCGCGACCATGGCCAGAAAGTCCGGCATGAGTCGTTGTTGCCCGGCGAGAAACTGACGCTGAACCTCGCTCATGTGATCAGCCTGACATGCGTCATAAAAAGCGGATCCGCCGTCACCGCAATTGCTGAGCGACAAATGTATGTGGCCACTTTGGCCGGGATACTCAGGCGACCAGCGCGCCATAAAGGTCGCCAGCAGACCATTTTGCTGCGCCAGTACCTTCAAAAACGTTTTGAACAGCGCTGCCTTGTCCGCCGCCGCCAGGACCTCGTCGACGGCGATCGCTGCCTCAACTACGCCCGGGCCGGTTTCCGTATGTATGCCCTCGAGGGGAAAATCCATCTGCTCACACAGGTCCAGTATCTGGTGATACAGATCGGCATGAACCGAACTGCGCAACACCGAGTAACCGAACCAACCAGGGGTCAGGGGTCTGAGATTCTGGTAGTTTTTTTCACGCGCACTGTGAGGCGTTTCTTCAAACAGAAAAAACTCGTATTCCAACGCGCCACGCACACGGTAGCCCATGGCTTCAGCTCGCGCGACAACGCGACGCAGCGCATGGCGCGGGCAAATCGCTTCCGCCGCTTCGGCAAACTCACCAAGGAACAGCAGGCCGTCTTCCTCCAAAGGCAGGTCGCGACAGGTCTGGGGTAAAATTCGGACCGGCGCATCGGGATAGCCTGTATGCCAGCCGGTATACTGCGCGTTGTCGTACAGCTGATCCTGACAATCCCAGCCTAGGACGACGTCGCAAAACCCGAATCCCTTGTCCAAAGCAGCGAAAAATTTTTCGCGACTCATGTACTTGCCGCGCAACACACCATCGTTGTCGAAGACACCCACTTTCACATGTTGCAGCTGACGCGTCTCGACAATGGCTTTCGCATCGGCGGCGGTTTTGACATCACGGGGGTCCATAGAACGGTCCTTCTCGATGCGTAATTGGTTTTGGCGCTGCTGCAGCGTTCCTAGTAGCCGGTTAGACACGGTACTAAGGCATCGCCGCACCCGGCTCCGACTTTGGGCCTACGCGAAATAGTATTCGCTCATAGGCACAGACACCATATTGTTAAGGTCGCAAAAGCCCGGCAGATGTTCAATCATTGTGTTCACCGCGTCCTGGGAGCCGAAATAGCGCTCGTCAACGGTGAAGTCCTCAAGCTCTCGAAAATGCTCCGACACGATCGCCAGGTATTCGGGCGCGCCCGTAGTCAAGGTCCGGGCCACTGCATTGCGCACGTAGGACCAACGACGCGGATGCAACTCGAAGGACTGGGCAGAGTGCAGCACCTGCCAATTATGGTAAAACGCCTCCAGACTGACCTTCTCCGGCTTGCCGTTGGCACCAAACTGCGTGATGCCCGGGCGTCTCTCTCCACCTTCCCACTCGGGTTCGAAGCTTTGCAACACCGACTCAGTGACCAGGTACCCGGACAATCTAGGGCTGCTAGTGTGCAAGCTGTCCTCGATGGGGCCTCGCGCATCGAGACATTCATGCCAAAACGCCAACACCGCGGAAACCCTCTGCCAGGGGCCGATCAAACGGCCGGGAGCCTCCTGCTGAATCCACTCGCTCATATCGGCTATGTTCAGGGTAATCTGGCGGGCTCCCTCTGCGCGGCAGGCACTGGTGACAGAGGTCAGGAGTTGCTCTCGATAAGCCTCTATGCCGACCTCCGCCGGTTTTTCCAACAGATAGATCAGCTTCTCCATAACGGGCTCCTGGGTCTAATGGGTGTAGCATGGATCAGAGAGACGCTCAGTAACCCATGGGCATGGCTCGCTGCTATCTTAGACCAGATGAGAAAGAAATCCCCGCAGTGGGGGTTTTGTGTTTGGTAGGACTACCCAGATTCGAACTGGGGACCTCTACCATGTCAAGGTAGCGCTCTAACCAACTGAGCTATAGTCCTAAATCTTTGGCTGGGCAAAACAACTACCCAGACCTGCGTGGGCCGGGCATTATAAGCGCCCGGGTTTGACAGCTCAACACCCGTCAGGGAGCACGATCGTGATCTGGGACGCCATTGCCAGCGACATCACCACAGCGACGGGCAGGCCATTCACCGCGTCCACAAGAAACCCCGTTGCCGGTGGCTCCGTCAACGAAACCTGGTGCATCAGCGGGGGCGAAGAGCGCTTCTTCGTCAAACTCAACGACGCTGCACTGCTGCCCATGTTCGCAGCGGAGGCGGAGGGACTGCGCGCCATCGCGGACAGCAATACCGTTCGCGCCCCCAAACCGATCACCATGGGTGCCAGAGAACGCAGTTGGCTGGTTCTGGAGTACATCGAGCTACAGCCGAAAGGCGAATGCTGCTTGCAACGGCTGGGGGAACAGCTTGCAGACATGCACCGGTCGACACAAGCGTCTTTCGGATGGCACAGAGACAACACGATCGGCACCACACCGCAGATCAATCACCGGGCTTCCGATTGGGTGACCTTTTTCTCAGAACACCGCTTGAACGTTCAACTGAAACTGGCTGTCAGGCGCGGTACGTCACCTCGGCTGCTCGATCTGGGCCGACGACTGCAGGAGCGACTGCCGCAACTGTTCACAGGCTACAGCCCACGGCCCTCTCTGCTGCACGGCGACCTCTGGGGCGGCAATTGGGCCAGTGACGAAGCCGGCAATCCGGTGCTGTTCGATCCGGCTGTCTACTTTGGTGACCGCGAGGCAGACCTTGCCATGACCGAACTTTTTGGAGGCTTCGGTGATCGTTTTTACCAGTCCTACGTGAACGCCTGGGACATTGATCCCGGCTACCAGACCCGTAAAGTGTTGTACAACCTGTATCACATCCTGAACCATTTCAATCTGTTTGGTGGAGGCTATGACCGCCAGGCCATCGACATGATGAACCGATTGATCACAGAGACATCCTGACCGCGGTTACACTTTTTGAGGAGGCCGATGAACGTCAGCGGAATGCTCGGCGCCGACCTCAGCACGGCGCCTTTGGCCATAGCGACGCTGGAACAGCGTGGCTACGATGCCGCTTTTTCTGCGGAAATCAACAACGACCCGTTCTTCCCTCTGCTACTTGCTGCGGAACACAGCAACCGCATAGGCCTGACGACCGCTATCAGCGTCGCTTTTGCGCGCAACCCCATGACGGTGGCTAACCTGGCGTGGGACCTCAACCACTATTCCTCCGGGCGCTTTACCATTGGTCTGGGCTCGCAGATCAAACCCCACATCACCCGCCGCTTCAGCATGCCTTGGTCAAAACCCGCAGCCCGCATGCGCGAGTATATCCAGGCAATGAGGGCTATCTGGGCCTGTTGGGATCAAGGTGAACCTCTGCAGTTTGAGGGAGAGTTCTATCAGCACACACTGATGACACCCATGTTCACTCCGGGCAACCGGGAGTTTGGCGCACCCGGTGTTAACCTTGCTGCGGTCGGACCTCTTATGACGGAGGTTGCCGCGGAAGTCGCCGACGGTATGATTGCACACGGTTTTACAACACCCGAGTACCTGCGCCGGGAAACCTTACCCGCGATAGAAAGAGGCCTGACAAAATCTGGTCGTGATCGAAGTGAACTGGACATCAGCGCTCCCGTGTTTGTTGTCACAGGGGCGGACGAGCACGCCTTTACCGCATCGAAACAGGCAGTGCTGAATCAGATAGCATTTTACGCCTCAACGCCTGCCTACAGGGCAGTTTTGGATCTGCACGGCTGGGGAGATCTGCAGACCGAGTGTCATAAATTGACCCGAGAAAACCGTTGGGACGACCTGGCGGGACTGGTAGACGACAAGGTTTTGAACACGTTTGCCATTGTCACAGAGGACGTCGCAGAGGTGGCGCCCATGCTCAAGGAGCGCTACGGTGGATTGATCGACACTTGGATGTGCACCGTAGAAACAGGTGATAACGAATTACAGCGCGAGCTTGTGACGGCCGTACAGGCCCGGTGATGACAACGATCGTCGACCGGGCATACCACACCCGCAATCATTGCTAGAGGAACAGCACCATGAACATCGAGTTAACTTCAGACCAAAAAGCTCTGCAGCAGGAAGTCAGAGAGTATATGAAGACCATCATGACTCCCGAGCTTTTGCAGGAGATGAAGGACGATGAGCTCAAAGAGGGCGGTGGCCCGGAGTTCCGAAAACAGTACGCAAGAATGGGGGCTGACGGGTGGATCGGTTTGAGTTGGTCTAAGGAACTTGGCGGCAAGGAGATGTCGCATGTAGAACAGTACATCTTTACCGATGAAGTCGTACGCTCCGGCTTTGCCTATCCCTTCCTTACCACCGAGGCTGTCACTCCGGTCATCGCAGCCAACGCCAACGCCGAAGTCCGAGACGAGGTCGTCGGCGGCGTAAAGCAGGGCAAGGTGGTCATTGCAATCGGCTACTCTGAACCTTCTGCCGGCACCGATCTGGCGAGCCTGAAAACCAAAGCCGTAAGAGACGGTGACGACTGGATCATCAACGGTCAAAAAATGTGGACCAGCCTTGCCAATTACGCCGACTACGTGTGGCTGGCCGCTCGCACGGACCCGGACGAATCAAAGAAACACAAAGGTCTAACCATGTTTCTGGTACCTACCAGCTTCGAAGGCTTTTCTGTGACTCCGGTCCATACACTCGGGGTACGCACAAATGCGACCTACTTCAATGACATTCGCCTGCCAGATAAGTACCGCGTGGGCGAGGTCAACGGGGGCTGGAAGCTGATCACTGGCCAGCTAAACATCGAACGCCTGTCACTGTTCACCCACGGACAGGTTGATGCACTCTATCAAGGTGTTTGCGAATGGGCCGCAGAAACCGAGGCAGCGGATGGCGGACGCGTCATTGAACAGCCCTGGGTTCAGCAGAACCTCGCAAAGGTAAAAAGCGGTCTTGAGGTCGTGAAGCTGATTTGCTGGAAGCAAGCCTGGGCGATGGATCAGGGACCCCTCGACATGGCAGATGCCTCTATGGCAAAAGTTTACAGCAGTGAATTTTTTGTCGAGCTCTATCGGCTACTGCTCGAGGTGATGGGGACCGCGGGCACCATTGGGGCTGAATCACCCGGGGCTGTGTTGAAAGGCAAACTCGAATTCCGCTGGCGCGTAGGTTCGATTTTGACCTTTGGCGGCGGCGCCAACGAAATCCAGCGTGACATTATCGCAATGGCGGGCTTGTGGATGCCACGAACGCGGTAATTTCAGCACCTACAACAGCACCCACTTTCATCACAGCCGCCAACAGCATAAACCGGAGACAATAACGCGTGGACTTTAAAATTTCAGACGAACTGCAAAGCGTACAGCAACTGGCTCAGCAGATTCTTGGGGACTTTACTGAAGTCGATAAATTGAAACTCATCGAGCAACAGGAACAGCGCTTCGACGCAAAACTCTGGCAGGCCCTTGCCGACGCGGGATTGCTGGGCGTCGACATTGAGGAAGCCTACGGCGGCATGGATCTGGGGTTTTTCGCCCTCGCTGCACTTTGTGAAGAAGTGGGACGGACGGTTGCTCCTGTGCCGGTGATGTCCGTTCTGGTTGGCGCGGCGGGAACGCTACGTCGTTTCGGGACCGACTCACAGAAGGAGCGGTGGCTAACCGGAGTTTCCGCAGGATCTACAATAGTTACTGCGGCGCTAGAGGAGTATGGAAACGACGATCCAACTAACCCGACCGCCACAGCGCAGTCTATGGCCGGCGGCTACAGCGTCAGCGGCTGCAAGATCTGTGTCGAACATGCTCCGGACGCGGCACGGGTGTTGTTGTCCGCCAAAGATGGCGACGAACTGGTCGTCGCTCTGGTGGATCCCAAAGCGGCCGGTGCCTCACTCAACGCCCAGGTGGTCACCAGCGGTGAGATACGCCACGAGTTGGTTCTGGATAAAGTTCAGGTGCCTGCGGAAGACATCGTGGCCAGAGGCAGTGAAGCCAAAGCAGCAATGGATTGGGCCCTGCAGGCCACACGCACCTGCCTCGCCTCGACAGCACTGGGACTGTGCGACAAGATGATGCGCATCACTGGTCAGTACACCTCAGAACGAGAGCAGTTTGGTCGCGCAATCGCCACCTTTCAGGCCGTGAGCCACCGGGTGGCCGATTGCTACATCGATATCGAGTGCCTGCGGCTGGTTACCTACCAGGCGGCATCTCTCCTTGACCAGGGCCACCCCGCCCAGGAAGAAGTGCTTATGGCTAAAATGTGGTGTGGCGATGTTACCCACCGAGTAAGCCAGTCAGCACAACACTGTCACGGCGGCACCGGTGTCGATCGCGATTATATTCTGTTCCGCTATTGCCTCGCCGCAAGGCAGGTGGAGCTCAGTGCCGGCAACAGCGCACAGCTGGCCGGCGAACTGGGCGAATCGATCTGCCGGGAGTACCTAGCCGCTACCGCCTAGCCCTGTCCGGCGCGAAACAGTCGGGACGGAAAGTACTCCCAGCAACGCAACAGGATATCGTTGGCACGACCCACGTCGCCACTCAATCGGTAGCCCTGCGGCAGGGTATGGCACACGCTGCGGTGCCAGGGCATGGCCGCCCTCGCCTTTTCTCCATGGGCTATCGCTTCCCTACGATTGCCGCGCCAGGCGTTTAGCTGCATGCCGGTCACATCCAGCCAGGCGGTTTGCGGCGGACGTTTAAAGGTGTCGGGCAACTCGAGATCATCGCGCGCCAGCAGCCAGCCTTCGGAGTCCTGATATACAGGTCGCCAGCGCCCCGATTCCAGTAGCGCTTTCTGCTTTGCCAGCCCACTGCCCCGCGTTTGAGGCCACAGTATGTAGTCGGGCTGGTCAGCTTCAATGATCTCCATCCAGCCAGGCTTGGAACCAAGCACCGTGACATAGTTGTTGTAGGTGTCTGCGTCGTAGATCGTGTCGGCTCGGCCATCGATGTAAACCTTCATGTCTCCATCGGTGCGCCAGTGCAGGTATCCGCCCCAATTGTAGTAAGCGAACACCTTACCGTGCAGACCGTTCGCTTCCACCATATTCATCAGATCAACCGGATAACTGTATTCAGCCGTCAGGTAGTGGAAAGCTGGCCCGGACTGCAGCGGGTAAGGCTGCAGGCGATAGAGCCCAAACAACAATGCGCCGCAAGCCAGCAGAGGTTTCACCAGACGGCCACGCCCTCCGGCCAGCAGGGTCTCAATCATCAACCCCAGCAACGGAGCCATCGCCAGCGCCATAGACATAGCATAGATGGGGATGAAGCGTCTGCTCGTCACGGCCATCGCTAAGGTAAGCAACATCAACGCGAGGCCTTCCCAGGGTACGTCCAGGCGACGACGCACCGCCGGTAGAAAATAGACCAGTGCGCCTATGGGAGCCCACATAAAAACAAAAAAAAGCGGCGACTGTATGCCGCCGGGCGAAAACGGAGGCAGCCACTCTGCCAGCTGCTTAAAGGGTGATGTCTCGTCAAAAGCGTACTTGAGAGGATAGAAAAACGTCCCCAGGCCGGAAGGGTTAAGCAATGCGGCCAGCAGGCACAGTAGGCCGATGAACACTGCACTGCGAAGGCTGGGCAAAGTAAAGTTTCTCCAGGGAAACAGCAGTATCGCCAGCGCCATCAATCCGAAAAAGAAACCTCCGTGCAAATTCACCCAGACAATGAACAACGGTAGCAGCAAGTACAGCCGCGGCCTGCGACGGTGGGCTATCAGCAGTAGCAAGGCGTAAAACAGTAGCGTGTAAATGTGCGGCCGAACATCGAGAAACGGAGCGGCAATGGCCGCAGCGATCGCGGCGCACAGAAAACCGGCCAGCGCACTGCCACTATCTCGGCCGAGCGTGTACTGCAGCGTCAAAAAGGTCAGCCCCAGTATCAGCCACTTCCAGTACACGATCGCCTGCACTCCCCACAGCGACACCCAAAGGTAGTACATGATGCCTGCCAACCACTCGTGGTTCAGCCAGTCGTTACCATGGGCGGTATAGGACCAGTCATCGACCATCCAAAGTGTCTGCGTTTGCAGTATTTCCCGGCCCGCAGCGATGTGCCACCACATGTCCGAGCCGGCCATCTCGGTGTAACCGAAAGACTGATACAGCAACACGCCCGCGCATAAGAACACCAACGTCAGCAACCAGTGGTCTCGGGTCACTCGGGTCATGATAGGACGGCCCTAAACCCGTTCCCGGGCTTTATCAGCAACGGCTCGCGTCGGATGATACGCCTTGACGAAGTACAGCGTGCGCGCCTTACTTTCTTGAAAAGCTCTGGCGAGGTACTCGCCAATAATGCCCAGGCAAATCAGCTGCACACCACCCAGGAATAGAATGATCACGATCAGCGACGGATACCCCGGCACCGGATTGCCAATCAGCAGCGTTTTGGCGAGGAAGTAACCGGCGTACAGCAGCGCCAGCAGAGACGTTGTAAAGCCTAGATAAGTGGCCAGCTTTAGTGGCGCTGCAGAAAAAGAGGTAATGCCTTCCAATGCAAGGTTCCAGAGCTTCCAATAGCTCCACGAGGTTTGCCCCCCTGCTCTCGGTTCTCGCACGAACGGTACAGCCTTCTGGGGAAAGCCAACCCAGGCGTACAGGCCTTTCATGTAGCGCGTACGTTCCGGCAACGACAGTAATGCATCCAGCGCACGACGGCTCAGCAGGCGGAAATCCCCAGCATGACGCGGGATCTCAACTTCACTGACCGCATTGAGCAGACGATAAAAGACCGCGGCGGTGGTGACCTTGAACTTGGACTCTCCACGGCGATCAATTCGCTGCCCATAGACCACGTCGTATCCCGCGCGCCACTCACTGAGAAACTGATGAATCAATTTGGGGGGATCCTGCAGGTCCGCATCTATGATGATGACCGCATCTCCGCAAGCGTGCTCAAGCCCAGCCGACAAAGCGACCTCTTTGCCAAAGTTTCGGCTCAACTCGAGAATGGCCACTTGCTCATCAGCGGCCCTGAGCTGTTCTAAAATGGACACCGATTCGTCGTTGCTACCGTCATCGATGTAGATAAGCTCCCAGTCGCACCCGGTGCCACGTAACTCCCGCGTCATTGCCTTGTGAAACTCGAGCAGCACGCTCTGCTCGTTGTACACCGGAACGACAACGCTTAGCATATCTGGCAAGTTCGCCCCCCAAGGCGTGTCCATCGCACGCAGCGTTCAGTCATGGATGCGGAAGATCTTGAGATCACCGACAAAGACCTGGGGATTGCCATAAAGCCAGCGGTGCAAGAGTAGTTCAGGCATGAAATGGTGCAGTGCAAGGGTCCTTTCCGCTGTCAGGTAGGGATGTTCGCCCGCGAGTGCTGTTCGATAAAACGCCACGTACTCCGGCTTTGTCTTGATCAGGCGCCCCGGATCGCTTACCAGCGGCCCATTCAACTCGTTAGCGAAAGACGTATCATACCAGTTTTCACTGAGAATCAGATATTCGCCCTGCCGTAACGCAGCGCCATCACCCCCTGCAAGCTCCGGCCTGAAGAGCTGGTTATGACCACGCGGGGGGTTCACATAATAACTGAAGTAAACTCGCGCTCCCGGGTGCTCCTGATACCACTGGCGCAGCGCCATTCGAGGATCCCGGTGATAGTCTGATACGTAATCCACCGCCAAGAGCGCAGGCCACGCTATCACAACGAGCAGCATCCATCGCCGCTGCCCCCAGCGAGTGCTGAACAGGCCTACCGCGGCGACGATCGCCGCAGCCGGTATGAGTGCCAGGTAGTGCCTGTAGTACGTAATGGGCGCCACCAGCCACATGAACAGCGCAAACGCCCCCAGCGGCAGCAAACAGCACCAGACTCTTGCACGACCCTGTCCTCGAGCAATTGCCCGCGCCCCTGCTGGCAGGAACAAACAGGCGGGCAGGCCCAGACCCAACATCAGCAGAAGCGGCAAGTTCAGTAGATTGCGCAGTGGTTTGTTCCAGCCCACTGCCCCGTAGGAGGTCCCAAACCTGCCACTGTACGTGCTCGCGGTGTAGTGTGCTATCAGTTCGATCTGACAAACTGCCCAGGTCAGAGGCGGCACCAGCAACCAAACCACCGCCATAGGGGGGTGCACTTTCCGCCAGGGTATCAGTAGATAAAACAGCGCCAGCAGCCAAACAAGGCGGGAGTCTCGAAAAGGCAGCACACCCATGGCGCCGAACAAACCAGCGCCCGCCAGCGGTATCGCAAACCACTGCCAGCGTGCCATACCGTGGCTGATATACTGCCACCAGCGCACCGGCAGCAGAGCCAGCAACGCGAATGGAGCGAACACCCAATACTTTGTCCAGACTGCCGCCAGCAGCAGTAACGGTACCGCCACCCAGGCGGCAGCGACCCAGCGCTTGGATGGCTCGTTACTAGCACTGGGCGCGGCTCCATCGGAGCCGTAGGAGTTACGTACGGCAAACGCAAACACCGTGATAAACAGATAAATGAAAAACACCGAAGGCGCATCGACCGTCCCGCTGTGGGATTCCGCCATGTGAAACGGCGACACCGCCACCAGCGCTCCAGCGACCCAGGCCGCGGCGGGCAGTGCCGGCGCCAGCATCCAGGTCAGCAGTACAACCAGGGCCGCCGTCAAGGCACCGGTCACCGCGGCGTAGCCTCGCGCCACCATCAGATGCTCAACACTGTGGCAGTAGCGCTTGACTTGCGCGTCCGATACACCTAAAGCAGGCGGAGGCGAACCCAAGGCGGTCGTAATGGCGATGGTCTGCCGACCGACAAATGGCGAGTAGTCGAAACCCTGAAGCGCTGCGCGACAGGAGCCACCCTCATCGAAATTAACCAGCATAAAACTACCTGGGTAATCCCAATCCCAACCCAACGTCTGGGCACTGAACAACCGCGGCACCAGAGCGAGCAGGAAAATCAGAACCAATCCCAATAACTTGACCGCAGGACGCGGCTGCGTCACCTCTGCATTCATAACACTCGCTCGGTTGCAGCGAGGGGCTGGCCCCCGGACCTGATGAAGATTCTAAGGGCTAGGCGTAGCCGTTGTCTCGGAACCAGCGTATGGAATCTTCCACAGCCGTTTCCAAGGGCGTTTGCGGCAGACCCAGCTCCTCGATGGCTTTGCTGGGATTCACATAACCGTGCTGAAGTATGTACCTGGTGTTCTTATAGGTGGTCATCGGTGCCATGCCGGTCAGCTTGGACCAAAGCTCGGCCAGCTTCGCAACGCGCAGCATGGTGCTACCCGACACTTCGTTTTTGGCCACGTTGTCGACACCTCCTATGCGGCCAATCATGTTGAGGAAATCACGGTTGGGCATGTTGCCGTCACGGTTTGCGAGGATGTAAGACTCGCCGATCCTTCCCTTTTCCATTGCCAGTACATGACCTGCGGCCACATCTCGCACATCGACAGCGCAGACCCCACCATCCCAGTAGTTTTTCATCTGGCCCTTGAGTGTGCGAATGATCATTGTCCCGGTCGGGGTGGGGGCACGATCTCCGGGTCCAAAGGGCAAACCGGGCATGACCATTGTTACCGGCAACCCGTCGCTGACCATGCCTTTGACCATCTGATGGCTGATGAACTTTGAAAGGATGTATTCACTGGCCCATGGCCATGAGTTGAAGGCGGTTTTTTCGGTACTTGGCTCGCCGTTGTTTTCGATGCCTATGGCCGCCACGCTGCTGGTGAATACGACCTTTTCGATACCCGCGGACAAAGCGGCTTCCATGATACAGCGCGCCCCATCAACATTGACCTTGAAATGCAGGTCAGGGTCTTTGGTCCAGATGGCGAACAGGGCAGCCAGATGGTACAGCTGACTGACACCCTGCACCGCGGACTGCAGGGACAATGGATCAAGGAGGTTGCCTTCGACAATCTCCACCGACATGCCATCGAGTGGCGAGCGGTCTTCTCCCGGCATGACCATGACACGCACTTCATCGCCTTTTTCAAGGCAGAGTCTGGCCACATGATTACCAATGAACCCGGTTGCACCAGTAATCAGCACTTTACGCATTGTCCAATCTCCCGCAGCGGCTATTATGTGACACGTATGGTAACCGCCACCGGGGCAGCGGCGCATGGTCAGCAGGACTAAATTAGCAGACCACAGCGAACGCTCTGTCCCGCAGTAAGCAACGAGGAGTCGTGTATGAAAGTCATGTTCAACAGCCTATTCCTGGCAGCCGTCATCACCCACGGGGTGGCAGTCGCAGAGGAATCACCCGGCGACCTGGCCACCTTGCAGGCCGTTGTCGAGGCCCGCAGTGTCGAAGATCGAGCCCGGGACGGCGCGCGACACCCCGTTGAAACACTGTCATTTTTTCAAGTCGAGCCCGGCATGACCGTGGCCGAAGGTCTCCCAGGCGGTGGCTGGTATACCCGCATACTCGCCCCCTATCTCGGAGAAGGGGGAACGCTGTTGGGCGTGACTTATGCCGACCGCATGTGGTCAATGTTCAGTTTCGCAACACCGGAATGGATTGCCGGCCGCAAGGAGGGAGCGGCCAAGTTCCCTGAAATGGTCGCCAGCATCACCGATGTCGGGCCGAAGGCCATGGGCTTTACCTTTGAGTCTATGCCTGCCGACGTACAGGGTACGGTCGATCGAGTGCTGTTAATCCGAGCACTGCACAACCTAAACCGGTTCGACGCTGCAGCGCAGACTCGCAGTAATGCTCTGAAGACAGTCCATGCTATGTTGCGTGACAACGGTCTCGTCGGTGTGGTCCAGCACCGAGCGCCGGAGTCTGCGACGGACGCAGGTGCCACTGGCTCGCGCGGCTATCTGAAGCAATCCGCAGTGATTCAGATGTTCAACACGGCCGGTTTCGAGTTAGTAGCCAGCAGCGAGATCAACGCTAACCCAAAAGATCAGCCCACAGAAGCTGACATCGTTTGGAGACTGCCGCCGTCGCTGCGCGGCAGCGAGGACGATCCTAAACTGCGCGCGTCACTGGAAGCGGTCGGCGAGTCGGATCGCATGACGCTGCTGTTTCGCAAGGCACCCGATGCAAGCCAACAGGCGCAGGCAGCGCCTGGCTGAAAGCGCAACTCTGCCCCATTCAGCCCGGCAGATAACCGGCGGTCATGTCTTCCGATACCTGCCAAAGCCGGGCTGCCATCGCCGTATCAAACACGTGGTTGTCACCTTCAATACGCACGGGATTGCAGTCTTCGAAGTAAGCTCCACTGACGCCCGCCAGATCAGGGCTGGTCGCCACATACACCTGCGTTGCGGCGCCCTGCTCAGGCGTTTTGGCTATTGCCCCCCCGAATAGATCGAAAGCTGTTTGCAGCCATCCAGGAGCCGTGCGCGCGATGTTCGTTTTTACCAGCCCCGGATGAATGACATTGGACGTAACCCCACTGCCCTCCAGACGCTGGGCCAACTCCAGCGAAAACAGCGCGTTGGCCAACTTGGAGCGTCCGTATGCCTGCTGGGCATCAAACACACCCTCGCCACGCAGATTGTCAAAATCGATGCCAGCCGGCGGGGTCTGTCGATAACCCGATCGTGAACCCACGTGGACGATTCGTCCACTGCGCGCTTTATTCATGGGCTCCAACAACTGGTTGACCAGTACGAAATGTCCCAGGTGATTCACGACAAACATCTTCTCGATTCCGTTCACAAGTTCCAGATCGCCGAAGGTGTTGATACCGGCATTGCACAGCACAATATCAGGTGTAACACCCATACTGAGCACCGCATCCGCGCAGCCCACCGCGGAATCAAAATCCGCCAGCTCCAGAGCTACGGGCGTCGTTCGACCTGCAACGCTGGCGCAGGCGGTCTCCGCCTTTTCTAAGGTTCGCCCGGTGCCAATGACGTGCGCGCCCCGCAGAGCCAGGACACGCATGCTCTCGTATCCAAGACCCGAGTTGCAGCCAGTAATCAGCGCGGTAGCGCCCGACAGGTCCAAGCCTTCGGTGACTTGCTCAGCGGTACTGTCAGCGCTGTGTGGGCCTACTGGCAACGAGCTGTCGATGACTGGGACGGGGCCGTCATCGCCGCAGCCCGTCGCCACGACAGGAGCACTGGCTACCAGAGAAAACTGCAACAGCTGCCGTCGTTTTAGCATGAAACCCATCCTATTTGAGATACGAAAGGTACAGTGTAGACCGGGTTGGCCACACAGCGTTCGGTTCTAAAGAAATAACTTTTAATTATCTCTTGGTATTACTAAATATCATGCAGTTATTTCTTGTGCCCTCAGAGCGGCTACATATATATTGAACACCGTGGCGGTGAATTGGATGACTACCAATAGAGGGCTACCGCCACACATTGAGGGATAAGCTGGCAGACATTTGTCAGAGGTGTTTGCCGCCAGGGGACGTTATCCGGTTTGCGGGTCGGATAAAAACAACTTGGACACAGATCAACTAGCTTTACCCTATCGACGCCGTCGCTACCTGCCTTGCGACGGCGTTTTTTTTTGCCCGTGCGACCTGTACGCACCTGTGTATGCCAGATTGCTCTGAAGGCGGTGGAATTAGGCTATGCTCTCTGCAGAGCTTGGGAGACTGGCATGGCGACACTGAAAAAACTCTTGGACAGCATAGAAGCGGCCCCCAAAGGCGGTAAGACGCTGGCGATATTCGATTTTGATGGCACTCTGATCGCGGGCTTTTCGGCCACCGCTTTTATCCGCGAACAAGTGCGTAGGGGCGACCTTTCGCCGACCGAGTTTGTCGAACTAATGCGCGCCATGTCGAATTTCGGCCTGGGCAACCTGGGCTTCTCCGGCATGATGGCGGTCAACGCCCAATTCATGAGGGGAATCAAGGAAGATACCTATATGGCCGTTGGTGAGAAATTGTATCAGCGGCAAATCGCACGACGCATATACCCCGAATCCCGCGCGCTAGTGGAAGCACATCAGGCCAAAGGCCATACCGTCGCCATCATTTCCTCGGCAACACCCTACCAGGTGGAGCCCGCCGCCAGAGACCTGGGTATACAGCACGTTCTTTGCACGCAGCTGGAGGTGGAGGATGGTCGGTTCACCGGCGCGGTGGTCCGGCCAACGTGCTTTGGTCAGGGCAAAGTGGACGCCGCCGAAGGTCTGGCGAAGCAGAAACGCGCCTCGTTGAACAACAGCTTCTTCTACTCCGACAGCGACGACGATTTACTGCTGTTGGAACAGGTCGGCGAGCCCCGTGTACTGAATCCGAACAGCCGACTGCAAACCATCGCCCGAGAACGGCAGTGGCCCGTGGCCCGGTTCGGCAGTCGCGGCCGGCCAACGGTGGGCCAGTTTGCAAGATCCATCGCCGCCACCGGCTCGTTGGTAACCTCGTTCGTGGCCGGTTTACCCGTCTATGCCCTGACCGGTTCAAGGCGGGACTCTCTCAACTTTTCCTTTGCACTGTTTGCCGAGACCGCCAGCGCCCTCATTGGATTGGATCTGCGCGTGACCGGCGAGGAAAACCTGTGGTCGCACCGGCCCGCCGTGTTTGTCTTCAACCATCAGAGCAAGGCGGATGTTGTCATTATTGCCCGTCTGATCAGGCGAGACATCGCAGGGGTCGGAAAGCAGGAGATAAAGCGCGAGACGCCAGTCATAGGCAAAGTCATGGAGCTGGGGGGTATGGTGTTCATCGACCGTGCCAATGCGGCCAACGCCATCGAGGCCATGGCGCCATTAGTCGACGTGATGCGCAAAGAGAAAAAATCTGTCGTCATCGCCCCCGAAGGGACGCGCACGGTGTCACCGCGTCTTAATCCGTTCAAGAAAGGCGCCTTCCACCTCGCGATGCAGGCCGGTGTACCGATTGTGCCCATCGTTATTCGCAATGCGGGCGACGTCGCTCCCAAGGGGGATTTTGTCTTCCGACCCGCCGTAGTGGATGTCACGGTGCTGCCGCCAGTGGATACCAGCCTGTGGAAGGCAGACACCATCGACGAGCACGTGCGCGATGTACGCAACATGTTTGCAAGGGCCCTGGGCCAGCAGCAGGAAAACCCGATTCAGCCCGCCAAGACCAAACGCAAAAAACAAACCTCGAACAGGACCGCTACAAAGGCTAAAGTAAGCACCAGAGCGAACAGCAAAAATAAAGCGAAACCCAAACCCAAAGCGAAACCCAAAGCGAAAGCGAAAGCCAGGACAGCGTCCTCCAAAACCGGCACATCCAGCACAGGTGGGACTGGTGCAGCGCGTAAGACTCGGCAATCGCGATAAACGCACCCAACCAGCGGAGACGGGAACGCGCGCGTGAGGCGGCTAGACCAGTACCAGCAATCCACCCCCTGGCCGGAGGTCGAAGCCGAGCAAGTTCTGTTTTTGCTAGACGCCCGCAACGACGTCGAAAAACGCCTGCTCAATGACTGGTTGAATCAACATGACAGCGACCGAGTCAGTCGCGCTTCGCGACTCGCCCTCAATTTGGTAACTGATCAGCGAGACGTCGACAGCTCGGCTCTGGCTAAAGCGCTGATGGAATCGGCGAGCGCCCTGATTGTCCCTTTGAGGGCCGCCTGGGTACCTTTGGACAAAACGCTGGATTCCGGCCCGCGGGTCCGGGATCTGCTACTGGGTGATCCTCGCCATCCGACTGCTGCGGGGGCGCGCCGCATTCTAAAAACGTCTCCCGACCGACTTCACCTGTTGCGCGGCGAACCCGATACCGTCAGCAACCTGCAGGCCCGACACGGCCGGCAGCACCAGGGGGCGACAGAGGGTGGAGAGGCATTTGCGCGTTTCGTCATGCGCCAGGCGGCCATCGTACTGGACCTGGCTGAGCGCCGCCTGCAGGGCGGTCGCTACAAAGTGCCACGTCACGTCGCTGCCAGCCTACTTGCCGACGGTGCCTACAATCAGGCCCTGGATGAACTGGCCGCGAACACGGGCAAGGACAAGCAGTCACTTGTGCGCGAGGCCCGCGGTTACATGGACGAACTGGTGTCAACACCCAGTACGTTTTGGCTGGATTTCTACGCCCGCTTCAATCGCTTCTGTCTGGGGCTCGCCTACGAAGAGAAGCTGGTTGTCGATCAGGCGGCGGTTGAATCCATGCGCCAACGGGTCAGAGAGCATCCCTCGATTTTGTTGTGGACCCACAAGACCTATCTGGACGGCATGGTGGTTCCAAAACTCCTCTACGATAACGACTTTCCCATGCCCCACATGTTTGGCGGTGCCAATCTCAATTTCCCCGGTCTAGGCTTCCTGCTGCACAGGGCGGGCGCGATCTTTATCAAGCGCAGTTTCCAGGAAAACGAACTGTACAAGATCACGTTGCGTCACTACATCGGCTATCTAATGGAAAAGCGCTTCCCAATGAATTGGTCATTCGAGGGCACCCGCTCTCGTTTGGGAAAGCTGATGCCACCCAGATATGGATTGCTCAAATACGTGCTGGAAGCGTGCCACACGACAGACGCTCACAACATTCACATTATTCCCATCTCAATCAGTTACGACCTGATCAGGGATGTTGAGGAGTACGCCACAGAACAGACCGGTCGCGGGAAAGGTGCCGAATCACTGCGCTGGCTGGTCGGATACATACGATCTCTAGCGAGGCCCATGGGGCGCATCTATGTGGACATCGGCGAACCTGTGGTACTGCCCTCGGCACCCCACCCCAGCGATTCGATGGCCCTGTCAAAAATCGCCTTTGAGGTCGCCGTTAAGGCCAACGAAGTCACTCCGCTCACCCTTCCGTCACTGGTGGCCATCAGTTTACTGGGGTCAGCACCCAGAGCGCTGACAGAGGATGAAGTGGTACAAGACCTGCGCGTACTGGTGCGCTGGGCCATGGTTCGCAAGCTGCGACTGTCGTCGGACCTGCGCGAGGACTACGTCGGCAACACCCCCAAGGTGATCGACTTTATGATCGATGAGGGCATTATCACGCGCTACGATGAAGGTCCCGAGACCGTCTACGGCATTGGTCTGGATCAGCATCCCGTCGCCAGCTACTACCGCAACACCGTTATTCACTTTTTCGTCAACAAAGCCATCATCGAACTGGCACTGCTCAAGGCCAGTGAAAATGAAGGTAAAGAAGCGGTGCCTATTTTCTGGGAAGAGGTGGACGAGCTGCGCGACTTGTTCAAGTTTGAGTTCTTCTACGCACCGACTGAAGAGTTTCATCAACAAATTCGCACAGAGCTGGAGCGCTACCATCCGGACTGGGAGACTTTGGTCAGCCAGGGCACATTGGGTTTCGGTCAGTTACTGAGGGGCATGACGCCGCTGATAGCTCACGTCACACTGCTGACCTATACCGAGGCTTACTCGGTGGTTGCCATGATGCTAGCAAGACTGGATACCGCTGCCACTATTGCTGAGGAAGAATGTGTCGCCGACGCACTCAAGTTCGGGCGCCAGGCCTATCTGCAACGGCGCATCAGCAGCGAATCGTCTATTGGCAAATTGCTGTTTCGAAATGGCTATAAAATGCTGGACAGTCGAGGGCTCACGGATGTCTCGCAGCCCAAACTGGCCGATAAGCGCAACGCCCAGGTGCGCGATCTGCGTGACATTCTACGCCGCCTGGAT
Organism: Pseudomonadota bacterium; assembly: GCA_039190425.1. GTDB lineage: Bacteria > Pseudomonadota > Gammaproteobacteria > Pseudomonadales > Halieaceae > Marimicrobium. Next base: position 83,188 of record JBCCYE010000002.1, on the reverse strand, counting down.
TTGATTCGCGCCATTGGCGTTGCCAGCAGAGGCGGCTAGAACTTTGAGGAGGGTGTATGGCTAATCTGAATGTCGCAATGCTTGGCGGCGGTTCCTGGGGAACAACGGTCGCGTCACTGGTGTCTCGCAACGCGCCCGTGACAATTTGGGCACGCAATCCCGCTACGGTTGATGAGATCAATTCCAACCACAGCAATGAGACCTATCTGCCCGGTGCTCGTCTGTCAGACAAACTGGTTGCCCGTCACAGCATCGCCGATGCCGTTCGTGATGCGGACGTGATTCTTGTCGCCATCCCTTCACAGAGCTTTCGTCAGGTGCTTATGGAGGTACGCGACCATGTTCGCGCCTGGGTACCCGTGATCAGCCTGACCAAAGGACTGGAGCAGGACACGCAGCTACGCATGACCGAAATCATCAACGAGGTGCTGCCCGGTCACCCCGTTGGCGTACTGACCGGACCCAATCTGGCCCGTGAGATCATGGCTGGCCAGGCCGCAGCCAGCGTCATCGCCATGGACGACCCCATCATCGTGCGCGAGTTGCAAACGCTGTTCAGCAGCGGCCTGTTTCGGGTCTACACCAACACCGACATCATGGGCTGCGAGCTCGGTGGCGTGCTGAAAAACGTCATCGCCATTGCCGTGGGCATGGGCGATGGACAGGGTGCCGGCGACAATACTCGCTCCGCGTTGATTACGCGCGGCCTTGCAGAGATTACCCGCTTGGGGGTGGCTATGGGCGGACAGCCGGAGACGTTCGCTGGGCTGGCTGGGATGGGTGATCTGATCGCCACCTGCACCAGTCCCCAGAGCCGCAATCGGCACGTAGGTATGGAGTTAGCAAAGGGTCGCAGTACCCAGGACATCATCGAGGAAATGTTTATGGTTGCCGAAGGAGTCAAAAGTGCGCCCATCGTCCTGTCCTTGGCGGACAACTACCGCGTGGAAATGCCCATCGCTCGAGACGTGCACCGGGTTCTGTCCGGGGACGATACGGCCAGCCGCGCGTTTCGCGGCCTACTGCGCGTTGTCGCTGGCGCCGAATCAGAGCCTGGTTAAGACTGGAGCTTTGCCGTTTGCTGCGGCAGAATAGATCCTCAGGCGACGTTGGGTGGCCGAGAGACGCAGTCTGATCACATTACAGGCGGCCTGTGCCGCACACGATCGGTCAGAGTGAACAGCCCGAAGAACTACAACAACAGGGCGTAGCAGTAAAAATTACAATAAGGGGAGCGGGGCATCCATGAGCCTAGGCAGGGCGATCTCTTTTTTGACAGCGCTGGCTGTGCAGTGCGCCATCGCATCGGCGTTTGCTGGCGATTCCAAGTTCTCAGAACTGGCGGGCGATCCGAAGCTACGCTCTGCATCCGTTCTTGTTATCGACGGTAGTGGGAATCAGATCTACGGCAAGGACGTCGATACGGTGCGCCCCATCGCCTCGATCACCAAGCTGATGACCGCCATGGTAGTACTGGATGCCGACCTGGACCTGGAGGAACGGCTTACCATCACCAAGGATGACAGAGATCTCATCCGTCTGACGGGCTCGCGCCTGCAGTACGGCGCCAGCCTGACTCGTCGCGAATTCATTTTGCTCTCTTTAATGTCGTCTGAGAACCGCGCCGCCAGCGCTCTGGGACGCACGTATCCGGGCGGCATAGAGCACTTCATTGCGCAGATGAATCGCAAGGCTCGACAGATCGGCATGCAACACACTAACTTCGCGGACCCGGCGGGCCTCAAGGCACAGAACGTATCGACCGCCGCCGACCTGGCAAAGATGGTTGCGGCGGCGGAAACCTACCCACTGATAACGGCAGCCAGCACCACCCAGCGGATGGAGGTGCGACCCTATAGCAATCGCGGGCCGCTGGTGTACGGGAACACCAATCGGTTGTTGAAAAACAAAAACTGGGATATTGAGCTAAGCAAGACCGGCTACATCAACGAAGCAGGTCGCTGTCTCGTCATGCACGCTAATATTGAGGGCGAGGACGTGTCCATTGTACTGCTAAACTCCTTTGGCAAACTTACACCGTTCGGCGATTCCAATCGCCTGCGCAAATGGATGCTGGCCAACAGCTGACCGGCGGACGGGTGCTCCGATGATACGTATGAATCAACTTCTGCTGACGCTCTGTGCGACCGCTCTGCCAGCTGCGGTGATCGCAGACCAGAATCAGGACGACGAAAGCGCTTTTTTTCAGGGCTACATTGGCGTGCTGGAACTGGAGGACCAGACGGGCGAGTGGGACGAGGTGTTCGATGGCAACGTGGAGGTCGACTTCGGCAGCCTTCCCGTCGCGGGTCTTGAAGCCGAGTACGCTTTCCACGAAGGCTGGGTACACTGGGGCATCAACTCTGGTGGCAGCATCGCCTGGCAGGCGGATGACACGCGTTTTGCCGGTGGCTTTACACCAGCGACGGGCGGCGTGCTGGCACTGCAGGTCGATAACTCAATGTTCCTCGCTGAGCTGCACCTGGGCGCCTACGTGCGCGGTCGCCTGCATGATCGGGTGACGACCTACGCCGCCGCCGGTCCTATGATCATGTACGGCTACATCGAGGTGGAGGACGAGCAGGTCCAAGGCATGGGCGACAACCCCTCGGATGAACCAAACATCGAAGACACTGATGCGTCCGACGTCAACATCGGCTACTACGTGCGCTTCGGCATCGACTTCGAGTATCGGGACAACGCCCACCTTGGTGTCGGTGTGCGCTACCTGAATACGGAACTGGATTTTAACAACACCATCGGCAAGCTCGATATCGAAGGCCCCCAGTACATGCTGACGTTCTCTACCCGACTGTAATCTCAGTCCCACGAGCGTCTTTATCCACACCAGAGCCGTTCCTTCACTGGCGACATCACATCGGCTGTGCCACATTGTCTGCAGGATTCCAATAAGAAGCTGCACCGAACGCAAGGAGATTCGCCCCATGAAAACCGTCTGTCCCCTGGTTTTGCTCGCCATACTTATAGCCAACACTGCCCAGGCTGGCGGGCTGTTTCTGAACGAGCTGGGAGACTTTTCCGGTGGTCGCGCCAATGCGGGGGCGGTGGCGGGCACCGATGACGCGGGAGGCCTTATGCATAACCCGGCCAACGGCGCCGCGCTCGAGGGCAGCCAGTTGTTCGCCTCTGCGGGTGTGCTAATACCTTCTATCAAATTTGATATTGAGGATGCCAGTCCCGACGCGGGAGACAACGACGGCGGAGATGCGGGCGTCCTGACGCCGGTAGGGAGCCTTGCCTACCGGCACGATGTACAATCGGACAAGTGGAGCCTGGGCATCACTTTGAGCCCACTGGCGGGCTCGGGCCTGGACTACGACCAGAACTGGGTAGGACGGTATCAGGTCACGGAGGTCAGCCTTCTGGTTCTCGCCCTGGCCCCCACCGTTGCTTTGCAGATCACCGACAGGCTGGCGATCGGTATTGCACCGCAGTTCTACTACGCAGACCTGGAACTGGATTTGAAAGTCCCGTCGTTTCTTGGACCGCTGGAAGAGGACAACGACGCAACCCTGGACGGGGATGACACGGGCTTTGGGGCACTGCTGGGGGCCACTTATCAACTCACGAATGAAACCCGCCTGGGCTTGACCTGGCAGAGCGAACTGGACATCAATTTCAGCGGCAATCTCGACATTCGTTCCGGAAATTTCCCTGGCGTCAGCGCCGGCGCCGAAACCGACACGAAATTGACCCTGCCGCAGAGAGCACGCCTGGGGCTGAATCACCACTTCAGTGATTTGCTGATGTTGTCACTTACCCTGGGCTGGGAACAGTGGAGTTCGCTGGACAACGTGTTTGTTTCCGTTGACACCGCGGGGGGTGCGGCGCTGGATCGCAACTGGGATGACACCTGGCACTACGCAGCGGGTTTTCAATATCAGGTCAATCGCGACTGGGACATGACGGCGGGTGTCGCCTACGATACCAACCCGGTGGATGCCACCGATCGCACCGCGGACATGCCGGTCGATCGCCAGGTGCGCTTCAATGCCGGAACACGCTACCGACACTCGGATAGCCTCACGTTCGGCGGCTACATCAATTACACCGATCTGGGCACCGCCAGGATTCGGAACGATTTCTTCAGCGGCGACTACGACGGGGAGAATGAATTCTACACTGTATCCCTGTACCTGAACTGGTTACTCTAGACCCTCTTTGAATTCACCCGGGCGGGGGTAAGTGGACATGATCGATCGTCGTCAATTGCTAGCGCTGGGTACGAGCGCAGTGACACTCAGCGCCCTTGGCGTGCGCGCGGCAGAAAGCGCTGCTCCGACCCGGCTGGCGGAGATACTGCGGCCAATTCCCAGCAGCGGTGAAATGCTGCCAGTGATCGGCATGGGTACTTCACGAACCTTTGATACCGATGATGATCCGGATGAGATTGCCATCCTGACCTCTGTGATGCAGGCCTTTGTGGAAGGTGGCGGCACGGTAATCGACTCCTCCCCCATGTACGGCCGTGCCGAACAGCGCGTCGGCGAGGTGTTGGGCCGCATGCAACCGCGACCCAACGTTTTCACTGCCACCAAAGTGTGGACCAGCGGCCGGGAACAGGGCATCGAGCAGATGGAGGAGTCCGCTCGACTTATGGGCACTAAAGTATTGGACTTAATCGCCGTACACAACCTGAAAGACTGGAAAACCCAGCTCGCCACGCTGAAACAGTGGAAACAGGAAGGCAAGGTCCGCTATATCGGCGTCACCACCTCGCACGGCCGCGATCACGACGATGTGCTTTCAGTAATGGCGAAGGAGCCACTGGATTTTGTCCAGTTCAGCTACAACATCGAAGACCGGGAAGCGGAAAAGAAACTCTTGCCGCTTGCCCAGGACAGAGGTATTGCGACGATGATCAACCGCCCCTATCAGCGCGGCTCTCTGTTCGGCGACGTCAAAGGTCAGTCACTACCGCCACTGGCCGCAGAACTCGACTGCATGAGTTGGGGCCAGTTCTTTCTAAAGTTCATTCTCAGTCACCCTGCCGTCACCTGTATCATTCCCGCGACCGCCAATGCTAAACATATGAGAGACAACATGGGCGCCAATTTCGGACGCGTACCCGACGCCGAGCAAAGGGCGGAGATGCTGAGCATCTTTGAGGCTTTATAACAATGGCAGATACACAACAATCGGCGGGGCTGGTGCAGAGAATTCTCTCGAAGGCCTGCGATATTCATCCGGACGAAACCCGGGCAACGCTTGCCTCGTTCACCCTCGTTCTCATGCTCATGGGGTCCTACTACATTCTTCGTCCTCTGCGGGACGCAATGGCGTCAGAGTGGACCGATGCAGAAGTGAGCTGGTTGTGGACGCTAACGTTCTTATTCAGCTTTTTGTTTGTCTCGCTTTACGGAGCCGCGGTCGCTAGGGTGCGCTTTGCCCGACTCGTCCCATCTGTCTACGCGTTTTTTGCACTCAGCTTTGTGCTGTTTTATCTCGGCACGCAGACATTCGGCGATCGCGTCCTGCTCGACAAGTCTTTCTACGTCTGGATCAGTTTGTTCAGCCTGTTCCATATCTCGGTGTTCTGGAGTTTCATGGCCGACACCTTTTCAAAACCCCAGTCCAAACGTCTGTTCGGCTTCATCAGCGCGGGCGCTAGTATCGGTGGCATCACGGGGCCACTGCTCGTACGCTTGTTAGTTGCCGATATTGGCACGGACAACCTGCTTCTGATCGCCGCCGCACTGATCGTCACTACCCTGCCGCTGGTGAAATGGATTCAGCGCCTGAAACTTCAAGAGCTGCACAACCAAACCATTCACGCAGACCGTCAGGACTTTGAATACATCGGCGGCAATCCACTAGCGGGCTTCCCCGATTTTCTGAAAAGTCACTACCTTATCGGTATCGGCCTGTTCATCTTTCTCTACACCTCCATCGGCTCGTTCGTCTACTTCGAATTGAAAAATTTATTGGCTGACTACGATCGCGAAACGCGCTCGCAGATTTGGGCCGACATGGATCTCATCGTCAACAGTCTGACTATTTTGCTGGCGGCCTTTGCCACCGGCCGAATCACCAAGGCGTTTGGCGTCTCTGTCACACTCGCGTCAGTGCCGGTGCTGATCTGCTTTGGCCTGCTGATTCTTGCGGCAGCCCCACTGGTGCCGGTGATCATTGCCGTACAAATCGCACGTCGCGCAGGCAACTATGCGGTAACCAGGCCGGGGCGAGAAATGCTGTTTACAGCGGTCGATCGGGAAACACGTTTCAAAACCAAACCCGTCATAGATATCGTGATCTACCGCGGTGGCGACATGCTCAATGCCTGGGCCTTCACCGCTTTGACCCAGGGGCTCGGCCTCGGGCTTGGTGCGGTCGCCGCAGTAGGCGCTGGCATAGCCGCTGTCTGGGCGGGTGTCGGCATCTATTTGGGCAGGCAGTTCAAAGGCAAGGAAGCAGAGGGTGTTTCTCCGCCCCAAGTTGCACAAGTTGAATAGTTAAGCCGCTTGCATGCGACTTGACCCAACAGTTGAATATTTGAGCCGCCGCCAACTCCGGTTGTCGCGACGACTGCGCTGCAGTTTATAATTCGCACTACAGTACAGTAATGTTCAGGACGGCAATATGGCATCGGCAGTAGATTACGAACTCGGTCCGCACACGTTTCCACGCGGTTGGTTCATCGTGGCAGAGAGCTCAGAGCTTGATTCGGGACCTATGGCCATTCGATTCTGGGGGCAGGATCTCGCTCTGTACCGTGGTGAAAGCGGCAATCCGGTACTGCTCGATGCGTACTGTGCCCACATGGGCACTCATCTAACAGCGTCCACCTCTGCGATGATCGTCAAAAACGGCGAGCAAATCGAGGGCGATTCCATTCGCTGTCCCTATCACGGCTGGCGCTACAACGCACAGGGTGAAGTTGATGATATACCCTACCACGACGGGCCCTGTCCGAAATCCGCTTCCATTCGTTCCTATCCTGTCGTGGACAGCATGGGTTGCATTATGGCGTGGTACGACCCTGAAGGCCGCGAACCCGACTACGATGCGCCCTTTCTGAAGGAGTGGGACGACCCTCAGTGGGTTCGCTGGGAGCTCGACCACCTGGGTGAACTGCCGATCCACCCGCAGGAAATTCTCGACAACATGGCGGATGTGCGACATCTGGGCCCGACCCACGGCGCACCGAGTGAGTACTTCGAAAACGAATTCAAGGACCATATCTACATCCAGCGTCAGGGCGGTCCGATGCAGCTCTACCAAACCTACCTGTATACGACAACCTGGTACACCGGGCCCGGCATACTTCTGTCAAAGCAGGTCTTTGCGGATAACGTGATCTATGAACTCATCGCCAACACCCCCGTGGAGGACGGTGTTTCCAAGTGCTTCCACGGGTGTCTCTACCGGGGCAGCATCAATCCCGCCAGCGACGATGATGCAACCGCGGCCAAGCAGGCCCAGGCAGGGGCGCTGGAGGCATTTGGAGCTGACTTCAATGTCTGGCAGAACAAACGTCCTGCCCTGAAAATCATGCAGCTGAAGACCGATGGGCCTTTTCGAACCGGGCGCAAGTGGTACTCTCAGTTTTACGCGTCTCCGGACGATGCCGTGACTGTGCGCAGCGACATCAATGGCATCGTCCATACCCAGGGCATGGCTACGCCGGCCGATGCTAACCACAATATCGATGAGGGTCTGCCCATTTAACCGGGCAGCACGCTTTCCCTGCAGGGGCCATTTCCTACACGCTTGCGCCGGTCGAATTTTTTGCCCGGGGATTTTTTCATAATCAGCGCGGTCTATACTATTTGCAACCCGCTGTACCAGGGCCATGGCCATCATGCGTAACCGTTTACTCCTGCTCTTGCTGACTGCGTGTTTTGCCGCCTGCGCCACCAGTCCAACCGGGCGGCATCAGCTGATGCTGATATCGCCTGAAGCTGCCATCGTTGAGTCTCAAAAAGCCTACATCAGCACGGTCGATCAATTGGGCAAAGAGGATAAACTGGTGGACGACCCGGTGTTGGCGGATCGAGTAGCGACCATCACTGGGCGCCTGGTCGACGTTGCTGTTGAACGCTTCCCTAACTCAGCCAACTGGGATTGGAGCGTAGCAATCATCGATGATCCGGAGGTGGTGAATGCCTGGTGCATGGCGGGCGGGCGCATGGCCGTCTACACGGGCCTGTTCGAGCAGCTACAGCTGACAGATGACGAATTCGCCCAGATCATGGGCCACGAGATTTCGCATGCGCTGGCCAATCATACTGCGGAGCGCATGTCTCGCGCTATGGCCACGAGCGTCGGCGTGGTCGCAGTGGGCGTCATGTCCGACCGCCCCATAGCGACAATGGGTGGCGCTGCCCTGGCTGCCAAGGTCGCACTGGAGCTACCCAATAGCCGAACGGCGGAATCGGAGGCAGATCAACTGGGTATGGAACTGGCCGTGAGGGCGGGCTTTTCACCGGATTCCGCAGTGACACTTTGGCAGAAAATGGGCACCGCTGGCGGTGATGCGCCGCCGGAGTTCCTCAGCACGCACCCCGCTCCCGGCAATCGGGAGGCCGCCCTGGCTGCCATGATCCCCACCATGCGCACGCTCAACCCCAACGGCACCAAGGCACCAGTCCACCCGGTCACCATCGAGCGTTAGGATTCGCTCTCCAGAGGCTGTTTGGGCGCAATCTGGCCGCAGGGGTATTGCGCCGTGAGGACCTCGTAGACAATGCTGGATCGCCGCCCCTGACGCAGAGCAGGGTCGTCTCGCAGGGCGTTGTAAACCGGCGCCATTAACTCTGAATAGGCCGCGCTGTCCGACAGGCAGACCACACCCATCTTAGCCAGCATATCCAGACTGGCACCTATATAGGCGCGATACTCCATTGCCGCCAACGCTTCCCCTTTGGACAGCTCGCGTGATTCTCCCTCGTGATACGCCAAGGCCTGCCGATACAGATCGTAACCCGTCCGGTCAAAGGCTTGCGCGGCGTTCACAATGACGAGCAACATGGCAAGGAACAGAATCCAGCTGGCACGTTTAACGCCGCCGTCATATGAGCCCGCATCGGAACAGCGCATGGCAGAGACTTCCGTGAAGATAAGCGGGCAGCTTACGCGTTTCGGCGTGCTTGGCAAAGAGCCGAACACCTTGCAATTCGATGCCATTTTATTCATGTTGTGGATGGAACGGCCGCCAAGGGACCGCACAGATGAACTGGCTCAGTGTTCTAATAGCCACCGGCGCAGGGATGATTCTTGGGGCCTTGTGGTACTCCCCACGCATTTTTGGCACCGCCTGGCTCAGGGCAATCGGCAAAAGCGAGACGGACCTCGGCCCGGCTCTGTGGCCCATGCTGGGCAGCGTCATTGCCAGTTTCCTGACGGCGCTGGCCCTCGCTATTCTTTTCAACCTGACCGGCACTCAGGGCGTCGTACCTGGCGCTACCGTGGGCAGTCTGATCGGCGTGGGCATCGTATTCAGTGCCTTTCTATCGGACAATCTGTTTTGCGGTTGGGGTTGGAGATTGTTGCTGATTCAAGCTGGCTATCGAGTTGTGTACGTCATCGTGATGGCCGCGATCATCGGCGGGTGGCCACGCTGACAGGACGTTAACCGAAGTCGTCTATCGCCGTATCGCGAGCGCGCGTTCTGAACAGGCCAGCCATGGCGATCAGCGCGAGCCAAAGGGTTCCCGCCACGGGTACTGAGCCGATATCGTCACTGCTGGGCGGAGGATCACCGTCGTTGTCCTCATCGGATGGGTCGGTCTGGTCATCATCTTTGCCGGTGCGCGAGGGCGCACCACGGTAGTTTGCCGACGAGGACTCGTCCGTCGCATCGTTTGTGGCCTGCTCTTCGGTCAGGTCACCATGAATGACATCGACCTCAAGCTCGGGCGGTTCCATGGGCTCTATCGGACCGGCGTCATCACTAAACGGTTCAGGCCGCTCCTCGGGCAAAACCTGTATGTAGCTGACCATATTGCCGAAAAAGTCCATTCTGAAATTCAGCAACGGCTGATTTTCGACAATGGTATTGATGACCTCCTCCACTTCCCGTTGCTCCCGGTCGTCGAGGGATTGCACCGAAAGGTCGCTGTCAGATGTTGCTTGATCAATAGCGGCCGCGCTTAAAATCGAGCCCTGGAACACTGTCGCGTTGGCGGCTGAGGCGTGCAGCAGGGCGCCGAGACCACAGGCTGCTGCAAAGGCCGCGGTGACAGGCCCGACGTGTCTTGCCTTCATGAATTCAAACATTGCTCTAACCCGGTGACTGATCGGGTTTAAACCACCCTTACTATCTTTTAGTGTTCGTACGGTACGAAGCAGACGGCGTATCGCGACACCCAGGGGTGAAGCCATTCAAGGGGACATGGCTCCGCGCTGCAGCTGCGCTTCCATCGCACAGGTATCATTGTAAAAAACCTCGGCAAATCAGTGTGATAGCAATGCCCAATAGTTGTGAACCGGGTCACAGACAACCACTTTTATCTGCCCGGATTCGACATTTGCAAGGCACAGGCGTCCACCGCAGCGGCTGCGGACGGATTGCCGCCGAGCGGATAGCCAAGCTACACTGGCCACATAAAAGTCCCGTACCGCGGCTCAGGGTCAACAAGCTGCCTCGAGCTGGAGAGGGTGTGTGTCACAGCTACTCTGCCAACACCCGCTTTACCAAGGAACTGCGATGCGCCTGATACTCGTACCCCTGATTCTGCTTCTCCTGGCGGGCTGCGCTGGTGAAACCGCCGAACAATATCTCGAGAACGCCCGCTCGCACATTGACCGTGGCGCCTATACGGAAGCAGCCATCGAACTAAAAAATGCGCTGCGTCTGGACAACCAGTCCGCCGAGGCACGCTGGCTGCTGGCACAAGTCAACTTGCTGACAGAAGAATACCTGGCAGCGGAAAAAGAACTGCAGCGGGCGCAGACCCTTGGGTGGCCGGCGGATGAAGTCACACCGACACTCGCTCGAGCCTGGCTTGCTCAGGGCAAGCTGGAGGACATTCTCGGGCTGTCTGACGAAGAGCTGTCCCCCTTCGCCGCCTCCGAACTTTTGGCGGTCCAATCCTCAGCGGCACTCATGCTAAACGACACAGATCGCGCTGGCGCACTGGCCCAGAAAGCTCTGACCGAGCGTCCGGAATCTGTCCCGGCGCAGCTAGCGCAAGGTAGCGTAATGCTGCAGAGAGGCGACGCCAATGAGGCTCTACAGATTGCCAATACACTACTGAGCGCCGGCACTCAGACCGCTCCCATACACCGCCTGCGCGGCCAGGCATTGTTGCAGCAACAACAGTGGGAGGAAGCGCTAGAGGCCTATGATCTGGTGATTGCGCTGTCGGATCTGGCGGTTGCCGATCGAGTCACGCGCGCACTTATCCTCATCCGACTCGGCAACTACGATGCCGCACAAGCCGACGCTTCCGAGCTGATGGAGCGCTATCCGCAGCACCCCGCAGGAAACTATATCCAGGGCATGTTGCACTTCCAGAACCACAAGTTCCGCGAAGCAGTGAACGCATTGACAACAGCAGAACCCATGGCTGCGCGCTTTCCCGCACTGCTGCTGTTTCTCAGTCGGGCGCACCTGATTGAAGGCAGCATTGGCAGCGCGACCGAAGCCGCCGATTCATTCGTCGGTCTGGTTCCGACCGATCCTGATGGGCGCAAGCTACTGGCAACGCTGCATCTTCAAAACGGTAACTACGAGGCAGCAAGCGATGTCATCCAGCCGGTGCTGGATGGCAGGCCCTACGATATTCCAGCACTGACAATACTCGCTCGCGCTATGTTGCTGGGCGGAGAAGTAGATCGTGCGCTGGTGATTTACGCTCGCATTGGTGCGCTGCTTCCCGAATTGCCCGGCGCACCACCTCCGCTTGCGACCGGACTCATCGCGCCGGGAGTAAACGCAGAAGCTGCAAAACGATTGGCGGCGGCGGTTGACGACAGTCCAGTATTCCCCCAGGAAGATCTGTTCATCATCCTGGGGCATCTGCGCGACAAAGACTACGATGCTGCCGTCGAAGCAGCAGAGTCCTACCGCTGGCGCGCCACTGGCAGTATCGCACCATTCCATATTCTGGGTCGTGTCCATTTGATCGCTGGCCATCCACAGCAGGCGCGCGACAGTTTTGAAAAAGCGCTGGAACGACAACCGGGCGATCCCACCGCGAATCTCAGCCTGGCGCAGCTGTACCTCGCCGATGGGGATACCGACCGGGCGCGCACCTACTACGAGCGCGTACTGCGACAGGATCCCACCCATTTACCGACCCTGCTGTTGATGGCGGCGCTGGACGCCCGGGAAAACAACAGCTGGCGGATGGTGCGGGTGCTTGAGCAGGCGATCGAAGCGCACCCGCAGGCGCTTGAACCCCGTGCCAGTCTCGCCCGCCACTATCTGGATTCCGGAAAACCGGAGAACGTGCAACCACTGTTTGAAGACCTGAGCGAATTACAAATCGCGTCTCCCGTTGTCCTCGAACTGACGGCTCTGGCACAACTGGGACAGCGGCAATTCAAGGGGGCGCAAAGCACTCTGGATGATTTGATCGACAGCGGGGCTGCCAGCGCTCAACACCATTATCTGGTTGCGACAGCGGCCTACGGCGCGGGCCAGAGCGAGGCCGTGAAACCAGCACTGCTTAACGCGCTCGACCAAGATCCCGAACATGTGCTAACGCTGCTCAATCTGGCCAACATCGCACGCGCCGAAGGCGAAGAGGAAGTCTTCAACGGCTATTTAGCGACGCTGACGCAGGTAGCGCCTGATGAGCCGCGCGTCCTTCTATTACGCGCCTCGGAGGAACGTCGCAAAGGCAACTACGGCAACGCTGCCAACCTATCGCGTCGCGCCTTCGAAGTCTCCCCCGGGACCCAGTCACTGCTGGCCATGGTCAGTTATCTAAAAGCGGCTGATCAACCCAAGGAAGCACTGGCGGCGATGCGCCGGTGGTTGCGAGATCACCCGCAGGACTCTGTCACTCGCCTCGCCCTGGCGACGGAGTTGCAGCAGTCCGATGACGAGAAAGCGGCGGTCAATCAGTACCGCACCATTCTAAAAACGTCACCAAACAACGTGGTGGCACTGAACAATCTCGCTTGGCTAATTCGCAACAAACAGCGCCAACAGGCGCTGGTTCTGATCCGCAAGGCGGCCTTTTCAGCGCCTGAAGCACCCGAAGTACTGGATACGCTGGCCGTGATCGAGCACCTGAACGGTAATAATGAAAACGCCTATAGCGCTATCCAGAAAGCGGTATCTGTTGCGCCGCAGAATCCAACCATGCTCTATCACCAGGCGATGATAGAAGCGGCGATGGGCGATGAGGCGCAGGCGTTAAGCACACTGGAAACCGTTTTGTCTGCCGATCAGGAAGACTTTCCAGAGCAAGCCGAGGCGCAGGCGCTGTTGGAGTCCCTGCGCGGCTGAAGGCTGAGCTTCGCAGCACCCATGCACCGGCTAGGTGTACAGATCGGATCCCTTAACCCAGGTGGCGTGAAAGCCTGCCGGCACGCGCTGGGGCAATGACACGCGAGCAACGGGACCCGATTCGATATCAGCCGCAGCAAACACCAGAGCACGCGATGACCAGTCTTTGCTGTCGGTGGCGATCGTGATCACATAACCGGAATCTTCCCGGTCTTCAGCGCTGACACCGACCTGTGGGGCATAGACCGCCTCACTACCGTAAACACCTTCCCCATAATGCCACTGCTGGCGACAGCCCGTTTCGTTGTCATATTTCACCAGACCTGTGAAACGAAGGGTATGACCGCCCTCCTCCCAGGTCGGAATGCGTTGATGATACGCGTAGCGCCCTTCGCGACCTGCATACAGCGTATTGGCCTTATTAAATTCTGTATTCAGTGTATCGACATCACCCTCTCGCACCTCACCCGTGCGCAGATTAAAGCGCCAGCGATAAGCGTTTGACTCGAGTCTCATGTAAGCGAGCATAGAAGCTAGCTCACCTTCACCGGGCCTGACCCCTGGCATGGGATTCACAGAACGACAACCGTCCATTACAACCCAGTCGCCCGCCTGCCAACAGTTGGTGACATGCAGTATGTAGCAGGGTTCACACTCGAACCAATGTGGCTGCGATTGACTGCCGTCACGACGGATGACCCCGAACCGGGCCGGCAAGTCGCGGTGAAACGTCAGCGCGCGGACTCGGTGCCGACGCAACACCTCCACGTCATGAAACAGGGGCAGATCGTGCAAAATCGCATAGTCTCGCGTGAACCCAATGTCGTGCGGCAAGCGCGGGCCGGGCAAATCTATAGGCAACTGCCTGATGAGTTTGCCCTGCACATCGGCAATACCGAATACGAGATAAGGTGGCTCGTCCCCGTAGTTAAAAAACAGCAGTTCTCCAGTGGCGGGGTCGGTTTTGGGATGTGCCGACAGTCGCCGTTCGAGCCTTCCCTCTATCGAGAACTCGCCGCGGGTTTCCAGCGTAAGTGGATCCAACCGATAAGGGTGACCCGCGTTGTACCAAAGCGCCAGCACGTCGCCCGCGTAGAAACACACATCCGTGTTGGCGGTATCTTTGATGCCAAATTCAGAGACCTGGTAATCGAAAGGTCCCATCACCCCTGGTGAGACTGATTCCCCACAGGCGCGTTCCTGCTCCAGTGCAGCCGTATTCACATACCGGTTGCGGTAACTTGCGCCGCCGTTGTTGAAGTATACGCCGTGTATCATTCCGTCGCCGTCAAAAGGGTGATGACGGAAGCGTGGCTTGTGCAGCGGGTTTGGCCCATTGCGCAGGTAGGCGCCCGTGAGGTCGTTCGGTAGTTCGCCCTCAACCGGCAGTGCGGTCGCGTCGACCGTGTTGACAATTGGCGCATAGGCCCCGTGCAGGTACGGATTGTCCAGGTCATAAATCCACTCGGGAGCGTCATGAAACCGCGGTACGGCGCCGAGACACAGCTCAGTGGTTGAATAGTCCGGTTGCCAGGTCATCACGGCGTCTCCCGATGGCAAATTGGGGCCGCATTGCGGCCCGCGATAACGCCCTAGTGTACAGAAAGCCGCTTTCGTACGACAACGCAAGCGCCTTCGGAAGGCAGCAACATCGGTTTGAGCGCGTCCAGGTACGAGCTTGTGAATACCGTCAGAGCATTCATTGGGGCTCACCACTTCAAGACTGAACAAAGATCGCACGACAGGATACTAATCGGAACGACCAGTACCGTCCCGCTGGTCACGTGCGATGCATGCGCTCTTCAGAGCGACGGCGCAGGAGTTCTGTGCGATCAGTGAGATCAACTGCGGCGTAGCAGCCGCTCCATCCATATCGCATGCCCATTCCAGGCTACGCGGGCAACCGGGTGGCATGCAAAAAAGCCTTGCCTGTCTCCAAAAGTTGAACTGCCACATGCGGAATCCAGAACTGATCGTCTATCATACTTCGCACTAATAGAGGAGAGGCCTAGATCATGAGCGAGCGTCAGGTATTGAGCAAAGAGAACATGGGCATCCTGGACGGCCTGCCATTGCAGGCCAGCGAAGGAGGCATCGACGAACTACGCCGCGATGTACAGCGACTTATGGATATGGAGGCTATTCGACAGCTCAAGTACGCCTATTTTCGCTGCGTGGACACGGCCAATCTTGAGGAGTTGGGCACGCTGTTTCACAGGGACGTTCAGGTGCACTTTCGGGGTGGTGGATACGAATGGAAACTCAAGGGTCGCGACGAGTACGTCCGCAGCATCGGCAGCGCTTTTAGCCGCGAAGCGGTTGGCCAACACAATGCACACCATCCTGAGATTCAGATGATCAGTGAATCTGAAGCAACCGCGATTTGGTACCTGGCAGACAATATGTGGATACTGAATCACAATGCAAAAACCCATGGCACAGCGCTTTACTGGGACCGCTACATCAAAGAAGATGGCCGCTGGTGGATCAAAGAGACCAACTACGAACGACTCTATGAAATCAACGACAAGTTGGAAGCACGGCCCAACCTCAGTTCACACTATCTGGGCGTGCACGGCACGGATCCAGGTGCCTAAAGCGGGACAAGGCAGTTCTGACAGGCAAAAAAATGGGGCCTAAAAAGGCCCCAAATACAGGTAGTCTCCACTACGTAAGCAATCTTCTCACGGCCCGGCCAAGCCCATTTGCAGTGTAGCGGGTGTGGTTGACCGCGATCATATTGCGTGAATTCACTATAGATCGCCCACCACCAACCGCAAGCCTGACAATGGGAGAGGCGTGAGCCCGGTCACACTTCCTCACTCATAAAGCGGCGTTTTTGTGACTTCGAGCCGGATATTCCAAAGGGTTATCGAGCGGGATTCACCGACCAACGCGAATCCACAATTACATCCGATCGAGATATTCCTGCAGTTTCTCTTCGGCCTCATCGCCAAACAGAATATCGCAGGCTTCGCGCAGTCCAGGTGCCTCGCGCAACGCGCTGTTGCGAACGACCAGTTCGATCTTCGAGCGGCGACGCATAAAGTCTTCGAGCTTTACGATCATTTCGCGTCTGGCAGCTAACTCTATCTCACAGCGAGTGTATTCAGCATTTTCAATCAGCAACGCAGCACAGCTCGCGTCCTCACGAATTCGTTCCAGTAATCCGAAAGCACTTTCACCATAACGCCGCCAGAATCGCTCTGATAGAGGCTCCGACGAACTCGGGTCCGTCATCGCGTCAAGATCTATCAATCGTGCCTGCAGCATAAACTCGTCTCGCAAGTCCTTGCCAGGCTCGCCATACCATCGGTTGTGCATTTGCGGTACCTCGATGCCAAACGCACCAATCGCTTCGGCGATTTCATCACCGACGTTGAGGCAGTCAGTCAGCTTTCCACCAAAGATGCTCATATGTCGCCGTGTCGCATCTTTTTCAATAACATGCTTTCGTGACAGCTGCACCCAGTCGGCGGTTTCATCTTCGCCCTTCACAGCCAGAGGTCGAACACCAACCCGCTCCGCTATGATGGCGTCGCGGGTAAGAGGCGGGTCGATATCTAACAGTGCATTGACGTTGTCGAGTATGAATTGCCGATCCTCATCGCTGGCGCCCACCTCTGGTTCAGAGGCGCGTGTATCCGTTGTGCCGATACAGGTTTTTGGACCCATGGGTATGAGAAAAAACAGACGACCATCGCTGGCAAAGAAGGTCAGAACGCGTTTGTTGTCGGTAATCTTGTTAACGACGAGGTGCACCCCTTTGGAAAACACGTGGTGGTAGTCGGTGCGATCACCCGTCATTGCATTGTGGCCATCCACGTACGGACCAGCTGCATTGATGAGCACCTTCGACTGGATATCAAAAGACTGCCCGGTGATGGTATCACTGGCCCGGGTTCGCCAGAGCCCATCCGCAAACTGAGCGCTGTCCGAGGAAACATAGTTGGCGGCAATGCAGCCGTAGTTGAGACTTTTGCGAATAAAGTTGAAAACAAAGCGTGCGTCATTGTCGTACAGATAGCAGTCCGAGTATTCCAGGCCCCCCGCCGCATGGGTGGTGTTGACGATGGGCTCGCCGCGCTCAATCTGAGTCGCGCGCATGTAGCGGGGCGGCCGCGTGCGACAGCGGCCCATCAACCAGTACAGCAAACTGCCAAGGTATACAAAGAAAGGCCAAACCCGAAAGCCGCGCTGGATGGTTGTAAAAAAACGTATTTCTTTGACCGTCGACGGATAGGCGTCCATCAATCGGTTGCGGGAACGGCACAACTTCTCGACCAGCAGAAACTCGCCGCTTTCCAGATACTTGATTCCGCCCCAAGCGAGATTGGAGGAACTGGAGCTCACCCCGCTGGCAAAATCTCCTCGATCGATGAGCGCTACCTTGACGCCACGACCTGCGAGCGAGGCCGCTGCCACAGCGCCATTGATACCACCGCCAACGATCAGCACATCGAAACGCTGTTCCCTCAGGCGAACAATATTGCTATTGCGTAAGCTGGCGGTCACCGCTGTGTTCTCCGCATCCTGCAAGTGCAACTCCCAGGGTATACCTTCATGAGTTTGTATCCCAATAGCGCTGACAGAGGCGAATAAACTGTCGTGCACTGTTGCTCAAAATACCGCCAGAGCGATAGTAAAGGCCCACTTCCTTTTCGATGTGTCCGAAGGAAACGTCGTCCAAGATGCGAAAGCCGCCGCAAGTCGGGTGTTCGTCTAATAGCTTGCGATCGATAAAGGTAACTCCCATGCCTTCATCCACCATGTGAATGCGCAGCGACAAGCTGGTCACTTCCCACACATTACTGAACTGATCTCGCAAGCGCTGTATCGAAGGCCTCAGGTCCGGATTGTCCAGGGCCGACGCGATCAGAGGCGTCAGCTTGAGCGCCTCGGCATCGCCCGCCAGAATGTCGGTGTACCTTGCGTGCTTGGGGCTAACCACGAGATGCCGCACATCCCTGTACAAAGGCACGGTTTCAAACGCCGCCATGTCTTTCTGGAACGGCCCGAGCCCCAGTTCAACGCCGCCAGCGAGCACTGCTGAAATGATGCTGCGCGCTGGCAGTTCAGAAACTTTCATACGAGTGCGTGGGTTTTCGCGATAGTAAGCACTTATTAGTTCTGGCGCGTAGAAGCGGTTGATGGAGCCCGACAGGCCCAGATTCAGGATCTCGGTTCGACCCTGTTTCAGCTCCGCTATGTCCTCCAGCGTTTGCTGCTCATCTCTCAAGACGTCTACGGCGTGCTCAAAGAGTCGCTTGCCGACCTCGGTCAGGCGCAAGTCTTTGCCGCGCTGAACGAGCGGTGCCTCCAATTTGGACTCCAGCCCAGCAACGGCCTGGCTGACCGCGGACTGGCTGATGTGCAGAGCCTCAGCGGCTCGCTTGAAGCCACCCTGCTCAATCACCGCCCGGAAGGCTCGTAACTCACTGTTTTCTAAACGCATATCAGCTATTCTAATACATAGATAAGTAAAATTAACTAAGCTAATGGCGCAACTGGGCCTATAATGTGAAAAATTACCAAATCATAGCGGTACCACCATGTCCGACTCACACTCTGTCTATTCCTCCGACCTTGCCGGCATCATCGTAGGGGATACAGCCATTTCCGACGTTCAGGGCGAGCAGGGGCTACTGAGCTATCGCGGCATTGATATCAATGATCTGGTCGGCGTGCCCTTTCTGCACGTTGTCTGGATGGTCTTGTTCGGCGACTGGCCAGACGAACAGGAAAAGAGCCGACTGAAAGCCTTCATGTGCCGACACACACGCCTCTCCCACGCCGAAATTGACCTATTGCAGCAAGTACCACGGGATTTGCATCCCATGTTGATGCTGCAGGGCCTCGTCCCCCTTCTGACGCCACCCGGAGAAGACAGTCTAGGAGTAGGTGAGGACGCCGAAACGGGTTTGTTCCTCGCCGCCAAGATGAGTGGTCTGATCGCCGCATTTCACCGGCTCGCTCAAAACAAGTCCATTCTGGCACCGGTGCCCGGCAAGCTTTACCACGAGAACTTTCTTACCATGTTTCACGGCAGTGCTCCGACCGAAATACAGCGCCGCATGCTCGACGCTGCGCAAATTCTGCAGATGGAGCACAGTTTCAACTGCGGTACCTTCGCGGGACGCGTCTGCGCCAGCACCCTGGCGCCAATACAATCTTCCATTTCAGCAAGCATTGGCACTCTGTTCGGTCGGCTGCACGGTGGAGCCGACCAAGCCGCGCTGGAAATGGCCATGGACATTGGCAGTCCCGACCGTGCGGCTGCCTACGTTCGGGATTGCTTGGCGAACAAGGTCAAAATCATGGGCATGGGGCATCGAGAGTACAAAACCGTCGACCCTAGAGCCAAAATACTGAAGCCCATGGCGGTGGACCTGTGTGAGAATGAGGACAGTCGCAGACTGCTGGAGACGCTGGTCGCCGTGGAAGAGGCCTGTCAGGAGGAGTTCGCCGTCCGCGGTAAGGAAATTTGGGCGAACGTAGAGTTTTATAAAGGCGCCGTTTTCCACAGCCTCGGCATACCGACACACTTCTTCACCGCGATGTTCGCCATGTCCCGCGTCTACGGCTACATCGCTCACTTTCTAGAATTCAGCCGCGACAGCCGTTTGATCCGCCCGCGAGCCAATTACACCGGGCCGAAGGTCGGCGAGCGCGGCAAGACAGCAGCCTAGCCGGGCGGAAAGCTGCAAACCCAGCGGTCCACCTGCCCGCCCTCGGCCAGGCAGATTCTGTGGTTTAATACACGGCAACAGACTTAACCGACTCCACTGCGGGGACCATGATCAACTGTTTTTCGGGCAGCATACGCCTGCTGCCGGCAACACTGCTATTGCTGTTGGTTGCCAGCTGTGGCGGCGGCGAGTCCAACGTCGTCAGCGGCAATCGCGAGAGCATCCTGCACTACGGCAATGGCGCTGAGCCCCAGGGCCTGGATCCACACATCGTCAGCGGCGTGCCTGAAAACCACATCGTGCGCGCACTGTTCGAAGGACTGGCGGTCAAGAACCCTTACACGCTTAAGCCCGAGCCGGGCGTCGCCAAAAGCTGGGACATCAGTGATGATGGACTGACCGTCGTCTTCCATCTCAACCCTGAGGCCCGCTGGTCCAACGGCGATCCCGTGACTGCGCAGGACTACGTTTTCTCCTGGAATCGGGCGCTGAACCCCGCCATGGGTAACCAGTATGCCTACATGCTGTACCCGGTCGTCAATGCAAAAGCCTATGCGCAGGGAGAACTGGATGACTTTTCGCAGGTGGGCGTCAAGGCACTGAATGACAAGACCCTGGAGGTGAAACTGAATGCGCCTACACCCTATTTTATTCAGCTCATGGACCACTACAGCACGTTCGCGGTGCACCCTCCCACCATCAAAAAGTTCGGCGCTGTCACCGATCGATTTACGCCCTGGACGCGTGTTGAGAATATCGTGGGCAACGGTGCCTTCCGATTAAAAGAGTGGCAACTCAACCGGAAGATCGTCGTCGAGAAGAGCGATACCTACTGGGATCGCGATAACGTCAACTTGAACGGCGTCGTATTTTACCCGACGGAAAATCTTTCAACGGAAGAGCGGATGTTCCGCGCCGGACAGCTACACTACACGGCGACCGTGCCACTGGACAGAATTCCCCTTTATCGCGACCTGCCGGACACGCCCTACGTCAACGCGCCCTATCTCGGCACCTACTACTACCTTCTCAATACGGATCGAACGCCCGTTGACGACTTGCGCGTCAGGCAGGCACTTTCGCTCTCCGTCGATCGCCAAAAGCTGATGGACTCGGTGATGTACGGCATCAATGAACCCGCGTATAGCATTACACCGCCGGACACTCTCGGTTACTATCCACCCAAGCCGTTCGAGTACGATGTCGAACTCGCCAGACAGCTGCTTGCCGAGGCGGGCTACCCCAACGGCGAGGGGTGGCCTGGTCTGGAGCTGGTGTACAACACCCAGGAAGCACATCGCAAGCTGGCAGTGGCGCTTCAGCAGATGTGGAAGGATGCGCTCAACATCGACGTGACGCTCACCAATAAGGAATGGAAGGTTTATCTCGATACCGTCGCCAGGATGGACTTCCAGATGGCACGCCGGGGGTGGATAGGCGACTACGTAGATCCAAACATTTTCCTAGATCTGTTTCTGTGCGAGGGAGGTAATAACAGCACCGGTTTTTGCGATGCAGTGTACGACGACATGATCCTACGGCAGGCACCCCAGGCTAGCACGCAGGAAGAGCGCTACCGAATCTTCCACGATGCAGAGACAATGCTCATGCAACAGATGCCCATCATTCCCATTTATACCTACACGAGTAATCATCTGAAACACCCTTCGGTCAAGGGCATGCCGTCCAACCTGATGGACAGCCTGAACCTAAAGTACATTTGGTTGGACCCCAACGAGCGTCTGGAGCCAGTGACGCGATGAGGTCTTCCGTACCTCACCCTGCTGACCACCATCCTGCCGAGATAGGGGAGCAACATCCGTTGTGTGGCGCTTCGTAAGCCTGCGGGTCCTTCAGGCAATCCCGGTTATCCTGGTTGTCATTACCGTTACATTCTTTCTGGTACGCATTGCGCCGGGCGGGCCATTTTCTGCCGAAAAAGCGGTTTTGCCAGAAGTAAAAGCCGCCCTCGAGGCACAGTACCGCTTGGATCAGCCGCTCCTCACCCAGTACGTCGACTACCTGAACGATCTGATTCACGGACAGCTAGGCCCCTCTTTCCGATACCCTGGTCGGAGTGTCAACGAATTGATAGCTGCAGGATTCCCGGTCACCGCAGAACTCGGTCTGTACGCGCTGCTGATCGCGGTTTGTATCGGCGGTCTGGCAGGCGTCATTGCGTCGCTGCGGCCCAATACGGCTCAGGACTACATCCCGATGTCTGCCGCAATGATCGGCATCTGCATGCCATCGTTTCTCCTCGGCCCGATCCTCGTTCTGGTGTTCGGCATCTATCTGGAATGGCTGCCTGTATCGGGCTGGGGTGATATTCCCGGGGATAAGGTTTTACCGGCAATCACGCTTGGCTCTACCTACGCGGCCTATGTCGCGCGATTGAGTCGAGCCGGAATGCTGGAAGTCTTGTCGCAGGACTACATTCGTACCGCGCGGGCCAAAGGCTTGCCCGAGTGGCAAATCGTCTTGCGTCACGCGATGCGGGGCGCACTGATACCCGTAGTCGCTTTTCTCGGCCCGGCATTTGCCGGCTTGCTGTCCGGTTCTTTTGTGGTTGAAACGATTTTCGGTATCCCCGGACTTGGCCGCTTCTACGTACAGGCCGCATTCAATCGAGACTACACCATGATCTTGGGTACCACCGTGTTTTTGTCCGCGCTCATCGTCACCTTCAACCTGTTGTCCGACATTCTGGCCGCCTGGTTGAATCCGCGCCTGCGCGGACAGCTGGGAGACCGCTGAATGCGTGCACAGCCTATCGGTGGGGTCGATCAGGCAGAGGCCGGGACCTCTCTGTGGCAGGACGCGTGGCGTCGACTGCGCAGGAACCGGCTTGCAGTGTTCGGGATGACCGTCTTGTTGCTCATGATTGTCATCGCCCTGCTGACACCCTGGATCGCGCCCTACGGTTACGCACAGCAGAACCTGGATCTTGGTGCGACACCACCCTCCCGTGCACATTGGCTGGGGACTGACGTGTTCGGCCGCGACTTGCTCACGCAGATCATGTACGGAGGTCGTATTTCCCTGGCAGTAGGTTTCGTTGCAACGACCGTTGCGCTGCTCATCGGCGTCACCTGGGGCGCAATCGCGGGCTATGCCGGCGGAAAGACGGACGCGGTCATGATGCGTACGGTCGATATCCTGTACGCCCTGCCTTTCATGATCTTCATGGTGTTGTTAATGGTTGTGTTTGGTCGGAACATGCTGCTCCTCTTCCTGGCCATTGGCGCCGTGGAGTGGCTCACCATGGCCCGTATTATGCGTGCACAAGTTCAATCTCTGCGCGAACAAGAGTTCGTCGAAGCGGCCGTGTCCATCGGTCTTTCGCCGCTCACCATAATACGGCGCCACCTGATACCGAATGCTCTGGGCCCTATTATCGTTTACACAACACTGACCATTCCCAGCGTGATGCTGCTGGAGGCGTTTCTGAGCTTCCTGGGCCTAGGCGTCCAACCGCCGCAAACCTCCTGGGGATTGTTGATCTCTTATGGCGCTGAAAGCATGGAAGAGTATCCATGGCTGCTGATCTTTCCCGGTCTGGCCATGACCTTGACGCTCTTTTCACTTAACTTTCTCGGTGACGGCCTCCGCGATGCGCTGGACGTCCGTGGGACTGCGGACTGATGCTGTACGTCGAGCATTTGAGTGTCAGCTTTCACAGCAGACTGGGTATCACCCAGGCCGTTGACGACATCAGCCTTGCCGTTGAGTCCGGCGGGATCACCGCCCTGATCGGCGAATCGGGCTCTGGCAAATCGGTGGCCTGCTACAGCTTGCTGGGGCTGCTACCCACACCACCGGCGCGACTGGATGCCGGCACGGCCCTGTTCAAGGGGCGCGATCTCTTGAAGTTGAGCAATGCCGAGATGCGACACATACGCGGTCGCGACATCGCCATGGTGTTTCAGGACCCCATGACCTGCCTGAACCCCTATATGACCATCGGCAAGCAGCTTGTGGAGCCCATGGTCCATCACCAGGGCGCCAGCGCGGCCGTGGCGATGGATCGCGCAACGGCACTGCTGGCTGAGGTGGGTTTTCACGAGCCAGATACTGCGCTGCAACGCTATCCCCACCACTTTTCGGGCGGCATGCGCCAGAGAGTCATGATTGCGATGGCACTCATAAACGAACCGAGCCTGTTGATCGCCGACGAACCAACCACCGCACTCGACGTAACGATTCAGGCACAAATTCTTCGCTTGCTGGCAGATCTACAGCGCAGTCGCGATCTGGGCATTCTATTCATCAGCCATGATCTGGCCGTCGTCGCAGACATCGCCGACGACATCCTGGTGATGCGCGAAGGCCGCATCGTCGAGCGAGGCGATCCAACCGCCATTTTTCAAAACGCCAAGCACCCATACACCCAGAAGCTCTTGTCCGCTATTCCCACCGGCCAAAAGGCCACGTTAGAGCAACCCCGGGAGCCGCTGATAGAGGTTGACCATCTGCGCACCTGGTTCCATCAGGGTAAGACAACGGTTAAGGCGGTTGATGATGTGTCCTTCACCATTCACCGCGGAGAAATCCTTGGCCTGGTGGGAGAATCGGGTTCCGGCAAGTCGACCATTGGGCGCTCCATACTGCAACTTCAGCACACTACCGGTGGCGAAGTGCGCTTTGACGGAAAGTCACTGGGTAAGCTGGACCGAAGCGCACTCACCGCAATGCGTAAGCGCATGCAGATTATATTCCAGGATCCATTCGCGTCACTCAACCCTCGCATGACGGTGTACGATACATTGGCAGAACCACTGCTACTGCACCGGCTGGAAGACCGCTCATCGGTAAACGCTGCCGTCCTTCGTCTTATGGACTCCGTCGGCCTGTCACGTCAGCAGGTGCGAAAGTACCCACATGAGTTTTCCGGAGGCCAGCGCCAGCGCATCGCCATCGGTCGTGCCCTGGCCACGCGACCCGAGTTTGTCGTCGCCGACGAACCGGTTTCTGCCCTGGACGTGACGATTCAGGCTCAGATTCTTGATCTGCTGGAAGCATTGGTTAAGGAGTATGGACTCACGCTGCTGTTTATTTCCCATGATCTGGCGGTGGTGCGCCAACTCGCGGACCGCATCGTCGTTCTACAGGGCGGCAAAATCGTGGAAGAAGCGAGCGCACAGCAGCTATTCGACACACCGCAGCAGGCTTACACGCAGCAACTTCTGGCGGCGACGCCCGGGCAGTCACTGCGTCAGTAGTACCCTATTCAACCTGGCCAGCCTACTGAGTGGCGTAGACACGCATCCACTGATAGTTGACCAAGTCCGTAAGCTGATTGCGTAACTGCGGAGAGACTTTCAGGCGATGGCCCAGCAGTAGGCCACGCACACAGATCGTTTCCACAGGTTCTACTGCCCCCCGCATTGCCAGACGCATGGGCCGATACACGGACTCTGCTCCGGAGGGCCTGGTGGTTAAGCGCTCGTCATCCAGCGTGAGAAAGCGATACCGATCAGTCTCCGCAACCGCCAGATCGACTTCGGGAGAAGACTCCTTGGGGCGATGCACCACCATGACGGCGTCAACCGGCGCATCCGGTGCCCCCAAATCACGCAGGGCTGCCTCCGTATCGCCGTAAACCACCCGCACCTCTCGCAACTCAGGGACCAGGCTCGACATGTGAGCGAACGTCACCGCTGTTCCGCTCTCGCCACTGTTAATCCCCAGGCGTTGCGGCTGACCCTCATACAGATCTTCGCCTTCCAACAGTCGGGCTTCTCGGCTGGCGACAATAAACACACACTCCTGACCGATGTTCTCAATGACCTCCAACTGCGTATCGGCACCGGGGTTCTCTTTGAGATACTGCTGCAGCGCATCTGCCTGGGCAAACGCCAGGTTGACCGGGCTGGTGGTATCAAGCAATTGATTGAGGTTGTCCAGCGACCCGGTACTGGCGACGTTCTGAACACTGATCTCCATCTCTTGCGCTACTGACTTGAAACGCTCTCCGGCGCTCCAATAGCCGCCTCCCTGCAGCCCTGAACTGATCACAATATCTGCCTCGACCACGGCTTGGTCGCCCTCGACGGTTTGGCCTACGACGGCAACCGCCGTCAGGCAGATCAAGCTGGCCAGTAGGCGGCCGGTCAGTTTTCGCAACATGTCCCTTCCCTCAAAGGCACTCGACTCGCAGAGAGTAACAGGGGGGGTTGGGCAGTGGAAAGACCCGCGGCATCACGGATCTAAAAGCGCCGGACCTAGCGCAACATGCCAGAATCAGCCATCCGGATGTACACCTCCAACTGAGTTGAGGCTTCGTACTCGTCCCGGAACGGACCTTTAGGATCACCTTCTCGCGTGGAGAAAAACCAGCCATCGGACTGCTCGTACATCCGAGGAGTGCGTTTGTCTGCGTGTTGATCCGTATCATTCTTGCGCTGCATAAGTCCCGCCTTTTTTATTTGCCCTGTATGAAACTGCTTTCTGTCATCTTAATCAGCGGTCGCAAACCGTCGAAACACAAATTGTGAGTCAGTTCGCAGATTGCTGGAATATATCGCCCCCATCAGAATGCTCGGCCGATTCGGAGGAATGCAGCTCAATCCAGGTAGAACGCGACCGAGCATACACTCCCCCTTTTTCATCGGCAATGGCAGCTCCGCCAAACAGCTTTCATCCCTTCCCCAGAGGCGGCGAAGTAACCGGGACAGTCCAGGGTCGATCAGATGATCTCACGATACACACTGCCCTGCCCGTTGAGCGTGTCGGCACTCAGCCGCCAGCCGCAGGCCAACAGGCCAACAGGCCAACAGGCCAACAGGCCAACAGGCCAACAGGCTCCAATCTAGGATAGGTCCGGGAAACAGTGCCAGACCGTCACCGGCGGGTCGTTCCGTGCCACACACAAAACCGGTCGAGAACAGATGAGTCCTTACAGGGGTAGCGGCAATCAGACTGTTTCGGGTTACACCGCGTCCGTCAACGCCCGTCGCAATTCTGCTAACAGCGCGAGGTCCGGCTGATACACAACCGGTGCCACGCGCTCTACCTTGCCGCGGTAACGCCGTACGATTTGTTCGGCCACTTCATCGGGTGACCCAACCACTGCAACCGTGTGTAACACCGTGTCATCCACCAAACTGTTAAGCTCATCCCATTTACCCGCCCGTGTGCAACGTCTGGCGTCCGTATGCAACTCCTCCCAGCCGTGACAAGCTAGGACAGGAAGATATGCGGGCGTTGACGCGTAAAACGCGATTTGATGACGCGCCGCGGCTACGGCCTGCGCAAGCCCTTCTTCGGTCGTTCCCGTTGCGGTGATAACCTGCGCGGCCACACAAAACCTATCGCGGGCCTTTCCGACTTTTTTTAATCCTTTACCGACAGCCATGAGTGACAGTTCATCCGTTGAGCGCGCCGTATTGAACGGGTGCAAAAAATAACCTTCACCAACCTCCGCAGCCACCTGGGTCATCACTGGACCAACAGCTGCTATATAGATGGGCGGCACACCATGGGCACTGATCTGTGGGGTAAAAATGGGTGACATCAATGTATGGCTGTAAAACTCTCCCTCAAAATTAAGCGGCGCACCGGTCTCCCAGCTCTCCCAGATCGCCTTGATGGCCTGAACCATCTCTCTCATACGCGCCGCTGGTTTACTCCAGGGCATCGAGAAGCGCCGCTCAATATGCGCCTTGACCTGCGCTCCCAGCCCCAAAACAAAACGTCCACCTGAAAGATGTTGTAAATCATTGCCGAGATAGGCCAGATTCATTGGGTTGCGAGCGAAGGCTACGGCGATCGATGTCATCAACTGCATGCGACGCGTACCCGGCACCGCGGCCGCCACCGCTATGAACGGATCAGACTGGCCCTCAAAGGTATAGGCACCTTCAAAACCCATCTCCTCCAGCGCAGCGGCCATCGCACCGATGCGGGCAGGCTCAACCATCAGTGCACTGTCAAATTTCATTGAGATACCCCTTTTTTCAGTACTGAACTAAGCTGTGCAACGGTGCGCCAGCGCCGCACAATACAGTCGCGGGAAGTATCCTTTCTTATACTGTGGAGGTACACATTCGAAAGGGACAGTATACGCTGTCATCTTCGCTCAACGACACGAATTCACTCATCAGAGCCGAACCAGGCGCTCCCGGCCCAACAAAGGAGACGACGTCAACATGAGTTACAACTACGACCCCGAGCTTGCTGAGCTGCTCGAGTTCATCCCCGAAGGCAACCTCGATCTCACCAAGCCTGTGGAAACACGGATGGCGTTCATCGAGTTGATCAATCAGATGAATGCGGAGTTGGACACCCGCGGCGTCACCATTGAAAACCGCAGCATCGACGGCCCCGCCGGTGCACCGGAAGTACCCATCCGCATTTACAGCCCTGAGGATTTGTCCGGCACTGTGCCCGCGGTCTTGCACATCCACGGCGGCGGTTTCGTCGTCGGAAATCTGGACAGTGAGATGGGTGCCTGCATCGGCCTTTGTCGAGAACTGGGCGTCGTGGTCGTTTCCGTTGACTATCGGCTGGCTCCCGAGGATCCATTCCCTGCTGGCCTAGAGGACTGCTATACAACTCTGTGCTGGATACACGATACTCACACAGATCTCAGCATTGACCCAGAGCGTGTTGCCGTGCTCGGCATGAGTGCGGGCGGCGGTCTATCTGCGGCGACCGCGCTGGCGGCGAGGGATCGAGGTGGCCCCGCCATATGCTTTCAGTTCCTGGGCATTCCTGAACTCGACGATCGGCTTGTTACCCACAGCATGGACCGGTTCCACGATACGCCAATGTGGAATAGGCCCAACGCGGAGCTGAGCTGGGAGGCTTACCTCGGGCAGCAGTATCAGCGCGGCGCCGACGACGTGCCCTATCTGGCAGCACCTGCTCGCTGTGATGATTTGTCCGACCTACCACCGGCCTATATCAGCACGATGGAATTCGATCCACTGCGAGACGAAGGTATTCACTACGCACTGCAGCTGCTCAAGGCAGACGTTACCACTGAGCTACACAATTTTGCCGGCACGTTCCATGGCTCTACGCTCTTCGCCCATGCCCAGATCAGCCAGCGGGAGTTGGCGGAACAGCTCACCGTATTGCGCCGAGCACTGGACATCAACGCTTAACCTCATCAGTAAACAAAAACCAACCGTGGAGTTGTCATGACCACCGATGCTTTACACCACCAGCCACTAATGCCACATCTACTCATCGAGGGTTTGAACCGCTACAACGACGAACCCTGTTTGTACCTTGGCGACAAAGTGGCGTCTTACAAAGATGTCAGAGAGACAACCAGCCAGATGGTACAGGCGCTGCAATCTAAAGGACTGGGGGTGGGAAGCCGCATCGCGGTCATTTCCGCCAATCGACCGGAGGTGCTGTCCAACATCGCCGCCATGCAGCTTACAGGCTGCATCGGCACGCCACTGCACCCGCTGGGCTCACTGGATGACCACGCCTATGTATTGGAAGCTGCCGAAATCGATACGCTGGTGTTTGATGCCTCGGTTTTTTCTGATGTCGCAGCTGCACTCAAAGAGCGTGTGTCAGGACTGAGGAATCTGCTCGGCTTCGGTCCCAACGACGTGGGTGACGATTACATCGCCCTAGCAGCGCAGTTCGAGCCGAGGCCCTTACAAGCCCCCGCAGTCGCGCCATCCGACATCGCCTCAATCAATTTCACCGGCGGGACAACGGGCAAGCCCAAAGGCGTAATGAGCACCTACAGCGTGACCTCCTGTATGACACAGATACAAATGTGCGAGTGGGAGTTCCCCGCAGAGCTACGCATGTTGATTGCGACACCTTTGTCACACGCAGCCGCGGCTTTTTTTATCCCTGTGCTGCAGAAAGGCGGTGCATTTTACGTCATGCAGGGCTTCAGCCCGGATGAGTTTTTCGACACCGTAAAAGAACACCAGATAACCTGCACCATGCTCGTACCAGTGATGCTGTATTTTCTTTTGGATTCTCCGCGGGCTACTGACGGCAGCATGGACAGCATGGAGACCATATTCTACGGCGCTTCACCGATGAGCCCCGCGCGTCTGCAGGAAGGTCTGCAAAAATGGGGGCAGATTTTCTACCAATTCTTTGGCCAGTCCGAGTGCCCAATGGTCATTGCCAACATGCGCAAAAAGGAACACGATCCCGCCAAACCAGAACGTTTTGCGTCCTGCGGTCGTCCTACACCCTGGATTCACATGGCGCTTCTGGATGGCGACGGCAATGAGGTGCCCAGAGGGGAACCCGGAGAGATATGCGTGCGCGGCCCTCTGGTCATGAAGGGCTACAAGGATATGCCCGAGCAGACTGCCGAGGCATTCGCAGGCGGTTGGCTGCACACCGGGGACGTCGGTAAGCTGGATGAAGACGGCTTTCTATACATCGTAGACCGCACCAAAGACATGATCGTATCGGGCGGTTTCAACGTGTTCCCGAGAGAGGTAGAGGACGTGCTGGCTACCCATGAAGCCGTCGCACAGGTTGTCGTGATCGGTGTCCCGGATGAACAGTGGGGCGAGGCCGTCAAGGCGGTCGTCGTTCTTAAACCTGACGTCAACGCGGGTGATGATCTCGTGACATCCATGCAATCACTGGTCAAAGAGGCGAAGGGATCCGTGCAATCGCCCAAGAGCATCGACTTCGTCGACGCGATCCCACTCACGCCGGTCGGCAAACCTGACAAAAAAGCCGTGCGCGCGCAGTATTGGGAAGGTAACGAGCGCGGCGTGGGATGAAGTGTCACTGCCTTTGAGAGTGACCGTATCAGCTCCGTTTCGCACCGGAACAGGATTGCCGTGTCCGATCTCGAGCGGAGCTCCCCTCAAGCGGTGCCATCGTGCATTCGTCACCCTGTGTAAGCAGATCGGCTGCCTGGGTCCGTTCGTCTTGGCCAGTTGCAGCCCGGTAGAAGACCCGAGCCTCTTTCCGGCCTTCGACCCGGCGACCGCCGTCAAGCCACCCGCTGTGGAGGCAACTGAGCACAACGACCAGCGCAATTTGTACTGGGGCGACTTGCACATTCACACCAGCTATTCGACGGACGCCTACACCAATGGGGTAAAAGCATCGCCGGATGATGCCTACACATTCGTTCGCGGAGGTGAGATCGAACACGCGGCCGGGTACGGCCTGCGCATGGACCGACCGCTGGACTTTGCAGCTGTGACCGACCACTCCGAATATCTGGGCGTGCTCAGAAGCAAGAACCCCGATTTGCCGCTCAATCAACGCGGTCTGCGTGATCGACTGCTGAACGATGGCAGATTGATGAATACGACGCTGCTCGCGCGCACGATGATGTTTTTTGATCTGCGAGACGTCACTGCACCCGGCTGGCAGGATATCAGTCGAAACGCCTGGCAAGACATCATCTCAGCCGCCGCACGCTACAATGATCCCGGCCGCTTCACCACCTTTATCGGCTATGAGTGGTCCTCTATGCCGGAGGGTAAAAATCTCCATCGCAACGTCATCTACGGCGGTACCAATGTGCCCGATCTGCCCTACAGTTCGCTGGAATCTGAGGACCCGAGAGATTTGTGGACGGCGCTGGAAGAGCAACGAGAGCGGGGGATGGACGTGTTCGCAATTCCCCACAACGGTAACGTCAGTGACGGCCTCATGTACGCAGGCTCCATGTACGACGGGGAGCCGATGACAGCGGACTACGCGGCGCGTCGCATGGCAAACGAACCGATCAGTGAGATCTATCAGGTCAAAGGATCCTCAGAAACCTATCCTACTTTGTCTCCCGAGGATGAGTTCGCAGGGTTTGAAATTTACAACACGCAGCTCAATCAAAGCCAACAGGACTCCCGTCCTGAGGGGAGCTACATCCGCGACGCCCTGCGCCGAGGGCTTGAAATGTCTCACTCAGAAGGCTTCAACCCCTACCGTTTTGGCGTCATCGGCAGCTCGGATGGACACAATGCCAGCGCGCCAGTGGAGGAGTACAGCTATCATGGCAAGCTGCCTATCCTGGACGGCAGCGCGGGGCTTCGCATGGGTAAGGCCACCTACTGGCCCGCGGACTTCATGGCGGGCGGGACACGTTGGAGTGCCGCTGGTTTGGCCGCGGTCTGGGCGGAAGAAAACACCCGCAGTGCGCTGTTCGCCGCCATGCGTCGCAAGGAAACCTATTCAACCTCGGGACCACGCATCGGGGTACGCTTCTTTGGCGGCTGGGGTTATTCCTCCGACCTACTGGAACGGAATGACTGGATCACACAGGCCGAGACCGGCGGCGTGCCTATGGGCGGCGTTCTGCCAACCAAATCCGCTCGGGCACCCAGCTTTGCGGTGTGGGCCATTCGAGATCCGCACAGCGGCAATCTCGATCGGATTCAGATCATCAAAGGCTGGGTAGATCAAGGCGGCAACACGCGGGAAAGAATCTACAACATCGCCTGGTCGGGCGACCGACTTCTCAATGATTCGGGCACGCTGCCGCCCGTTGGCAATACCGTCGACGTTACTGCGGCGACCTACACAAACAGCATCGGCGAGGCACAGCTCTCAGCGGTGTGGATAGACCCGGACTTTGATCCTGAGCGGGAAGCGTTCTACTACGCGCGAGTCATTGAAATTCCCACTCCTCGCTGGACGACCTACGACGCTGCCCTACTCGATACGACCGCACCGGAGCCCACCAGCATTCAGGAGCGAGCCGTCACCTCAGCCATCTGGTATCACCCCTGATCCGCCAAACTGCCCGGCTCGAGACCGGCACCAGAAGGGTGTAGGATAGGCGGTCCGTTGCAGTATGGACCAAGTTCGTGATCCCAAACGCCGAATCTGACACCCTGGAAACTCACAAAGGCCTCACCTATCCATGGGGCCGAACCTTCGGACCGAAGCCCGGTACCGCCGTACCCATCGCGGAAGGTGTGTACTGGGTCCGCTTCGCTATGCCCATGTCCCTAGACCATATCAATCTATGGCTACTCGAGGATGGCCAAGGTTGGACCGTGGTGGATACCTGTTTGAGTATGTCGAGTTCTCGAGAAACCTGGGAAACGCTTTTCCAGGGCATCATGAAAGGTAAACCCATCAAACGGGTCATCTGCACTCACTTACACCCGGATCATGTTGGCCTTGCAGGCTGGCTGACCGAACGCTTCGACTGTGAGCTTTGGATGTCGCGCGAGGAGTTTTTGATGTGCCGCGCTATGACCGCCGACACCGGCCGCCCTGCACCCGACGTCGCCATCCGCTTCTACCGGGGCGCGGGCTATGACGAGGAACAACTGCAGGTCTACCGAGACAAGTTTGGTAACTTCGGCCGCGCTATCTCTCCACTGCCGGACAGCTTCCGACGACTGGTCGATCGTGAAACCATCACCATTGGCGACCGCTACTGGCAAGTCATCGTCGGCAGCGGTCACTCGCCCGAGCACGTCACACTGTACTGCCCCGCGCTCAAGTTACTGATTTCGGGCGATCAGGTGCTGCCACGAATCACACCAAACGTCAGCGTATTCCCCACCGAACCCGAGGGCAACCCGCTGGACGAGTGGTTGCGCTCCAGCGCCAGACTGAGAGACATGCTACCTGATGACCTGCTGGTGTTGCCGGCCCATGAGGCGCCGTTCTACGGTCTGCACGTGCGCATCAGTCAGATCATCGAAAGCCACAAGGAAGATCTCAATTCTTTGTTCGACTACCTGTCTCAACCGCGTCGCGCGGTGGATTGTTTCCCCGCTTTGTTCAAACGAGAAATCGGCCCAGGTTCGAGAGGACTGGCTACCGGCGAAACACTCGCGCATCTGAATTGTCTGCTGGGCAGGCACAGAATCACGCGTCGGCGCGACGAACAAGGTGTCGATTGGTATCAGCAGATACCGGAAACGGCCAACTACGACTAGGGCTGCTGGCGTTCAATAGCAGTGGCCAATGCGTGCCTTACGCGGCGACGCTGTTGAGAATTGCCTCGGTGCTCTTGCGATCCAACAAGCGCGGCGCCGGATAAAGAAAGCCCTCCGCCATGGCCGCCTTGGTCAAGGCGTCAAAGTCTTCGCGCTTGATCAGTTCAGAATGATCCGGAATGCCGACTTCTGTGCGCAAATCCCGCACCGCCTTGATGAACTTGTGTGCTAGGGTGCCGTCATCCTCACCCTCGGTACCGAGGCCAATCAGTACCGCCAATTGAGCCATTCGCCCCTTGGCTTCCTCGTGACAGAATTCGAGCACATGGGGCAGGACCAGAGCGTTAGACAGTCCGTGGGGAATGCCGTACCTGCTGCCGATCTGGTGGGCGATTGCATGCACATTGCCCACGTTGACCTGATTGATCGCCAGGCCGGCGTAGTAGGCGGCAAGTGCCATAGCGGCGCGTGCCTCACGATTGCTGCCATCGTGGTAGACCAGGGGCAGGTTGTCGAAGATCATCTTGATTGCCATGCTGGAGTCACCCGACCGAGTACCGCGTTCCCAGGGCGAAATGTAGGCCTCGATCGCATGGGTCAACGCATCCATACCCGTGGCCGCCGTGATATGGGGAGGCAGACCCATTATCAGATCCGGATCCAGGGCCGCGGCAACCGGCAACAAACCCGGCCCCGACGTCACGCCCTTCTCATGCGTCTCGGAATCTGAGATCACGGCGCCCATGGTGGCTTCGGAGCCCGTGCCGGAGGTGGTCGGGATTGCATAGATTGGCAACAGATCGTGCTTCACTTTGCCGTGCCCAACCCAATCCACCGGATTGTCGTCGCTGGTAGCGGCCGCGGCAATGATTTTAGCCGCATCGATGGACGATCCACCACCGATCGCGAGGACGGCTTCACTGCCGTGGTTCTTGGCGATCGCGGCACCCTCCATCACCTGGCTATAAGTCGGGTCAGGCAGCACCCCATCGTAAAACACCACATCCACCCCGGAACCCTCCAGCCCCTGGATGGCCTGATCCACTATGCCCAGATCTCGCAGCGGCTTGTCCGTCACCACCAGCAGTTTTTTCACACCGCTGTTAACGACCTGTAAACAGAGCTGGTAGGCACTCCCACTGCCCGCATAGGTCGTATGGCGCAGGGAAGGCGATAGATAGATGAATGTCTTCATCAACGCGATGTAGACCGCATGCAGACACTTTCGCAGGAACATGGGCATCGACTGTCTCCAACTTTACGGTTTAGGCACAGCGCTCTCCGAGCCGTGTACCCTCTTCCGCACTCGCAAAAGGGCCGAGCATACTACCACTCGAAGGCGCGATAAAGCGCACTGGGGCACTGTTTCAGGTCTCTGTGCGGCTTACGGGTAAAGCCAGTGCCAGCAGAGCAGCCAGCACATAGATACCGGCCAGGGCGACAAACACCGTGTCGTAGTTCCCCAGCTGATCGTAGGCATAACCCGCCAGCGGCGCACCCACGAGGCCAAACGGCAGGAACAGCGGCATCTGGGCGCCGTTAACCTCCCCGATAACGGCAGCATCAAAGTAGCGACTGTTCAGGTAAGGGTGCATCGGAATGAAGGCACCGCCCGCAAACCCCATACAGAGCATGACCAGCACCAGGGCCGTGGACCCGTCCACAGATACCAACGCGAGCAACCCGGCGCCCTGGACCAGCAGCAGCATCATAGCCAGCCATTTGGCGAAGTGGCGGCCGGCATCCCCCAACCAGGCGATACAGGCCTTACCCACAAGCCCCGCTGTACCCGCTGCTGCGATAAAACCCCCGACCTGGGTCTTGCTGTAACCCGCGTCAATAAAGTGTGCGGGGTAGCACACCGCCAACACGATGGCGACGTTTAAACCAACGGCCACGCACAAACCGATCAGCCAGAATTCCCGCCGCCGGTAGATGCCCTGTCGCGGCCGACTGTCCTGGACGGCCGCGCCGGCTATACCGTCCGGTATGGCCAGCAGCGTGAGGGAGAGGCACACAAACAAACCAGCGGACATCAGTCGCAAGGTGCTGCGCCAGTCGGTCTGATCGAGCAGGGTTCCAATCAATGGCGGCAATATGATACTGGCCACGCTGATGCCGATGGCCGCAATCGCCAGCGCCCGTGCTTCACGACCCGGATAGAGTTTGATCATCAATCCGTTGATGACGACAGGGCCGTAGAAAGTCAGCCCCAGAGAAAACAGCAGCCAGCTGAGCGCAATCCATGCGAGCTGATCCGATTGGCTGATGGCCAACAGCGCGAAGGAGGCGATGCAGGCTCCCGCAAACACCAGTCTGCGGATGGGCAGTCGATCCGCCAACCTGCCGATGATCGGGCCGAAAAGGCCGGGTACCAACAGCAGCGCAACCGGACCGACATTCATCACCGCAAGACCCACGCCAAACTCTGCGGCAAGCGGCTCAACAAAAAACCCGTACACCCCGATCAGCCCGGCACCAAGCGCCAGGCAAAGCATACCAGCCAAGGCCGGTAACCAGTGTCGAATCATCCGCTCACGCTTCTCATTTTGCTAGGCGCTTGCACAGGCGATACCCAGCGTCCTCGTCAAGGGGAAGGGCATTACCACCGCGCCATGTTGGCGCGGCTTCATTGCTCAGGCCGCTTTCTTGGGGCCGCCGTTTTCGCCGGGCCAGCGGGAGCCGGAAATGGTATCTGCAAACGGCAGGAAGGCGTTGGGATCCAGCGGGCCTTCAAGGGTGATAGCGCGGTCGAGGAATATTGGCCACCAGAGGTAGGCCTCCAGCTGCTCACGCATAGGCAGCAAGCTGGCCAGCGGGTCCCATGGGCTGTCGCGCAGCACAAGCTGACCGTCCAGATTTTCGCGCCGCGCGGTACCGTACTTTGCACACACTCGCACAACATGAGGCGGGAAATCAAAGCCTGTATCGGGGCCACCCACGCTGACCGCCCGAGAGTACTTGAGCCACCATTCGTTTTGCTCGAACTCGCCGCCGGGATCCGCCTCGCCCGCAGATTGCCCGCTGAATTCTACAAAGGTATAGCCCTGATGGGTGCAGCGCGCGCTTACGTTCGGGCCCATCCTGTAGTATTCCGTCGTGCACGGGTATTTCGGCTGCCCGTTTCTCTCCTGACTGTTGAAGATGGCGGATTCCTGATCAATGCCGTAGCCCAGCGTGAACTCACCGGCAATGCCGTCGTAGTTCGCATCGATCGTGGTGACAATCCCGTATTCGGGTTCGTCCGGTACCGGAAAATTGTAGATCGTCAGATTCACGTTGGGTTCTGCTCCGGGCTCAATCCCCGGCGGCAGCAGAGCGGCTACCCTGTCGGCATCGGTTCGGTAACGAACCTTCAACATTGGCCAATTGATGATATCGCCCTGATTGTTTTGTGGAGCGCTGCTATCCGTCATCACGTATCCTCTTGCAGTTGCACAGTTATTGTCTTGTGGCACGCAGCCTGCCGGGGCATCACCCCACCATGGCCGGAACCGGCGTTGATCGACTCAAAATCATATCCGCCCGAGCCCGAATTTTGTCGTCCGTATCCTCAGTCGTCTCCAGCAACCAAAAGGCATCATTCTGCAGTCCTTTCAGAGCCATTTCAGCGACCTCATCCGGGTGGGTGGTCTGCAACTCAATGCCATACTCCGCCGCCATTTTTTTCATGTCGTCGACAGAGTTTATGCCGGATTCGTTGCCTTCGACGTCGTCCTTCTTCAAATCCTCAGGGCGCACGCGGCCCGAGTTGAACAGACCCGTGTCTACCACGTGTGGCCCGGGGAATAGCGCACTGATCTTCACCGGCAAGCCGCCCGCCTGAACCTGGTAGTGCAGGTTTTCGGTGATTGCGTGCACCGCAGCTTTGCTCGCGGTGTAAATGGGCGCGTCAGGAAGAATGGTATACGCCCCATTGCCGGAACCCGTCACCACGAAATGACTGTGCTTGCCGGACGCCACCAGACGTGGCATGAAAGCACGAATACTGTGTATCACACCCCACACGTTGACGTTCAGACACCACTGCCAGTCTTTCTCCGAGTAGTCCCACATGGCGCCCGTCTCGCCCGCGCCAATTCCAGCGTTGGCGAACACCAGATCAATGCCACCAAACGCGGCTTCGGCCGCATCCGCGAGGGCGTTGAGGCTATCCAGAGACGTAACGTCGCAGTGTTCTACCCGGCAGTCTACCCCGGCCCCCTCTAGCTCTTGCGCAATCTGCTTCTTGGCCGCCTCGTCGACGTCACCGATCACGATGTTCGCGCCGCGCTTGCCCAGTGCTAATGCGAGGGAGCGACCCACCCCACTGGCGCCACCGGTAATGACCGCAACTTTGTCGTTGAAACTTTCCATGCCTGCTACCTCAAACAAAACGCGTTAGATGGACCCGTAGCTGACTTACAGCGTATCGAGCCTGGGTCGTGTGCGGGCCGCACGTGCCCGCCGGCCTACGCAATCTCGCGTTTATCCTGAGAGGTAAGATAGAACTGCCGTACCCACTTGCGAAACGTCACCAGCGTCTCGTCGCCGCGACAGAACACAGGGCGATGCTTATGCACTTTGTTCGCCCAGATCGGATAGTCATCGTTGAGACCGTCGATAATGCCCTTCATCACATCATCTCCCGCCAGATCTTCGATCTCTCTGCGCACGATCAGTGTCCATCGCATGAGGGTTTCATGACGATTCACAGGCTGCGCGCTGTTGTACATGATCATTTCCGCACCAGGGCCATAGGTGTTGCGTACCAGAGCAAAGCCAGGGCTGAAGGTCGTCGCATGCAGGTGCCCTGGAAATTCCGCCTCCGTCATCTCGGAGTGAAGATGCATGGTGCGACCGTCGTCGTCGATGGTTACCGTCGACTCGGGGATGGACTTGTTGTTGTGCACGTAGCGAAAATGCACCGGATCGCAGGAGTTTTCACAGATGTCCTGAACATGAGCGGGCACACGGTGTTCGGTGTAGCGAGGGGCCGTCCAATTGGGATCGCCCAGCTCCGGCAACTCCGGCAGCCCCCACTGCGGTGGTGTGTTCTCTGGATGGAACCAGATGTAGATTTCCCCGTTGGCTTCTTCAGCGTGCCACGTGCGGACCCGGGCCCGCTCAGGGATTTCGTCGCAGTAAGGTATCTCGACGCACTTGCCGTCATCGGCGCTAAATTGCCAGCCGTGAAATGGACAACGAATGGTTTCGCCAACAACCCGACCCTCATGGCCCAAGTGGGCGCCCAGATGAGGACAGAAAGCGTCCTGGATCGCCACACGCCCGGACCGGGTTCGGTACAGTACCAGCTCGCGGTCGAACGCCTGGACCGCTTCAACCTGTCCGACAAACAGTTCGTGGGAACGCGCTACCGAGTACCAACCCATGGGAAATTCTGGTGTCGTGTTCGTTTTCGATTCACATGATTCAACAATGGTCACGATACTTCTCCAATTCGTTGCTGATCTAGATCACTCAATCAAACATTGAGACTTCAGGGCCAATATCATCGGCAATGGTCTGCAGTTGGCTTCGGTTCAGACCATAAAACTCTATCGCGTTGTCGCCGAGAATTTTGCGTCCGTCCTGCTCGGGAAGCCCAGAGAAATTCTCCTCGAAGTAGCGTGCCGTGTTAGGCCAGCTGCCTTCCGGGTGCGGGAAATCGCTTCCCCACATGATACTGTCCAGTCCAATCTCATCGCGCATATCAATGTCTGTACGGCGCACACAGGAGGCGCCGATACCGACATTACGACCAAAGTATTCGCTTGGCGACATTGACAGGTGACCTTTGAAGTTACCCAGTTTGGCGGAAATCTCTCCTTCCGAGTATTGAAAATCCAGCAACCGCAGCCAGGAGGGGAACATGAACATGGTGCCCCCTTCTACAACCATGGCTTTCAGCCTGGGGAAGCGCTCAAACACACCACCCCAGATCATGAAGGTCAGTGGACGATACAGCCACCACATCACTTCAGAAACGTAGATGCCCATGGCTCCGGGAAGTTCAGCGCGATTGTCCTGCTCGGGGAAATTTGACCCGAAGTACTCATGCGTTGGCGCGGGGCCCGAGTGGAAGTGCACTATGACACCGAGATCTTCACAGATCTCCCAGAATGGATCGTACTTCACATGATGGTAGGGTGCGTGTTCTCCCCAAAGTGTGGGGATCATCACGGCGCGCAGGCCGTTATCCACACACCAGCGCACTGCTTCAACTCCCTGCTGCACATCCCAAAGCAGTGGGATGGACGCAACGCCAATATGGCGGGCGGGGTCGTTGGCGCACCATTCCGACAGCCAGCGATTGTGTGCCATGGCGCCCGCCCACTGCAGCTCAGGAACCATATCTTTGGGGTTTAGCCCAAGGCCGGCACCAAAAGGTGGCGTGTTCTTTTCGGTGATGCCATCCGGAAACACCACCTCGGCGGCAATCCCATCGCCCGCGAGCATATTCAGGCGTTCTTTATAATTCCAGGCTCCGGTTAGCTGCTGCTCAATGGGCGCACGCCAAGCGTCATTGATTTCCTTGATCAGGAAAGCGGACTCCGCTTTGTCCATCATCTCCACCGTGATGGGCACGGCCATGTCCATCATCTCGTGGTACTTAGACTCCACGTAGGGTTTATAGTCGGCAATGGGCAATCCCGCATGACAATCTGTGGATACCACTATCAATCGTTCAGACATCAGTTTCTCTCTGTATTCCCGCTGTTGGTCATTACTCACGTGTCTTGCGTTGCACGCGCTACGATGCAGAGCCGGGCGTCTTATCGCTGGACACCCACACAAACACTCCAACTGAGGGCGTTTATCCGCCTTCAGTCAGAGTTCACAAATGGGCAAACTTGCACATTTGTATACAAACTAGTTTAATGGGCGCAAAATATCAACCGAATTACGGATTTTTCATGGCCCTTACCGAGGCACCACTTGGACGCCGCGAAAAGCGCAAGCAAGAGGTGCGCAGCCGCATAGAGTCGGCCGCCTACGCCCTGTTTCAACGCGGTGGCATCGATGACACCAGTATCGAACAAATTTGTGTCGAAGCCGACGTGGCGCGGCGTACCTTCTACGGCCATTTCCCCAATAAGCACGCCCTGCTGGGGCGCCTCGGCATGTCCAGGCTGTACGATCGACTGCAGCCCATGCTTCGGGAGCTGCTGTCCAACCATCCCTCTACTCGGGGTCGACTGGAGGCGATGATCGATTACATCGAGTCCAGTTTCGCCGGTATGAATGATATCGACCGGGCCTTGATTGTACTGGCGCCGTCTGCGCTCGCCTCAGACTACGAGGAGCAGCGACAAATGGGCAGTGCAGCGCTACAGAGTTTCACCGACCTGTTCTCGACGGGCGTCGAACTCGGTGACGTCAATACCGACTTTTCGCCGCAGATCATGGCCGCCATGGTCGTGGGCACTCTCAATATGCTCACTGTGACCTGGGCGGCGGACAGCGAGTTCCCCGTATTCGCAAAACTGGAGGAAGCTCGCGCTATGTTCGAACAGGTCATCTGCAAAAACAGCGTCTGAAACCCATCGCCGCTCGGCGGCCTCACCAAGCTGGCTGAACAGCCAGATACTGCCCATGCGCCGCAACTCAGCGGTTCGCCAGGCGCTCACCCCTATCGTCAAAATAGAGCCCAGTGTACCCTCGACAAAAGCGACTTAAGACGGCTATTCGGTGAGGGCCGCGTTGCAAAGATTGCGGGTAGACGCTCCCAGGCGCGGACCACTACACTGCCCGGCTCAACGTGAATTCGCTGGCACTGTTATGACCAATGACCTCATTCGACACATTGCGCTAAGCCGCGATGGACAGATCTTGGCGCTCGCCGAGGGGCCGCGCCCCTCCCCGCGCGCGGGCGAGCTCCTGATAAAGGTTGAGGCCGCAGGCCTCAATCGCGCCGATGTGCTGCAGCGGCAGGGCCTGTACCCACCTCCCGAGGACGCTTCACCCATTCTCGGGCTAGAAGTTGCCGGCACGGTCGCTGCGACCGGCGAAGGGGTGACGGGCTGGCGGAAGCATGACCGGATTTGCGCACTGACTCACGGCGGCGGCTACGCCGAGTACGCAGTGGCGCCCGCCGGTCAGTGTCTTCCCGTCCCAGACGGCTTCAGTATGACAGAAGCGGCGGCGCTACCGGAAGCGCTGCTCACCATTTGGCACAATGTGTTCCAACGCGCGGGACT
The DNA here is from genome assembly GCA_039190425.1 of Pseudomonadota bacterium. Taxonomy (GTDB): domain Bacteria; phylum Pseudomonadota; class Gammaproteobacteria; order Pseudomonadales; family Halieaceae; genus Marimicrobium. The sequence continues at coordinate 41,040 of JBCCYE010000002.1, read as the reverse complement.
GCAGCCGGATGAAAAGGTATTGATCCACGGCGGAGCCAGTGGCATGGGCACCGTGGGCATTATGATGTGCCGGGCGATGGGCGCGACGGTGTACGCCACTGCGGGAGGTGCACAAAAGTGCGCTGTCCTCACACAGCTCGGCGCAGAGCTGGCGATCGATTATCAAGCGGAGGATTTTGCTGAAGCGCTGGGTGAAGCGGGCCTTGCCGGACAGATAAACGTCATCCTCGACATGGTCGGCGGAGACTACATTCAAAAGAATCTGAACGTCTGCTCAAACGACGGCCGCATCGTCAATATCGCCTATATGCGAGGCTTCAAAGCGGAGGTCAATTTCGCACCACTGTTGCTTAAGCGCATTACGATGACGGGCTCGACATTGCGAGCGCAGACGTTCGCGCAGAAGGCGGCGATGATGCGTGACATTCGCGAGCGGATTTTCCCTCACCTGGAATCCGGGGGCATTCGTCCAGTGATCGACAGTACCTTTGCACTAGGCGATGCGCAGGCAGCGCACGAGCGAATGGAGAGCGGCAAACACATAGGCAAAATTGTACTACTGACGAAGTACGCGGATGGATAGCAGCGATAACCTGTATGCACTCGACGCCCAAAGGTTCTGTTCTCAGTCCCGCGCGGACAGCGCTGAGCTTGTAAGCCAAACCACTGCTTACTTGGATAGCCCCCAGCGTTTCTGACCACGCCAGACAACCCGACAAGAGCGGTCTATTAATAGCATTCGGATCTTTAATCGTCCCTCGAATATTTCTAAACCGAATAAGGGGTGGCGTAATAGGGACACCAGGCGGCCATGCCTAGCCCAAAGCACTGCCGGTGCTATACTGACATCGACACCTGCGGTGTTCTCGCAGCGCTACTCTGCGAGCGACAGCACCGCTTACGTCGACCGTGACAACCGTCATTCGATTGCAATGCCAGCGCGCTATTCGCGCGGTGGATGGAACTTTCGATTGCCGTAGCGAACCAATCGTTATGTTGAAGGGGAGTGTTTGACGATGAAACGCCACTACTACATCAGTGACGATCTTGAAGATCTGGAAGTCATCGAGCGTCAACTTCAAGACGCAGGATTGACGACACCACAGATTCACATACTCAGCGAGAACGACACCGCACTGGATGAACACAGCCTGCACAAAGTGGAAGGCGTCCTAAAAAAGGATGTGGTGCACGGCACTGGGCTGGGCGCCGTGGTCGGTGTCCTGGGCGCTGGCCTGATTCTTCTGATCGCATGGCTAACCGGGCTGACGGAAACCTTTACCTGGGTGCCCGCCATTTTTCTGGCCGTTGTAGTGCTTGGCTTCTGCACCTGGGAAGGCGGGCTCATCGGCATTGGAGAGACCCATGTCGACTTTCGCCGCTTCAAGAGTGACCTGGAATCTGGCAAGCACATCCTGTTCGTAGACTTCGACACCGAACAGGAATCGATAGTAAAGAGCATTGTCGAACAGCATCCTAAGCTGCAGGACGCCGGTGAGGGCAGTTCAACACCACGCTGGGTTGTTGACGCGCAAAACCGTTTCGCCCGCTTCATGCAAACCGCACCCTAATCCACCGCGCCCCCGCCGGGGGCGCAACACGTGCACTACTGGTTTGGGGAGCTTTTCGCAGGCGCCCCACCCGTAGCAGCACCCATTGCCCGCGCACGTAACATCTGCTGCATCTGATTCATCATGGTGTCAATGGTGAAGCTGGCCGTCGCCTGTCGCGGGGGGAAGTTGCGGAAGGTCATCAGCCATTTGCCCACCTCCTGCTGAGTCGGTACGAACAACCACAGCTGGTCGCCAAAGAAACGCGCGTACAGACCTGAGTCGATGGACGTCTCGTAAGGGTCGGTTCGCAGGTTGATGACCCGCGGAAAATTGAGCGCCTCTCGCGGCCCGGCCCAGCCATCCATCTGAAAGGCAAAGTGAATTTTCCAATCTCGCCATCGCATGGCGTTGAAGTTCGCGTTGTCGTCAAAGTAGTAAATGTTGTGCCGGCTACCCGGCCCATCGCCCGATAGGAGTTCGGTCTGATCGAAGCCATCAATATACACCTTGTAGGTCATATCGCCGATCGTGTAGCCCTTCTTTAACTTCGCATTGATGTCAGGTTCACCGGCGGCTGTCAAAAATGTCGGCAGCCAGTCCTGATGCGAAACAATGTCATTGATCACTCGGCCCGGCTCCACCACACCCGGCCAGCGAATCATAGCCGGAACGCGAAACCCCCCCTCCCAAGTGGAGCCCTTCTCACCGCGGAAAGGTTCGGAACCGCCATCTGGGTAGGTGTTGGTCTGGGAGCCGTTATCCGTGCTGTAAACCACAATGGTGTTGTCGGTAATCCCCAGGTCATCCAGTTTGTCGAGTAACAGCCCAACGTGGTAGTCGTGCTCCATCAGACCATCGGCGTACAGTCCGTATCCGGACGCACCGCGCCACTTGGGCGCCAAACGCGTCCAAACGTGCATCCGTGTCGAATTGAACCATACGAAAAACGGTTTGCCATCGGCATCAGCCTGCTCGATAAACTTCAGTGCCGCATCGGCGAACTCCTGGTCGATCATCTCCATGCGCTTGCGGGTCAGCGGGCCCGTATCTTCGATCTTGCCGTCCGCAAAGGAACGAATCACCCCGCGAGGTGCGAAGCGCTTACGAAACTCGGGGTCTTTAGGGTAGAAATAGGTCTCGGGCTCCTCTTCTGCGTTAAGGTGGTAGAGGTTGCCAAAGAACTCATCGAAGCCATGATTGGTGGGCAGAAATTCATCCTTATCGCCCAGATGATTCTTACCGAACTGCCCGCTGGTGTAACCGTGCGGTTTCAGCAACTGAGCAATCGTTGGGTCCTGTGGTTGCAAGCCAATGTCGGCGCCGGGCAGCCCTACTTTCAACAACCCGGTACGCAGTGGATGCTGGCCAGTAATAAAAGCTGAGCGGGCCGCAGTACAACTCTGCTCTCCGTAATAGTCAGTGAACATAGCGCCTTCTTGGGCGATGCGATCGATGTTCGGGGTGCTGCCTCCCAACATGCCTCGGTGGTAGGCGCTCAGATTGGACCAGCCGATGTCATCACCCCAGATTACAAGAATGTTAGGTTTATCGGTTTTCGCCTGAGCCGCCAACGACAGCAGGCCCAGCAGCAGGCCCGTAGCGGCGTTCAATAGTCTGCGCGATATCATATTATGTTGTTCCCTGAACGTGTCGGTGACGGATGCATGACAGCTTACGGATTGGCTAACGTCTGTGAATGGCGCAGACGGCCAGAGTTGATGATCGTAACAAATCCCCAGTCGGCTTTTTGGCCTTTGTGGAATCTCTGGTAAGGTCGGTGGTCTGACGTTGAAGTAGGTTAGGTGAGATTCCCATGCGTATTGCCACACTAGGCTTATTGGCTCTGCTGGCCGCCACAGTCGCCGGCTGCGGCGGAGGTGGCGGGGGCGGAGACAGCGCCAGCACCGAGCCTACTCCAGCACCGCCGGCACAACCGCCTGTGCAGCCGCCTGAGTCTGCCTTTACGCTGTCCGGCACGATCACCGCCTCCACCAGTCAAGCGGTGGACTCGGATACCAATGACCCCACTCGAGAGTCCATACGCAACAATACCTTTGCAACCGCCCAACCGATACCCAACCCCATCACACTTGGCGGCTACATCAATCAGCCTGGCAGCGGTGCGCCCGGACAATCACAATCCACTGGTGATACGGATGATGTGTTCATCGTTGACTTGTTGGCGGGCCAGACCATCACCATGCTGGTGGCGGACTTTGTCCGGGCAGATGCCGATCTATTCCTGTTCAACCAGCAGGGACAACTGGTCGATTTCTCCGTCAGTGTCACGGATTTCGAGAGTATTACCGTCCAAGAGGATGGCCGCTATCTGGTGAACGTGTTTGCATTCGCGGGCGGCACCAACTACATACTGGCCATTGGCGCACCGGGAACGCCCTCCATTGCGCCCTCCCGTGCCCCTGAAATCGTACCCTGGCAGGCGGTCGTCGAGTACCGTGGCAGCTCTGTGATCAGCGAGGCCGAATCGGTGAAGCGGATCGCCGGCAAGATGGGGATGCGCGAACGAGGTGGCGGACCCGGCAGGGCACGGCTGATGGCCATGGATCCCAAACCCGCGGACCCCCAGCAGACACTGAGTAGGCTCGGCAACGCAGCCGACAAAAGCAAGTACATCACGAATGCACTGCGACCGCGGTGGGAGACCATGCAAGCCATCAAGGCTCTGCGCCAGGATCCACAGGTGCAGTGGGCAGAACCGAATTACAAGGTGCGCAGCAACGCTACGACCAACGACGAGTTTCTACCCCTGCAGTGGCACTTTCCTCTGATAGGCATTCAGGATGCTTGGGAGTACACCACCGGTGATTCCGACGTTGTCGTCGCGGTTGTCGACACGGGCGTGCTCAGCGGACATCCGGATTTGCAGGGCCAGCTGGTCGCCGGGTTCGATTTTGTCCGCGATATCGATAATGCGGGCGACGGCGACGGCATCGACGCCGATCCCGAAGAGCCGGGTGACAGATTTAGCGGCGTGGGTTCTCATGGCACCCACGTAACCGGCACCGTTGTCGCCTTGGGCGACAATCAAATTGGTGTTGCCGGAGCGGCTTACGGCGCCACGGTCATGCCTTTGCGAGCGCTGGGGGTCGATGGCAGCGGAACGACCTTTGACGTGGACCAGGCGATTCGCTACGCCGCTGGTCTGCCCAACGACAGCGGCACCCTGCCCGATCGTCCTGCAGACATTATCAATCTCAGCCTCGGCGGTGGGCCATTCAGCCAGGCCACACAGAACCTGTTTGACCAGGTCAGGGCTCAAGGAGTGATGGTCGTCGCAGCAGCGGGCAACGAGAGTAGCACCCAGCCCTCTTATCCCGCCGGCTACAACAATGTTCTGTCCGTGAGCGCGGTCGATATCCAGCGCCAACTGGCGCCCTACTCGAACCGAGGGCCGTCCATTGATCTGGCGGCACCCGGCGGCAACAGCAGTGTGGATCAGAACGGGGACGGCTTCCCTGACGGAGTCCTCAGTACCACCGGCGAGTTCAACGGTCAGGGCGTCAATTTCGTGTATGCTTTTTTTAACGGCACCTCCATGGCGTCGCCCCACGTCGCCGCGGTCCTCGCCTTGATGAAAAGCATCAATCCGAACCTGACTCCTGAGGACATCGACGCGCTGCTGATCAGCGGTGCACTCACCGATGACCTGGGCACCGCGGGCAAGGACGACACCTATGGGTATGGCCTCATCAACGCGCAGAGTGCTGTGCTTGCGGCCATTGAATCGACAGGCGTACCGCCCACCGAGATTCCACGCCTAACCGCTTCCAGCAGTACGCTGAACTTTGGCAGTGCGCAGACTGAGCTAGAGCTCGTACTTCGCAACGGCGGGCTAGGTGCGCTGGAGCTACTGAGCCTGACCGCATCGGAGGACTGGCTTACGCTCACGCCTTTGGACACAGCGCCAAGCGGCTTAGGCACGTACGCGGTCACTGTCAATCGCAGCGCTTTGCCCACGGGCATTTTCGCTGCGGACATTGTCGCCCAATCGTCCGTTAACACGGTCATCGTAAGGGCCTTTGCGTCGGTCGCAGGCGAAGGCGCAAGCGCGGACGTGGGCGTGCTGTACATTCTGCTGTTTGATCCGGAAACGGGGCTAACCATCGACCAATTCATCGCCACCGGTGATGACGGTGAATATCCGTTTGAATTCACCAACGTGGAGCCCGGCGAGTATGAGATTCTTGCTGGTAGCGACGCAGACAATGACCTATTCATATGCGACGCAGGTGAGGCCTGCGGCGCCTGGCTAACGGTTGACCAACCCATTCGCCTGCAGGTCGATTCGGATCTGACGGCACTGGATTTTCCAGTGGAGTTCCAGGTCAGTTTGCCCACGCTCAGTACATCCGTATCGAGCGCTAAAACTGAAACCTTGCCGCGCGATGCAGTCAAACAGAAGCGCTAGATTTCTGGATTCGCACTCAGGCGCTCAGCGGTATCGCGCAGTCGAGAATCGAGGTAAAAGATCTCGTAATCGTTCTTCAAGCCCTGCTCGGCGCGACTCTTCAAGACCTCCAGAGCCCGCCTTCTGAGCAGCAGAGCAGAGCGGCTTTCGGGCTCACCGGCCAGTAGCACCTCAACAATGTGTAAACTCTTTACCGGTTCGCCATTGTTCAGATACGTCTGCGCGAGCGACAACAGCCCCTCGCTGCCCGCAACCGCCGCCAGATCTGCGTATACGTCCCGGACAGGCACAGGGTAGAGTGCCGTTGGGCTATCGAAGTGAAACCACGTGGCGTAGTAATCAAAAATACTGCGCACCGCCCAATCGACTTTACCGTGATTCTGGACAAGATCGAGTTCCGGTGGGAGCTGAATGTCACGCATCAGCTGATAAACGCTTTTGCCAGCATTCATTCCCGCCACCGTCTCGTCGTGCACATACATCACGGCATCTCGAATCCGCTCCATATCGATGCGAATATCGTCGGCCCCCACGGTCGGTTCGAAGTGACTGGGAACGATCACCTCCGGCTCAAGCGCAAGCAATAGGTCCAGTGACTTGGCGTATTCCACCGGTTTGCGGATCTTTTCGCCGCGCATCGTGAACACATTCGGAAACTGAGGAAACTGGGGGCCAAAAAAGTCGCCCGTGAACAGTACTTTTTGATCCGGTAGCCAGAGCACGGCGTTGTCTGCACCCTCCGCTCCGGGCGTACCGATCACCTGGAACCGCATGCCACCCAACTCGAATTCAAAAGTCTCCCAGTCGCCAACGGTAATGTCCGGCACAATTCCACCGTAGCGCATCAAGGCGAGGTCGGGCTTGTCTTCCCAGGCGGGCATCCAGGGAAACAGCGTCCGATTGCGACCGTACTGGTAGGGTTCGAGCTCCATGAGGTATCGCTGCTCCTCTTCAAAATCCTCGTGCGCGATCAACTGCGTATCCTCCTCCTGCCAGAATCGGGTACCCCCTATGTGATCTGCGTGAGAGTGGCTCAAGACGATGTAACGGACCGGAGCGTCTGAAATCGCCTTGAGCGCCTTAATCTGCTCTGCTACCTGCAGCACCAGGCCAGTGTCGAAAATCACGTTCCCTTCATCGGTTGTAATCATCATGACGTTACCGACGCCGGAGGCGTAATACACGTTGTTCGCCACTTGATGAACCTCGATCGGGCGCTTGATTAGATCCACCGCGCTGCCATGAGTACCCTCCGAGCCGCCGTCAGGACCCAGCCGCTCGACAGCCGCATTGCCGATTATCTCCATTGTTTTCAGCTCAGCCTGCCTTTTTAGCGCTCCTTCGCCATAGACAAGCCACCCAGTCACGGCAGCGATCACGATGACCAGCAGCAACCAGACGGAACGCGCGACACCGATCTGGCAACGTCGCAAGCCGTTGTATGTCTTCATTGTTTATCCTCACGGGCCGCCGCTTGTCTAAAATCCACAAAGATGGGCGAGGACCAGGCGCGCTGAGACGCTGTCGCCACACAGTCCTCACTGGCAAGGGTCCGATAGTCGCCATAGCAGGGGTTAACCGCTACGCAGGCGCCCATCTCATCGTATTCACACCGCAGGTTGTCGGCATTGATCATTTCTGTTTCCTCCTGAATGGCTCGCACATAGTAGAGCGCGTGCCGTCCAGAGCCTGAAAACTCCTCATCACTGAACTCGATTTCACAGCCCGTCGCATCCGGCTCGCAGCGGTACACTCGCCATGGATCTTCAATCAGCCCACCCACCGGCTCATCAGGGAATTGCTGAGGGCGAATACGAACCACCTCAATGCGATCTATCAACCAGCGCTCGTCGCCCGGGTTGTAGCACTCTCCGCCGCACAGCGACTGGACACGCGCTTCTCCTAGGCCGCGGCGCGCATAGTCGGGGCAGCCTGGGAGTTGTTTGATTGCCCCGACGGCCGCGACTCTGAAGCGAGGATCTGCAGCCGTTTTCACTTCACTGCCCATGGGGTGAAGCAGACCATCTTGCAACAGGTCAAACCAAAGCAGAATTCTGTCTCCGGATGTGCCGTATACATGCTTGCGCTTGAGCGCATTCCAGATAGCTTGTCGATCTCTACCCTGACTGTGCACGGCCACCAGCCCCCCAGTCAGCCAGAAGGAGTTTTGTCGCTCCATGTTGCGCAGGTTGACAAGGCCAACCCCCAGCGCATCGAAGGGCACGGACTGCGCCACCGGGTCGCGATCATCACCTCCCATGCTTTGGGCAAGTCGAGGGTTGTCGCTGCCAAAAGATTCGGTCATGAACTTTCTATTGATTTCTTTATAGCCGGTGCCCGCCTGGCTACGGTGATTGTCGCTGGAACCAATAAATCCAAAGCGATAGTTCAAAGGCGCCAGGCCATCTGCAAAATCGGTGATGGCCAATGCGTACTGACCGGTCGCAGCGGGGCGATGGTCCATCGGCTCATTGAAGCAATCCGGGCAGGTGCCGCAGTCCAACCAATCGATCACTTGCTGACCGGGTACGGTTAGATGACCGGAGATACCTGCATCGACGTAGTTTTGCCTGGCGTCGAGTTCACGCCGCTTGCATTCTCCAGCGTCAAGACCCTCAGCGTCACATCGGTCACGTATAATCTCCCCGGCTCGCCAACAGCAGGGCAGATGGTTGTCCTCAGGAGGCGGACAGCTGAGGCCGCCGTCAGCATCGTTCACCGCAGCGCGCCAATCTCGGTACTCCTCAGAGTTTCCGTGACCCGAGTACACCTCAAACAAAATCTGGCGCTTCGGGTCGTGCTGCGTTCGGTTCAGCTGTTTGTCAAAGCTGGTCGTGGGCGGTGTATTCATCCCCCAAGCGTTTCCATGCGGTATGACGATGCTGTCGAAACCCCACTGGTCCAGTTTGGTAAACAGCGTCCTTGGGTCCGCTGCCGTTTCCATGCAGTCTTCCGGCAGATCGGTCGTATCCACACCCTCTTCACAGCGCGGGGTTCCAGCAACTTCATCGTAGTACTGCTGAATGCCCCAGTAGTACTGGCGGTTCTCCCAGTCCATCAATGACATCAACCACTGCGCAACTCGTCCAATAGGGGCGCTGGCGAGCTGGTCTCGCGGGGCGCCAATCGCGCGCTGGGGAACTTGACCCTCTTCCGTGTCGACGAATACGACGTTCTTATGGCCGTAATGCAATGCCGGGTCTGTGTCTACCTGGCTCCACTCCCAGCCAAGAAAGGCGACCAGATCTGGCTGGTTAGGATCTTGCGAGATGGCATTGCACTCGCGAATGCTCTCCCGGGTTTCTCGCCAGCGCCGCGGAGTAATGCCTTCCGCATGGTCATTGATCGACCAGAAATCCAGTGCCGAGCAGTAGCGCGCAAAGTCACAGGCATCGGCCGGAGGGTGCAAGCCGGTACCTCCGGTCAGTGGAACGGACATAATGAATGCATCGGGTGAAAAGGTCGTGTGGACGTGCAAATCGCCGAACAGAATCTGTTGTTCGCCCACCGCCTGCGGGTGCACATCTCGCTGGCGATGCAGCCGTTCATCCAACACATCACGAGGGACGGCCAGACCCTGCAATTGCCCGCGACCCTCGGGCTCTCCGCACGCGCCCAACAGGCAGAACACCGTCAGAATGGACAGCCTGTGCAGGCGGGGATGCGTCATGTCGATCCTTCGCTTTTAATACGGTCGTATCAAAATAGCACGGGCCTTCCTCAGGACGCAACCGTTCCTGTGTGTCTTTTAAGGCCGGATCACGGCGCTTCGACAGGTGTCCACCACCCCGCACCGACCCACGGCTTCAGTGGCCACCGCCGCTCAATCCACGGCGCGCGACCCTCAAGCGGCCTTGCGCTTGGGGGCCGCTTTCTTTTTGGAAGCCGACTTCTTCTTCGCAGCGGTTTTCTTTTTAACCACTGGTCGCTTTTTGGCCGCGGCTTTTTTCTTGGGAGCTGCCTTTTTCTTGGTAGCTGCTTTGCTTTTTGCGACGCTCTTCTTTTTGACGGCAGCTTTTTTCTTTACTTTGGTTTTCTTCTTGGCGGCTGCCTTTTTCTTCGCGGCTGACTTGCCCGTACTGGCAGCCTTGGACGTTTTGGACTTGGTGCCACGCGTGGCCTGCTCCACCATGGTAGCCGCCCGGGTCGCAGCTCGCGTCTTACGCGACTCCAGCAGTGCATCGGCCTTCACTGTTAGCAACTTCTCTGCTGCCTCGTAGGCTGCCTTGGCAGTTTTTGCCACAGAGTCCGCCAGCGTTTGCACATGCTTGACCAGGCTATCCACCTTTTCCTGATTCGAGGGCGTCGCCTTCTTGCGCAACACCGCACGAGCTTTCTTAAGCCGGGCATTTGCGGCCCCGAACCGCTTGCGCTCCGCCGTCAGCTCGCGCTTAAGGCGAGCATGCGTCTTCTCCGATTCGTCAACCAATCGCCGCCGAAGTTTCTCGACTTTGCGATTTGCCTCCTGAGCCAACTTGGTGGCCTGAGCAAGTTCTTTATCCAACATGGCAATGGGCGCTCCTTTACGCGCTGATAGATCTCTCAATCAGTGTAGGCCTAATTCATCTCTCCGTGGAGCTTATTTCACATGACTTTGGAACTCGCTTGCCCACTCTACCCAGCAAACTATACTTGGCATTCCTACGACGGCTTTCTCAACGCCGCAGAAGAGCTGACTCTGTCGGCTAAGAACGACCATTTTTTCGAGCCGAAGTGCGGAGACGGCCAACAGAGTCCCGGGATGATCACATGAAGTTCAACGCGGAGCTACACAGCATCAAGTGTCCAAAATGCGGGCATGGCATGGAAGAGGTGTCGTACGGGGGCGACCTCGTTATCGATCGCTGCACAAACTGTGGCGGCCTTTGGTTCGACCATGGTGAAGCGGAGCTACTGAAAAGTAAATGGATGGGCGACGCACTGGATATTGGAGACGCCGTCGAAGGTAAGAAGTGGGATGCCGTTGACGATATCGCCTGTCCGCACTGCGGACGGGACATGGAAAAAACGTCAGACCCGAATCAGCCGCACATCTGGTACGAACTCTGTCCCGAGCACGGCCTATTCATGGACGCAGGCGAATTCACAGACTATAAGCACGACACCCTCACCGACTGGTTCAAGCGCCTGATCAAAGGGGCTCGCGACGCCTGACTACCAGGCGTAACCCAGCCTCAGCCGATAAGTCTCATCCAACTCGTCGACATTTTCCACGGCACCCGAGTCGTATTCCAGCAGTACCTCAGCCGCAGCCTCAAAATTCCAAAGCAGCGGAAACGCGAGTCCGAACGTGCTGTTCACAATGACATCGGAGGTGTCCTCCAGGTTCCAGATGCCGATCTGCTTGAAATACAGATTAGAGTCGCCACCCAGGTAGTTACTGCTCGCATCGAAATCCCAGTTCAAGGCGCCGTACTCCTGATCTTCGGCAACAATAAAGTCCTCTTCCACATAGGCGACACCGACCTCAGCCGCGAAGGAGAACTCAGGCGCGGCGTACAGCTGGCGTCCATAGTAAGGGCCGACCACAAAGCGCAAATCCAGGTCTTGGAATTCATCCTGCTCCGCAAGAGCCTGCAGGCCCCAGTAGTTCGGATCCTTCAAAAAGTAGTCCCACTTCAACTGTGTTCGCCAGTTGTCAGCGTTTTTCTCACCATTAGCCTCATCGTTTTCGCCTCGCCAGAAGAAGGTATAGCGATCGCGCAAACTCAGCCATTGGGATTCCAGCTTGTAGTCCAGCTCATCCGTATCGGTATTGCCCCGCTCCATCACCAACGCGAAATTCACCAATCCAGTCCAGCGGTACCCTTTTCCAAGCTCCCAGGGCTCCGGGTTCACCACGGCCAGCTCCTCCAAACTGTAAGCATCGTAGGCGGCCGTCGTGTGAAGGGTTCCCTCTTCGATCTGCAGGGGGCCTTCGCTAATCACAGCATTGTCCGCCATCAATAAGGTGACCGGCTCCGCCGTCGTTATCGACGCGACCTGGTCCTGGTCAATGGTCACGGTGCCGGCAAAGTCTGTGTTGAGCGTGACAACGCCGTCCCTGACGCTAGTCACCACCCCCAGCACCCTGGAGCCATTTTTTAACACAATTTCGTCCGCCGTCAGTGGCTCGGAAGGCGCCTCTTCCTCAGCGAGCCCAGAGGGAAGATTAAGCACAGTCAGTACAGCGGTCGCCAGCACGGCGCCAATGGCTTTGCGAACTTGCATACTCGAATACCTTATGGGTGGGTACGGGATAGCTCGGACCGATCGCGATTCTCCTGCGAATCCGAACTCGGCAAGTATAGGCAAGACGAGCAATCCTGTCTGTGCAGAAGTCGTCCATAAAGCCACCGATCGTCCCTAATGCTAGACTGTGCGACTCATGTTTCGGGAGCGCTACTGTGAGTGAGTTTGACTACGATCTGTTTGTTATTGGGGCTGGATCCGGCGGGGTGCGAGCAGCTCGCATGGCAGCGGGGTTCGGTGCTCGGGTAGCAATCGCCGAGGATCGGTACATGGGCGGCACCTGCGTCAACGTTGGCTGCGTGCCCAAAAAGCTCTACGTCTACGCCTCTGAGTTCGGCAAGAGCTTCGAAGACTCGCGAGGTTTCGGCTGGTCAGGCACCGGACCAAGCTTCAATTGGCCAACTCTCCGTGACAACAAAAAGGCCGAAATCTCCCGTCTGAACGGCGTCTACAGAACGCTACTTGCGAACGCCGGCGCTGACCTGTTTGATGGGCGAGCCCGTATCGTCGACCCGCACACCGTGCACGTTGCGGGGCGCAGCATCAGTGCCCAGAAACTGCTCATCGCCACGGGCGGCTGGCCCTATATTCCCGAATTCCCCGGTTCAGATCTGGCCATCACATCCAATGAAATTTTCGACCTTGAAGAATTCCCATCGCGGCTGGTGATCGTTGGAGGCGGCTACATTGCTGTGGAGTTTGCGGGAATTTTTAATGGTCTCGGTGCTTCCGTCACACAGCTGTATCGTGGATCACTCTTTTTACGTGGCTTTGATCAGGACATTCGCGAGCACGCCGCTCGGGAGATTCCCAAGTCAGGAGTTGACCTGCGTTTTGAATGTAACGTTGCCGCCATTCGAGAGCAGGAGAGCCTGATCGTCGAGCTGACCGACGGCTCGATGTTAGAAGCCGATTGCGTACTCTTTGCGACCGGTCGGAAACCTAATCTGGACGGCCTGGGTCTGGAGCACACTCAGGTGACTCTCGATGAGTACGGCGCCATCGCCGTCGACGATGAGTACCGCAGTTCCGAGCCCAGCGTGTTTGCCCTAGGTGACGTCACCGGAGGCATGGAACTGACGCCCGTGGCACTCGCGGAGGGCATGGCATTCGCAAGACGCCAGTTCGGTCAACCCAACCAACCCGTGGACTACGACTTCGTCCCAACCGCCGTATTTTGTCAACCAAACATCGGTACCGTTGGCTTCACAGAGCAAGAGGCTCGTGAAGCATTTGGCAGTGTCACGGTGTACAAGTCGACATTCCGGCCCATGAAGCACACCTTGAGCGGCAGGGACGAACAGACGCTCATGAAGCTGATCGTTGATACCGATAGCGATCGTGTCATAGGGCTGCATATGATGGGCCCGGATGCGGGGGAAATCACCCAGGGTATGGCCGTGGCCATGCGGGCGGGCGCGACCAAAGCCATTTTCGACAGCACCATAGGAATCCATCCAACGGCGGCTGAAGAGTTTGTGACCATGCGCGAAGCCTGGACCGGCGACTAGTCATGGAACTGGAGCTCTGGCAGCTTGGTCTACTGGTCTCAGTAGGGCTGGTAGCAGGCTTCCTGAACGTCATGGCCGGCGGCGGCTCACTGCTGACCGTACCGGTCATGGTGTTTCTGGGCCTACCCGGCCCCGTTGCCAACGGCACGAATCGCATCGCGATCCTGGCTCAAAATCTGACCGCGATCGCAACCTTCGCCCGACACGGCCTCAGAGACTTTCGTCTGAGCTTGAGTCTGGCCGCCTGTTCGATACCTGGCGCGGTCGTGGGCGCCATGGTGGGCGTCCATTTGGAAGGCGTCTGGTTCAACCGAATCCTGGCGGTTGTCATGGTCGGCGTCATGCTCGTCATGCACTTCGACAGAGGCGCAGAACAGCGGGCGAAGGACCACAAACCCACCCGCAGGCAGTGGGTAAGGGGCCACCTGCTGATGGTGGGCGCGGGCTTTTGGGGCGGTTTCATTCAGCTGGGTATCGGTTTCATCCTCATGCCAATCCTCAACCGGGTCATGGGGTTGGATCTGGTCCGCACCAATATGCACAAGGTGTTTATCATCGCCTGCTACACCATCGCGGCTCTGCTCGTGTTTGCGTCGCAGGTCCAACTCCTCTGGGCTGTAGGATTGGCCCTGGCGCTTGGCAACGCCATGGGCGGCTACCTCGGTGCCCGCTTTACGATCAGCCGCGGCGACAAACTGATTCGCCTCGTCCTCAATGTGGTACTGGTAGCCTTTATCATTAAGTTACTGTTCAACCTCTGATATCCTGCTTCATTCTCCATCTTCCCGGGTTCAATCCAGCGCATGATTGATGTGCAAGAGCTGACTCGTTGCTACGGCAGGGTTCCTGCTGTCGACAGCGTGTCTTTCCAAATCGAGGAACGGGAGGTTGTCGGGCTGCTGGGCCACAACGGGGCGGGGAAAACCACCATGATGCGTATGCTGAGTGGCTATCTCGAACCCTCCAGCGGGCGCATTCTTTTTCACGGCGAGGACATTGCCCAAAGCCCGCTGCGACTGCAGCAAAGACTCGGTTACCTGCCCGAGAATCTTCCCCTTTATCAGGACATGGTGGTCGCGGATTATCTGGAATTCGAGGCAACACTGCGCGGCATACCCCGGCGGCGACGTGACGCATCCGTACGGGAAGTGATTCTCGCGACCGACCTCGTCGCGGTCGCACTGGATAAAATCGATACGCTCTCAAGGGGCTACAAGCAGCGAGTCGGCGTTGCCCAGGCTTTACTCGGCAGACCCAGCCTGCTGATTCTGGACGAACCTACTAACGGCCTTGACCCTGCGCAGACCCATCAGATGCGTTCCCTGATTCGGCGGCTGTCCCGCAATGCCACGGTGATTTTATCCACACATGTGATGCAGGAAGTTGACGCCACCTGCGACAGGGTTCTGGTTTTGCGTAACGGACAACTGGCCCTGGACGCTACGCTAGGGGAGTTAAAGCAGTCCAATCGACGCCTGCAGCTTCGCACCGACAAGATCGCTGTGGGCCTGGAAAACCGCCTGAAAAGACTTCCCTCCGTTGAGGGTGTGACGGCGCTGCCGGGAGCAGACGACTACTCCGAATTCCATGTCCAGCTATCTTCCTCAGCAGACCTGGAGTCGGCCAGCAGTGACATTGCACTGTGCGTGGTCGAAGTCGGTGCGAAGTTGTACGAACTAAGGTCTGAAAGCCGTGGCCTGGAGGATGTCTTCAGGGAGGTTAACCACGATGCCAACTGACTCGGTGATGCGCCGGGTCGCACTGAAAGAGCTCAGGCAATGGTTCGCCTCCTCATTCGCCTGGTTATTACTTGCAGCATTCGTAGGCGCGTGCCTGTTCATATTTTTTTGGTTGGAATCTTTCTTCGCTCGCAACATTGCCGACGTAGGGCCACTGTTCTTTTGGATGCCACTGCTGCTACTGCCCTTCTGCGCGGTACTGTCCATGCGCCTCTGGAGCGACGAACGCCGCCTGGGAACGCTGGAGAGCCTGGCTACACAACCCGTCAGCCTGTGGCAGCTTGTGCTCGGTAAGTACCGGGCCTGTATGACGTTACTGCTGATCGCCCTGATCGGAACCCTACCTCTTCCGACGACAGTCGCGTTGATCGCGGGATTGGAATGGGGGCCCGTGCTCACCGGTTACCTGGCCTGTCTACTGCTAGGTTCGGTTTACATTGCCATTGGACTTTGCATGTCCGCACTTTCCAACAATGCCATTATCAGCCTTATCGGATGCGTATCTGTATGTGTTCTGCTGTATGTGCTGGGCAGACCGGTATTGACGGATTTACTACCCTACCGCGAGGCGGAGATACTTCGCTTGCTCGGCATTGAGCCGCGCTTTGGCAGCATTGCCCGGGGAGTGCTCGATGTTCGGGACATCGTGTATTTCACCAGCCTTACCCTATTCTTTCTGGCGCTCAACCACTACTTTCTCGAGCGAAGCGGATGGGCTGCCGATACGACCACTCGTCGTCAGCGTGCCGAACGCAGTAAGACGGCCCTGGTACTGGCAAACTTGCTGCTGATCAATCTCTGGGTGAGCCAGTCGACAGACTGGCGGATAGATACCACCGAGGGCCGCCAATTCTCCATGTCGCAGACAACTCGCAATGTGCTAGCCGAAATTCAAGAGCCATTGGTCATACGCGGATTTTTCAGTGATCGCTCGCACCCTCTGCTAGCCCCACTCATACCACAACTTAAGAGCTTGCTGGATGAGTACCGCCGAAACGGGGGCGGCAACGTGGATTTGGAATTTGTGGATCCGACGGGCAACACCCAGCTCGAGAACGAACTCAGCCAGGCTTTCGGCATTAGAACGCTGCCGTTTCAGATTATGGATCGTCACCAGACCTCTGTCGTCAACGCGTACTTCAACATCCTCGTACAGTATGGCGATGCGTTTGAGGTGCTGGGGTTTTCAGATCTTATCGAGGTCCACAACACGGCGGGCAAACCTGACAGAGTACGCCTGCGTAAGCCGGAGTATGACCTGACCCGTGCGATACATGATGTTCTGGCTCGCTATCGCAGTGGCGGTAATCTGTTCGACGCCATAGAGGAGCCGGTGGAATTTATCGGCTATGCCTCAAGCCCTGAGCTGCTGCCCGAACCCCTGCAGGACTACCAACAGAACATACAGCCTCAGCTCGAACTCGCTGCCAAACACAGTAACGGAAAGTTCAGCTTTCGATTTTTGGAACCTGAGTTACGTGACGGACTTCTGGCCAAGCAGTTGCGCGAAAAGTGGGGCTTTAAACCCATGTCACTGTCAGAGGACGACGAACATACGTTTTGGTTTTACATGATCCTTGCAGATACCCAACAGGTGGTACCACTACCTGTTGGGGACTTCGATCCGGCGAATTTTCGAATGCTGCTCGACTCTAGCCTAAAGCGGTTCACCCGCGGCTTCCGCAAATCCATCGCTCTCGCACTACCTGCCATCACCGACGAAGGTCCGACGTTCACCAACCTGGAAAACGCCCTGGCGCGAAAATACCGAGTCCTGTCCGAAGACTTGACCGACGGGAACGTCAATCCAGAGGCAGACATCCTCGCGGTCGTGGCGCCCAGGCAACTATCGACTCTCTCGGTCCGTGCTATCGATCAATTTTTAATGCGCGGTGGAACGATACTGCTCATCACCTCTCCATTCAGCGCTACCGTCAATGCCCAGGGTCTGGAGCTTTTGAACTGGTCCAGCGGCCTTGAGCCCTGGCTCGCTCACCATGGCATTAGTCTCGGCGACTCATTGGTCGTAGATCCACAGCACGCTCGCTTTCCAGCCCCAGTGGTGCGGGGAACTGGCGACAGGACGGTGAGAGAGATGCAGATCATCGACTACCCGTACTTCATCGACCTGAGACCTCCGGGCCTCTCCCGCACTCACCCGATTACCCGTGATCTGCAGCAGGTGACCATGGCCTGGGCATCACCGATTGACGCTCTATCGGGGCCTTTGCGGCGCCTCAGTACTCTACTGGAAAGTTCCCCAAGATCGTGGCGCGACACTCGCCCACGCATCGCCCCAACATGGGTACCAGGCCTGGCTCAGGCTCAACTCGATGCCACGCCTCCCAAGGGTGTGACAAGGGACAGCAATACGGTGGGCCTGATAGTTGAAGGACAATTTCAATCCTTTTTCTCTGCGCTGGTTGATGAAACGGGAAACGAGGGCTTGATACGGCTATCTCCGGAGGCGGCTCGAATCATTCTGTTCAGCGCCAACGATCTGGTTGCCGACCGCGTACTTCAGAGTCTTGTGTCGGTTACCGGCACTCAGTATCTGGGTGCGGTGGAGCTGGTCAATAATGCACTGGACTGGGCGCTCGATGAGGGCGAATTCCTGGACATACCCGCCTACGGCCTGTTCAGCAGGTCGCTGCCCATGCTGCCGAGAGAGCAACAGATCAGGCTGGAGTATCTAAACTATGGCTTGGCGTTGCTGTGGCTGTTGCTGGTAGCGGGGTCTGCCGCTGTGGCGAGAGCATGGCGTCGGCGGAGCTACCGCAAGAGGCTCGCCCTGTGAACCGTGCGGTCACCGTGTTGCTGCTGCTTTTGATCGCTCAGTGTGTCGTCACGGCCGCCGTTTTCTGGCCAAGTGCGGCTACCGAACAAGGCACTGGCGACAGATTACCGCTCGCACCGTTCGATCCCCTGTCCATACGCTACATCAGCATTGGCGATGGATTTGATAACCGCGCTGAGCTGGCACGCGTTGGCGATGTCTGGCTCTTGCCGGAACTCGACAGCCTGCCGGCAGACCAGAACCAGGTCGAGCGGCTGCTAGCAGCGCTGTTCGCGGAAGAGCAGCTGTGGCCGGTCGCCAATTCCGATACCGCCCGACAGAGATTCCAGGTCGCTGATTATCTATTTCAGCGCCGAATAGATTTGCGAGACGAGCGTGCAGCTCTGGGCAGCTTTTTCCTCGGTACGTCTCCCGGCTTTCGCCGGGTTCATGCGCGCAACCGCGAACAAGCAGGCATTTACAGCATACGTTTCAACGTTTTCGACGCTCCAACAGTCGACGCTCAGTGGCTTGACCCGAATCTTCTGCAGATTCGGGCACCGGTACTGATTGCCGCTGACGTCTACAGCCTTTACTTGCAAGATGGCGAGTGGCTGGCCGACAGCGGCACTCAACCCGATCAAGCCGAACTGGACCGCCTGCTCGTCTCACTGCGCACGCTGCAGATCGAAGGCGTCGCCACCGAGGATGCCCAGCGACAGCTGGCGACAGCGGAGTCTGATGCACTGCTGGAAGTCACCAGTCTGGCGGGCGAAGTTGTTTTGGAGCTGTACGAGCTAGAGGGTCGCTACTATGTCTACAGCAGTGAATACCCGTTGTTTTTCCGTATTGAGGAAGACCTCTACCGGCGTCTCACAGACATCGACCCACAGCGCATCGCGCCGCCGATCAGTCCTTGAAATCGGGCGCACGCCGCTCTTTGCGAGCCTTTATCGCTTCTTCAAAATTCTCGGTCGTCATGCGCACAAACAGCTGGGCGTGGCCCTCATGATTCATATGCGAGTGTAAGCTGCCGGCATCTACGCCTGCCCAGAGCATCTGCTTGCTCAACTCCACCCCCAGCTGGCTGAAACCATTGATGCGTTCGGCCATTGCGTAGCACTCATCCATTAGACGCTCCGGCGCCACTGCCCTGGACACGATACCCAGCCTGGCCGCCTCGTGAGCATCGACATCCCGCCCCGTCAGCATGATCTCGAAGGCGTTAGTGGTACCGATGGCTCGCGGTAAAAGGTAACTCAAGCCAAGCTCCGCAGACGTTAGCCCGTTATTGATGCCAGCGGGTCGAAAGTAAGCTCGCTCCGACGCGACTCGAATATCGGACGCCATTGCGAGACAAAATCCCCCACCGATTGCCGCGCCGTTGATGGCCCCGATCACTGGCTGGTGCATGTCGTGGATGGTCTTGATCACATCATCGAGTACGCGCATTGCACGCCGGGCAATGCCAGGCACCGTTAACCCGTCAAATATATCCATCCAGCCTGGGTCCTGAAGATCCGCTCCGGCGCAAAAGCCCTCACCCGCTCCAGTAACAATGACGACGCGGACCTCATTGTCATAACTGATGGCTTCGAGGGCTTCTCGAAACGGCACCATGACATCGAATGCCATTGCGTTCATGCGCTCCGGTCGATTGAGAGTTACCAGAGCAACATAAGGCTGCGGTTTTTCCACCAGCACGAAAGACATGATGTATTTCCTGTTCACTGCGAGTGAGCTCGCAAGAGTACGCGTCATTTCAGACCATTTACATGGCCGCAGGGGCCATGTAAATGGTCTGAATTCTCTCCGCGTGCAACGGACATAGTTCGCAGGACTCTTTGCCAATACCGTGTTACCGTCAGTGTAGGAGGTGCAGCTATGAGACTGATCGGCATGATCCTGGCTCTGGGCGTGGTGTTTTGGGCGCTCTACCAGTTCGCGGGCGGTGGAGAAGCGGAGACGGCGATACCAGAGCCGTATCAGAAGTCGTTGGAAAAGGCTGAAAACCTGGAGCTCGAAGTCCAAAACGCCGTTGAAAACAAGCTGGACGAGCTCGATAACTGAGTTGGATCGCTATCCGAACTTCGGCCGGTTTCGTCAGCGGGCTGCTAGGCCCTTCATTCGTAGGAAAGCGTCGTAGCCTTGCCTCTGAACACCCAGTAGACGTAAACACTGTAAGCAATAATCAGGGGCAGAATCAGAGCCACACCCCAGAAGATGAACTGCAGCGAACTGGTCGCCGCCGCCGCCTCATACAAATTCATGCGCCCGATGATGATGTCCGGGTAGATACTGTAGGCCAAACCAATGGCCGCCATAAGACACGTGATAACGAGTGCGACAAAAATGAACGCTGCGTAACCCGCGCGCAATATGTCCTCTTTGCGCAGCAACCAACCGATGGCTGCATAAGCCAAAACGCAGCTCACAGGAATCGGCAGCAGACCAATGGCGCTAGGCAGGGTGAACCAGCGCTCGGCGATACGCTCGCTCACAATAGGCGTGGCGATGGACAGCAATAACAGGCCGATGCCCATGGGCAGCCATGCATGGCGGCACCAGCGCACTGCCTTGCCGAACAGGTCCCCTTCCGTCTTTATCATAAGCCATGCGCTACCCAGCATAATGTAGAGCGCTGGCAGAGTGAGGGCGATCAGTGCGGCGAAGGCGAACGTGGTGGCGTTGTCTCCAAGGCCCGTTATGTATGCCCCGAGCATCCATCCCTGGGCCATGGACGCTACTAGAGAGCCGGTAAAAAAAGCGCCATTCCAGAGCCCGCGATGCTGGTAACCGGCTTTCACGCGAAAGTCGAAGGCGACGCCTCGAAGAATCAGGCCAAACAGCATGATGGTGACCGGAATGTACAACGAGGTGAGTACAATGCCGTGCGCGTGTGGGAAGGCGATCAAAAGCACGCCGACGCCAAGCACAATCCAGGTTTCGTTGGCGTCCCAGAAAGGGCCAATGGAGGCCACCATAACATCCTTCTCCTGCTCCTCCGCCAGTGGCAGCAACATGCCAATTCCCAGATCGAAACCGTCTAGAACAACATAGATCAGCAGGGCAAGGCCCATGGCAAATACGAAGAATACGGGTAGAAATTCGCTCACCTTTCTACTCCCAGGACATTAGGTCGCACCCAGCCCGGGATCAGTTCTAGAGATCGAGCAGGCTTGGTCGCCATGTAACGTAAAGTGAGCACGTAGGATACGAGCAAAAAGGCGTACAATCCGAGGTAGCCCAGCAGTGTTCCAGCCAGCGTAGCACTGGCGTGTTCAGCTGCCACCTCCGCGGTAGTCACAAGGCCGTAGACGATCCAGGGCTGCCGCCCAATTTCCGTAACATACCAACCCGCGAGTGTGGCTACCCAACCCGAGAAAGTCATCGCAGACAACGCAGCCAACAGCGAACCGCCGGGCTGTCTTCCACGCAGGTAGGTCCAGGCACCCCACCAGGACGTCAGCAGCATCAAGGCACCGACGCCCAGCATAACGCGAAACGACCAGAACACGGGGGCCACCGGAGGGTGCTCCTCAAAACTATTCAGTCCGCGCACCTCGCCGTCAACGCTATGGGTCAGAATCAGACTGGCTGCATATGGAATCTCGACGGCAAGGTGGGTGGTTCTCTCCTCCTCATCCGGAAAGCCGATCAGCGTGAAGGGCGCGCCTTGCTCCGTATCCCATACCGCCTCCATCGCAGCTACTTTGGCGGGCTGATGCTCCAGCGTATCAAGCCCGTGTAAATCTCCGACAAAGATCTGAATCGGTATAAGCATGGCCGCCAGTAACACGCCTGTCTTCAGCACCCGCCAGGTCGCTGGCCCGTCGACACCGTGCCGCACGCGCCACGCAGAAATACCCGCTATAAGAAAAGCCGCGGTGAGAAAGCTCGCCAACATCATGTGTGTCATGCGATAGGCAAAGGACGGGTTGAAGATAATCTCGAACCAGCTGTGTGCAAAAAACTCGCCGTCCTCAATGAAGTATCCCGCAGGGGTCTGCATCCAGGAGTTCAAAGCCAGAATCCAGAAAGCAGACAGAGAGGTGCCAAAAGCGACCAGGAAAGTAGCCAGTAAATGAACCCGATTGGACACCCGCTGCTTGCCAAACAGCATGATGCCGAGGAAAGATGCCTCAAGAAAAAACGCCGTGAGAACTTCATAACCAAGCAGTGGGCCCGCGATGTTACCTACTCGCTCCATGAATCCAGGCCAGTTTGTGCCAAACTGAAAACTCATGGTGATACCAGACACTACGCCGAGCGCGAAAGTAAGCGCAAATACCTTTACCCAGAAGTTATAGGCGTATTCCCAGGCTTCATCTCCTGTCAGCGTGAAGCGAACGCGGAAGAACAACAGAAGCCACGCTAGGCCAATGGTGATAGCGGGAAACAGAATATGAAAACTGATGTTGGCGGCAAACTGTATGCGCGCAAGAAGTACCGGATCTAGATCCATTGAGACGCCTCCGTAAAAGCACTGCCTAAATACAACGGTTAAAGACGTACTTTTGATTGTACGGTTTTTCGGCAGCGAACATTGGAGGACTTATTCTGGCTCGCTAGCCGCGTATGATCAGTCAATCGATTCCTGTAGGGAAGACAAAATTCCGGAAAAATCGCGCTGCCCATACCCGTCCGACTGATGAGCAATATAGAGCGCATTGGCGAGTTTTCCCATTGCGTTGTTAACACCGCTGCCGGTAGCGATCTCCATGGCGAGCCCAAGGTCTTTCACCATTAAATCCACCATAAAGCCCGGCTCGTAGTCATTGTTCGACGGCACACCCTGCATAACACCAGGATACGGGTTGTATACTTCCAGCGACCAATTTCGACCCGAGCTCGCCAGCATAATCTCCGACAACACGTCTGCCCGAAGGCCGTTACGAGTACCCATCTCCAGTGCTTCACAAGTCCCGATCATTTGGATCGCCAGCAACATATTGTTGCACGCCTTCGCAACCTGGCCACTGCCAGCAGGCCCGGCGTGAAAAAGGTTATTGCCCATATCAGACAAAACGGTCTTCGCTTTATCAAACGTTGCGGCGGTCCCGCCGCACATAAAGGCCAGCGTGCCCGCAGTGGCAGCAGCTACGCCACCAGACACTGGAGCATCCATGAAGCCGATTCCACGCGAAGCCGCCTCTTCGCCCACCGTGCGCGCGGTCGCGGCGTCAATCGTGCTGCAGTCCAGCACAATCGTGCTGGTATCGATGCGAGCCAGTATCCCTTGTTCGCCCAGGTAGGTTGCCGCCACGTGTTCACCCGCAGGCAACATCGAGATCACGAACTCAGCACCTGCGCACGCCTCGAAGGTACTGCCCGCGACTGCGGCTCCGGCGCTACCCAGTTGACCACACGCGACCGCAGACAGGTCAAACACGGTAACGGAGTGCCCTGCATCCAGCAGGTTTGTTGCCATCGGACCACCCATGTTGCCCAGCCCGATAAACGCTACCATTGCCATTGTTCTGTTCTCCCCAAGCGAAGCCGTGCTACAAATCAGCCAGTGGATTGATATCCCAGGGTGCAGCAAAGAAGCCGTCAACAACGTCGGGAGGCACTTGGCGGGATTCCGCGTACTGCCAGGCCGGTTGCTGATCTTTGTCGATCAACAGTGCACGTACCCCCTCCGCGAACTCGGGGTGTCTGACCACATTGGTGGCAAGCCGCAGTTCGTACTGGAACACTTCCTTCAAAGATGCGTGACGTGTCTCCCACAGCTGCCGATCGATCCACAGCGCAGCGAGCTTGGAGCCATGCGCAAGCCCATCGCGCGCTTTGCCAAGCCATTGATCGTCTCCCTGCCACCCTGTGATGTTATCGATGACTTCATGAACGTCGTCGCCATCACACAGCCGGTTGATGGTGCCAAGATGAGGTTGGACCTGACCACCGGGGCGCACAGATTCGCTCTCCAACTCAAGCGGCCGAAGCACCGCACTTACCGTCGCATGGTTAGCGGCAGACGACGTTGAGAAACTCTGCCCCAGCAAACGTTCCAACACATCGTCCTTCCGATCACTCGCGATAAATCGATCCCCAAGACCGGTGTACAGCGCATCAGTTGCGTTGATGGACACGCCTGTCAAGGCAAGAAAGCGTCCAACCCTGCCAGGTTTATGATTTAGAAACCAACTGCCGCCGACGTCCGGAAACAGAGCTATGGTAACTTCAGGCCAGGCGATGCGCGTTTTTTCGGTAAGAATTCTGTGGGAACAGCCCGCCATGACGCCAAGACCTCCCCCCATGACGATGCCGTGCCCCCAGCAGATCAGAGGTTTGGGGTAGCTATGCAGGGTGTAGTTCATGCGATACTCGCGGCTGAAGAAGCTCTCGGCGTAGCTGCAGGGGCCGCCGGGCGTTTCAGTCGCAGACTTATAAAGCGCCTGCACATCGCCGCCCGCGCATAATGCTTTATCACCGGCACCATCAATCAGGATGACTGCTACACTATCGTCCGTACGCCAAGCATCCAACTGAGCCTGCAACAGATCAACCATCTCCAGCGTCAGAGAGTTCAATGTCCCAGGAACGTTGAGCGTCACGCGTCCCAGTTTGCCGTTGGCAGCGGGCAACTCCTCGAACAGTACAGCCGGTTCAGACATACAGCAGTTTCCTTAGCAATTCTTCCATTCCGGCGGCCGCTTCTCCAGGAAGGCGTTGACCCCCTCTTTTTGATCCTCGGTCGAGAACAGTTCAACGAATCGGTCACGCTCTCCCTGCAAACCGTCACTGATCACTTTCTTCCGGGCGGTGTGTATCAAGTCTTTACACAGACGGACAGATGTGGGGCTTTGCTCACCCACTTGCTCTGCGAGAGCCATCGCGCGCTGCACCGCTTCTCCCGTTGGTACAACCTCCTCCACTAAACCTATGCGCTCCGCCTTGCTGGCGTCCAGCCGTTCACCGCAGAGAATGACGCGCTTGGCCCAGCCCTCACCTACCAGCCATGAGAGGCGCTGCGTGCCACCCGCACATGGCAGCAACCCGACCTTGGCTTCCGGGAGCGCTAGTTTTGCTTGCTCTTCGGCAATGCGAATGTCACAGGCCAGTGCGACTTCCAGTCCACCGCCCATCGCAAATCCATTGATCGCAGCAATCGAAACCCCGGTAAAATCCGCTAACGCCTCAAAGCCCTCACCGAAAAAACGCGCCATGTCGCGAGCCGTGTCGGGATTCCCATCTGCAAACAGTTTTAAGTCGGCTCCCGCAGAAAAAAACTTTTCTCCCGCGCCGGTGATGACCAGAGCATAGATCGATTTGTCGGCGTTCAGCTGTTCAACCACCGCGCGAAGGGCGGGCAAGCTTTCCGTATCCCAGGTATTGGCCGCCGGATTGTCCATCGTCAGCAGAGCCGTATGACTGTGTATTTCGACTTTGAGTTTTTCCGAAATGCTCAAACTCATTGGATAACCTCCAAAGCACCATCTATTAGCAGTTTGCGTGAAATAATTACGCGCATGATTTCATTCGTACCCTCGAGGATTTGATGCACGCGGGTATCGCGAACGTGTCGCTCCATCGGATACTCTCTTATGTAGCCGTAGCCTCCGTACATCTGCAGAGCCTCGTTGCAGACATCGAATCCGACGTCCGTTGCGAAGCGTTTTGCCATGGCGCAGTAGGTCGACGCGTGAGGGTCGTTCACATCCAGCCGATAAGCTGCCAAACGGACCATCTGCCGCGCGGCAACAAGCTGGGTGAGCATATCCGCCAGCTTGAACTGGGTCGCCTGAAAGTTTGCGATAGCGGTATCAAATTGGTGCCGCTCCTTTACGTAGGCCGTCGCTTCTTCCAGCGCTTGTTGCGCAGTTCCGACGCTGCAGGTAGCGATGTTTATTCGGCCCCCGTCCAGACCTTCCATCGCTATCGCAAAGCCCTGTCCCTCTTCACCCAGACGGTTGGCAACCGGCACACGCACATTCTCGAAACTGATCATTCGGGTCGGCTGTGCGTTCCACCCCATTTTTTCCTCTTTCTTCCCGTAGCTGATACCAGTGGCATCCGCGGGGATCAGCAAGGCGGAAATGCCCTTGGGCCCGGCGTCGCCGGTGCGCAGCATCACCACCAGCAGTTCGGTGTCCCCGGCTCCTGAAATAAAAACCTTGCTCCCGTTGACGATGTAGTCGTCACCATCACGAACCGCGCTCGTTCGCAGAGACGCAGCGTCTGACCCAGCGCCGGGCTCCGTTAGACAATAGGAAGACAGCGTCTCGCCTGCCACGAGGTTGGGACAGTACTGTTCGACCACGGCGGGCTGACAATACTTGCCTATCATATTAGTGGCCATGTTGTGAATCGTCAGAAAGGCGGCGGTCGCGGTGCAACCCTTAGCAAGTTCTTCCACGATAAGGCTCGCGTCGAGGCGACTCATGTCAAGGCCACCCGCCGACTCCGGCGTGTACATGCCCATGAATCCAAGTGCACCGGCTTGTTTAAGCGCTTCTTTGGGGAACACAGATTCCGCGTCCCAACGAGCCGCGTTGGGCGCCAATACACCCGCAGAGAAAGCCCGCGCGCTTTCAGCGTAAGCGAGCTGATCTTCAGACAGGGAAAAGTCCACAGTGCGTCAGCCAGCTCCGTCCAGTTTCTGGATCACAGCGCCAAATAGTTCTTCATCAGGGGGAATCACCTTGGTCTCTTGCAGTGGCCGGGACACCCAGGTCTCATTGATCAGATCGCGCCAGGTAATATTGTGGTTAATGCTATTTCCACCCCAGGAGCCACATCCGAGTGAGAACGTCTGGCGCATACCATTCCACAGATTACCGCTGTTCGAAGCCGCCTGCGGCTGGTTGACCATGACTCGAGAGGTACGCGTGCCAGCAGCCAGCTTCATGATGTTGTCATCGTTCTGAGAATAAATCCCACAGCTGTGACCCTGCCCTTGATAAGCCTGTATGCGGTTAGTCAGATCGATGGCCGCATCAATGTCTTCCACTTTATAGAGGGCCATGGTGACCGTGAGCTTTTCGCCCGAGAAAGGGTAATCGGGGCCTGCTCCCGTTTCTGGAATGATCAGAAACTGCTTTCCCTCGGGCAGGTCAAGGCCCGCTCGGCCGGCGATGACCGAGGCCGGCTGTGCAACAATATCCGCATTGATCGCCCCGTCTTTCCACAGCACGCTTTGTAACTTGCTTTTTTCATCCGCGTTCAGGACATGGCCACCCTCACCTTGCAGCTTGTTCAAAAACGCATCGTAAATGGATGCAAAGACCAGCACGGAATTGTCTGCCGAACAGGATGCGGCCAGATCCAGAGTCTTTGAGGTGCGAATTTTCTCCGCCGCCTCTTCAAGATCTGCCGAGTCATCAACGGTTATGACGGCGTTTCCTACACCCACACCCAGTGCGGGTGTTCCGGACGAGTAAGCTGCGCGCACCATGGCACCGCCGCCGGTTGCGAGAATGCGGTCGCACTGGCGCATCAGCTCGTTCGTCTTCTCCAATGTTGGTACATCGATGCTCTGAACCAGATCTGCCGGTGCGCCAAGCGCGACAATCGCCTGCCTCATGTAGTCGCAAATCTTTTTGTTGGTGAGTTTCGCGCGCGGATGTGGTGCGATGATGATGGCGTTGCGTCCCTTTACCGCGGCGATCGACTTAATCACCGGAGTGGCTTCAGGGTTGGTGGACGGCGACAGCGCCCCAATCACACCTACCGGCTTGGCGAGCTTTACAATGTTTCGCTGCGGGTCTTCCTCGATGACCCCAACCGACCGATCGTCGATGATATCCAACAGCGTGGCGCGAGTTTTTCTGTGAATCTTGAGATACTTGCCCTCGTAGTTGCCCAGCTGAGTCTCCTCGACCGTGAACCGGGCGATCTCCTCGGACCGATCCTCGCGGGCTACCGCCCAAACCATCGCCGTGATCAGTTCATCGACCTGTTGCTGAGAGTAGTCGGCAATCTGCGCCTGCGCTGCCCGTGCACGCGCCATCATCGTGGACACCTCCTGGCTGGCTTCGAGGTCTTTGTTGTTATCGGTCATTCTGGAACCCTCCGATGTGTTTCGGTGCCCGGCTGCACCGCTCAGGTGAGCATAGCCGATCACTTCGCACGCGACAGCTTAAACGCAGCCAGAGCAAGAGCCTAGGGAAGAAATTGCGCGTTTTATGGATTATATTGCGATATTGCGAAGCCATGATAGGCCGCCAGGAGATCGTCATGAGTGCCCCTTCAAAATGGCCACTGCCCAGAAGCGGTGAACGCTTACTTACCCCCGCCTTTATGCTCAATATACTGTCAGAGCACCCTCTGACCAGGGAGTGTTACCCAACCGCCATGGGCTACTATCCCGACGCCCGGGGCCACCGCATGCTGCGCCGGCAACATGATGATAACCTGCTTATTTATTGCGTTTCGGGGCGGGGCCGCGCACAGGTGGGCGAATGGCGCGGCGAGGTGTTCTCCGGACAGGTGCTAAACCTGCCTCGAGGCGTGCCGCACCAGTATCAGGCAGACGATGGGCGCCCCTGGAGCATTTACTGGGTCCACTATCGCGGCAGCGCGACGGATTCCTTCACCCACTTTCTCGGTGCCAGATCGTCGGCAGCTATGCTCATGGACATCGGAATTTCACCACGGCTGGTCGCACATTTTCAGTCGCTGTTGGCGGTGCAGCGCACCGGATACAGCAATCGCGCTTTCATCAACGCCGCCAATCAGCTGCGACACCTGCTTACGGAAATCGCACTGCAGCAGCGTGAGTTCGATGCCAGCAACCAGCGCAGCTTCGATCTGGAAGCGGTGCAACGATTCATGCGGGAGAACATCGATCAGTCAATCGATTTAAATACCCTGGCTTCGGCGGCAAAACTCTCGAAGTACCACTTCACGAGCAAATACAAGGCTCTCACGGGCTACTCGCCCATCAGGCACTTTCTCAACATGAAGATGGAACACGCCTGCCAATTGCTGGACACAAGCCAGCTCAGCATCAAAGCCATCGCCAATGGGCTTGGTTATGATGACCCTTTGTACTTTTCCCGGCTGTTCAAAAAAACCGTGGGCATGTCACCCCGGCTTTATCGGCGCTCAGTCCGACTCTGAAACGGCGGGCGGTTTGTCGGGCTGTAAAACCTCAGGGGAGCTGGTGAGATGACGCATCAGCAGCGCTCGCATCCATTGATGGGGTGCACTGCGCGAGGTGCGAGTATGGCGCATCAGTGACATCTTGCCCCGATTGGTGCTGTGGGTATTGCGTATCATGCGCTTCAGTTCTGCCGGCATCTCGTGGCCTACTATGCGCTCACGATACAATCCACCCTCCTGAAAACCCGCATTGGCGACCAACAGCGCATCCGTCTGAGTCAGGACGCCTACGGCCGATGAAAACTGGGTGGTTTCCAGTACGATGCTTCGATGTACGCCATACTGACCCAGCACATCGTCTACCATGCTGGTGTTTTCACGTGTCAAACCAGGCAGGTACAGGCGCAGATGAGGATAGGCCAAAAAGTCCTGCAAACTCATCTCCTTTTCGGCCAGCGGATGTCCAATGCGCATGTAACAGCGCGGCGCGATCGCCGCGATAGGCTCTGCAAGAATATCCCGCTCGGTCTCCAGCGCAACAAACGCGGCAAAATCCGCCTCACCTTTTTTCAACTGGTCCTGATAGTCGGGTGGTACTTCCGCCATAATGATCTGAATGTTCGGCGCCATTTCACACAGTTCAGACATCAAGTTGGGCAACAGCGACTCACAGAGGATGGGCGGCATGAGTAACTTGAAGCTGCCCGCATACGTATCCGGACTGAACTCGACGTTACCCAGCACCCGGTCCATGGTTTCCAATAGCCCCGGCAGGTCGCGGCCCAATTCCTCTGCCCGGGGAGTCGGCACCAGGCCGTGCGCGGTGCGAGTAAAAAGCTCATCCTCAAAGGAGTCCCGCAGTTTCTGCAAGGTCTTGCTGAGCGCGGGCTGGGAAACGGATAGGCGCTCTGCTGCCCGAGTGACGTTGCGTTCCTCCAACAGAATTTGCATGGCAACCAAGAGGTTCAAGTCGGTACGTATCAGTTTTCGCGATATCATGCCTTCCCCAGACATAACTAATGGTTATAATTAGGATGCTAGCAAACTGCTTTCGCTAACGCACGGATTAAATGGAGAAAACAGACCTCCTCGCTCAGAACGAACCACCGTATGGCCGCCACACCGAGGCCCTGCTACCATGAATGACCCGGCCCGCATCGGGCCTAGAGGCACAAACACAGGTATTCATAGATGAGACTTGTTACGGGTTTTCGCTACTCAAAGCGCTCACTTCTGTCCACGGTAATGGCCAGTTTCGTGGCCACGGCACTGCTCGGCGCCTGCAGTGGCGTCGAGATTGACCCAGCGCCTACAGAGTCCTTTGCCGCTGGCCAGTACACCTATTACAAGTGGCGCACCGATCCGCTGCCGGCAACACCCCATGCATCTGACCCGGTGTACATTCTGGATCCGGTAATGCGCAGGTCAATGGACAAAGCTCTGCAGGCCAAGGGCTATGTGCTCGATACCGCCAGGGCGCAGTTTTCTGTCGACTATCTTTACGCCCCTGGTCTTATTGAAGGAGAACAACCGGACCAGGCAAGCAATATCTCAGCCTACCCCGGTGTGAATCCAAACCGCCAGATCGATCAGGCGCGTGTTGACAATGCCATTGCGTTGGGCGGTCTTAAGGAAACCAACAACATGCTGATCCAGTTCAACGACGTCGCGACTAATCGCGAAGTCTGGCAGGTGATGATGACCAAGATTGTAGAGAACGCCAATCAGATCAACGAAGACCAGCTTAATAAAGATCTTGGTCGCTATGTTGATCGGGCACTGTCTTCACTGCCCAACGCGGCCGTGCCCACCTCACAGTAGAATTCTAGGAATAGACCTCCGGGTTTACGCAATAGGGCATGGGCATGCCCTGCAGAGCAGCTCTGGCGTTCGCCACCGCGCGTTCCACCATCTTGCGGCGCGTTGCCGCTGTCGCACTGCCAATGTGTGGCACCAGCACTGCGCGAGGATGCTGCAGCAATGGGCTATCCGTTGGAAGGGGTTCCTGTTCAAACACATCCAGACCTGCGGCAAACAACCGTCCTTCATCCAGCGCGGATGCCAGGGCGCTCTCATCGACAATGCCGCCACGCGACGTGTTTACTAGCACGGCTCCAGACTTCATCAAGCCTATCGCCCGCTGACCCAATAGACCGCGTGTGTCTGCCGTGAGCGCTACGTGTACACTGACAAAATCACTCCGCGCCAGCAGCGCATCCAGTTCAACTGCAGCCACACCTGGCATCGTCCTTCCGGACCTTGTCCAGCTGATGACGTTCATATCAAACGCTGTCGCGCGACGCGCTACTGCCTGGCCTATTGCACCCAGACCGACAATGCCCAGCGTGGCGCCGGCCAGATCTTTGCCGAGGAAAAAATCGGGTGTCCAGCGCTCACCCTGACCCCAGCGACCCGCTCGGATAAAGCGATCTCCCTCGGGAACGCGACGTGCTGCTGCCAACAGCAGGGCAAAAGTAGTGTCGGCAGTGGCATTGACCAACACCCCAGGCGTGTGCCCCAGCGGTATACCGCGCTCGGTCAGCGCCGCCACATCAATATGATCAACGCCGACCGATACCGACGAAACGAACTCAAGCTTGGGCATCCGCGCCAGCAGGGCTCGATCCACCGAGTCAGTAAGCAGGCACAACAACCCACTGCAGTTGCGCAGAAGCGTTTCATCCAGCCCCTCAAGGCCGTTCGTTGACTGCTGAACAGCGCAGAATTCCTGCAACTCATCCACGATGACTCCTGGCAGTGCTCGAGTGATGCAGAGTGTACGCATGGCTATACGGAGGGCGGCCTTAAACCCGTCAGCTCGATCAGACCCGCTTGTATGTCATCGAGCTCCGTACCCCTGTAGGTCTGGCCCTCCGGCAGCACGCCCCAGACGGGACGAGGCCAGCAGGCATCGCCCTCGCGACGGCCAATAATGTGTAAGTGCATCTGTGCAACAACATTACCCAGGCCCGCAAAGTTCACTTTTGGATACCCCATTACCCGCTTGATAAAGCCCGACACGTCCGCACATTCCTGCCAGATCATCTGCGCCTGTTGCTCGGGCAAATCCAGTACGTCATGCAAGCGGGTATCTGGGACAAGGATAAACCATGGCAATGCCGCGTTCCGGTGCAGTAGGAGTTGACTATGGTCAAGACAGCCCAGGTGATGGCAGTCGGACATAAGCTGCGCGTCGATTGCGCTTCGCTCAGAACCCAAGGTCACCCTCCGTTCAAATCGTCATGCCGCCATCGACCACAATGCACTCTCCGTTGGTGTAACTGCCCGCCTCGGATACGAGGTACAGAACCGTTCCCGCCATCTCTCGAGGTTCCGCATGGCGGCCCATAGGTATTGCCTGCACGGCCTGTTGGTAGATGTCGTCATTGTCAAACAGAGCGCCCGCGAATTTTGTCTTGGTGAAACCAGGTAGCAGCGCATTACAGCGAATACCCAGGCCCGCACACTCTTTGGCAAACACCTTGGTCATGTTTACGACGGCCGCCTTGGTTATCGAGTAGATTCCCTGCATGACCCCCGGCTGCAGCGCGTTCACCGACGCCGTATTCACAATGGCACCACCCCCGTTGCCTCGCATTAACTTACCCGCTTCGATGGACATAAAGAAGTATCCACGGATGTTGACTTCCACCGTCTTGTTAAATGCCCCTAGGTCCGTATCCAAAACATGTCCAAAGTAGGGGTTGGTCGCCGCGTTGTTAACGCAGATATCCAGCCGACCATGGCGATCGTTAATGTGTTTGAACAGACTGGCAATGTCTTCCATATTGCCCACGTGACAAGCAAAGGCTTCCGCGCTCCCGCCGGTATTGCTGATGCTATCTGCCACCGCCTGACAGTCGTCCTGTTTGCGGCTGGACACAATGACGTGGGCGCCCTGTTCCGCCAGCAACCTGGCGATCTCTTCGCCTATACCGCGACTGGCGCCGCTAACCATGGCAATCTTGCCCGTAAGGTCAAACAAATCTGTGGACATGCTGTACTCCTTGTGGAACGTTGTATGCGAGAAGGGTGGCAATAAGAGTGCGGTGTTACTGGTCGAACATCGACGACGGCACTCAGCGCCCGGTCCAGCGTGTCACCGCGCTCAGCTCAAGATCGAACAGGTCCAGAGCACGACCAACACTCTGGGTAACTATGTCGTCGATGGACGCCGGCCGGGCATAGAAGGCCGGCACCGGTGGCGAGATGATCGCCCCCATGTCAGCCAGGTTGGTGAGGCTGCGCAAGTGCCCTGTATGCAGCGGCGTCTCGCGCACCATGAGCACCAGCCTTCGACGCTCTTTCAGCACGACGTCGGCGGCGCGGGTCAGCAGCGTCGAGGTCACTCCACTGGCAATCTCAGAAAATGTGCGGACAGAGCAGGGGGCGATCAACATGCCCGCAGTCGCGAAGGAGCCACTGGCAATACTGGCACCGATGTTGCCGATGGCGTGTACCTCGGTAGCCAGCGATTCAATGTCCGCGAGCTTCATATCGAGCTCGTGATGCAAAGTCCGTTTAGCGGATTGAGTGACGACAAGATGCGTTGGCACGCCGGCATCGTTCAGCAGTTCGAGCGCTCGAACACCATAGATAACACCCGAGGCGCCACTGATCCCCACGATGATTGGTTTGGTCATGAACTATCCACAGCCGACTACGGCCCAGCAGGGTAACAGCACCGGCGGCGAATTTCACATCAGTCGGATTCTGGACGGTGCGCGGGTATCCCTGCGCAAAAGAGACCGCTGTGGCGCAATGACTGCGCCACAGCGGGACGTTTTAGAAGCTGTAGCGAACCGTTGCGACAACCGAGCGACCTGCCTCAGGTGCTTCATCGCGTAGGAAAGACGTGCTAAGGCGAATTTCTTCGTCCGCCAGATTGCGGCCTTCCAGCGACAGCAGGACTTGTCCATCCGCTATGGGGAGACGGTATTCTCCACCGATATCCCAGCGCGTGTAGCCCTCGGTCTCTTCTTCATTGTCTCCAGGTCTGTCCTGGTCGTCTGCCCACAGCAAACTGGTCCAGACATACCATGCGTCTTCACCCAGCGAGAGACGGCCGCCGAAGCGTGTGGGCGGCAGGCGTGGTACATCACCACCGCTGTCCAACTCGCCACGAACGTAGTCTCCGAACAGCCCAAGCGCGAAACGGCTCTCGCCAAAATTGGCCAGAGTGAACTCTGTATCAAGTTCAAGGCCCCAAAACTCCGCACCTTCCTGCCTGTATTCCAGCACAGGAACTTCATCGATTTCTTCTCCCGTATTGATCAGGGTGATGTAGTCTTCGAAGTCGTTGTAGAAGATGTTTGCTTCAAGGTAGTCCAGGTCTTCCTCAAAGCGCAGCGAGAGGTCAGCATTGTTCGATACCTCGGTATCCAGATCGGGATCACCCACCTCAATAGCTCCGGTCGCTACGTGCTCGACCAGTTCATCGGGGCTGGTTGCCTCAGCATTCGAATACAACTCCTCGACAGCGGGTGCACGTTCGGCCCGTGACAGGGACAGACCAAACTGCACATTGTCACTGAACTCCCAAAGCGCAGAGCCAGAAACACTGTAAGCGTCAAAGTCTTCGCCTTGCGCGCTACCGGACGGATCACGGTCTACGTAGTCATAGCGCAAGCCAACTTCGAACAGCAAGTCACCGGCATGGTAATCTTCCACCAGGAAGACACCGATTTCT
This sequence comes from Pseudomonadota bacterium, assembly GCA_039190425.1. Lineage (GTDB taxonomy): Bacteria > Pseudomonadota > Gammaproteobacteria > Pseudomonadales > Halieaceae > Marimicrobium. The sequence continues at coordinate 6,066 of JBCCYE010000002.1, read as the reverse complement.
TCGCTGTCGGTCTTGGGAATGTACGCTTCTTCACCCACCGTGCTGAACTCACCGACGTTGTACTGCAGACCGAACACCCCGTGGAAGTTGCCGACTTCCTTGTGCACCGCCTCCAAGCGGCTCTCCCAGGTGTCGTTTTCAAAGCGCGTGCCCACCTCACCGCTCCCTTCGATCTCTTCGTGCTGGTAGTCGGTGTACGTCAGGAAGCCGCGGACTACGTCTACAAAGCCGAGATCGTGCAGGTGGAGATTACCGTCGTAGCGGGTCTGCTCAAGATCGATGCGAACACCGCCCTCTTCCTCTTCCTCCTCCTCGTGCTCGTGTTCTTCTTCGTCTTCGTGTTCTTCGTCTTCTTCCTCATGCTCGTGACCATGACCCGGAATGCCGTAGTCATCTTCCAGGTGATTCACTGCGAGACCGAAAAACCCGGTGTCAAAGTGATAAGCACCTCCCCCTGTGACGCTGTAGGAGTCGCCGTCGGTATTGGAGATATGTCCATCACCGCCATTTTCATCTTCGTCTTCCGGATCGCGCACCGCAGTACCCGGAATTTCGAGATCATTCCAATCGCGATACACGCCATCAACGTGGTAGGCAAAATTGCCGGCCCCGCCGTCCAGTCGAGCAACACCCACGTTCATATCCGAAGCAGAATCGAACCGATACTCCACTGCACCACTGACTTCTTCGGGTACCGAAGTCGGTATCCGATTGTCTATAACGTTCACCACGCCGCCGATTGCGCCACCGCCGTAGAGCAGTGTGGAGGGCCCGCGCAACACCTCGATGCTGTCCGCCAGCAAAGGCTCCGTTGCATTGGCATGGTCGGGACTGACGCTGGACGCGTCGGCGATACCGGTACCGTTTTGCAGCACCGTGACCCGCGGGCCCTGCTGGCCACGAATCACCGGCTGCCCAACCGCGGGCCCGTAGGACGCGTTTGTAATACCGGCCGTGTTGCTCAGGGTTTCACCGATGGTTTGCGTAGCGGCACGCTGCAGTTCATCGCCGGTCAAGACGGTTACGGGTAGCGCGGTTTCAGCGGCCTTCTTGTGCAACGGCACAGAGACCAGCACGTGTTCTAATGGAACTTCATCTGCGGACAGAGGCGCAGTAGCGACGGCAGTCGCCAGTACAATAAAGCGTTTCATCACAAACTCCCTTGAAAACTGTAATCATTAGTATGGTTTCAAGAGATTGAGGGCGGCGCCCTGGCCCACATCGAGTTAACGGCCGCGGGCAGCAACTGCCAGTGGTCAAAACATGGACGATCTTCGCTCCAGAGTAGCGACCCCGTCTCAAGCCCTAGCGCGGCAGGTACGTCGCCCGGTTTGTCACAAAACAGACACGGCGAGGGCGAGTCAGAATGATCATGATCGTGCTCATGCCCAGCCTCAATCGATTGCATGCCCAGCAGGCACACAACCGCCAGCAACAACAACGACTGCGGCATGGCGACTTTCTTGCGGTATGTATCTGGGTTATTCAGTGCTGTGCCCATGGCGTCAGCGCACACTCCCACTATTTCCCTCGATTCTACGTTAAGAGATGAATCTAACCAAGCGGTGTATTGACCCTCTTGGGCAGGCTTCTTCAGGCGGAAAGCCCGAACGCATCGCTAGGCGGACAATTGTTCCAGCATATCGCGCATTTTTGCGTGCACTATGTTGATGGCCTTTAGTGGCCGCACCATCACTTTAAATTCGATGATCCGGCCGTCATCGTCAAACGTCATGATATCGACGCCATTGACCGACAGACCATCAATTTGACAGGTGAACTCCAGGACAGCGTGCCGCTCCGACACCACTTCTTTGACATATCGGAAGCCATCGCTGAGCACGCTAAATGCTCCCGTCAGATACAGTCGCGTCAGATCGCGGCCCGCTTGGGGAGTATGCACAACAGGCGAATGGAATACGCACTCCTCAGCCAAAATACTATTTAGGCCATCCATATCGCCGCGTTCCAGCATATCGTGCCAGGTTTGCAGGGTGTCCAGGTGAGCTGTCATAGAATCTTCCGCGCTGCCAAGTCGTGGGGCGGCAATCGTAATCCAGATCCACACTAGGGGGCAAACGTGGTTAGCAAAGCAGGGATGGCTTAAGGAGGTTGACTTACAGCCCGGTTTCTTCCCGGAACTCCCGCTCAATTCGCTGCTGGAGTTCGTAGCGAGCGATGCCGTTGTGCACGCCAGAATCCCGGAGTCGCTCCTGGTAACGCCGCGTGCGGTAGAATTTCACCAGTTCAGGAAATCGCTCCGGCTCAATCTCGCCAGCAATGAGTTCCTCAATGAATGCGATGTCAATGCCCATCCGGTAGGCGATTCTGCTGGGCCGAATTTTGTGGGCATGGAACTCGGCCACGATGCGCATTTGCTCATCGCGGGAATAGGTGCACTCCCGCGAATACCCGTAGGGCGGAGAGGGGGTGCGTGTGTCGGCCTTGCTCTTCATGGCTCAATTATTAGCAGCTGCGTGAGACCTTGCCAAGGTGGAACTCACTGTTTTAGGTGTCTGGCCACATATAACCTGCTGAGGTGTTTAATATTCACGCGACGCGGGACTATAATCCTACCTGTCTATCCATGCCCGCACAGCGACGGGCCCTCCACTCCCAGCGAGGACCAAGCCATGAATGCACCCGAGCAAATCACGTCAACCGGCGACATCGAAGAGCAGATGAAGGCCACCTTGCAGGCCATGCGCGATGCCTATCTGCAGGAAGGCGTCGTGACGGCGGAAGCACGTATCGACCGCCTGCAGCGCGGCGTCGACGTGCTGGTCAAGTATCAGGACAAGCTGGTCGAGTCGCTGAACGCAGATTTCAGCTGTCGCCCCCGTGAAATCAGCCTGTTGACCGATGTCGGCGCAGGCATCGCTCCGATGAAGCACGCCATCAAGCACGTACGCAAATGGATGAAGCCGGAAAAGCGGCCCACTATGTTTCCGTTCAACCTGCTGGGTGGACGCTCCAAGATCGAGTATCAGCCGCTGGGCGTCGTTGGCATCATTGCACCCTGGAACTTCCCAGTGAACATGGTGTTCAGCCCGATGGCGCAAGTGCTGGCCGCCGGCAATCGAACGATGGTCAAGCCGTCGGAATTCACGCCTGCCACATCGGCATTAATCGGTGAGATGATTGCAGAAGCTTACGACCCAATGGAAGTCTCGGTGTACGATGGCGGCCCCGAAGTGGGACAGGCCTTCTCGGCCCTGCCCTTTGACCACATGATTTTCACGGGCGCTACCTCGATCGCCAAACACATTCTCGCCGCCGCCGCGCAGAATCTTGTACCGGTGACACTTGAATTGGGAGGCAAATCCCCCGTTGTGATCTCTCGCTCGGCGGACATCGAGAAGAGTCTCGGCAGAATCATGGTGGGCAAGACCATGAACGCGGGCCAGATTTGCCTGGCTCCCGACTACCTTATGGTCCCGGAAGAAAAGCTGCACGAGGTGATCGCCGCTGCGCAGAAAGCGGTCACCGAGATGTATCCACGTATTCTCGACAACCCTCAGTACACCTCGGTCATCAACGAGCGTCACTTCGGCCGCTTGAACGGTTATCTTGAAGAGGCAGCAGAACGCGGTCAGAAGGTCATTCCAATCAATCCTGCCGCGGAGGACTTTGACGGCCAACAGGGCACACAAAAAATTCCGCCGACCCTGATCCCGGAACCTTCCGAAGAGTTGAAAATGATGGAAGAGGAACTGTTCGGACCGCTGCTACCGATTCGCACCTACAGCAAGTTCGAAGAGACCATCGACTACATCAATAGCAAACCAAGACCGCTGGCGGCCTATTATTTTGGCGAGGACAAGCAAGAGGAGGATGAATTCCTATCGCGCACAACGTCAGGTGGCGTTTGCATCAACGACGTTATCATGCACGTAATGCAGGAAGAGTTGCCGTTCGGGGGTGTTGGCCCCAGTGGCATGGGCGCCTACCACGGCTTCAAAGGTTTCCAAACTTTCAGTCACGCCAAGTCGGTGTATAGCCAGGCCAATATCAATATCGCCAAACTCGGCGGTATGCTGCCACCCTACGGTAAAAACACCGAGAACACGATCAAGATGCAAATCAAGAACTGATCGCTTGACCAAGACTCGAAGGGGCCCGAGGGCCCCTTTTTGATTGACACGTAAAAACACACTGCTGGCGATCGATCATTGCGCCGGCTCAATCAGGAGAGTAGGAATACCCAGATCATGGCTCTTGAGCGTAGCCACACGCGTGCCTGGCTTTCTACCGGGGCGTATTTTTGACAAAGTCACGCCGCGCTCCACCAACTCTGCAGCCGTTTGATCAATGTTCACGCACTGGTAAGCGATACCCCAGAATTCATTGCGCGAGACATCATCCATCTCGCTCTCAATCACCTCCAGCGTCAGCTTGCCACTGCGGAAAAACAGCATGCGACCGCCCCATTCGGGCACGGTTTTGTCCAGCGCAAGACGCACCGATAATTGATCGGCGAACAAGTCCACGCAAGCGTCAGCATTGTCGGTTCGCAACACAACGTGATCGACTGCAAAAGCCGGAGGGGAACTCTGTTGCCGCCGCAGCCGCTCCGTCGCCAGGCCATCCGTTAAACGGATGTCCAGGCCAAGCGCATTGTTTACCGGTTGTTCTGCGCCCTGCTGCCTGGCGCTCAGTCGCTCAGTCGCAAACGCTAGCCCTGCAATGCCGCTCTTTGTCCGAGACTGTTCCCGGAGCTCGATCGTCGTATTGAACAGCGGCCAGAAGGCCGCCTGATGATCACGGTCGACAGTAACCGCCTGCACACCCATAAGGCGCTGATAGTCTGCGATTGCAGCGACCAGATCCACCACCTCGATAAGAATGCGATCGAATGTAAGGCTCATATCTACCCCCTTTGTGTGCACCGGTGACTATGATAAAAGCTTTTGGCATCCGCACGTAACGGTCTACACTTGCGGTACCCGTTTCATTTCGCAACGCCCATGCGGCGCGGTTTGGAAGCGCCGCTCCACCGCTTTGTTTTCAGTTGTCCAAGGAGACACGACTCATGCCCACACCAATGGTAAAACTCTTCGCCATCTGCCTGGTTTTGATTACCTCGCTCACTTCCGCGCAAGTTTGGGCTGGAGACACTTTGCAGCGGGTAATTGATTTCAAAGTCTTAAAAGTGGGAATGTCTGGTAATCAGCCGCCCATGACGATGACCAACCGCGAGGGGGGCCTGATGGGCTTTGATGTTGACCTGGCAAAAGCACTGGCCGGCGCCATGGGCGTAAAATTGGAGATCACCACCATGCCATTCGGCAACTTGCTCAGTGCACTAGAGGAAAATCAAGTGGATATGGTGCTCTCCGGTCTGTCGATCACACCTGAACGCAGCGAGCAGGTCACCTTCATCGGGCCTTACATGCTGTCCGGGAAATCCATACTCACCAAAAGTTCCACACTGGGCACGATCAGCAACGCCGCCGAATTTAACCGGGAAGGTATGAAGCTGCTCGCATTGAGCAACTCAACCAGCGCGAAGTTTGTTCGCGATGTGGCTCCTGCGGCTACGCTCATCGAGGTGGAGAGCTACGATGCCGGTGTCGCACAGCTGATCGATGGCAAGGGAGATGCCATGGTCGCCGACATGCCGTTGTGCAAGTTATCGGTCCTGCGTTTCCCGGAAGCGGGGCTCATCACGTTAGAGAATCCGCTTACGGTAGAACCCATTGGCATCGCGATCAGCGTTGATGATCCACAGTTCGCGAACCTGGTCGACAACTATCTCACTGCCTACGAGAAATCGGGTGTGCTCAATCAACTGCGTAAGAAATGGTTTGAAGAAAGCGCTTGGATTGCAGCACTCCCCTGAGGCTCGCGGCACCGGCTTGCACCGCAACCCATGGGAGTCTGATCGTGTCTAACCGTCCGTGTCTGACCGACCGTGTCTGACTGACCGTGTCTGACCGACCGTGTCTGACCGTCTGCCTGTAATCATTGCCCACAGAGGCGCCTGCGCCTACCTGCCGGAGCATACGCTGGCGGCAAAGGCACTGGCACACGGCATGGGCGCCGACTACCTGGAGCAAGATATCG
>JBCCYE010000001.1:0-218944 GCA_039190425.1 Pseudomonadota bacterium | reverse complement strand
TAGCTCTGGAGGGTTTCAGCAGCTATCGCAACTACTTCAGAGAGGCGCTGGAAAAGCTGTCCGTCAAAATGCACGTGTTTCGTGCGGGGGACTTTAAGTCTGCAGTAGAACCCTACCTGCGAGATGATATGTCGCCTCAGGAAAAGGAGGTAACGTTGCACTGGCTGCAGCAGATCTGGGCCCAGTTCACCTCAATCGTTGAGACCCAGCGCGATTTGGAAGCAGGTTCTGTGGATCGATACATCAATAGCCTCTCGGAAACCATGATTGCGGAGAAAGGTAACGTCGCTGAGATCGCGCTGAATGCCGGTTTGGTGGACAAATTGATGAGCCGCGACGAGGGCAACAAATACCTCGTTGAAGTGGTTGGAGCCAGCAACGATGACGGACTGTATGAGGCGGTAGAGTTTGAGCGCTACATCGCCCGCAAGCGTCCGCTGGCGCTGACCAAGCCCGAGGGAAGTCGGGTTGCTGTCGTAACGGCCTACGGGAACATACTACCCGGCGACCAACCCCCTGGCACCATTGGTGGGGATTCGCTGGCTCGGTTGATCCGCAGTACCGCAGATGATGACAATGTCGCTGCGATTGTGATGCGGGTCACCAGTGGCGGTGGCAGCATGTTTGCCTCTGAGGTAGTACGGCAGCAGGTGCTCTATGCGCAAAGCAAGGGCCTACCCTTTGTTGTATCTATGGGGTCGGTCGCAGCGTCTGGCGGCTACTACATTGCGGCCCCCGCGGATCAAATTTGGGCTACACCCTCGACCATTACGGGCAGCATCGGCGTGTTTGCCGCTTTTCCGACCTTTGAAGATTTGTTGCAGCGCGTGGGGATTTACACGGACGGTGTGGGAACCACCGAACTGGCCGGCTCGATTCGCGCAGACCGACCGCTGAATCCCGAACTCGTGCAAACCATGAACAGTGCGGTGGGCTTCGCCTATGATACGTTCCTGGAGGTGGTCGCAGAAGGCCGTGCCATGAGTGTCGAAGACGTGGATACCATCGCGCAGGGTCGAGTGTGGAGCGCCTCCGACGCGCTGGACATTGGGCTGGTGGACGCCTTAGGCAGCCTGGAACAGGCGGTTGACGCGGCGGCGGAGCTCGCTGCCGTAGAGGATTACAAGGTGGACTACGTTGATTATCCGCTCTCCCCGCGTGATCAGTTTATGAAGCAACTCGCGAATCGAGTGGGCAGTGTTGGAGTACTGAGGCATTCGAAGCTGGTCACGAACGTCTCTGCCTTGCTCGCACCCCTGGGTGAAGCGGCTGAGGAGATATCGCTGTTGCAAGATCCAAGGCACTTGTACATGCGATGTGTCAGCTGCGCAGGATTTAAGTGATCGACTCATGCGCGGCGGTGTCGCGCTACGGTCAGGCAGGGCTGCCGGAACGTTTTTCCTGAGCGGCGGCTGGGGTAGAGCGGCCGCTCCACCAGGTTTTTAGGTCGTCCAGTATCATGTAAAGGCTGGGTATCAGCAGGAGCGTAATCACCGTCGCAAAGACGATGCCGTAAGCGAGTGAAATCGCCATCGGTATCATCTGCTCTGCCTGAATACTGTCTTCCAGAAGCATTGGCACCAAGCCAAAAAAGGTCGTCAAGGACGTTAGAAGAATGGCCCGGAAACGGCGCATACCGGCATTGACCACCGCGTCGTAGCGATCCATACCCGCCGCGATCGATTTGTTGACAAAGTCCACCATGATGAGACTGTCGTTGACGACAACCCCGCTCAGGGCAATGACGCCCATCACAGACATCATGCTGATCGGATAGTCAGTAATCCAGTGCCCGAAGATAGCCCCGATCATACCGAACGGGATGACACCCATGATGATGAGGGGTTGCAGGTATGACTTGGTGGGGATGGCGAGCAGAGCGTAAATACCGAACAGTGAAAGCGCGAAGCCTACGATCATGCTGACTGCCATTTTGGCCTCTTCATCGGCAGCGCCGGATATTCCATAGTCGAGACCGGGGTACTTGTTGAGCAGGTCTGGAAGCACGTTGTCTTCTACGTCTCGCATCACCCGCGAGGGTTCAGTCAACGCTTTGTCTACTTCCGCGGTGACTTCTGCTGCCCGTTGGTAGTTGATACGAGTTGCCTTAATCAGCCCCTGTTGCACGTCGAGTTGAGCGACGGTGTCAAAGGGTACCTCATCGCCCGCCGGCGTCCGTATGTACATGTTGCTCAAGCTGTCGACGTTCTCGCGGTCCGCCTTAGGATAGCGCACCATCACCTTGATCTCGTCGATCCCGCGCTGGACTCGCTGAGCCTCGGCTCCATAAAAAGCGTGGCGCACCTGGGTGCCAAGATCGAGGCGCGTCAGCCCCAGCGACTCCGCCTCGGGCAGGATGTCGAGGTGAAATTCATCAGCGGTATCGCTCGCACCATTGCGAATATCGTAAAGGCCTTCGTAATGAGACAGCGCTTCTTCCAATTCGGCCGACGCGAGTCGCAGCGTGTCGATGTCGCGATGCATCAGGTCAAAAGCAACTGCGGGGCCAAACTCTGGACCATCTGCGCTGGAAATGGAAAACACTTCAGCACCGTGGATCTGTCCGACCTCCTCGCGCCAGAGGCGCTGGATCTCACGAGTAGAGATGCTGCGCTGTTCTTCTTTGGTCAACTCGACGTCAATGCGACCATTGATGCGGTCAAAGCCGTACACGGCCATGTTGTCAAGCAGAGGCTCGCGATGTCCACTTTCTTGTTGATAGCGTTTCTCCATGGTCCTGAAAGCGGTGGCAATGTCCATGGTCGCCTGCACGGCTCGATCCTGTGGAGTACCCTGAGCCATGCGCAATTCGACAATCAGAAATTCACCAGGCACGTCTGGGGCGAGCACGGTGCGCACCACGCCTCCGGTTATCAATCCGGATGATAGAATTAATAGCGACAGAAAAAAGGCAAGGGTGGTGTAGCGATTGCGTATGCAGCGCAGCATGAAGGGCTGATAGCGGTTCGCAACGAAGTGTTTAAGCTGTCTGTTCACTGCTTCTTGAACGTGGTCTATGGACAGCAGCAGTTTGTTTTTCGCCGGAGGGCTGTGGGCCAGGTGCGCAGGGAGAATCCATTTGGATTCCACCAGTGAAAAACACAGGCAGAGAATGACAACCCAGCCGCAGGCTTCGGGAAAGGCACCAAATACACCATCTACAAAAAGTGTTGGCGCGAACGCCATGATGGTCGTCAGCACGCCGAAGGTCGCAGGAGTTGCCACCTTGTAGACACCATTTACCACGCTCTCAATGCTGTGGCCGTGCGCCTCTTGTTCCGCGTAGGCGCTTTCGCCAACGATGATGGCGTCATCGACCACAATACCCAGTACGAGAATGAAGCCGAACAGGCTGATCATGTTAAGACTCGTGTCGACGTAGGGTGTATTCAGCAAGGCCATGGCACCCAGAAAGCAGACGGGTATACCCAACATGACCCAGAAGGCGAGCTTGATCTCAAGGAACAGGGCGAGAATGATGAATACCAGTAGAGCACCCAGAGCCAGGTTGTCCACCATCATGACAAGCCGACCTTTAAGGTAGTAGGTAGAGTCTGACCATACGTCCAGTTTTACGCCTTTGGGCAGACTGGCAGAGCGATCGGCGACGAACGCCTTGGCCGCGTCGGCCGTTTTTATGATGTCCTGTTTGCCCATCGAGAACACGTTAATGCCCAGGGAATATTGTCCGTTGAACAACGAGAAGCCGGAGCCATCGACAAAACCGTCCGAGACTGTGGCAATGTCGCCCAGGAGTAGTCGGGTACCGTCCGGCCAGGTTTTGAGAACGATGTTTTCGAAGTCTTGCTGCACGTAGGCCTGGCCCATGGTACGCAGCATGATGTCGCCGTTTTCAGTTCTGACAGCGCCCGCCGGAAGGTCGAGTGAGGAGGCTGCAATGCGATTGGCCACATCCCCCAGCGTCAGGTGGTACTCCCTCAGCAGCTGCTCGGAAATCTCGATGGCGATTTCGTATTCCCTGGCTCCGACGACCGAAGCCGCGGAGACATCTTGGTACGTCAGCAGATCACGGCGCAGCTGGTCGGCGAGCGCTTTCATACTGCGCTCATCAATATCCCCTGAGAGTTGCAGTACTAATGCTGGAAACAGAATTTCCGGCTGACTGATGATGGGTTTTTCTGCCTCTTCGGGAAAGTGTGTGATGGCATCGACCCTGTTCTGAATGTCGTCAAGCAGTTTGCCCAGATCAGCGCCATCTTGCGGTTCGATCATCATGACGGCGCGAGACTCGAAGGAATCGGACTCGACGCGTTTGATGCCCTCCAGATCGTTAATCGCTTCTTCGATTTTCAGTACGACGCCTTGTTCGACTTCTTCGGGAGCAGCGCCGGGATAGCTCGCCTCAAGCCACACGATGTTGAAGTCGATGACGGGAAACAGAGCCCGTTGAAGAGTGAAAGCTGAGCCAAGGCCGACCAGGATGATGATCAGCATCAACAAATTGGCGGCGACGGGATTGTAGGCGAACCAGGCGATGATGCCCTTGCGCGGCGTCGGAGTCTGCATCACCCCTCCGGTTGATTGCTCTCTTCAACGACTGACGCGGTCACATCCTGTGTAGCCTCTGGTGCCCTGGGCTTGCCGTGCTCATCCAGTGCGTTCGTGGGGGTTCGTGACTGGATGATGACCTCGGAACCCTCAAATGAGCTGTCCAGGAGCGTCAGTGACACCAGTTCGCCTTCCTCAAGGCCATCGCGTATATAGATCACATCACCACCAGTACGCAGCGTCGTCACGCTGCGGTTGCGCAGCAGATTGTCTTCATTGATCACCCAGATACTGTTGCCCGCGCGCAACAGGTAGCGGGGCAGCGCGATGACGTCGCGCAGTTCCCGCCCGGTGATGTTGGCGTTGACAAAAGTGCCCACGCGCAACGGGTCGCGCCCGTCGCGGTGCAAACCGTAGGGGTCGTCGATACGCGCAACGGCGTACAGCGCGCGGGAGCGCTCGTCGAAGACGCCCTCGGTGCGTTGCAGATGCGCCGTCCAGTGTTTCACCACCCCGCCCACATCCGTGTAGAGATCGATCACAGAGCCTTCCTGGTCGCCATTGACCTCAGGCAGCTCAAGAAAATCCAGGCGGCTCTGGGGTATCGGTAGACGAACCTCCGCGGCCTCGATGGCGAAGATATCCGCCAGGGGACTGCCGGTCGCGACGAACTGGCCAAGATCGCTGTGTTTGGCCTTGATCAGCGCGGCGTAGGGCGCCCGCACAACGGTTCGATCCAGGTTATCCTGAGCCGTATTGAGATCTGCTTGCGCGGCGAGTAGTTGCGATTCTGCCTGCTCAAGCTGCGGTTTGCGAAGGTACAGGTCACGAGCCTCGTCACTGCGCTGACTGCCGGCGGGAAGCTTCTTCCATTCACGCTCGGCCACCTGCGCGCGGCCTCTTTCCTGCGCCAGAGCACTTTCGGCCGATTCAACCGCTGCCCTGGCTCTCAGCAGGTTGGTTTCGTAGTCGCGTGGGTCGACTCGCAGTAGCATATCGCCCTCAGCGACAAAGCCGCCCACGTTGAAGTGATCAGCCACTTCAACGATGCGGCCACTGACCTCTGCCAGAAGGGAGGAACTGCGCAGCGGGCTGACGGTACCCTGCGCCTGAATCTGGACGCGCAGATCTTCCCGCACAACTTCTGCGACATCCACCGTGATCGGCTTGAACTGCGGTTCCGACATCTCCGTGGGCGGTCGCATCGCAAACAGCAACGACGCCACCACCACTGCGAAAGCGAGCATGGCCGCGGAAAGTGCAAGCTGTTTTTTTGCGGAAGCCAAAGGATTTACCAGTCAGGGTCCACCAGGGGACTATCGTCTCTTGGGCGAAATCAGTGAGACGAACTCTTGAGCCCGGGCGTGATGTGCAATCGACAAGGGTCGAGCATCACAGCCTATAAGGTACGTTTATACCATAAAGGCGGATGATCGACCTGTGAAATACTTGTAATAAAGAACAAAGATTGGGCCGTTGGGAGAGCCCCGAATCTCCCCCGCAGCCCTTGCATGACGCGGCCTCTGGCCGATTTAGGCAGCTTCTCCGGGCTTGTTCATGTGAACATCCATCTGAGGGAAGGGGATACTGATACCCGCCTCGTCGAACTTCAGCTTGACCGCCTCGGTGGTATCCCACAGAACGGCCCAGTAGTCCTCCGCGTTGACCCATGGGCGAACCAGAAAGTTGACGCTGGAGTCCGCCAGTTCACCCAGCGCGACGACCGGAGCCGGCTCTTCGAGGATACGGCTGTCTCCGGCAACGATCTCTTCCAGCATGGCTTTGGCCGTACGAATGTCATCGTCGTAGGAAATTCCAAACACCATGTCCACCCGGCGCGTGTCTCGTGCGGAATAGTTGGTAATGTTGTTGGAGAGTATCGCGCCGTTGGGCACAATTACCTCCTTGTTGTCGGGCGTTGTCATGGTTGTGGTGAAAATGCTGATGTTGTCGATTACACCCGTCGCTCCGGCAACCTCAACAAAGTCGCCCTTGGTGAAAGGGCGGAAAATGATGAGCATCACACCCGAGGCGAAATTCGACAGTGATCCTTGCAGTGATAAGCCTATGGCGAGACCCGCAGCACCCAGCAGCGCTACCATTGAAGTCGTGTCAATGCCGAGCTGACTGAGTGCGGCAACCACCACAAACAGCAGCAGAACCCAGCGCAAAATACTGGTTAGAAAACCCACCAGAATTTCGTCCATTTCGCGCTGTTCCAGGACTTTTCGAATCGCGCGAATAACGATACCGACAACTATTCGGCCGACGTAAAAGATAACTAGTGCAAAAGCGATACGGATTCCCCAAGGGACCGCGTAGTCGGAAATCAGCGTCTGCAGGTCCAAGTTCTCTGGCATTGCTTAACCTCTCTGAATGGTGAATACCTGAAGTTAAAAGTAGCCGACTTTCATTGCTTTACAACATTGTTGAACTGCTATCTGCCACGCCGCCTTAGATCAGGTGGTATAGTGCGCATCCGACTTGAGCAAGGATCAAAGAGACATGACCACAGTCTTCGAAAATCCGGCCTCGCTGCTGGATTCGGTGGGCGCCGATCTGGGCGTCAGCGACTGGTTGCAAATCGACCAGGAGCGCATCAACCTGTTCGCGGATGCCACAGGTGATCACCAGTGGATACACGTTGACCCGGAAAAGGCGGCCGAAGGGCCATTTGGATCGACCATAGCCCACGGCTATCTGACTTTGTCTCTGGCGAACTGGTTTTTGCCGCAGATACTGCGGGTCGATAACGTGTCCATGGGGGTGAATTACGGCTGTGAAAAGGTACGATTTCCGGCTCCGGTTCCCGTCGGCAGTAAGATTCGTGGACATGGAGAGGTGATCAGTGCGGAGGAAGTGAAAGGCGGCGTGCAGGTCGTGGTGAGAATTACCATCGAGATCGACGGCAATGATCGTCCGGCCTGCGTAATTGATACCATCAGTCGGTTTTTTCCTTGAACGACGACATAGCAGCCAGTGATCAGATAGAGCCGGTTTTGCCTGCCGCCACGGTGGTGCTTGTGCGCGACGGTGCTGAAGGCATGGAGGCGCTGTTGGTGCAGCGACACAAGGACGTAAGCCACATGGGTGGCATGTGGGTGTTTCCGGGGGGCAAGGTGGAAGCGGGGGATCGCATTGAAGACGATGACCATAAAGCCGCTGTCAACGCCGCCATTCGGGAAACCGGTGAGGAGGCTGGTTTGACACTCGCGCCGGAGCAGCTGTTGTATTTTTCCCACTGGACCACGCCGGTGGGCGCAAAGCGTCGCTTTGCCACCTGGTTTTTTCTAGCTTTGCTGGAGGATGGACAACACGTCGAGGTGGACGGCGGGGAGATCGCCCATCACAGGTGGGTTCAGCCACGGCTGGCGCTGGCCGAGTCTGATGATCCTGACCAGGTACTGCGTCTGATGCCACCCACCTACGTGAGCCTGCACACCATAGCCGACTGCGTGAGCTGTGCCGATGCGCGGGTGCGCGTAGGCGGTTCTGAGCCGATGATCTTCGAGCCAGCGGTGGTGGCCGACGACGCCGGCGTGCACTTTCTGTACACCGGTGATGCGGGTTATGAGAGCCTGGATTTAAACGTTCCGGGGCCGCGGCATCGGCTGCTCATGTCATCGGACAGCATGTGTTACGTTTGCGAACTCTGACAGCTTGGGCCTGCTCCACACAGCAGCTGAAGGTCACCGCTTTACGATCACCGAACTGCCGTGTCCGAACAGACCCTGATTGGCCGTTATGCCCACTCTGGCGCCCTCGACCTGCCGGTCGCCGGCTTCTCCCCTGAGCTGCCAGGTCAACTCGCATACCTGGGCAAGCGCCTGAGCTGGCACTGCCTCTCCGAAACAGGCCAGGCCTCCGGAGACGTTGACTGGGGTTTTTCCACCCAGCGCCGTATCTCCGGTGCGCAACAACTGCGCGGCCTCCCCGCGTGGTGCTAACTGCAGGTCCTCGATCCAGTCCAGTTCAAGGGCAGTGGAGAGATCATAGACCTCCGCCAGATCGATGTCAGCCGGCCCGATGCCTGCTTCCTCGTAGGCCTTCAGTGGCAGGGTGCTCCGATAGGCTTGTGCGGTCACGCCGTTTGCGGCGGCTGAGTCTGTCGCGATGTCCGGCATTTCCACCACGGAACTGGCGAAAGTAGGCGTCACCGTTGAAATGGCGGCGACACGGGGAGCGTCGCCCTTGCCGAGCTTCTTTGCGTAATCGAGACTGCAGACGACCAGCGCGGCACCACCGTCGGAGGTTGCGCAGATGTCCATCAGCCTGAGTGGATCCGCTACCATCGCAGACGCCGCGACATCCTCTGCGGTGAAACACTTGCGGTAGCGCGCGCGAGGATTCTTGCTTCCCACCAGCGAGTTTTTGACCTTCACCGCCGCGAAGTCTTCCAGCGTGTCCCCATAAAGATCCATGCGCCGCCGGGCGTAGAGGGCGAAATAGGTAGGATTGGTGATGCCGATGTAGAAACGCACCCAGTCGGGGTCCTCGGGACGGTAGCCTTTGGCGGGCGCCAGAAAGCCCTTCGGTGTCGTGTCGGCGCCGACAACCAGCGCGACGTCACAGGCACCAGAGATGATCTTGCTGCGTGCAGCGGCCAGTGCCTGTGAGCCGGACGCGCAAGCGGCATAGGAGGTATTAACCTCGGCGCCCTGCCAACCCAGTGCCTGGGCGAAGGTGGCACCGGCGACGTAGCCTGGGTAGCCGCAGCGTACGGTGGCGCCGCCGGAGACGAAGGTGACGTCGTTCCAGGGGACGCCTGCGTCTGTTAGGGCCTCTCTCGCCGCAGCGATTCCATACTCGACAAAGTTATGGCCCCACTTTCCCCAGGGGTGCATACCAGCGCCGATGATGGCGATTTCATTGGACATAGTTGTTTACTCCAGTTACCCCTGGCGTTACTGCGCCATTGGTCGCCATTTCCAGGTGACCTTAATATCTTCGTCGGTTTCATGGAGCGGTTCTAGTACCAGTTCCATGGGCATTCCGACCTTCAATTCATCCACCGAGACGCCCTCGATCACCTGGCCTAGAATCACCATCTTCTCCCGCTCGAGCTCTACCGCTGCGATGGTGTAGGGCACGAACGGCTCCGCAGCAATGAAGGGCTCGGGCGGTTTGTAGCAGGCGTTGGTGTAGCTCCAAATGCGCCCGGTACGACTAAGCTCAACCTCTTCAAAGTCCGTGCTGTCGCAGTGCGGATTTTTACAGTAGTGGCTTTGCTTCGGGAAAAAGTATGTCCCGCAGAGTTTGCAGCGCGTGCCGATCAGATGCGGACTCGCGGTCATCGTAAACCAGCCATCTATGGCCGGCACCTGTGGTTTGCCGCTCATCGTTTCCTCCCGAGAAAAATCGTCGGAAAGGGTACTATCCGCGCGTGGACAGTGGCAAGGCTGGTCAAGCGGTGCCGCTTTCCAGCGGGTGGAGGTATAGCATGGCAGACCTTGTCTGCGGCCTGCTGCGTGCCACACGCTCATTCCGATTGCCTGGCGTCTTCCAAACGGGCACATTAGAACCATGTGCGGCCGATTTAATGTGATAGACAGCCCGGGTTTGAAGGAACTGCTGAAAGACCTGGGCCTGGACCTGTCGTTGCCGTCTCGCGTTAACGTGGCCCCAACGGAGCGGGTTGCCCTGATCCGGGAAGTCGACGGAGCGCGCACACTTGATTTGGCCAGGTGGTGGCTGACACCGTCCTGGGCCAAGCAGGTCAATCAGAAATACGCGATGTTCAACGCGCGCAGTGAAGGGCTAACCAAGAGTGCTGCCTACCGCACCCCATTTCGCCAGCAGCGCGGAATAGTGCCCATGAGCAGTTTTGTCGAGTGGCGTGGCACCGCCGCCAGCAAGCAGCCCTGGATGATCAGAGGCGAGGACAGTGAGTTTGCCGCCGCGGCTCTTTGGGATGTTTGGGAAGGTGAGGGGACGGCGCTGTTATCTTGCACCATCGTCACCGCGGCAGCGCCCGAGGCATTTGGCCCGTGGCACAAGCGTATGCCGGTGATGCTTGAACCACAGGAATGGGACCGCTGGCTGGACAATGCGCAGCCAATCGCGAAAGACGACACGTTGTTTGACAGTCGGCTGAAGCAGCCTTGGCGCCTGCGCCCCCTGGGCCGTGAGATTGGCAACGCCCGTGAGAAGCACCTCAGCTTGCTGGAGCCGGTAGGGGAAGAGGTGCTATTAGGGTCGGTTTGAAGGCTCCATAGTTGAAAGCTCCATGTTAGACGGTCTGCAGCCATAAAAAATGGCCCGGCCGCCCATGGCCTTCAGGTGTTGCCTGAGCCACACTTTGGGCCTGACAGACAATAATAGATGCGCGCTGAAACCGTGCTACGCGAGAAGGAGAAGCCACCATCATGGGTCACTATGCAATCACTGGCGCCGCCACAGGGATCGGCGCAGAGTTGAAGAGTCAGCTGTTGGCGGAGGACCATCAGGTCATTTCGGTCGATATCAAGGAAGGCGATGTTGTGGCAGACCTGTCGACACCCGAAGGGCGCCAGTTTGCTTTGGCAGAGATTCACAGCAAGGCGCCCGACGGCCTGGATGGCTTCGTGCCCTGTGCGGGCCTGCCTCCGGTCGCCAAGCCTCGTTCACTGATTCTGAAGGTGAACTACTTCGCGGTTGTTGCCACGGTCAGCGGGCTGCGTGATCTGTTGGCGAAAAAGCGTGGTACCGCGCTACTGGTCTCCTCAAATTCGGCGCCGATGGTCCCCGCCGATGACCCGGTCATCCAGCACTGCCTGGCGGGCGACGAGCAGGCCAGTTGCGCTTACATCGAAGAGCACGGCGATGGGCATACTGCCTACGCTGGGTCGAAACGAGCCGTCACCACGTGGATGCGTAACCACGTGGTCGAATACGCTGCCGCTGGCGTGCGTATGAACGCGGTTGCGCCCGGTATTACTATGACGCCCCTCACGGAGCAGGTCCTCGCCGATGAAACTCTGGGTGATTCCATTCGCGAGTTTGGCAAAGCCGTACCCTGGGGTGGTACAGCTGAGCCCGTTCAGATCGCGAACGTCATGCGATTCCTGCTCAGCCCGGCGTCGGACTTTATGTGCGGGTCGGTAGTGTTTGTCGACGGTGGCTCAGACGCCATGTTGCGCGCGGCAGAGTTCTAGTTCGCTTGCCGAGTTGTCCGTGCACTGCGATTGACTTCATCTGCAATAATGCCTGCGAGTTCTTGTAGCAGTGTGCTATAGGCCGCTGCCACGTCGGCGGCAACGGTCGCGCCTAGCGGCGTGGTCAGAGTGTCAATACGGCGACGTACTACCGAAGAATCGCCTGGTCGATACAGCAGCCATTCGGCGATCAGGGTGGCACCCGCTGCACTGCTATCGAGATCCAGTACGTTCATCTTAACCGCCATATCGGGTGTACGCTTAGGATGCCAGGGGAAAGTCTGCACTTGCTGAGTGTTTAGCAGTGCGGCCAGGTTGAGCGCGAGTACACGCTCCATGCCGTCCGAAAGGGGCTCTGCCCAACGATCTATCGAAGACAGCGAAACGGTATTTCCCTGTCTGTCATAGATCATTTGCGCGGTGTCCAGATACTCTGGAACGGTGATTGGGCCCACACCCAGAGCCGGTTCACTGCCAGTAGGCGGCGGCGATCTTTGAGCAGTGAGGATGTAGTAGTCATTGGGTGGGCTACTGCCGCAGGCTGTTAACAACGCGCAAAAAGTCAGGGTCCATAGCAAGCGACTGAGTGTCATGCGTTTCACTGATTGCTCCTGCCCCGGATCAGGGCCTCCGGTTGCTGTTCCAAGGTGTCCGCGAGCGACTGCAGCGAGCGGCCGGCTCGAATAGCTTCTTTGAGTGCCTGGTTCAACTGGTAGACCGTTTCTGAGTCGGGCGACACCAGCTCATCAACCCCTGTCATACCGCTCTCGATGCTGGTGATGGCCGCATCGAGCGAACGCAGATTCTCCTCCACAAGGTCGAGTAGCTCCGGCAGCTCCGCATTGGTAGATGCCACGGTTTGAGTTGCCTCGTCCAGTGCGATGTCCAGGCGCGGGCCTGTACTGGCGAGTTGGTCCTGGAGTTGCTCGCTGAGCTCGGAGAGCGACTGCAAGCTATCATTGAGGCGGGCGGGCAGATTTTGAAAATCCTGGCTGCTGACAAAGTTGTCGACGCTGTTTGTCATACTACTGACATCATCCACCAACTCACCGATGTCGATGTCCTGAAGCTTCTTGGTGATTCTTTCCAGCTCTGTGGGAACGGTGGGAAACTGAAAGTAGGGTGAATCAATGTTCGCGAGTTTGAGTTCGCTATTGGGGTGAAAATCCAGCTGCACGTACAGTAGGCCCGTCAGCAGACTCTGTGTGTTCAGCTGAGCTCGCAAACCACGCGCGAGCAGTTCTTCAGTCAGATTGTCGTTGGCCATACCCCTGAGGCGGATGATACTAGGGTCAAATTCGGCCTCAACCAACATGATCAGTTCAACGTTGTCCGAATCCAGAACGAGTTCGATTTTGGTGACTTCACCGATTTTTACGCCGCGCAGCGCCAGAGGTGCACCGACATTCAGGCCGGTCACGGAACTGTCGAATACCATAACGACCTTTTGTTTGTCGCCGAAACCCGACCCCAACAGATAGAGCAGTGTGACCAGAGCTATCAGCACGGCGCCCACAACGAAGGCACCTATAGCGACGGCTTGGGGTTTCTCACTCATAGTGTGTCCTCATGGTGGTGTACCGGCTTCAGCCGCAGCGCTTCGAGACAGAAACTGCTTAACGACGGGCTGATCGCTTTGGCTGCGCAGATCGTTTGGGTTGCCGTAGGCGATCATGGTGCGGCTGACATTGTCCAAATAGACGGAGTTGTTGGCGATAGCAAAAATGCTGGGCAGCTCGTGAGTTACCATTACGACCGTTGCGCCGATCGACTCTTTCAACTGCACGATCAATTCGTCCAGCAGGCGCGAGCTGATAGGGTCCAACCCGGCCGATGGCTCGTCAAAAAACAGAATCTCGGGATCGAGTGCAATCGCTCGTGCCAGAGCGGCCCGCTTGCGCATACCACCGCTCACCTCTGAAGGCGAATAGTCCTCGTAGCCAGCCAGGCCTACCAACGCAAGTTTGTAGGCAACGATATCAACAATCTCTCGTGCGCTGTAATCGGTGTATAGCTGCAGCGGCAGGGTAATGTTCTCTGACAGCGTCATGGCGCTAAACAAGCCACCGGATTGATAGGTAATACCCCAACGTTGGCGCATTGACTGCTGGCGACTTGAGCTGGCTGCAAAAAAGCTCTCACCGCTGTACAAAATATCCCCAGAGCTAGGGCTAATCAGCCCTAACATATGCTTTAGAAGAGTACTCTTCCCGCAGCCACTGCCACCCATGATGACGAATATGTCGCCGTGGTTTATGTCAAAGTTCAGATCTCGCTGAATGACATTGCTGCCGTAGGCCATGGTGACATTGCGTACCGCGATATGAGGAGATGATTCGTCGCTCATATACCAACCTGTTGGTAAACAATGTTGATCGCGGCATCGGCGACGATGAGGTACACAATGGCTGTGACAACGGCCTCCGTCGCCGCCTGGCCCACCGCTGCCGAGCTGCGGCCAGAACTAATGCCGGCCCGACAGCCGGCGACGGCGATCAAGATGGCAAACACGACGGCCTTGACGAAACCCACGCTCAAGTGTGAGATCTGCAGCGCAGCGTCGCTCTGAGTGATGTACTGAGCAGGTCCGATACCCATGCTTGCAGCGACGATCCCGCCTCCGAAGATGCCCAGTAGATTCGCGTAGATTGTAAGCAGGGGCATAATGGTGATAAGCGCCAGCATACGCGGCATCACCAGGAACTCGACGGGGTCAATCCCCATTGTCGTTATGGCGTCGATTTCATCGTTGGTTTGCATCGTTCCCAGTTGGGCCGCGTAGGCGGCACCCGTACGGCCGGCCATAACGACTGCTGTCATGAGGACACCCATTTCTCTGAGCATCCCGATGACCACCAGGTCAGCTACGTAGATCTCTGCTCCAAACTGCTGCAGCTGCACGGCGCCAAGGTAGCCCAGTATCATTCCAACCAGAATGCTCGTGAGGCTGATGATGGCGAAGGCGTCAGGCCCCGCTTGATGGCAGAATCCGAGGTAGTCGACCCAGCGCGTGTTGGCCCGCCCCGTGACGATGCGAACCATCGAAATCGCAACCATGCCGATGAAGTTCAAAAATTCCCGCGTTTCTCGCTGGGCTTTGGCTATCCACGCGGCTGGGTGGATGACCTGTAGCAGAGACCGTCCTTCCCGTGCGGGGGGATTGTGGGGATCGACCGCGGTCGCAACGGACAGCAGCTTGTCTACCCCCTCGGGCATGTCGCGTGTTTGACAGCTTATATCTTCCGCTCGACAGAACTGCGCGCAGCGCAGCAAGAACGCCATAAAAGAGGAATCCCAGGCGTCGAGATGTTGTCCATCGAGTATCAGCTGCCTGGGGTTCTTTGCGCACAGATCTGTCCGCAGATTGGTGAAATCGGGCGTGTTATTGCCCTGGGTCCAACTGCCGGAAAAGGTCAACGAAGACTGATCTTCGCTGTCAGAAAGCAACTCGTAGGTGGGCTTGCTCGAGTTCATGCACCGGCGGTTCTAATTGTCGTTCAGTCAAGTCTAAAGGCAGCAGCGCACAAATTCTATGTGTCCTAAAAAGGCGGCGGCGGAATACTGCTGGTGACGATGTCGTGGGCCCTCTGATAGATGTCGGCAACACTTGTGTCGTTGCCGACCGCCCTGCGTCGTGAAATCATAGTAACAGGAAACAGGTAGGTGTCGGTTGGGCGGTAGAACAACGCGCGACTGCGGCCTACAGAGTCCTCGTACACCACCCACTGCATGTCCAGGTCGTCCGCAAGCAGGTCACCCAGGACAAATCCCATGGCCTGCAGGGTTTCTTCATCAGTGTCTCGGACGATACCTCGGTCGAGCAGAGCCTGTAATACAGCCAGGTCGCGATCGGTGTCTCCGGTTATGCCTCGTCCCAAGTGTCGCGCCGCGAGATCTACGATCTGTTGACGCTGGTTGGCCATGTAGCTCCTATCGAGCTGTGACAGGCTTTCGATACGAGGATCTTCCTGGGCGCTGGCCCAGCCTGAAGTCGCCAGGCTTATCACTAACGGGATAAAACGTAAGAATCTGCTCATGGCCCTGACCTCTGCCGTCTGACTGCGGGATCAATGTGGCGCCCCGATGCGCAATTGTACTGCGCCAGTTGTCATCCTGTCGCGGGCATGGATAATGGCCGCTTTCCCGGCGAGAACTCACGGCCCCATGTCGGCGGCTGGTGGAGCGGAGATGACGAATGATAACCGGTAGCATCGTTGCACTGGTCACCCCTATGCACGATAACGGCAGCGTGGATTGGGAAGCGCTGGGGCGTCTGATCGAGCTGCATATTGAAGCGGGCACGGCGGCAATCGGTGCGGTTGGCACTACCGGTGAAAGCGCTACCCTGAGCGTCCCGGAACACTGTGAGGTCATTCGTTACTGCGTAGAGCGCTGCGATGGACGCATTCCAGTGATCGCTGGAACGGGTGCCAACGCAACGGAAGAGGCTGTCGACTTGACCGCGACAGCGGCGGACGTTGGCGCAGAGGCCTGTCTCCTGGTAACACCCTACTACAACCGTCCCCCGCAGCGCGGTCTTTATCAACACTATGCACGCATCGCAGAGCAGGTTCAGATCCCCCAGATCCTATACAACGTACCGGGACGCACAGCCGTGGATATGGACAACGACACGGTCGTTGCACTTGCCGAGCTCGATAACATTGTCGGTATAAAAGATGCAACGGGGGACCTGGCCCGCTGTGCGGACCTAGTGGCGCGCTGTCCGGAGGGTTTCGCCATATACTCCGGCGATGACCCCACCGCGATGGAGCTGATGCTGGGCGGTGGTCACGGCAGTATTTCCGTCACGGCCAATGTTGCGCCGGCTCTCGCCGCCCGACTATGCAACCACGCTTTAGCGGGCGACAGAGCCGCAGCAGAAGCCATCAACCAGCAGCTTGATCCTCTCAATCGGGCGTTGTTTCTGGAAGCCAACCCGATTCCCGTCAAATGGGCGCTGCATGACCAGGGATTGATTGCGGCGGGTATCCGGTTGCCGCTGGTATCCCTGGACAAAGTGCATCATGAGGCGGTGCGCGCTGCGCTTACCGCGGCCCAACAATGAGGCGACTTTCGACGAAGCAAACCCGTTGGCCAATGCTACTGATCGGCACACTTCTGCTGTCGGGCTGTGGTTTTCTGTTCGGCGACAAAGGTGTATTCAGGGACCCCTCAGAGGATTACAAGCAGGCGCCCGAAGTGCCTGAACTCAGGGTCCCGACGGGTATGGATAGCGATGCACTGGGCGAGATCTACGTCATACCGAAGGTACAGGAGAGTCTGGTCCCCGCAGGTGAGTTCGAAGTACCTCGACCGGCGCCGCTGGTGACGGGCTCAGGCGCCGAGGTGGTGCGTATTCAGCGGCTGGGTGACGAGCAGTGGGTGTTGGTGGAACTCGCGCCTGGACAGGTCTGGCCGCAGGTGCGCGCGTTCCTATCGGCGGCTGGGATGCAGGTGACGAGTGTCGACGCTCGAGCGGGCATCATCGATACCAATTGGCTGCAATTAGAGGGTCGCCCCATGGCCAGTCGATTCCGGTTTCGCATGGAACAAGGTGTTCAGCGGGGCACCAGCGAGCTGCACGTATTGCAAATGAATCAGGCGGGCGACGGACAAACCTGGCCGAGTGTATCCGATGATCTTGGGCAGGAGGCGGATATGCTGCAAGCGGTTGCGCAGTTTCTGGCCGACAGCGCTGACTCCTCACCCGTGTCAATGGTGGCCGAACAGGGTATACGAGCCAGCGGAAAAATCTCCCTGCAGGAGTCCAATGAGGGTTACACCTATATCCGCCTCGAGTTGCCCTACGATCGAGCATGGGCATCGCTGGGTCGTGCGCTTGAAAAATCGGCCTTTGATATTAACGACCGAGACCGCAGTACCGGTATCTACTATACGACGTTTGTCGGTCCGGACGAGGTAGGGGACGAAGGCTTCATGGATTGGTTGTGGGACAGCGAAGATGCTCATCCAATGTCGGGTCAAGGCTTCACTGTGGCAATGGAATCGATCCAGCCAGACGTGGTCGCTATTCGGTTAGAGCCTGCGGATGCGGACGCTCTCTTTGATAAGAGAGAAGAGCAAAGTATGCTGGCTTTGATCAAGGGTAACATCAACTAGGGGTAGAGACTTGTTTGCCATCGATGGACGATTGATGGAAAACGCTACATGAAGTTCGCATCGCTAGGCTCGGGCAGCAAGGGCAATGCAACCCTGGTGGCGGTGGGTGATACCCTGGTCATGGTCGATTGCGGGTTCTCGGTGCGGCAAACCTGTCAGCGCATGCAGCGTTTGAACGTCGAGCCCGAACAGATCGATGCCATTCTTGTTACCCATGAACACTCAGACCATTGCAGCGGTGTTGCAGCATTGTCGCGTCGTTATGGACTGCCGGTCTATCTCACACACGGCACCGCCTCCAGTGGCCGACTAGCCGATTGCTTCGAACGGCACTGTTTCAACTGTGGGGACGGCTTCACCATTGGGGAAATCATGGTTTCTGCGGTCGCTGTTCCACATGACGCGGCCGAACCTTGTCAGTTCAGGTTCAATAGCGGGAACCTATGCCTGGGTTTACTCACCGATTTGGGTAGTTTGACACCGCATGTCATCGACAATTTCAGCCGCTGTCACAGCCTGCTGCTTGAGTTCAATCACGATACGGATATGCTGCAGGCAGGCTCTTATCCGGAACATCTCAAGCATCGTGTGGGGGGCAACTGGGGCCATCTCAGTAATACGCAGGCAGCTGAGATGCTGCGCCAGATAGATACAGAAATGCTCCAGCACCTGGTGATCGCACACGTCAGCGAAAACAATAATTCCCGTGCCATGGCGGAAGACGCAGTGCTATCGGTACTGGAGTCGCTGGACAGAGTGGTCTTTGCCGAGCAGGGCGGCGGGTTCGGTTGGTTGGAGTTGCATTAGTGCGCTGTCGATCGCTTCCAGCGCCGATTGGTCCATAGCCACGTTTCCGGCTGGGCGCGAATTGACGCTTCGGCAAGCTTCGCATAGCGAGCTACGAGCTCACGCTCGGCGCAGAGGTGCGGCCGCTTGGCGAGCATGTGGAAGTGTACTCGATAGACACCTTTTGTCTGTCGCTGACATTGGGCAAACACCAGCGGAGTCTGCAAAGCGCGCGCCAAAGCGACCGGCCCAGCATGAAACGCAGTTGGTCGGTCAAAGAAATCTACGCAGTGTTGCCGTTCATTGGGAACCGGAGCCTGATCAGCGATCATCGCGACCACTCGTTGCTGCCTTCGTAGGCCAATGAGATGTTTGCCCGCATGGTCTAGGGCGATGGGCTGACAGCCGAACCTGCTGCGAACCTCGATGGCAAATCGGTCAGCGAAGTGGTTGTGTAGAGGTTTGTAAACGGGGTCAAGCCCACGATTCAGTGCGATCGCGATGCCGTGCAGCATCCATTCCCAGTTACCCTGGTGAATAGTCAGTAGTAGGACCGGGCCGTTTGTCGAAGCGCAGATATCGGCAAGCAGCTCCGGGTTGGTGATCTTCACGCGCTGTCTGTACTCCGAGGACGCCAGGCGGCGCGCTTTGATGATTTCCACGGCGACCTCAGCGAAACTGCGATAAAACGCCCTCATCAAGAATTGTTTTTCCCGCATGCTGAGTCCAGGGAAGGCGAACGCCAAGTTCTGCTCGACGACGGGTTTGCGGTAGCGCGAGATATGGAATAGTACCTGATTCGCGACCCAGGCAAGCGCGTACAGTAGTGGCAGCGGTGTGTAGCTCAGGATTCGCAGTAGCACCTTGGCGTGTCACTCAGCATTCGGCCGACGAGAACGCGGAACATCTCACGGACAGTGCTTAGGCAACATCACGGTGGTGATGTGGGCCAGTTTGCCTGCCCCAGGGCACTGCAGTTGCGGGTTGCCCTTAAGGTCAAGGTAGCTAAGGGGCAAATCAAAGACGGGTACGGGGTCAATGATTCGATTGTCTTCCATATACAGCTCACGCAGAACAACCAGCTGGCCCAGTTCGACAAGGTTCCGTATTTTGTTGGAAGACAGGCGAAGAATAGCAAGATTACCAAAAGTGGCCAGACCATCAAGATTCTCTATGCCGGCGTGGCTGCAGTTGAGGCTTTGCAGTTGACCCGCTTGGGTCACTTTAGCGTCTTCGATTGCCTGCGCCACGCAACCTGCGAGTGCGGTATCACTGATGACATAATCATTGAACAGCGGATCAGGTGTATAGACTACTCTGTCGTTGACCGTAAAATCATAGCCTTGACAAGCACCTAGTGCGATAGGGGCTAGTAGTGAAACGACCAGAAGGCGGAGTTTTAACATCAATGATCTCCTGCCAACCCGATAAGAAGCGGTTCGCGCTGCAGATTCTGCAAGGCTGGCTCCGAATTTTGATGGCCTTTATAATGCCAGCAGTTGAAGCGTAGTTCACTACCGGCCTGTTCCCGGAGAGGCGCAGTGCGAGATGCAAGATAACAACTCAACAGACGCGGCAGAACAGGCTGAACCGACCGAGGCACCGCGGGCAATGGAAGCCATCAGTATCGTACAGCGGGGTAATCTCAAGTCTCTGGAGACGACTCTTCGGAAGCAATGGCGCATGGGGCAGAACATCGTATTGTGTTGGAGTGCTGACGAGCGCGGCCTGCTCGTGATCTTTGTGCCACACTACTACCTTGGTAACTACTGCGCCTCGGTAGGGGAGGAGTCCGAGGAGAGCCGCGATAACGAAGCGTTCATCCGAGGTCTGATTTCGGGCAAGCGGCGTAAGGCACGTGATGAGTTATTCGAAATCAGTCAGCGTTTGGACGTTGCCCCGACCTTTATCAAGCTGAAGACAGCACTCACTGAGGAGCCTTTAGTTTTGCAGGCGGTGGAGCAGCTGATAAAGCGGTATGGTCTGAGCTATGTGGAAAGCCGGGCAGTGTTGCTGTTCGATATTGTCGATTTTTCGCTGTTTACACCCTTCGAGCAGGCCAGTCAGCTGAATAGCCTGTCCTACTCCCTGAACTCCGCCTACAACAAGTTGCTGTCGCAGGGTGTCGAAATCAATTTTGCTCGCACGACGACGGGCGATGGTTACTACATCTGGAATCGTGACGTCGGTCCAAGTGGTAACCAGGATTTGTTTGTTTTTATGTTGGTTGTGGTGGCGGATAACTCGATTGCTCGCGCTGCTTCCAAGGGCAACACCGTGCCGGTGATTCGCACCGGGTATCACATTGGCGGTCACTATGAGTTGTACCAGGCGGAGGGAGTCAATCCGTCTGTGTTCAGTTACATCGTCGGGGATGTCACCATTGAGTTGGCGCGCATGCTCGATCTGGCCCAGGACAAGCAGATTCTCATTGGTGATTTCCACTGTCGGCAGGGAGGCTTGGAGACCGGTAGCGTTGCTGCCGACGTGTCGACCTCGGCAGCCGATTTCGTGGCTGATTGCAATCGAGCCCTGGCCGGAGTGAAAGGCATCCAGTTATCTGGCAGAAGTGTCGACGGGCTTGCTTGTCATCTGACGGAAGTGCGGGAGGACGGCAGTACACGGCCGCGCCGATTCCGTATCGTTGATAAACACGGTCTGACACGATTTGCCTACAATCTGGAGATCGATATGGATTTGGAGGGCGAACAACTTTCACTGGGGCTTGACGAGGCGCAGCTGCCTGCGCGAAAACCACGGCCGTCGGACGACGGTGTGTCCGAGCCGGAGTCGGAAGACGCAGCCCCAAGCACTGAGGAACTGGTGGACGACTTGTCGAGCATGTTGAAGAAGCGAAGCGCAAAGTCCATCATCGAGGACTGACCGTCTATGGGGCAGTTGCAGCCAACCCGTTATATGGATGTCAGCAACACCGTCGACGTCTCAGATCCGGCGAGCGTGTGTCTCTCGGTACTGAGTATTCTGGATTCATCCTATCCTGACTTTGACTCAGCCTTGCTGAGCAGGGTGTTTGTGGATTTCGAGCGTCTCTATCGGGGCGAATTTCCCGGCTATCGGGCCTGCGACATCGGGTATCACAACAGTCAGCACGTTTTGGATGTGACCCTGGCAATGGCGCGCTTGCTAGACGGTTACGGTCGAGTACACGGGTCGGCGGGTGTCTTGGATGCTGAGCTGGCTCTCGCCGGGATGGTGACAGCGCTGTTTCACGACTCTGGCTATTTGCTGCGTGATGAAGAAGATCGAGTGGAGAACGGGGCCGCCTATACACGTATACACGTGAGTCGTGGCGCGCGGCTGATGGAGGCTTACCTACCGACCGTTGGTCTGTCGAGGCTGGTAGGTATCTGCACCCGGATCGTGCAATTTACGGGCTATGAAATCGACCCATCAGATCTGATCGTGGAAAGTGAGCGAGAGCATCTGTTGGGTAGCTTGCTCGGAACCGCGGACCTCATCGCCCAAATGGCTGATATGGACTACATTCGCAAATGTCGTGAGGAACTCTACGAAGAGTTCGTCAGCGCGGGCATTGCCGGAGGTGAAGACGACGCACCAGCCGAGGAACTCAGATACTACAATCGCGAGCACCTGCTGCGCTCGACGCCAGGTTTTATCCGCCGTTCCATAGAGGTCAGGCTGGATGGCTATTTCAACAGCGTTCACCGATTCGCGGCCGAGCACTTTGACGGCGTCCACCTTTACATGGATGCGATACAGTACAACTGCTCTAAGCTCGAGGCCATCCTGTTCGCAAAAGACGTTTGATCATTGGTTGGCCTTGATGGTGACTTCCTTTGCCGGCGTGCCTTGAGTGTTGTTTTTGGCCGATACACACGCTTCCATCGCGATCGTTCCTGTTTCCAAGGAGGATTGTAGTGACGCCAATGAATTGGGCGAGCGCCTGGGCTTGCCCGTGCTGATGCCCGGTACGTCGGCGAGCGACTGTGCTCGTCAGATCGCAGTGCTGCAGGTGGACGGCTTGCACCTCAGTCTGCAACAGACAGGTCCGAAGTCCCCTGGGCCAGTCACCGTCGACTTTGGCACGGCTGCGATGCGATACCGTCGCAGGGGAGGGCACAACGAGCTACTCGGTCGGGCCGTTGGGGTAGGTAAGGCGCCGCACATTCACGTGCTCGATGCCACTGCAGGCCTGGGTAGAGACGGCTTTGTGCTGGCCGACCTCGGCTGTTCCGTTCTGCTCTGTGAGCGACATCCTGTAATCGCGGAACTGTTGCGCGCCGGACTGCAACGCGCCGAACGTGATGAAGACGCGTGGTTACGGAGCGTTGTGGGGCGTATGGGTCTGTTTGACGGTGATGTCCGACGGGTAGGGCGTGATCGTATCAGTCGGCAGGATGTGATCTTTCTGGATCCCATGTTTCCCCCGCGCAACAAGCGCGCCGCGGTGAAGAAGGAGTTGTCCCTATTGCAGTCCGTTCTCGCAATGCACGAGTCCCAGGATCAGGGATTTCCGGACATGGCAACTTTCGGTGAGCAGGATGCGCCCGCATTGCTTCGCTGGGCACTGTCGCAGACCGTGGCGCGGGTCGTCGTCAAGCGGCCGCCCAATGCACCGCCCCTGGCTGACGTTAAGGCATCGCACTGTCTTCGGGGTAAGGCGGTACGGTATGATGTGTACGTGCTGCGTCCTCTACAGTAGTGAATCCGCCAATGACTGAAAAAAAGACCATCGCCCTGGTCACGGGTGCTTCCTCCGGACTGGGAGCAGAGTTTTGTCGGCAGCTGGCGGATGTCTGCGACGTCGTGATTGGCGTCGCCCGACGATTGGAGCGCCTCGAGGCCCTGGCAGATGAACTGAGCTCTGCGACAGAGTTGCACTGCGTGCAAGCTGATTTGTGCACCGTCGAGGGCTTAACTCAAACCATGGAAACGCTGCGCCAGAAAGGGCCGGTTGACTATCTGGTCAACAATGCCGGGTTCAGTACCGCTGGCCACTTTGCCGACCTACCGATTGGCGGCCAGCGGGATATGCTTCTGTTGCACGCGGAAGCCTCCATGACCCTTTGTCGCGCGGCCATACCGTTTATGCGCGAGCGCGGTGGCGGTTCGATCATCAATGTGTCTTCGCTTGCTAGCCTGCTGCCCTATCCCGGCTTCGCAATGTACAGCGCCAGCAAGGCGTTTCTGAACTACCTGTCCCTTTCCCTACAGGAAGAGGAGCGTGAAAACGGCATCCGTGTGCAGGCACTTTGCCCAGGCTTTACTCATACTGAATTTCACGATCAACTGGCTCAGTGGGGCTTTGATAAGCACCAGCTTGATGACAGATTCTGGATGAGTGCACAGGAGGTGGTAGCGATCAGTCTGGCTGCGCTGAGTCAGGAACAGGTTTTGGTGTTTCCTGGTGAGTGCAACAAAGATCGCGCCAAAAGTGCGTTACAGGCGCAGCTTGACGCGCTCGAGCACTGACCTTGTTAGAGTAGCAGCCGTTCGATGATGCCTCGGTAGATTTCAGCCAGTCGCGGCAAATCCTCTGCGATAACGCCTTCATCAATTTTGTGAATACTGGCATTCGCTGGCCCCAGTTCGACCACCTGGGCCCCAGTGGGTGCGATAAATCGACCGTCCGACGTCCCGCCCGCTGTCGACAGCTCCGGCGACTGCCCGGCCACCGCTTCGATGCTCGCCACAGTGGCGTCGACCAGTGCGCCTTCTGGTGTGAGGAATGGCTGCCCACTGAGCTGCCAATCCAGGTCGTAGTCGAGGCCGTGTGCGTCCAGAACAGCCTCGGTGCGACGACGCAGCTCGGCATCGGTCACTTCTGTTGAAAACCGGAAGTTAAACAGCGCAGTGATCGAACCCGGTATCACGTTGGTCGCGCCCGTCCCGCCTTGAATATTGGATACCTGAAAGGACGTGTGTGGGAAAAAGGCATTGCCCTCGTCCCAGGTTTCACTGGTCAGCGCGTGCAGCGCCGGCAGCAGGCGGTGTATCGGGTTTTCGGCCAGGTGCGGATAGGCAATGTGTC
Source organism: Pseudomonadota bacterium (assembly GCA_039190425.1). Classification (GTDB taxonomy): domain Bacteria; phylum Pseudomonadota; class Gammaproteobacteria; order Pseudomonadales; family Halieaceae; genus Marimicrobium. The sequence continues at coordinate 194,380 of JBCCYE010000001.1, read as the reverse complement.
CCTGCGTACCGCGGACTGTCAGTGTACCCCCTAGCGATCCCCTACGACCGTTCTTGATGACATCACCCAGCGCCGACGTACTGGAGGGTTCTCCTACCAGACAGTAATCGATGCGAGTGTTCTGTTCCGCGAGCCATTCCAGAACTTTTACAGTTCCGTCTTTAGCCGGTCCTTCCTCGTCAGATGTAATGAGGAACCCTAATCGCCCGGTGTGGTCGGGGTTAGCGGCGACAAACGCTTCACAGGCCAGGATCATCGCCGCCAGACTCCCCTTCATGTCGGCGCTGCCACGGCCGTGCAGTACGCCGTCACGCAGAGTTGGTTCGAACGGTGGCGAAGTCCAAGCATCCAGCGGACCCGGAGGGACGACATCCGTGTGCCCGGCAAAGACCAGCAGTGGCCCTTTGCTGCCGCGTTCGGCCCAGAAGTTACTGACCTCTCCGAAGGGCAGGGCCTGGCAGGTAAAGCCGATATTCTGCAGTCGCTGCATCATGAGCTGCTGACAACCCGCGTCTTCGGGTGTCACAGATTGTCGCTGTATCAGCTGGCAGCAAAGGTCGAGTGTTGGCTCCATAGTCCGGTCGCAAGCCTAGTTGTGAGCGTGCAGCTCTTCGTTAAGTTCGATGGCACTGCGGTTGGTCAAACACTCGACTGCGCCGCTGGTCGAGTTTCTGCGAAACAGCAGGTCGGACTGACCGGCCAACTCGCGGGCTTTGCAGCTATTCACCGGCTGGCCTGCCTTGTCGAGCATGGTGACCTTAGTCCCGGCGGTGACAAATAAGCCAGCTTCTACCGTGCACCGATCACCGAGCGGGATACCAATGCCCGCATTGGCGCCGATCAGGCACTCTCGGCCGACGGCGATGACCATGTCGCCTCCACCTGACAGTGTCCCCATGGTGGAACAGCCACCGCCAAGATCGGAACCCGAACCAATGCGAACACCCGCAGAAATGCGCCCTTCGATCATGCCTGGGCCATCGGTTCCCGCATTGAAATTGATAAACCCTTCGTGCATGACGGTAGTGCCTTCACCCAAATAGGCTCCCAGGCGCACCCGGGCTGTATGAGCGATGCGCACACCGGAGGGAACAACGTAGTTGGTCATTTTCGGAAATTTGTCGACGCAGCTGACCTCCAGCACATCACCTCGCAGACGAGCTGCAAGCTGGCGTTCGCCCAGTTCGTCGATCGCGATCGCACCTTCATTAGTCCAGGCCACGTTAGGTAGTACGCCAAACAGGCCGTTCAGATTAGTCCCGTGTGGGAGCACCAAGCGGTGTGAAATCAGGTGCAGCTTGAGATAGCCTTCCGGCACGTTTGACGGCGGCGCGTCAGTCGACAACAGAACCGCGACCACGGGCTGCTTTGTGTCGAGCAGTTCACCCGCCAGTGCCGACTGTTCTGTTTCCCCAGCCTGGGATAGTGCATCTTGCAAGGTGCCGAGTTGCAGTCTGTCCAGTGTCTGACCGGATTCCAGGTCGGCCACAGCGGCGATCAGCTCGTTGCCGGGGTTCAAGAGGGGGCGGGCGAAAAACACCTCCAGCCAATCCCCCTGGCTGTTGTGTGTCCCCACGCCCAAGCCAAATGCAAACGCGCTCATGTAGAATCCTTACCTCAGTTTCCAGTATTTTACAGGTTGTGGGCGGCGAACAGCTGAAAATAGCGATCACTGCTGAAGCCCGTGTGTCTTTCGCCCCCTGTATCCAATAGGGGCCTCTTAATGAGGGTTGGCTGTGCAATAACGGCCTCGACTGCGCGGCTAGCGCTCATGGTCTCCCGATCCGAGGCGTCCAGCTGTTTCCAGCTGGCGCTGCGTTTGTTGATCAGCGTTTCCCAGCCGAGTTCCGACACCCAATCGGCAACCTGCTTTTTTGACAGCCCATCCTCTCTCACGTCATGGAACCGGTATTCCACGCCGTGTTTGTCCAGCCACTGGCGAGCTTTTTTCACAGTGTCGCAGTTCTTGATGCCGTAGAGAGTAACCACCGTTGCTAATCCGCCGGGACGCTTTCTGAGAGGCGGCGTAGGATAGCAAATTCATAAGGTCAGTTATAGCGGACCGCGGCTGCGCTTCAGGCCTTGCGTGTTTTTTTGGGGTGTTTGCGGTTGGGATAACAGCTGCAACATATTTCACATGCGCGACCATCGCAGCCCCTGGCCGTACAGTACTCGCGTCCGTAAAAGATTATCTGCAGATGCAGTCGATTCCAAGACTCTTCGGGGAATAGGCGCTTGAGATCGCGTTCCGTCTGAGTAACGTTCTTGCCGCTGCTTAGCCCCCAGCGTTGGGCCAGTCGATGGATATGCGTGTCCACTGGAAAGGCGGGTACCCCGAATGCCTGAGACATCACGACGCTCGCTGTTTTGTGACCCACACCGGGTAGTCGCTCCAGCGCCTCAAGGTCTGCGGGCACTTCGCCGTCGTGCTCGCTCATCAGTATTTCACTCAACCGCTTTATGGCTTTCGACTTTTGCGGTGACAGGCCACACGGACGGATCACCTCACGGATCTGTTCGGCGCTCAGGGTAGCCATATCTGCTGGGTTATCCGCCAGCGCGAAAAGATGAGGAGTCACTTTGTTGACTCGCTCGTCAGTACACTGCGCACTCAACAATACGGCGACCAGCAGAGTAAAGGGATCGGAGTGGTCCAGTGGTATGGGAGGTTCTGGATACAACTCGTTCAGTCGCTGGAGAATGTACTCCACGCGTTCCGACTTTCGCATCAAAGCTGACTCACAATGCGCTTTGCGGCGGTGACGCACTCGTCCAGTTCGGCCACCAGCGCCAGACGGAGTCTATGCTCCCCTGGGTTTAAGCCGCTGCAGTTACGCGCCAGGTAGCGTCCAGGCAGCACCGTCACATGCTCTTTGTGATACAGGCGTCGCGTGAGTTCTGTCTCAGGCTCCTCGGTACGTGGCCAAAGGTAGAAGCCCGCTGCTGGACGTTCGACCTCCAGATGGCCTTTGAATACTTCCATTACTGCATCGAATTTTTCACGGTAGCGCTGCCGATTGACTCTCACATGCGCCTCGTTGCTCCATGCCGCAATGCTCGCCAACTGATGATGGATTGGCATGGCGCAGCCATGGTAGGTACGGTACTGCAGAAAGTCGCTTAGCACGTCGGCGTCGCCCGCAACAAACCCCGAGCGAAGGCCCGGAAGGTTGGAACGCTTGGACAGGCTGTGGAACGCCAGACAGTTGCGGTAGCTGGAATCGCCAGAGGCGGCACAGGCTTGCAGCAGTCCCGGCGGCGGGCGGTTTTCGTCGGCGTAGATTTCGGAATAGCACTCGTCGCTGGCGATGACGAAATCAAATTCACGCGCTTTTTCGATCAAGGCCTGCAGCTGTTCAATGGACATGATCGAACCGGTCGGATTGCCCGGTGTGCAGATATACAGTAGTTCGCACTGCTGCCATTCCTCGGCGCTGACGCTGTCGATGTCCGGCAGCCAGCCTGTTTCTGCAGTGCAATTCATGAAACGGGGCTTGGCGCCCGCCAGCAACGCCGCGCCCTCGTAGATCTGGTAGAAAGGGTTGGGTGTCATAACCAGTGCGTTGCTACCGCCTGTCACAACGGCCTGTGCAATCGCAAACAGTGCTTCACGGGTACCATTGACGGGCAAGATCTGCCGCTCGAAGTCAATGGCATCAAGGCGAAAGCGCGTTGTCAACCAATTCGCTATTGTGCTGCGCAGCTCAGAAATTCCCAGCGTTGTCGGATAGTTTGCCAGGCGGCTGAGACTGTGCTCCACAGTGCTCAGCACGAAATCCGGTGAAGCGTGTTTGGGTTCACCTATCGATAGCGCAATCGCAGATTTTTCGGGGGCGGGTTCCAAATCAGCAAGCAGTGCTTTCAATTTCGCAAACGGATAGGGCTCTAGCAGTGACAGCTTAGGATTCATCATCAATCAAGCCGCGGCTTGTTCATCCAGTTCGTCGCGAATTGTTTGCTGAATGGCTTCGCACAGCTCCGGGTCCGTGATCGCCTGTTGACTGGAATTGGTAATGAAGAAAACGTCTTCAACGCGCTCACCTAGCGTTTGAATCTTCGCAGCCTGCAGCTCGACGTCGTAGTCGCTGAATATTCTTCCCAGCCTTGCCAGAAGGCCGGGTCGGTCTGGCGTGGTGACTTCCAATACGGAGAGATTCTTGATGGGGTCGACGAACATCGATGTCTCGGTTGGAATGGAAAAAGACTTTACCTGCCGTGGGGTACGCCGCGTCACGATCTGTGGTTCTGTTTGCTTGGTTTTCAGAATCCGATTCAATTTTTCGCTGATTTGCTGCAGGCGTTCGCTGCCCTCAGGAATCGGCTGGCCTTTGTAGTCCAGTACAAAAAATGTGTCCAGGCTCATGCCGCCCTGTGAATTGTAGATACGGGCATCGTGTACGCTCAGATCGAGTTGCTCAAGAGCGGCACAGATGCGTGCGAACAGCTGTGGGTCGCTACGCGCATGGATAAAAATTTGTGTGGTATTTGCTACGCTGGAATCGGCGTCGTTGCGTACCAGTACCAAAGGCGTGTCTCGGTCGTGGTGATTGGCGATCGATTCCGTATGCCAGGCGATGTCACCGGCGCGCTCGCGCATAAAGTAGTCATCTCCCCGGTCAGCCCAAAGTACTTCTAGCTCTTCTTCCGTAAAACCCCGGCCCTCGAGTATCGTCTCGGCAGACTGCCTGGCGCGCGCAACGAGTTCCTGTTTGTTGATCGGGTTGTCCAGACCCCTTCGAAGCGCGCGGCGTGTCTCAGTGTAGAGTTTTCTTAGCAGGCTACCGCGCCACGCATTCCATAGCGTTGGGTTGGTCGCATTGATGTCGGCGACTGTCAGCGTAAACAAATAGTCCAGATGTTCCACGTCGCCCACGTGTTTAGCGAACTGCTGAATGACGGCTGGGTCGGAGATATCTTTGCGTTGGGAGATGGCTGACATCAGCAAGTGGTTGCGTACCAGCCATACCACCAGCTCGCTGTCCCGCGCGTCCAGAAAATGTGATTCGCAAAACGCTTCTGCGTCCACCGCTCCCAGCTCAGAATGATCGCCCCCGCGGCCCTTGCCGATGTCGTGATAGAGCGCCGCAATGTACAAAAGTACCTCTCTTCTCAGGCGCCGGGCCACGCGACTTGAAACTGGAAACTTGTCTTCGAAGCCGGCGGTCGAAAATCGGCGGGCGAACTTCACGACTTCCAGTGTATGAGCGTCGACGGTGTATACGTGAAACAAGTCGTGCTGCATCTGTCCGATGATCCTGCCGAACTCGGGCAGGTACGCTCCCAATACGCCGTAACGTGACATACGACGCAGTTGCAGGGTCATTTTATAAGGGCTGCTTAGGATCTCGACAAAGGTTCTTCGATTTACGTCATCGTTGCGGAAAGAGTCGTCAATAGAGCCCACCGTGTCGCGGATCAGGCGTATTGTCGGTGCTGCAACACCTTCTATGCTGTCATCGTTGGCGCAGTGTAGAAACACCGTTAGTAACGCTCGTGGATTTGCTGAGAATACCTCCTGCCGGCACGCTTCGATGTAGCCGTTGCGCACCTGAAAGTCGGCATCCACCTCGCGGATGTCGTCTCCGAGATCTCCGCGTAGGATGGTCTGATCGAAGTTTTGCATGAACACTTCGTTCAGTTGCCCAAGCGCCAGCGCCCAGCGGTAGTACACCTGCATAAATTGCTCAACCGCCAGTTTGTCGCCATCTTGAAGGCCCCACAGCGCTGCCAATTCGCGCTGGTGATCGAACAGCAGGCGATCTTCCTCGCGACCGGCAATCATGTGTAGTGCGTAGCGAACCTGCCACATGAAATCGCGTCCGTTGAGGAGGATTTCCATCTCATCGCGGTTCAGCGAGTCTTCATCGCGTATGTCCTGGAGTGATGGCAGACCGAAGTGTCTCTCGGCGATCCAGCCAATGACCTGGACATCTCGAAGACCGCCGGGCGAGCTTTTCAGATTAGGCTCCAGGTTGTATTCCGTATCTGCGAACTTGTGGTGTCGCTCGTTCTGTTCGTGAAGTTTTGCCTGGAAGAACTCCTTGCTAGACCACATGTACTCGGTCGCTGTCCTGTTCTTGACTTCGGCCAGGAATTCTCCCGATCCTCGCAGAATACGGGTTTCCAGCAGGTTGGTCAGGACCGTAATATCTTCTCGAGCCTGGGCGACGCATTCGGATATGGATCTAACGCTATGGGCAATATCCAGACCGATGTCCCAAAGCAGTGTCAAAAATTCTGACAGGCCGGCGGGATGCTCTGCGCCATTGCCTAGCAATATAAGAATATCGATATCCGAGTGCGGATGCAGTTCGCCGCGTCCATAGCCGCCCACGGCGATCAGAGAAACGGGAAACGACTCCCAGTTTTGTCGATCCCAGAGCGTGCATAGAATCGCATCGATTAACTGAGCGCGCTCGCGAATCAAGGTTTTGGCCTGTACACCAGCGCGGAAGCGCTGGTGTTGATATTCGGTAGCACGAGCGATGGAAGCTTTGCAGGCCTCGATGGCACCCGTTGTCTGCAGCGCGGCATTGAGCTCGGCGGGGTTGAACATCGCCTCAGGTAGAGGGGCGCTCGCGACTGACATGCTCAGGGCAGTCCTGACTCGTCACTGCGTCGGGTGAATACCTCACAGCCATCTTCTGTCACACCAATCGTATGTTCCCATTGCGCTGACAGGCGGCCATCGCGTGTAGTGACTGTCCAACCATCCTTCTTGTTCAATCTGGTATGGCGGCGACCAGCGTTGATCATGGGTTCGATCGTGAATGTCATGCCGGGTTCCAGCACCAGTCCTTCACCCTTGCGGCCATAGTGGAGGACCTGCGGATCCTCGTGAAATACCCTGCCAATGCCGTGACCGCAGTACTCTCTTACAACAGAGTAGTAGTTCTTTTCTGCGTGCTGCTGTATGACACAGCCGATGTCGCCAAGTGTGGTGCCGGGACGCACGATATTCAGTGCCTTTAACAGGCATTCACGGGTTACATCAATGAGACGCTGCGCATGCTGTGGTACATCGCCAACGGCCACCATGATGCTGGAGTCGCCGTGATACTCGTCTTTGATGACGGTGACATCGATGTTGATGATGTCGCCGCTCTTGAGTTTTTTGCCGTCAGAGGGAATGCCGTGGCAGACCACGTCGTTGATGGACGTGCAAATCGATCGTGGAAAACCGTGGTAGTTCAAGGGAGCGGGCGTTGCCTGCAGTTTATCGGTGATGTAGGTGTGACAAATCTGGTCCAACTCACCCGTGGTTACACCGGGCTGCACGTGTGGCTGGATCATTTCCAGCACTTCAGCGGTGAGGCTTCCGGCAACTCGCATCTTGTCAATTTCTGCGCCGGTTTTAATCGCTACTGACATTTCCAACCTGTTGAATAATATGAAAAAAATTGAAAACAAAAGGTGCGGCGCCAGCCGCGAGCCGGTCATTCTACCCCATTCGTCCGGTGAATGAGTACCAGTTCGCGCGACAAGAGGATGCTGCTCTTTTATCCCGCGCGGCCTTGTGGTATAAAGCGCGCCACATTTTCGGGGTATGCCATTGACCAGATGCCATCCTGAGGATGAAAACGACGCACACATATCAACACCTGTGCCAGGGTGCCGGCCAGCCGGTTTGGTGACAGGGGTATGTGGAGGATTAACCCAAACTTAGGTAACGATCATGTCAGACGTGCAAGTCAGTATGCGCGACCTGCTGCAAGCCGGTGCGCACTTTGGACACCAAACCCGCTACTGGAACCCCAAGATGGACCAGTACATATTTGGTGCCCGCAACAAGATACATATCATCAACCTGGAGCACACCGTTCCGGCCTTCAACGAGGCGTTGGAATTGGTCAAACGCCTGGCGACCAACAAAAACAAAATTTTGTTTGTCGGAACCAAGCGGGCTGCCGGCAAGATCATTCGTGAGCAAGCGGAAAAGGCTGATATGCCTTACGTCAGTCACCGCTGGCTCGGCGGAATGTTGACCAATTATAAAACCATTCGTGCATCGATCAAGCGACTGCGAGACCTCGAAGCGCAGCAAACCGATGGCACTTTCGAGAAGCTGACCAAGAAAGAGGCGCTTATGCGATCTCGAGATATGGAAAAGCTCGAGCGCAGTATCGGTGGTATCAAGGATATGGGTGGACTGCCCGACGCGTTGTTTGTCGTTGATGTAGACCACGAGCGCATTGCCATTACCGAGGCTAACAAGCTCGGCATCCCGGTCATTGGCATCGTGGACACCAATAGCAATCCGGATGGTATCGACTATGTCATTCCCGGCAATGACGATGCGATTCGCGCCATCAAGCTGTACGTAACCGCTGTCGCGGACGCCTGTGTACAGGGCAAGCTTGATGCGGGTGAGGAGCCGTCAGCGAAGAACGAATTTGTCGAAGAGGCGGCGGTTGCGTCAGAAACTGAGACAGCTGCCTCGGCCGAACCGGAGGCAAGTCCCGAGACTGCAGGAGAAACCACTGAGGATGCCGGCGACGGAGAGCCTGAGATCGCTGCGGAGTCGGAACAGGACAAGCCCGCCGAGTAAGGGGCCAAAACCCATGGCCCGGTGAGGCGTTCGCGACCGCAGGGTCGCACACGTGGCTCACCGGCGGGCGTCGCCAGGCCCACAGTATTACAAGTTTTTGGAGCCTTGCATGGCTCACAACAGGAGGAACTCCAATGTCTGCCGCACTGGTTAAGGAACTTCGTGAACGCACCGGTCTTGGGCTGCTGGAATGCAAGAAAGCGCTGGCCGCCGCCGACGGAGATATCGATAAGGCCATCGAGGAACTGCGCAAGTCCAGTGGCATGAAGGCTGCGAAAAAGGCGGGCCGCACGGCCGCCGACGGCGTCGTCGCTGCACGGGTTGCCGACGATGGGTCTTACGGTGTGTTGGTCGAGGTCAACAGCGAGACCGACTTTGTCGCTCGCGACGACAACTTCCTGGGCTTCGTGGGCCACGTTGTCGATGCCGCCTTCTCTGGCAAACAGACCGACGTGGGTGCCTTAATGTCCGGAGAGCTGGAATCCGCTCGTGAGGCGTTGGTGCAGAAAATCGGTGAGAATATCGGCGTGCGTAGAATTGAAATGCTGAAAGCCGATGCTGGTGTGGTGGGTGCCTACGTGCATGGCAACAACCGCATCGCGGTCCTGGTGGAGCTGGAGAGTGGCGATCAAGATCTCGCGCGCGATGTTGCCATGCATGTCGCCGCGGTGAACCCGCAGGTCGTTGCACCGGATGATATGCCCCAGGAAGTGCTCGACAAAGAGAAGGACATCTTTGCAGCTCAGGCCGAAGAGTCCGGGAAGCCACCGGAAATCATTGAGAAAATGATTGGTGGTCGAATCAAGAAGTTTCTCGCTGAGAATAGCCTTATTGAACAACCCTTTGTCAAGGATCCCGATGTTACGGTCGGCAAACTGGTGTCCGCAGCGGGCGCTGGTGTTGCCTCTTTCCGTCGCTTCGAGGTGGGCGAGGGTATCGAGGTGGAGAAGGTGGATTTTGCTGACGAGGTCGCTGCCCAGTTGAATGGCTGATGCGTGCGGCGAGCCAAAAACGGGGCCCATGGGTCCCGTTTTTTTATGGGGAATGGGAAGCTATGGCCCGGTGGCTTCTTCAGTGCTGGCGCCCGGCCGCAATCCGGTCGAGCGAGGTCGGCAACGGTCGCGGATGTTGCATGGAACGGGCGCGATTTAGCGAACAACGTCGGCTAAAAGGCAATTCTCGTCCGAGAGCGTGATTCCGTTCCCGAGATCGTGAACAAAGGTGCAAAGTCACTAGGGCGCTGGGGCGATGTCCTGTAACATAGCCCCAACTTTGGGAGGGGGAGTCATGCCTCAGGCGACGGGCGATAAAAAGTACCAGCGAATTCTGCTCAAACTCAGTGGCGAGGCGCTCACCGGCAGCGAAAATTACGGCATTGATCCCAAGATTCTTGATTCCATGGCCTTGGGGATAGGTCAGCTGATCGGCATTGGCGTGCAGGTAGGTCTCGTCATTGGCGGCGGCAATCTGTTTCGTGGCGCTGCCCTGCAGGCGGCTGGGCTGGATCGAGTTACCGGCGATCACATGGGAATGTTGGCTACTGTTATGAACGCGCTTGCCATGCGCGATGCCCTGGAGCGATCAAACATTGCCACCCAGGTGATGTCAGCCATTCCAATGAGCGGTGTGGTTGACCATTATGATCGTCGCAAGGCAATCCGCGCGCTGGGAAACGGTGATGTGGTGATTTTTTCGGCGGGAACGGGGAATCCGTTCTTCACTACCGATTCGTCGGCGTGTTTGCGTGGGATCGAAATTGGCGCCGACTTGGTTTTAAAGGCGACCAAGGTGGATGGAGTGTATTCGGCAGACCCAATGAAGGTGGCCGATGCAAAGCGCTACGCGAGGCTGACCTACGACGAAGTGCTCGACAAGAAGCTGGAGGTAATGGATCTCACAGCGATATGTCTGTGCCGTGATCACAATATGCCAGTGCGAGTGTTTGCGATGGAGAAAGGCGGGGCCTTGTTGAACATTGTGCGCGGCGGCGATGAGGGCACCCTTATCGAGTAGGCCCGCTTGGGAGAACAGATAATGATTGACGACATCAAAGAAGAAGCCAAAGACCGAATGGACAAAGCGCTCGAGGCGCTGGCCCACAATTTCAACAAGATCCGCACGGGCCGCGCTCACCCCAGCCTGCTGGATGGGTTGAAAGTTGACTACTACGGGGCGGATACGCCCATCGGCCAGGTTGCCAATGTAACCGTTGAGGATGCGCGTACCCTGAGTTTGACCGTGTGGGATAAGTCCATGATTCCGGATGTGGAGCGGGCTATATTGAAATCTGATCTGGGCCTCAATCCAGCGACTGCGGGTGAGGTTATCCGGATTCCTATGCCCATGCTTACCGAAGATACTCGCAAGGGTTTCACCCGCCAGGCCCGAACCGAAGCAGAGTCGGCCCGCGTCTCAGTGCGCAACGCGCGCCGTGAGGCGATGGCGATGTTGAAAGATCTGCTGAAGGAAAAAGAGATTGGCGAAGACGACGAACGACGCGGCCAGGATGTCGTGCAGAAGGTTACCGACGACTATGTCGCCAGAATCGAGAAACTGTTGGCCGAAAAAGAAGCTGACCTGATGGAAATCTAAAGGTCTTTGGCTCGGGGAAGGTCGTGGAAAAAGTTGTGCCACGTCACGTGGCGATCATCATGGATGGCAATAACCGCTGGGCTAAGCGGAATTCGTTACCCGGGCCAGCTGGGCATCGCGCAGGTGTCGAGGCGGTGCGTGGTGTGCTCAGAGCCTGTAAGAACCACGGAGTTGAGGTTCTAACGCTGTTTGCCTTCAGTAGCGAGAATTGGGGGCGCCCTATCCCCGAAGTACGAGCGCTATTGGCCCTGCTGTCTCGGTATCTTCGCAACGAGGTTCGAGAGCTGCACAAGGATGGTATTCGACTGAGGTTCATCGGTGAGCGCAGCAAGTTCAGTGCCCGACTGCAGCGATTGATGTCACAGTCTGAACAGTTGACCCTCGACAACACCGAAGCGACTGTGGTTATCGCGGTCGACTACGGTGGGCAGTGGGACATTGCACAGGCTGCCCAGGAATTGTGTCGCCAGGTGCAAGCCGGCGACATCGCGACCAAAGATATCTCACCGGAGCTGATCGATCGGCACATCTCCATCAGCGATCTGCCGCCGCCGGATCTGTGCATCCGCACAGGCGGTGACGCCCGGCTGAGTAATTTCATGCTCTGGCAGTTTGCTTACAGCGAGCTGTATTTCACTGAAACACTGTGGCCCGATTTCGGTGAGCTGGAGTTTGCCCGCGCCCTCGAGGACTACAGCCAGCGAGAACGACGCTTTGGCGTAAGACAACCGGATGGCCTGGTGACGGGCGAGGCGGCGGATGCTTAGGCAGCGTGTGGTTACGGCCCTTGTTATGGCCGGGCTTTTTCTCTGCGCAATCATGTTTCTCCCGTTGCTGGCGCTGGCGCTGCTGTTTGGTTGCGTCGTTGCCCTGGGAGCCTGGGAGTGGTCTCGTCTGGCGGGGTGGCAGTCAGCGCTCGCCCGAGGGGTCTATGTGCTGTTGGTCATTGTTCTGATGGCCTGTCTGTTTGTCTTCTGTGGGCTCGATGTCGGTCCGGCTCGCGCAGATGCGCAGCCCGTGCTCGGCCTGGCCTGTTTGTGGTGGTCCTTCGCGGTGCTTTGGGTGCGCGGTTATCCAGGGTCGGCGATTCTTTGGCGCAGTATGTTCATGCGCAGTTTCATGGGGCTGTTGATTCTGGTCTCTGGCTGGTTCGCTGCCGTCTACCTGCTGTCCTTCCCCAGAGGCGGCATGCTGATGGTGGCAATGGTGCTGGTGGTGGCAGCTGCCGACATTGGCGCGTACTTTTCCGGGCAGCGCTTCGGGCGACACAAGCTGGCTCCGCTCGTAAGTCCGGCGAAGACCTGGGAAGGGTTCTGGGGTGGCATGTTAGCCTGTACCGGCCTGGCGCTGATGTTTTGGTATGTACTGCCGGATCGGGTGGATCACATTGGACTCGCGTCGGTGCTGGCGGTGACGCTGGTCACCGCTTTGGCCTCTGTGGTCGGAGATCTGACGGTGAGTATGGTAAAACGGGAATGTGGCGCCAAAGACAGTGGTACTCTGCTGCCGGGTCATGGCGGTATTCTCGACCGCTTGGATAGCTTGTGCAGCGCTGCGCCCGTGTTTGCGCTGGGGCTGTTGCTCGCGGGATGGTAGCAGTGTGACCAGGACACGCCGCATCAGTGTGCTGGGGTCTACGGGCTCCATAGGCGTCAGCACGCTGGATGTCATTGCTCGTCATCCGGATCGATTCGAGGTGTTCGCACTGTCTGCCAATACGTCAGTGGACGAGATGGCAGAGCAATGCCTGCGCTTCGCTCCCCACAGGGCTGTGATGGGTAGTGAGCAGGCTGCAGAGTCCCTGCGTCAACGGCTACCGGGAGAACTCGGTACGCAGGTTGTGCACGGTGAAGTCGCGCTGGCCGAGGTTGCAAGTGACGAGCAGGTCGACGTGGTCATGGCGGCCATCGTTGGTGCCGCTGGACTGCCTTCCACCTTGGCTGCGGCCAGGTCTGGCAAGACGGTCCTCCTGGCCAACAAGGAATCTCTGGTCATGGGTGGCCACCTGTTTATGCGGGCGGTGCGTGAAAGTGGCGCCCGGTTGCTGCCGATTGACAGTGAGCACAACGCTATTTTTCAGTGCATGCCGATCGACCCTGATGGCAACACGTCGACCCGGGGGGTCAGTAAGGTGTTGCTGACGGCCTCTGGTGGGCCTTTTCGAACCTGGACTCTGGAGCAAATGCACCAGGTCAGCCCCGAACAGGCTTGTGCGCACCCCAACTGGTCGATGGGTCGCAAGATCTCGGTAGATTCTGCGAGCATGATGAACAAGGGACTGGAATTCATAGAAGCCTGTTGGCTGTTCGATCTGCAGCCAGAGGACGTCGAGGTCGTGGTGCACCCGCAAAGCATCATCCACTCCCTGGTGCAGTACCTGGACGGCTCAGTGCTGGCGCAGCTGGGCAATCCGGATATGCGCACTCCAATCGCGTACGGGCTGGGCTGGCCCGATAGACTGACGGCGGGCGTGGCACCGCTGGATCTGGTGGCCGCCGCGCGCTTGGATTTCGAGCCGCCGGATGAGCAGCGCTTTCCCTGTCTGCGCATCGCGAGAGAGGCTGTCGCGGCGGGCGGCACGTCGATGGCCATTTGCAATGCGGCCAATGAGGTCGCTGTCCAGGCTTTTTTGAGCGGTTCGGTACGATTTACAGATATTCCCAGGGTGATCGAAGGTACACTGGAGCGCCAGGTCAGCGTTGAACCGACCCATCTGGCTGTGGTCGAATCAGCAGATAGGGAGGCCCGACAGGTGGCGGGGAAACTGCTGTTGGACCTGGGCTCGGAACGCAAAGCGATGAAACAGCGCTGATGGACTTGCTCAACATGATATTGATCACCCTCGGCACCCTGGCGGTGCTGGTGGCGATCCACGAGTACGGCCACTTCTGGGTGGCGCGCCGCTGTGGCGTCAAGGTGCTGCGATTCTCTATCGGCTTTGGCAAACGGCTGGTGTCCTGGACAGACCGGCGTGGCACTGAATTCACCGTATCCGCAATTCCGCTGGGCGGCTACGTGAAGATGCTGGATGAGCGCGAAGGGGATGTGCCCGATGAGCAGCTTGATCAGGCCTTTAACCGCAAGCCCGTTCTGCAGCGCATTGCGGTGGTCAGTGCAGGCCCTCTGGCCAATTTTGCCCTTGCGATCTTCGCGTACTGGGGTCTTTACCTAGCGGGAGAGTCGGGCTACGTCCCCATCGTTGAGGAGGTGGAGCCTGGATCGATAGCGTATTTGGCCGGCCTCGAACCAGGCCAGGAAATCGTGGCGGTAGACGGCGGTGAGACCCCGACCTGGCAAGCTCTTAGCTTCCGGCTGCTGGAGCGCATTGGCGATACCGGATCCATTCAGTTTGCCGTCAAGTATCCGGACTCGAACGTTGTCTACGAGTCCCAGGGGCAGCTGAATCGCTGGCTGTCAGAGGAAGAGGCGCCGGACCTGTATGCCGGCCTGGGTCTAAAGCTGTATCTGCCCGACATTCCCCCGGTCATCGAACAGGTGCTGGAAGACAGCCCTGCGGCCGAGGCAGGCATGCTCGCGGGCGACCGGGTGGTGAGCGCCGACGGTGTACCGATGGAACTGTGGGACGACTGGGTGACCTACGTGCGCGCTCGACCGGAACAGCCCATTGCCTTGGAGTATCTGCGTGATGGTCAAGTGCGCCGTGGCGTCATTGTGCCAGAGCGAGTGACTGACCCCGCGGGCGGGGATGACTTTGGTCGGGTTGGATTGGCGGTGGCACCTCCGGAAATGCCAGCAGATCTGGTTCGCAGCTTTCAGCGAGGTCCGCTCGAGGCCCTTGGGGCGAGTATCGTGCGCACGGGAGAACTTTCTCTGTTCACGCTGCAGTCCATCCAGAAGATGCTGATGGGCCTGATCTCACCAAAAAACTTGAGCGGTCCGATTACCATTGCTAAAGTGGCCACCGCCTCAGCCGAATCCGGACTGGCATCATTTATCAGCTTCCTGGCCCTGCTCAGCGTCAGCTTGGGTGTGCTGAACTTGCTGCCGATTCCTGTGCTTGATGGTGGGCACCTGTTGTTCTATACCGTAGAACTCCTTGCTGGCCGGCCCGTTCCAGATAAAATCCAGGCCTTTGGCTACCAGCTCGGGCTGTTTATGGTATTGGGCATTATGATGTTAGCCCTGTACAACGATTTTGCTCGCCTGTAGACCGGTGTCAGGCCGCATCAGATCGAGAGAACTACACCGTTTGGGAGAAGTCCGCCCATGCCTGGCCCGCGGATCTTGACAGTTTGAACGCTCGCCTCGTGAGGAGCCTGGTGCTGTGGGCGCTGTGTCTTGCGCCAGCGGCGCTCGCGCAGGGCAATGGCTCTAGTTTCATTATCTCGGACATTCGCGTAGAGGGTCTGCAGCGTATCTCGGCCGGCAGCGTGTTTGCGGCGCTGCCCGTGTCCGTTGGAGACCTAGTTGACGCGCGCGTGGTCAGGGAATCGGCGCGCAGTCTGTTCGCAACGGGCAATTTTGACGATATTCAGTTAGGTCGCGATGGCAATGTGCTGGTCGTGATCGTTGCCGAGCGCCCCAGCATCAGCGAGATTAATATCGAAGGCAACAAAGCGATTGAGACGGAGGCTCTGCTGGACGGGCTGAAAGGGGCAGGGTTGTCGGTTGGGCAGGTTTTTCAGCGCTCGACACTTGAGGGTATGCAGCTGGAATTGCAGCGCCAGTACGTACAGCAAGGCCGTTATGATGCGGGTATCGAGACCGAGGTCATACCCGAGCCACGCAACCGGGTAACCGTGAATATTGATGTTGATGAGGGCACCGTTGCGGCCATCAAGCACATCAATGTCGTCGGTAACGAGATCTTTACCGATGAAGATCTGACCGATCTATTTGAATTGCAGACCACGGGCTGGCTATCCTTCTTCACCAATGATGATAAATATTCGCGTGAAAAACTGACGGGCGACTTAGAAACGCTCACCTCCTACTATATGGATCGGGGTTATCTGCAGTTTCGTATCGACTCGACTCAGGTATCCGTTTCACCGGACAAAAAGGAAGTATTCATCACCGCCAACGTCAGCGAGGGAGAAAAGTATACGATCAGTTCGGTGGATCTGTCCGGCGATTTGGTGCTGCCTGAGGCGGATCTCAGCCGCTTTCTGTTGATTACTGAGGGGCAAACCTTTTCACAGCGTATGGTGACTTCAACCGAAGAGTATATGACGCGTAGACTCGGCAACGAGGGATACAATTTTGCGAAAGTCACCGGTATTCCGGAAATTAATGAAGAGGACAAAACCGTTGCCATGAAGTTCTTTGTGGATCCGGGCAAGCGCACATACGTGCGACGGATCAGCTTCTCGGGTAACGAAAAAACCGTGGACGATGTACTGCGTCGCGAGATGCGCCAGATGGAGAGCGCGCCGGCTTCTGCGGCGGCGATTGAACAATCGCGGATTCGTCTGGAGCGGCTGGGATACTTCAGCAGAGCCGAGGTGGAGACACCGGAAGTGCCGGGCTATGACGATCTGATCGACGTGGAGTTTGCGGTTGAGGAACAGTCCTCGGGCAGTATCGGCGCGAGTTTTGGTTTCGCTCAGGACGCGGGTTTGATTCTGGGCCTGAACTTGCAGCAGGACAACTTTCTGGGTACCGGCAAGCGGGTTGGTATAGGCCTGAATTCCTCGCGCTACCAGGATGTGTACAACTTCAGCTACACCAACCCCTACTACACAGAGGATGGCGTCAGTCGAGGGTTCAATATTTTCTTCCGTTCAACCGACCTCGATGAGGTGAACGTCGCCAGCTATAGCACCGATACTCTAGGAGGCGCGGTGAACTTTGGCTACCCGATCAAGGAGACCGAACGGCTCGGATTTAGCTTCGGCGTGTCCAATACCAAGATCAATACCGGTCGGTTTGCCGTCCAGGAGATTCAGGCCAGTCCACGGCTGATTAATGGCGTTGACTTCTGGTTCGATAGCGAATTGCAGGAAGATGGCACCTATGTGGCGCCGGAGGTGCTCAATCCCATCAGCACGCTGCCGTCCAGCTATCTCTCGCCACCCACAGAGCAGGGGTTTTTGGACGAGAATGGCAACGAGTTTTTAAACTGGACGATTACCGCCAGCTGGACGCAGTCGACGCTCAATCGTGGGCGACTGGCGACCCGAGGTCACGCTCAATCGGTTGCTCTGGAAGTCGCAGTACCCGGTTCGGATCTTGAGTTTTACAAGCTTACCTACAGGGGTGAGGTCTATTATCCTGTGCCACTCTTGGATACCTGGACACTCAGATTGCGCACCGAGTTGGGCTACGGCGATGGTTACGGCGATACGACAGGGTTGCCGTTTTACGAGAATTTCTTTGCCGGAGGATTCGGATCTGTGCGGGGTTACGAAAGCAATACTCTGGGCCCGCGCAGTACGCCGGCAGATGAGTACTTTTTCCGCCAGGCCGCTATCGATATCAATGAAGAGGGAGAGCCAACTGAGTTCTCCAGCAATGTTGGCTATGCCGCGGACGACGATAAACTCGTTGTGCAGCAGGTCAATGACGACCCTGATCCTTTCGGTGGCAATATCTTGGTGGAAGGTGGTGCGGAGCTGTTGTTCCCTTTGCCATTCATCAAAGACCGTAGCCAGTTGCGCTCGGCGTTCTTCTTCGACGCTGGTAACGTCTTCGATACCAATTGCGGTGCCACCCAGCAAAACTGCTTCGATATCGATTTCGACGAACTGCGGTATTCCGTTGGCGTTGGCGTGACCTGGATTACCGGTTTCGGGCCGATGACCTTTAGCTTGGCCAAACCATTGAATTCCGGCGAGTTTGACGAAGAAGAGATATTCCAGTTTACGCTCGGCCGGGGTTTCTAGTCCGATATCATCAGTGGCATGATGTCCGGCGACCATCACATTCAATAACAGGGGAGATAACAGTGACTAAGCTCGTAAAAGCGGCGCTGGTGTTTTTGATTCTGGGTTTGCCAGCGGCAGCCTGGGCGCAGGGCAAAATAGCGGTCGTAGACCTTCAGGAAGCTATCCTGCAGACCGATTTGGCTCAGAAACGGCTCGGTGAAGTGCGTGCTCAGGAAGACTACAAAGCAGACAAGGCCGAGTTCGATCGCCTTAAGGCCGAGTTTGATGAACTGGTCAGCAAATTTCAGAAGGATGCGGCTGTCATGAGCCAGGAGCAGCAGGTTGCTGCTCGCAACAAACTGGCCAGCAAGCAGGCCGATCTGGAGCACGTCACAGGTAAACTGCAAAAAATAGAACAGGCGGCGGGTCAGGCGTTGTTGCAGGAGATGGCGCCCAGGGTGCAGGAAGTGCTTCAGGAAATCATTGCCAAGGACGGTATTGGTTTGTTATTGCAGCGTCAGTCGGTTATTCATGCAGACAGCGGTTACAGCATTACCGCAAAGGTAACCGATAAACTGAATCAGGCCACCACGGAGTAAAGGCTTGTTTTTACTGGAGGAACTCGCAGATCGGCTGGGTCTGAGTTTCTCCGGTGATCCTCATCGGCGCCTCACCAGCATGGCATCTCTGGCGTCCGCAGGCCCCATGGACCTCAGCTACCATCACCCTACGAGTCAGCTGGATCAGCTTGCCAGCACCCAGGCAGGCGCCGTCATCATCAGTCCCTCCAATGCACGAGTATGTCCGGCAGATCAGCTTCTGACGGAAGATCCATACCTGACGTTCGCTCGTGCCAGTGGGTTGTTTGCAGCGAAACGCGCATTGCCTGCCGTCGTGCACTCCGGTGCCCACGTTGACCCAGGTGCCGAGCTGCTTGGGCAGGTTTCGATCGGGCCCGGAGCGGTGGTTGAGGCATCAGCGAAGCTGCACCCCGGCGTGCGAATCGGCGGGGGCGCTTTTGTCGGTCGAGGCAGCGTGGTGGGTGCGGGCAGCATTGTCGGGCCCAATGCGGTTATCCACCATGACGTGGTGATTGGTGAGCGTTGTGTTGTTCACAGCCAGGCCGTCCTCGGCGGCGAAGGCTTTGGCTTTGCGCGCAGCGATGCCGGGTGGGAGAGAATCCATCATTTGGGGGGTGTGCGCCTGGGCGATCGTGTGGAAATCGGGTCCTGCACGACCGTCGATCGCGGTACCCTGGATGACACCGTTATCGAAGATGATGTGATCATTGATAACCTGGTACAGATCGCCCACAACTGTCGTATCGGTCGAGGCTCGGCCATTGCTGCGTGCAGCGGGTTGGCCGGTAGTACGGTCATTGGTGCACACTGCACGCTGGCAGGTGGGGTAGGAGTCGTTGGTCATGTGGAAATCTGTGATAATGTCCATGTCACGGGCATGACGATGGTGACACGCTCGATTCGGCAGGCGGGATCGTATTCCTCTGGAACGGGGATGGCGGCCACGCGTGACTGGAAACAAAGCGCGGCCCGCTTCCGGCACCTTGACTCGATAGCACGCCGACTTACCGCGGTCGAAAAGCGCCATAAAACACAATAACACTCGCTGTGGCTTCCGGGCCGCGGTCAGCGAACGTCTGGAGATGTGCCATGCGGTTCACGGATACCGTCAGATGGTGATGGATATCGCCGAGATTCGGCGCAGACTGCCCCATCGATACCCTTTCATGCTGGTGGACCGAGTGCTTGAGGTGGTTCCCGGAGAATCCATCCTGGCGCTGAAAAATCTGTCCGTCAATGAACCGTTCTTCCAAGGACACTTTCCCGAACAGCCTGTATTTCCCGGTGTGCTGCTGTTGGAAGCGATGGCGCAAGCGGCGGGCATTCTGGGTTTTTGTACCCAGAACAAAACCAACGAAGACGGCACTACCTACTACTTCGCCGGTGCCGACAATGTGCGCTACAAACGACCCTGTCTGCCTGGTGATCAGATACTGCTTCGCGCCGCCATAGTGTCGGAGCGGCGGGGTATCTGGAAATTCGACGTCAGCGCTGAAGTGGAGGAGACAGTGGCGGCTGAGGCGACCATTCTTTGCGCAGATCGCTGAGGTGATCCGTCGATGATTCATGCGCAGGCGATCGTCGATCCGGGTGCCCACTTGGATTCGGACGTGCGGGTTGGTCCTTGGACATGGATAGGGCCTGATGTAGAGATTGGTGAGGGCTGTATCATTGAGCCGCACGTTGTGATCCGGGGGCCAACCCGTATCGGCGCACGCAACCATATCTACCAGTTTTCATCCGTGGGTGAGGCGACGCCGGATCTTAAGTACCGCGGTGAACCCACGACTCTGGTGATTGGCGATGACAACACCATTCGCGAGAGCGTCACCATTCATAGGGGTACCGTTCAGGGGCGTTCTGAGACCCGCATCGGCAACCACAATCTGATCATGGCGTGTGTGCACGTAGGTCACGACAGTCTGGTCGGAGATCACACGGTGCTGGTGAATAACAGTGCGTTGGCGGGGCATGTCACCGTGGGAGACTGGGCCATACTGAGCGGCTACACACTGGTACATCAGTTCTGTCAGATTGGTGCACACAGCTTTTCCGGTATGGGCAGCGCCATTGGCAAGGATGTGCCCGCTTACGTCACGGTGGCTGGCTCGCCCGCTCAGGCGAAGACGATCAATCTTGAAGGCATGCGACGGCGCGGCTTTTCCTCCGGTGCCATGAGTCAGCTGCGTCGCGCATTCAAGATTCTCTATCGGCAGGGCCTTACACTGGACCTTGCCCTGTCCAGGTTGGAATCGATGTCTGATAAGACGCCAGAGCTCAGGGCCTTCATTCAATCGCTGCGTGTTTCGGAGCGAGGTATCGTGCGCTAGTGCTATGGCGACGTTAAATCTTGCGGTAGTAGCAGGCGAAACGTCTGGTGATCTGCTGGGTGCAAGCGTGCTGTCTGCACTACGCGGGCATTACGGTGATTTGACGATCCGCGGTGTGGGTGGTGAAGCCCTGCAGCGGCATGGGCTTTCCAGTGAGTTTCCAATTGAACGCTTGTCCGTTATGGGTCTTGTTGATCCGCTGAAGCGCCTGCCGGAGTTGCTCCGTTGCAGGCACCGGCTTTGCCGCCAGTTGCTGGCGGACCCACCAGATATTTTCCTGGGCATCGATGCCCCCGAGTTTAATCTGCCGCTCGCGCGGCGCTTGCGTCGAGCCGGAGTAACAACGGTTCATCTGGTGAGTCCATCAGTCTGGGCCTGGCGTCAAGGCAGGTTGCCCGGTATTCGTCGGGCGGTCGATCTCGTGTTGTGCCTGTTCCCGTTTGAACTCCCGATCTACCAGCGATCCGGCATACCGGTTCGATTTGTCGGCCACCCCTTGGCGGATGAGATCGATCCACAACCCGATCGCATCGCTGCCAGAAGAGCCCTGGGTTTACCCGATATCGGACCGCTGCTGGCTGTGCTACCGGGAAGTCGACAAACTGAAGTTCGCCATCACGCGGCGGTGTTTTTGGCGGCCGCGGAGCGATTGTGTCAGCATGAGCCGCGCCTTGGCATTGTGGTGCCACTGGCCAATGAAGCCTGTCGCGAGGCATTCGCTACACCATTGGGTGGCTATTCACACTTGCCGGTGACCCTGGTCGCGGGTCGATCGCGCACAGTCATGGAGGCGGCTGACGCTGTTCTGACCGTGGCGGGGACAGCGAGCCTGGAGGCGGCCCTTATGCGGCGCCCAGTCGTGGTTGCTTACCGCACCGATAAGCTAACCTGGTGGGTGCTGTCGTCTTTGGTGCGCACAGAGTATGTGGCGCTACCGAATTTGCTGTTGGGGCGTGGCTTGGTCCCTGAGGTATTGCAGCAACATATGACGCCCGATCAGCTCGCCAATTCGCTGGCGCCATGGCTGTTTGGTGGCGGAGCAGCGGCGGTACTCGACGCAGGCTTTACCGAGATTCGTGAACAGTTGGCGGTCGGCTTCGCTCAGCGTGCGGCGGCGTCTCTGATGGAACTGTTGGAGCCCGGGGCATGAGTCACCTGGTTGCAATCGATTCTAATGGCCCAGGGGTGGCTGGCGTCGATGAAGTCGGGCGCGGTCCACTGGCGGGCGATGTCGTGGCAGCGGCGGTGATCCTTGATCCTTCTCGGCCTATCGATGGCCTCAGGGATTCAAAGAAGCTGAGTCCCGCGCGCCGGGAAGTACTGGCCCGGCATATTCGGGAGAGAGCTTTAGCTTGGTCACTGGGTCGGGCGTCTGTGGAAGAAATTGATCGCATTAACATACTGCAGGCGTCTCTGCTGGCGATGCACAGGGCGGTCGCTGAATTGGACCCACAGCCCGAGTTTGTCCTGGTCGATGGTAACCGGCTGCCCCGTTGGCCCTACGCCAGCGATGCGGTTGTCGGAGGTGATGGTCGCGTGGACGCTATTGCCGCTGCATCGATCCTGGCCAAGGTACAGCGTGATGGTGAATTAGTGGCCCTGGAGGAACGCTACCCGGGCTACGGTTTTGCAGCCCATAAGGGCTATCCCACGGCGAGGCACCTGCAGGCTCTGCGGGCTTTGGGTGTGACGCCTGTTCATCGTCGCAGCTTCGGCCCGGTAAAAAAAATACTCTCTTCAGACACTTGATCCTACACCCGGATGGTCAGGCGTCGTACACTCTCTCCATGACCCAGTTTGTTCATTTGCGCCTGCATACCGAGTACTCCCTGGTTGATGGGTTGGTCAGAATAAAGCCACTGATTGGTCGGGTTGCAGAGCTTGGCATGCCGGCGGTCGCTGTCACCGACGTCTGTAACTTTTACGCACTCATCAAAGCGTACAACGTCGCCTTCGCAGCAGGCGTACAGCCGATTTTCGGTGCAGATATCGCGGTACTGGAAGCGGAAGATCCAGACAGGAGTTTCCCGCTGTGCCTGCTGGTCTGTAATCGCGAGGGTTACCGAAATCTGACGCAACTGATCTCGCTTGCCTATACAGAAGGTCAACATCTGGGCGTACCGCTGGTGCGCAAGGCGTGGCTTGCGAATCACTCCGAGGGCCTGATTGCGTTGTCCGCAGGGGCCAGCGGCGACGTTGGGCGCGCCTTGCTGGAGGGGCGCTCAGATCTGGCTCGCAGCAGGGCGTCAGATTGGCAGGCACTGTTCCCCGGCCGCTACTACCTTGAGCTGCATCGCACCGGACGCGAGGGCGATGAGCAGCATGTTCACGCCGCCTGCGCGCTGGCAGCGTCGATGTCGCTACCCGTAGTGGCCACCAACGACGTGCGATTTTTAGACGCCGGAGAGTTTGAGGCGCACGAAGCCCGAGTGTGTATTGGAGAGGGTCGCACACTGGACGACCCGCGCCGAGTCCGACGCTATACGGAGCAGCAATATCTTCGTTCTGCCGCAGAAATGGCAGAACTGTTTGCTGACATTCCGGAAGCGCTCAGCAACAGTGTGGCGATAGCGAAGCGCTGCAATCTCGTGCTGGATTTGGGAACGCCCTTTCTTCCGGACTATCCAGTACCGGAAGGCATGACCATCGACAGCTTCTTTCGCCAGCTCTCTCACGAGGGTCTCGACAATCGCCTCGAAACCCTTTTCGACCGCGATGATGGTCGATTCAGTGACCGCCAAAGTGAGTATCGGGCCCGATTGGACTTTGAGCTGGATACCATTGTCCAGATGGGCTTCCCCGGTTACTTCCTGATCGTGATGGACTTTATTCGCTGGGCGAAGTCCCACGACATCCCCGTCGGGCCTGGGCGTGGATCGGGGGCTGGCTCATTGGTCGCCTATGCCTTGGAGATCACTGATCTCGATCCCATTGCGTACGACCTGCTGTTTGAGCGATTTCTCAATCCGGAGAGAGTATCCATGCCGGATTTTGACGTCGATTTCTGTATGGAAAAGCGGGATAAGGTCATCGATTATGTCGCCGACGCCTACGGGCGGGAGTCCGTATCCCAGATCATTACCTTCGGCACGATGGCCGCCAAGGCGGTCGTGCGGGACGTCGCACGTGTCCAGGGCAAGTCCTATGGCCTTGCGGACAAGTTATCAAAAATGATCCCCTTTGAAGTCGGCATGACGCTGGAAAAAGCCCTTGAGCAGGAGGAGGTGCTGCGAGAGTTTCTGAAAGAGGACAGTCAGGCGCAAGAAATCTGGGATATGGCCGTCCAGTTAGAGGGTATTACCCGCAATGTAGGTAAACACGCGGGAGGGGTGGTGATTGCGCCTTCCAGACTGACCGATTTTTCTCCGCTGTTCTGTGATGATACGGGCGGCAGCCTCGTCACTCAGTACGATAAAAACGATGTTGAGGAAGCCGGTTTGGTCAAATTTGACTTTCTCGGTCTGCGAACGCTCACCATTATCGACTGGGCTGTGAAGATGATTAATGCTGCGCGGGAGCAAACCGGAGAACAGCCGCTGGATATCAATCAGATTCCACTGGATGACCAGGACAGCTTTTCCCTGCTGCAGTCAGCGGACACGACGGCCGTGTTTCAGCTGGAGTCGCGCGGGATGAAAGACTTGATCGAGCGTCTGCGTCCGGACTGTTTTGAAGACATTGTCGCGCTGGTCGCCCTGTTCAGACCGGGCCCGCTCCAGTCGGGCATGGTGGACAACTTTATCAACCGCAAGCACGGTCGAGAGGAGATCTCATACCCTGACAGTCGCCACCAGCATCCGTCCTTGATACCCATACTGGAGCCCACCTACGGCATCATCCTGTACCAAGAGCAGGTGATGCAGATTGCTCAAGTATTGGCGGGATACACGCTTGGTGGTGCTGACGTGCTGCGCCGAGCGATGGGTAAGAAGAAACCAGAAGAAATGGCAAAGCAGCGCACGGTCTTTGAAGATGGTGCCATCGCCAAGGGTATCGACGGCGAGCTGGCGATGAAGATCTTCGATCTGGTAGAGAAGTTTGCCGGCTATGGTTTCAATAAATCCCACTCTGCGGCCTACGCGTTGGTTTCTTACCAAACAGCTTGGCTTAAAGCCCACTACCCCGCACCTTTCATGGCAGCGGTGATGAGTTCCGAGCTCGATAATACGGACAAGATTGTCGTCTTTGTCGATGAATGCAAGCGACTTGAACTAAGCCTCAAACTGCCCGATGTGAACGAGGGGCATTACATGTTCACCGTGAACGAGGACGACCAGATTGTCTATGGTTTAGGTGCAATCAAAGGGCTTGGGGAAGGACCGGTAGAGAACATTCTGAAAGCGCGCAGTCAGGCAGGCTCTTTTATTGATCTGTTTGATTTTTGTGCCCGAACCGACCCTCGGAAAGTGAACCGCCGTGCGATCGAGGCATTGATTCGATCGGGAGCAATGGACGGTTTTGACGCCGAACGATGGGTGCTGCTTGCCGCCCTGGATGATGCGCTAAAGGCTGCCGAACAAAGTGCGAACAATCGCGAAAGTGGAATAGACGACCTGTTTGGCGAGGTCGTACCCAGCGCAGGCACGGGCGTTGCCGACGTTTACGCCGAGTTTCAGCAGGCTCGCCCCTGGTCGCCGAAAGAGCGCCTGGGTGGGGAGCGTGATACGTTGGGCCTGTACATCACCGGGCACCCCATCGATGAATACAAAACGGAAGTGCGCAAGTTCGCGCCCAACCGTATCGTCGATGTTCGTGAGAACCGGCAGGGTAACCAGCTGATCGTTGGTTTGATTATGGCAACACGCACCATGAACACGCAGCGTGGGACTATGGCCGTTGCCACGCTGGACGACAGCAGCGCCCAGATGGAGGTCACCTTGTTTTCGGACACTTACAGCGAGTTTCGAGAGCTGTTGGTGAAAGATACCATCGTCATTATCGAGGGCCGCGTTTCGACGGATGATCGCACTGGCAAACTCGCGATGCGCGCTAGTGGTGTGCGCAGCCTGCTGGACGCACGCCAAAGCTATGCCAGTGGATTGACCATCGAAGTCAGTGCCGAGCGTGTAGATGAGCAATTCACTGAGCAATTGGAGCGCACTCTGGCCGGTGCCGGCGGTGGCCAGTGTCCGGTGTCGCTGGTGTATCGCCAGGACTGTAACAGCGCGAGAATCCGGCTCGGACCCAAGTGGCAGGTGATTCCGAGCGATGAACTGCTGCAGGAACTGAGAGAGGTCGTCGGTAACGAGCGAGTCTTTCTTCAGTATCAATCCTGATTGATTGACCATCACTTCGCTCGCGGCCCCAGCCGAGTTTTTTGAACCAACGGCTGAATGTTCCCCGGCCAACCTGAGTCACCCGCATTCCATGCTAAGCTGACCGGCCGGCCAGACGTTAGAGTGTCCTTCGGGTTATGACCTCGGGGAAAGCTCGATGGGTATTGATGGCTGTGGCGGCCTGGACGACACGTAAATCACGATAACATCAGGAGAGCAGCACTATGTTGCTTAAGGACAAGGTTGTAATTGTATCGGGTATTGGTCCGGGCCTCGGTCAGGAGCTATCGACACTCGCTGCAAAAGAAGGTGCGGCTGCGGTAGTGCTTGCGGCTCGCACGCAGGGGAAGCTGGATACTGCGGAGGCGGAAATTGCGTCTCTTGGTCTGGAAACCAAGGTGTTGAAGATTCCTACCGATATTGCCGATGCGGAGCAGTGCAAAGCGTTGGCTGATCAAACCGCTGACACTTTCGGACGCCTAGATGTGCTGTTCAACAGCGCCTACGATCCGGGCAGTTTTGAACCCATTGAGAGTGCGAGTATGGATGGTTGGCGCCGGGCTATGGACGTCAACTTTTTTGGCACCATGCATCTGACGCAGGCGAGCATTCCCCACATGAAGAAACATGGAGGATCCGTCGTAATGATCGCTACCATGGTCGAACATAAGCCGCTGGCGACCCAGGGCGGCTACGGCGCATCGAAATCGGCTCTGCGCAGTGCCACCAAGCATCTCGCACTGGA
The DNA here is from genome assembly GCA_039190425.1 of Pseudomonadota bacterium. Taxonomy (GTDB): domain Bacteria; phylum Pseudomonadota; class Gammaproteobacteria; order Pseudomonadales; family Halieaceae; genus Marimicrobium. The sequence continues at coordinate 167,481 of JBCCYE010000001.1, read as the reverse complement.
GCTGGGACAGTATCGTATCCGCGTGAACAGCGTTCACATGGGCTGGATGTGGGGCCCCAGTGTCGAGACGTATTTTGACTGGCAAGTGCAGGCCACGGGCAAATCGAAGGAAGCCCTTATTGAAGAAGTTGTCGAGAATATTCCACTGGGTGCCATACCCGATGACGCTGACTGTGCCAAGGCGGCGGTGTTCTTTGGCTCTGATTACTCCAGCGTTGTCACAGGCGCAGCACTGGACGTTAATGGCGGCGAGTTTATGCCCCTCTGATCCTGGCGGAAGATGGGAGAGTGCGATGACAGAATCCGAAAAAATTGAAGCAGCGGTATTCAGGCGGTTATTGGAACATCTGGACGGTCGCAAGGACGTTCAAAACATAGAACTCATGAATCTGGCGGGTTTCTGCCGCAATTGTTTGTCCAAGTGGTATGTGGCAGCGGCCGCAGACCAGGGTCAAGACGTTGATTACGAAGCGGCGCGCGAGCTGGTGTATGGGATGCCGTACGCCGACTGGAAGTCGCGTTATCAGACTGAGGCAACGCCGGAGCAAAAAGCCGCCTTTGATAAAGGTAAGAGTTAGATCATTCAGCTGCCAGATTACGGTCCGTCGACGAGCACCCTTTGGCGCACTGGCTCTGTCAGAGTGGCCCGTAGGGCAGGAAGCGATTGTCGCTGATCTGTCGTAGCCAAGTGAGAAAGGCTTTGTCGGGTCGGTTTCCCCGCTCCCTAAGAATCTTCGCCAAGGGGATCACCGGTGACTTCTCCGCAGCTTCCCACCCGGGAAGTTGTTCCGCTACGGCGAAAAATCGCAATAAACAGAAAAGCTCTGCGTCAGAGTAGTGACTGCCAACGTTGCGCCAGCGGTCCTGAGAAAGGGTCATCAGCGGGGCGTAGCGCCGCTGCTCGCTGTCGTCCAAGGCTCGTTCCAGCTGCTGCAGTTCGGGCGCTTCTCCCAGAGCGATGAAACGCTGTAGGAGGCCGTCGTCCAGGTCGACAGTGATTTGGGGATCTTGTGCTTCGGGATCCCAGGAACCAACAGGCATGAAAGTTTACCGGGCGAATCTCAGGAAGCGCCCAGTGTACTCAAATTGGGCCCTGCTCGAAACGGGCGACGTGTCCAGCTTTACTCCTCGGAATCCCGAAGATCGCGCAGGTATCGATACCGACTGGTGTAGGCTTCGAAGGCGTCGTCTGCTGTCTGACTGAGCACTTTGGAGATGGCGTTCCAGCTCTTCGCCTGCTCGTCTTCACTCGACAGGTTACGCCCAAGCGCGTTGAGCCCCTCGCCGATGGCGGTTGCACTTTCGATAGTAGCCTGCACCAGAAACATTTCTGTTAGCACCAGATCGTTAACCGTCCGGCGCATGCGACTGTTGGATGAATGTTCCGTTTGCATGATGAGTACCCCCGTACCTTCCATAGCGTGACCAGGTGTCTTGCCACCTCATCGCACAGTTTTGGATCAGATTTTGCACCAAAACCGTGCCTCCGGAGGCGGGCAGCAAACCGCGGATGGCGCGGCCACCCCGACTCGGCCCAGCCTTTACCTGGAAAAGGCTGTTGCGCGGCTCGTCCAGGCCACACATACTCAAGTAGCGATGCAAGCCCTATGCCAGCGGCGAATCATCATAAGATTTTTAGGTGACAGTGCAATGGCATGGTGTGGAATAACGTCACAAACTGCCCACATTGCGGCGATTAGGACAAGCAGATCTGGGAGAAAGACATGCGCAAACAGCTGTTCACGCTTTTGTGGTTGGTGGCCATGGCCGCTACAGCCGAGGTTCCCCCTGGCATCCTTCAGGTGGAGATAACGGGTCTGAAAGATGAAACTGGAGATGTCTATATCGCTATCTATCGACCTCAGGACGACTGGCTTGGAGACGAAGCGTTCGCTTCTCGCAAAGTGGTGATCGCCGAGGCATTGGAGGGAGAAGTTGTTGCCGCCGAGTTTGAGTTGCCGGTAGGCGACTACGCTTTTACGGCCTTCCACGATGCCAACGGCAACGGCGAACTGGATACAAACTTTTTTGGCCTGCCGAAGGAATCGATCGCTATGTCCAATAACGCCAAGGCTAAATTCGGACCGCCCAAGTACGAAGATGCTGTGTTTGTTCTCGAGCTTGAACCGGTGATTCAGAGGGTATCGATGGGCAGTCTATAAGCGGTTGAGCTCGGGCGCCTGTCGCCCTGCGACGGCTTTGGTATTACTACACAAAAAGCCTGAAAACCAGCGGATTTCTGTGCGCCAACTCACAAAAAGGGCAGTATGCCACAGCTTTTCACAGTCGCTACTGCTATTAAGTGTATGAACAGAAGCGGAGTTGGCGGAGGTACCCGGTGGCAGGCGGGGAGAACCAGATCCAGTTGCAAGACGGCGTGGAGTCAGATGCATTCCGTGACCGTATGGAGTGTCAGTGCGATCGCATTGAGGAATATCGCCGTTCGATTATGGATACGGATGGTCGTGTATTGACCAGCGATGAAGCCGCTTTGGAATGGATCGAACTCTACGCCGAGGATTTTGCCAGCGAGTTTCCGCTGACACTGGATTGAACGGCAACCCGTCCCGTTAATCCATCAACTGTGGGTGTTCTCGGGGCCCCAATAGGCTTTCATCTCGCAGACCTTGCCGTCGTCGTCAAAGTAGAATACGTCGATGATGTCGATACGCATGTCACCCATCACGACCTGAAACGGAAAAGCCACAGCGCTTCCGGCACAGCGGGGTTCACCCGTTAACTTCAGCTTGGCGCCGGAGCCTAGAGCGTTATCGTAAAAGCCAACGATGGCGTCGATGCCCTCATGGATTGGCGTGCCGACCGGATCTTCGACTCTGCCATCGGTGGCAAAGAGCTCCTTGATGATCTCTATGTCTTGCTTCTCGAAAGCCTCGACGTATTTGTGGACAGCCGAAATCTTGTCACTCACTTCCATACCGATTCTCTCTGTGGGGTGTGGTTATCAATAACCGCTCAGGGTGGCGTATCGGTCCCGATGGAAACCGGTGTCGCCGAATATCTGCATGGTCACCCGTGAGCGTTTGAGGAATAGACCGATATCCAGGTCGTCCGTAACACCAATACCGCCGTGCATTTGCACGGCCTCGTTGGTTACCAGTTTCACCAGCTCGTTCAGTTTTGCCTTGGCAAGGCTCGCCATCAAGGGTAGCTGCTCGGGAGCATCGTCGACGCAGGATAACGCCTGCAGCAACACGGAACGACACAGCTCGATCTCCGACTGCATGTGTGCAGCTCGGTGCTGAAGAGCCTGAAAGCTACCGATTTTGGCGCCGAATTGTTCACGTTCCTGCAGATACGCGATGGTGCGCTGGAAGCACTCGATAACGTGCCCCATCATTTCGGCGGCCATGGCTACCCGGCCACGATCCAGCACAGGCTCCAGTATTACCCAGCCTTCATCGACGGATCCCAGCAGATCCTGCTCATTGACGATAACTTTCTCGAAGCGAAAATTCGCCGCATTGCGGCTGTCCGCCATGCTGGTTCGCTGGCAGATCACGCCGGGGGCGTCCTGATCGAGCAACAGCAGTGTCAGGCCGTGGGTGTCATCGGTACTTCCGGAAGTACGGGCGACGACGATGAGCTTGTCCGCGCTGTGGCCATCGATAACAAAGCATTTTTCGCCGGTCAGCAGGTAACTGTCGTCCCCCGATCGCTCAAGTCGCGTGGCGATCGTGCTGGGGCTGTGGTGATGACTTTCCTCCAGGGCGAGGGCAAGTGTGAGATTGCCGCTGGCCACTTCGGGTAGCACGGCTTCCTTCTGCGCTTCGTTGCCACCCAGCAAAATGGCCGATGCACCTACAACGGCGGTCGCAAACAGTGGAGATGCAGCCAGCGTGCGTCCGGTTTCCTCTACCACAACACCCAGTCCGAGAAAGCCAAATGCCAGTCCACCGTACTGTTCGGGCAGTATTATGCTGGCCCATCCCATCTCCGCCATCTTTTGCCATAGCTCAGGCGCGAAGCCTATTGAGTCACGTTGGTCGCGCAGTGTTCGCAGCGCAGCTACCGGCGCCTCGCTTGCCATGAAGTCGCGCGCTGAATCCTGCAGCAAGCGCTGTTCATCATTCAGTACCAATGCCATGATGCGCTACTCCTGCGGCAGTTCCAGAACGTTTTTTGCGATGACATTCAACTGGATCTCCGACGTACCTCCTGCGATGGTCATGGCCTTTGACATGGCCCAGAGTCGCAGAGTGTCAATCTCCTCCGCAGTAAAGCCCTCGCCCTCCCAGCCGAGGCCCCGGCTGCCCATGATCGCGAGCATAAGTTCGCTCTTGTCCTTTTCCGCTTCGGTGCCGACGTACTTCATGACCAGTGGTGCGGCACTCCGGATACCCGCTGCTTTTTCTTCGAACGTACGAAAGTGTGTCAATCCTACGGCCTGCATTTGCATGTCATAGTCAGCAAGCTGACGCCGTATATCGGCGTTGCTGATCTTGCCGTGATCGTCAATGGGCAGATAGTGCTTGGCGGCCACGTTTGGCGGTACGACCTGACGAGGCGAGTCGCTGCCGATTTCTGACATGAGCTTTCGCTCGTGCACCAGCAGGGCCTTCGCGACCGACCAGCCTTTGTTCAGCTCTCCCACCAAATTGTCCTTGGGCACTTTTACGTTGTCGAAAAACGTCTGGCAGAACTCAGACTCACCGCTGATCAATTCGATTGGCGTCGTCGTCACTCCAGGATCGTCCATATCAATGAGCAGAAAGCTGATGCCTTCTTGCGGCTTGGCATCAGAGTTGGTCCGAACTAGGCAGAAAATCCAGTCACAGCGATCCGCTGCGGTCGTCCAGATCTTACTGCCATTGACCAGAAAATGATCACCTTTATCCTCTGCTTTGCACTGTAGGCTGGCCAAATCGGATCCGGACCCCGGTTCCGAGTAACCCTGGCACCAGCGCAGCTCGCCATGGGCGATTGCGCGCAGGTGGAACTGCTTTTGCGCCTCATTGCCGTATTCCAGCAGTGCCGGGCCAAGCATCCAGATGCCCAGTCCGTATAACGGAGTGCGCGCACTGATGCGTTTCATCTCCTCCTTGAGCACCTTCCCCTGATGGGCAGTCAGACCGCCTCCGCCGTACTCGGTGGGCCATTCTGGCGCCGTCCAGCCCTTGTTGCGCATGCGTTCAAACCAGATACGTGCGTCTTCGCTTGGAAACTCGCTGCGCCGACCACCCCAGTACTGACTGTCGGGGGTTGTGGGCTGGCGCTGCGATTCCGGGCAGTTTGCCTCCAGCCAATCTCTCGCCTGCAGGCGGAACTGTTCCAGGTCTTCCACGTCTCTCTCCTAAAGGATTAAAGCCCCCAGACTGACCGTCCAGGCAGAATCAAGTGACGGAGTATGATACGGGCGCGCCGACAGCAGATAAAGCTGCGGTCGCAGTGGTTCGCTTGTGTGGCTCAATATGTCAGCCTGAGAGCCTTCTGCAATCCCACAAAACGGTTTATTGCGGCGTACCGCCACGATTGACCGACTCCTCAAGACGAGGGCATGCTTGCGCCCTTGATAGGAGGAAATGCATGCAACGTTTTGACAATAAGGTGGTAATGGTGACTGGCGCAGGCAGTGGAATCGGACACGCGAGTGCAAGACGCATCGCTCGGGAGGGCGGTTCCGTATTTTGTGTCGATGTTGATGAAGCTGCCCTGGACGCAGTGGTGGAAGCGATCCGTGCTGCCGGTGGAACGGCACATGGGTGCGTATGCGATATCAGTGATGCCGACAGCGTCAATACGACGTTCAACGAATGCCTTGCGACTTACGGCAGTCTGTACGCACTCGTCAATATGGCGGGCGTGTTGCGCTTCGATGACACGGAGCGCCTTGATACGGCCAGTTGGCAGCGGGTCATTGACATCAACCTGACGGGAACTATGTTGCTGTGTCGGGCAGCCTTGCCGCTCCTGGTAAAGTCGCAGGGCAATATCGTCAATGCGGCCTCGACGGCGGCCATCCAGGGATTGCCCTGCGGCGTTGCCTATTCTGCCAGTAAGGGGGGCGTATTGGCCATGACCCGAAGTATCGCCGTCGAATATGCCAAGCGAGGCGTTCGCGCGAACTGCGTGTGTCCCGGTGACATCAAGACCGGCATGACGGATGGCCTGGCCTTTCCAGATACCATGGACTTCGATCTTATGCCTCGCCTTATGTCGCTTACTGGGCCACTCGGGCCAGAAGTGGTTGCCGGTGTGATTGCAATGCTGGCTTCAGAGGATGGCCTTCACGTCACCGGTGAAGACATTCGCGTGGATGGGGGTACCCTGTCTTAGTCGCTATCAACCGGGCTCAATCAGGCGAACGCGATACTCGTGAGTAGCGCTGCCGAGTCGCGTGGTAACAACAACTTCGTCACCCGGGTTGTGCTGCTCCAGAGCGTTGAAATAGTCGTCCTGGGTGCGCACCGGGAACCGGCCTATCTGCGTAATGATGTCCCCCAGCACGATGTCCCCCTGCCGATTACGGTATGCCCCGGTCATACCTGCGGCTGCAGCGGGCATGCCATTAAAGACGCGCACAATAGGAACGCCTTCAACCCGATAACGCCTGACCCAGCGATCGGATGCGAGTTCGACACCCATGACGGGACGCATGATGCGGCCGAAGCTGATCAGCTGTGGCACGACTTCCTTCAGAGTGTTGACGGGAATGGCAAATCCAATGCCAGCGCTGGCGCCCGATGGACTGTAGATGGCGGTATTGACGCCGACCAGCTGGCCCAGCGAATTGAGCAGAGGCCCTCCCGAGTTGCCTGGATTGATAGCCGCATCGGTTTGAATGACGCCGCGAATCTTGCGGTTGCTTGCGGCCTGGATTTCCCGGTCCAGTGCGCTGACGATACCAGTGGTAAGCGTGGTATCCAGTCCAAACGGATTACCAATGGCAAGGACCTTACGCCCGACGGTCAGTTCTGATGAGTCACCCAGCGGCAGCGTACTGAGTGAGTCGGGCGGGTTGGAGATTCTGAGCACGGCCAGATCGCGCTCGGGGGCGAAGCCGATCACTTCTGCCGCATGTTCGGACCGATCCGGGAGGGTTACGGTGAGTCTGTGCGCGCCGGCGATGACGTGATGATTAGTGACGATGAGACCCTGTTCGTCCCAGATGAACCCGCTACCACTGCCACGGGGTATCTCCTGAACGTTGAGACTGAACAGGTTTCGTCGCAACGCCGTGTTAGTCACAAACACCACCGCCGGGCTGGCACGCTGGAAGATTTCCATGGTGTTGGTCTCGTCTTCCGTGGCGAAACTGAGGTAATCGACTTCGGATGTCCAGGCCCCGGCCGCACAAAACCAACTTGTACAGAACAGCAAGATCGCGCGGTGCTTCAAAGCGGTAGGCTGCTTGCGGCTCCGGCGATCGGTTGTAGTTGAGAAAGAATCAGCCATTTGCCGCCGTGAATGCAGCGACGAAGTCGCGAATGCGCGCGGCGTTAGCACCGATATCACTCAACCCGACACGGGAGACGGAGCGAAGATCGACAGTAGATCCCGTTCCGTCTGCGCGCACGCGGATGACCACATCATCCTTAAATCCCATGATCTGCGTAGTGTCGACCGCCTCGACGATGCCGGCCGCATTGTCCTGATGATACACCTCCCATCCAAGATCTGTGGCAGTGGCCACAGCCCGCGACAGGGCAGCAGCGGCAGGCAGAGGGCTCTGAATGCTGGCGAGATCAGGATAGGCGGCCTTTTGCTGTTCTATGAAGTCCGGCTTGATGTCCAGAGAGTTCGTACCGGGTCCCCGTGCCTCGGCGGCTGTGACAAAGCTTGGAGGATCGACGGTATCGGTAGTGATGTCATGAATCGGCGGTGCATTGCCGCCACCTGCGAGAGAGCCGACCACGAGCACCCCTGGGATGGCGCACAGCATGCCGCGCAACAGCTTACTGCGAAAGGGCGCAAAACGGGGTAGCGCTACCAAAATCAGCATCAGTACCATCAACACCACAGCACCCAGGCAGGCGATGCCGATGAGTGGCAGGCCTGCCTGCCAGGCACCGGAGCGCACCAGTAAAACAGAAATGGGTAGTAGCACCAGGCTTAGGACAGCGAGGCGCACGCTCCAGGTCACCAGACCTGGCGTTGCGGCAGCTTGATTCATGCGGTTTCTCCTCAGGGTTCGCGGTGGCAGGGTGAGAATACTACCCGTATCCGGTTCTGGCGAGAGGGTGATTGGTTCAAATCCATAGTCGCTGACACGATTTGCCCGCGGTCGGTTTGTGCGCTCGTTAAGCTTCTGATTAACTGCCGACCAGACAATCTGGCGGCCGTCGGCTGCCTGGGCAACCAGTGAGGGCTCGTGATGGGGAGAGTAGCGGGGAAAGTAGCGATCGTGACCGGGGCCGCCAGCGGCATGGGGCGCGCGGATGCCCGATTGCTGGCGCAGGAGGGGGCCAGTGTTGTGGTGGCCGATATGAACGAAGAAGGCGGCCAGGCGGTGGCGGCTGAGATCGGTGACACCGCCCTGTTCGTGTCACTGGATGTGACCAATGAGGACAGCTGGCGGTCAGCCATCGCCAAGACGCTCGAACGCTTCGGGCGGTTGGACATTCTCGTAAACAACGCCGGAATGATTGCGCTTGGGAACGTCGTTGATACAGACCTGGCTTCCTGGCGGCAGGTGAATGCCGTCAACTGCGATGGCGTCTTCCTCGGCTGTAAACACGCGATCCCGGCGATGGCAGACAGCGGCGGGGGCTCGATTGTCAATATGTCCTCGGTGGCCGCGGTCAGCGGTCAGTCATTCGTTGCGGCCTACACAGCGAGTAAAGGCGCCGTGCGCGCACTGACGAAAAGTGTCGCTATGTACTGCAAGGAGCAAGGCAACGGTATTCGCTGCAATTCCGTGCATCCGGACGGCGTCAAGACGCCCATGGTGGTCAAGGTGGCGACCGGGAAGGAATCCGCAACGGATGAAGATGTCGAGGCATTGGGCTTCGGCGACATGTGTGAGCCCGAAGATGTCGCCAATCTGGTGCTCTTTCTAGCGTCAGAAGAATCCCGCTTTATCAACGGTGCTGAAATGCTGATCGATAACGCCGCAAGCATCACGCCGCCGGTCACAATCTGAGGGTCAGACTGTGGAGAAAGTTCTGCTTGCTCTATGGAAATCGGATGCGGTAACCGGTGATACCCTGCGTGGGCAGTTGCTGGCACTGGCCCCGGAAATGGAGGCAGCGCCAGGGGTTCGCGGTCTGCGACTGGCGGTGGCGGACAGCGCAGTCGCTGCGGCAGCGGCGCGACGAATGGAGGGTCAGCCGCCATTACCGGATGCTTTAGTATCGCTTTGGGTGGACAGCGCTGCTCAGAGCCGTTGGCATGCGGACCGCTTGGAGGCCATTGCCATCCGACAGTGCAGCTATCTGGTGTCAGAAGCGGAGCCGCTCATCAATCAAGCCGCTCACCCGACACCTCCGGGGGAGAGAATGTACGGCATGTGCCAGGTTGTGTTCCTGTCCCCGCCAGCGGACATGCCACGCGACCAGTTTCTCGCCGTATGGAAAGACAGTCATACGCAGGTTGCAGTGGATACACAGTCGACCTTTGGCTACCGACAAAACCTGGTGGTGCAGAATCTGCACGGGGACGTCTTGCCCTGCGAGGCCATCGTCGAGGAGAATTTCCCGCCTGAGGCCATGGCGTCGGACCACGCCTTCTATGACAGTGGAGGCGACGAGGCCCTGCTGCAGTCCAATCAGCAGGCTATGATTGCGAGCTGCAGTCGATTCATTGATCTTGCGCGCATCAACGTTGTCCCCATGAGCGAGTACCCGATCAGGCTGCCTGCAGTGCCCTGATGCGCTCATCCAGCGGTGGGTGAGTGCGCAACAAACCGCCAATACCTTCCTTTAACTGTTCGCTGATACCGAACGCGGTTAGCTCTCCAGGCAGGTCTTGGGCTTGGCCCTGACCCATTTGCAGGCGTTGCAGCGCGGCGATCATGTCACCTTTGGTCGTCAGGGTGGCACCAGCGTGATCTGCCCTGTACTCGCGCCAGCGCGAGAACCAGGCGACGATCATGCTGGCAAAAATACTGAGTACAATCTGCGCGACGATCGTGACCACAAAATAGCCGATGCCGTAGCCTCGGTCGTTTTTGAATACCACCCGGTCGACGGTGTGACCGATGATGCGTGCCAGGAACAGGACGAAGGTGTTCACTACGCCCTGTATGAGGGTGAGGGTGACCATGTCTCCGTTAGCGACGTGGCCGATCTCGTGACCGAGCACCGCTCGCACTTCTTCCGGACGGAAGCCACGTAGCAAGCCTGCACTGACGGCCACCAGCGCATCGTTACGATTCCAACCGGTCGCGAAAGCGTTGGGCGTTTCGGAGGGGAATATGCCGACCTCCGGCATTCCGATGCCTGCTTCATTGGCCAGGTTTTCAACCGTTGTCACCAGCCACTGCTCCTGGCTGGTGCGCGCTTGTTCAATGATTTGAGTCCCGGTACTGCGCTTTGCCAGCCACTTTGACAGGAACAGTGACACCAGCGCACCGCCAAAACCAAACAGCGCACAGAACACCAGCAGGGAGGTCAGGTTAAGGTCCACGCCGTTGGCTGCCAGAATGCTCTGCATTCCAAGCAGATTGAAAATAATGGTGACCAGCACCAGTACGGCCACGTTAGTGGCCAGAAACAGTAAAATTCTCATCGACTAGTGTTCTCCCAAATGCACGTTGGCAAAGCGCGTACCTCACTCGATCAGCATAGTAGACCTGGGGGTGACGTGGGGGTTCCGAGGAACTATTTCAAGGCCCGGCTTTAAGGTCCGGTCTGCACCGTTCCCGGGGTGGCGCCTGTTCGATCGTCATTGGAGTCCGATGATTCACTCTCTAGCAGCGGATCGCCGGGCTGAGGCGGTAGGGGTACCTCACTGACCTCGAGGACAGGCTCGCCGCGATCACTCAGTGGTGCGGCGAGGACTTCACCCCGCAGATCAAAGTCTTTTGAACTGAGCTCAAACAGCGCATTGACCGCTTCGTCGTGGTGCTCACTGCGTAAAACGGTTTTCGGGTCGGAGCCGTCCACCCAGCGCTTCGCTTTGCCCCAGTAGTGTCCGAACTGATTTTTGATTACGTAGATTTGCGCCATGTTCCCGCTTGTCATCTGCCTTGCCCGCGAGGCGGCAAGTGTACGGCAAGATGCCTGTTAGCGGTAGAAAAACCCTTTGCGGCATCTCTGTACCGTTCACCCCAGCAAGACGTCTTTGGCCTGATTGACCTTTGCCGCGAGATAGTCATTGCCGCCACGGTCCGGGTGGAGTCGTTGCATCAAACGACGGTGCGCCTGGACGATATCGGTCTCGGTGGCCTGCTCATCTAGACCTAAAATCGCCAGAGCCTCTGATCGATTCATCTCGCCGCTGCTGGCAGTCTGGCTCGAGGCTCCGGCAAACTGTTCGCCTGGGAACCGTTGCTGTAGGTAGCTGTCCAGGAGCGCGGCCGAATCACCATCGCGACCCTGGCACCAGCTGAGAAGTTGGCCCAGCTGTGCTCGATCCATATCGGCCAGGCGCCACCCGCTGAAGCCGCCCGCCAGTACCTCGCCGTCCAGTTCACCGGTGTCGTGATCCAGTGTCATCCTAAGAAGTTCTGTCTCGACGGTAGACTGCTGAGCGCTCTTTGTGCTGGATTGGCCGCGCAGGCTGGCGAGCATCGGAAAGTAGCGGATCAGCAGCGGCAGCGCCTGACGCAGCAGCACCAGCAGACCGGTGATGGCCGCCCCCACCCAGCTCAGTTTTCCGGCGAGTGTGAGTACGATCACGATGACCAGTAGCCCACCGATCGCCAGCTTGATGTATTCCCCACGGCGGCGCTGTGGTGGCAGTGCGCGGACGCGCCGCCACAGCAGATAGAACACGGCAAGTGCCGCGAGTAATACGAAAAGTCGAGCCATGGCTCCGCTGAGCCCCGTTACTTCAGCTGTTCCAGCAGGCGCCGGGCGGTGCTGCTGCGGCGGCCTTCCAGAGCTTTGAGACCGCCGGTTGCGAAACTCGCCACGGCGGCGAGCAGCGCGGCAAGCGTCTCGGCGCTGCTGCTGTCAAAGCGCGCGTAAGCGCCACCGCTCAGTTTCGCCATGCTCTGAAAGGTACTGGCGACTGCCGCGTCGGAACCTTCTTGAAACAAGAACAGCGGCAAACGGCGAATACCGCATTCACCCGCCAGATCACAGAGAGTATCGGGGTTTTCCTCGACCGCATCACCGATGAATACCAGTGCCTTCAGGGGCAACTTGCGATGTTCAGTTTGGGCGTGTCGAAGCAGGCGAGCAATCTGCGTGTGCCCACCTTCACAGCTGACCTTACCCATGAGGCGCGCCAAGGCGTCACTGTCGCTGAGCCATCGACTCGCTTTGAAGTCGTTGAAGCCTCTGTAGAAGCAGAGCTGTACGCTGAGACTGGCGGCTCGTGAAGTTGCGCGAAACATCTCCTGCTGCAGGTGGCTCGCCCTGTCCCAGGTGGGTTGGCGGCTGGCCGTTGCGTCGATCGCAAACAACAGGCGCGGTTGGCGATCCACCACTTCGGTGATCGCCTTGCTCGTGCGAAGGAACTGCGCCACCTCCTGGCTGGATGAGCGACGCGATGGGGGTTTCGCCATACGCTATATTGGGCGGCGTTCAGCCGTGGGTCTCTGGCTCCAGTTTACCCATTTCCTGTAATTCCTCCAGGTAGTGGCGTCGGCGTGCCAGTTCTTCTATGGCGTCGTGAAGCTCTGCCTCACTGATGTCCTGCTCCGCGTCGCTGATGAGTTGCCACAGTTTGCGACTGCACAGCTCGCTGGCGTCTATTCTTGATATTTCCATGTCGGTTGTCTTTGTCGTTCGGTCCAGGCGCTTGGGCTCTGGATGTCCCCTGTCGTTGATTACCGGGCACAAACTTCAGTCGTCTATCGGATTGTGATTTGACGTGCGAGTGGTACTCCGGTTCCCGCAAGTCTAGTCCTGCTGTATGACACAGGTGTGACCCATCGGGGTAGTCTGTGGATCAGGCTACACGAATGTTTGGGCAAAGGGAAACGGTGCAATGCCTTCAAAATCAGGGCCTTGCATTTCAGCCCCCCGGTTTGCGTCCCATACTGGTACGCGGAAGCGGGTGCGCTCAACAACCGCAGGGGCTTGGTCAAAGGGTCGGGTCACGTCTTCGAGCGTTACCAGTTGCACGCGCAGTTCGTCTGCAGCAAAGGTGGCTAGCCCATAGCCGTTGGCTGTACTGTCCAGAAACTGTAGGCCTCGATTAGCCTCATTGGGCCCCAGCCAGGACGAGAGGCTTTGCAGACCCGTTCGATCGTAGGCCAAGGACGCAAGCACGCCTCGTAGCATGCTGAGGTTCCAGAGCGGCAGAATGCCCTCGTCAGTTTGTTTGTACACGAGCGGCTGAAAGTCGGGGAAGTCTCGGCGTGCGGTGTGCAGCAGATCCTCAAACACGGGTGAAGAACTCATCGCCGTCACGGCGAAATCCACCGCAACCGCGGGTGCGTCGGCGCCGCTATCCGGGCTTAGGGTGGCGGCTCCGTGCAGATGGTGGTCGCCGGAGAACGAGACAAGGCCTGTGATCTCGTTGTCGTGCAGGTGTTGCAGAATGCGGTTTTTTTCGCCCGGGTAGCCCGCCCAGGGGTCGATCGTCACCACGCTGTCTTCATAGTCCGTGAAGGGGACTGAGGACATGTCCAGATACATCGGCAGCAAGGGGACCGCGTTGCCCCAGAGCTTCCAGGTCGACGGTGAGCTGGATAGGGTGTCGATAAACCAGTCGTACTGTTCGGAGCCAAGCATACTGCCCGGTGCTCGGTCGCGCGCCGGATTGGGCAACTTCCCATCTCCGTAGGGCAGCGTCGCCGGAGGGTTGCCGTTGTTGTAATCCCTGCCCGCGTCCAGCATAGACACGAGTTCGATGGTCATCAGCGGTAGACCGAGTTCCTCAGTCAGTCCCGCGGGAACGCAGGGCGGACTGCGATAGCTGCGGCAATCCGTCATTACCACATCAAGGTGGGCGCCCCATTGCAAGCGCCGATAGATCTGCAGGCTATGAATCGCTTCTCGGTTGGCAGCGGCCGGATCGCGCGTTGGCGCAGCGGGGCGAAATCCGTGTGACGGCTGGCCGCGCAGCTCGTCCAGCACGGCAGGTATGTACTCAAACCAGGCCTTGTTGCCGTGCAGTTTGCGCTCCGGGTCTGCCACCGCTTCACCACCATAGGTTGAGAAGCTTTGAAAGTTGTTGTTGGAAAACTCATGATCGTCCCACGTGCAAATGAACGGCCAGCGTGCACGCGCCGCCTGCAGATGAGGGTCGCTCAGGTAGACTTTGTAGAGTTGACGATAATCTGCCAGCGAAACGGCGTAACGATTCTTGTCGGTTCGAAAGCCATCCGGGAATGGCGGCTGAACGCGTGACTGTGGAGATCCGTCGTAGCGCGTGTTCCAGGCACGTTCGTAAATGAAATCGCCCAGGTGAAGAACGAAATCAATCTGATCTTCTTCTGCCGCGGCAAGGTCGTCGGACAGCATGCGCGCCCAGCCTCCGTAATAGCCGGGTTCATAGCTCTGGCAGCTGCTGAAGGCCACGTTGATAGCGCGCTGTTGATCCGATGCTGGAGCAGTGCGCGTTCGGCCGATGCGAGATTTTGAGTTTTTGGCACCGACGAACCGGTAGTAGTACCGAGTATCCGGCTGCAGTCCATCGACGAAGGCTCGAACCGTATGGTCGTGCTCATTCGTCGCGTGAATTTCTTCCTGTAGCAGTATCTCCTCGAAGTCCTCGCGATCGCTCAGCTGCACCAGCAACGCGACACTGTCCGGGTTCTCGACGCCCGCTCCGGGTAGGGCGCGTGTCCAGAGTACGACACTGTCCGATTGTGGGTCGCCCGATGCCACCCCCTGAGGAAACTGCACCGGAGCAGTGCCGGGCGGCGACAGTGCTGCCGCGACCGGGTGGCTGGGCAGAGTCATATAGAAGCTGCCGCCTGCAAACACGGCCAACAGTTCTCTGCGGTTCAGGGGCATGACCAGATTCACCAGTTGCCGGGACGCGCCTACTCTATCCCAAATGGGTTTATACTTGGACCCTATGAGCCTATTTAATCTTTTGAACAAACAAGAAATGCCCACCGCAGACACCGCTCTGCCGGGCAGAGAGGACGCCATGCCGGTGGCGGGCGCCCATTACGTCAATGGCAATACCATGCAGGCACCGTTTCCTGAGGGGCTGTGTCAGGCCATGTTTGGCATGGGCTGTTTTTGGGGTGTGGAGCGGATGTTCTGGCAGCTACCGGGTGTGTTCACCACGGCCGCGGGTTACGCCGCTGGCTTGACGCCCAACCCCACCTATCAGGAGGTGTGCAGCGGCCATACCGGGCACAACGAGGTTGTGCTGGTGGTGTATGACCCACAGGTTACGAGCTACCGTGAGTTGTTGCAGGTGTTCTGGGAGGGACACGATCCTACTCAGGGTATGCGTCAGGGCAATGACAGAGGTACTCAGTATCGCTCCGGCATATACACCTACGATGCGGAGCAGGCAGAGCAGGCCGAAGCGTCCAGGCAGGCGTTTCAGCGCGCGCTGGACGGCGCGGGTTACGGGGGTATTACCACAGAGATCCTTGCGGCGCCGACTTTTTACTACGCGGAAGACTACCATCAGCAGTATTTGGCTAAGAATCCGGGTGGCTATTGCGGCCTGGGTGGCACAGGCGTGCGTTGCCCGACGGGCTTGACGGTTTAGCGGTTGGCGTCGGCTTGAGTCGCCGACGCCGCCCCGTATCAGTTCCAGTCGTAGGCGATCTCGATGCCGTAGGTACGGGGGATGTTGTAGATCGTGCCCGCTGTCTCAGTGACGTCCACCAGTGGCGTACCACCCGTGATGTAGCGTTCGTCGGTCAAGTTGTTGCCGTACGCGGTGATGCGCAAGTTCTGATCGGGTGAGAACCAGGTGAGGCGCGCGCTCAGGTCTTCCTGGTCTACCTTGTAGAGACCGGATAGACAGCTGGAACGATCGAAACAGTTGTCCACATCGGCGCGATACGACCAGGACAACAGGGGCACTACGGTGCCAAAGTCCGTATCCCAGGTGTACTGCGCCGCCAGGAAATATATCTGTTCAGGCAGTCTTGGCAGGTCTTCATCGGAGCGATCAATTTCGCAGTTCTCGACGACGTCGAGGCCCACATCGATCCGTGTACAGCCGGGGGGCAGAGGGCCTGCCGAGACGGTGGTAATACGCTCGTCCTCGTACTTGTCTATCTCGCCTTCGTTGAACGTCACGTTGGCTGTTAGCTGAAGGTTGTCTGTCGGCAGCCACAGTGTTTCGATTTCAAGGCCAGTAATGGATGAGGACTCCGCGTTGATCAGTGCTCCGGCGATTCTGCCGGTGTCCGGATTGATGCGCACGGTGGTCAACTGACGATCTTTATAGTCTGTGTAGAACAGGGCGGTGTTCAGACGCAGTCTGCGATCCCAGGCGTCCATTTTGAAGCCAATCTCGTAGTTCCAGACCTCCTCCGGGTCGTATTCTTCGATCCTGCGGGTTTCGATGTCGACCGTATCCGTGATGCCGCCGGATTGGAAGCCATTGGCAATGGTGGCATAGGCGGTGCCGGAATTGATGAAGCCACTGCCTTCAAACGTGCGCTGCAAGCTGATCATCGGCGTGAGATCGTCATTGTCAATTTTCAACGTCTGGTCGGCCAGGGGGTCGGGCTGGTTCGGGTTGTCCGGATCCGGTCCAATGATGAAGTCGGGGTCGGGATTGAAGCTCTCTGGTCCGCTTGGGAACAAGAAGAAGGTGTCGCTCAACGGTGACTCTTCTGCGTCGCCAGTGGTGGCCAGGGTGGCGACGTCCGGCACGCGGAATTTCCTCGTCAGCTCGCGCTCTTCGTAGGTATAGCGCAGCCCAACGGTCAGTCGCCACAGCTCGTTAAAGTTCCAATCCACCTGGCTGAAGGCGGAGTAGGAGGTGTTCTCCGCGAGCAGTTCCAGCGTTTGGTTGATATAGAACGCCTGGTTGGGGTCGCCCAGCGTGCCGAAAAATGGGCCTGAGGGCGAGACCTGCGTGCCGGCGTCCGTCTCCTCGTAGAACGCGAAAACGCCTACGACGTACTCCAGCTTGTAGTCAAAAGCGCTGCCTGCCAGTTGGAACTCCTGGCTGTAGGCGTCGGTGTTTTGAAGCTCGCCATTGGGATCGAAATTAGTGCGGTGCAGGTTCGGAATACCGACGGCATCGAGGTCATTGGAGGCTCCAGCTTCGGTGCCGCGCCAGGCGGTGATGCTCTTGAAGTTCAGGTCGTCGTTGATGTCCCACTCAACATTGAATGCAGCCGTGTTGGTCTCAGCTTCGTACTTGTTTGGTGTCAGATCCGACTGAATTTTGTCGATGCCAAGGTCGTCGTTGTCCTGACACCATTCGAGGATGGTCTGGCCGGTAGATGGTTGAAAGATAAAAGGGTCCTGCAGGGCGGACTGCCAGCCCGCGCCTTCAATATCATCGACTACCTCGCAGTTTTGCCCGCGGGCGGCCTGATCCGCTTTCGCGTAAAAGTAATTGAAGTCCACGAGAACATCTTCATTCGGCAGCCAGCGCAACTGCGCCTGCGCCCCCCGGCGATCGATGTCGCTGAACTCTTCGCCGTCGAGAATGCCGGGTTCACCATTGGATACCGACTTCACATAGCCATCCCGCTTGACCTGATAGATGCTGGCCCGCGACATGAGTGTGTCGCCGACCAGCGGCAGGTTGACGGTCAGTGTGGCGTCGTTGCGATTGTAATTGCCCAATCGACCCTCGGCGTGTACCGACAGCTCCTCGTTGGGTTTGTTCGTTGTATAGAGAATGGCGCCGCCTGTGGTGTTCTTGCCGAACAGCGTACCCTGAGGTCCGCGCAGGACCTGAATGCTCTGCACGTCAATATTGTCCAGCAGCGCACCATCAGGGCGTGAGATGTACACTCCGTCCAGGTAGATGCCCACGCCGGAGTCAAAATTGACGCCCGTGTTGCGCGCGCCAACGCCGCGGATGAAAATGTTGCCGGAGCCACCTGTCCCATTGCCTTCGTAAAGGTCTACGTTTGGCACCACATTGCGCAGCGACGCCATGTCCCGCATGCCCAACTCCTCCAGGTTTTCACCGGAAAAGGCGGATACAGCAATGGGCGTTTCCTGCAGGGACTCCTCTCGCTTGCGAGCGGTGACAACGACCTCTTCCAGCACCGCCTGTCCTATCGCGCTGAGCGGGAATAGGGCTGTGCCGCTCAGGGCGATAACGGTGGATAGAGATGTACTCGTAAGGCGCTTTGCTCTCAGCATGGGGAACCTCAGTGTCTGTGTTGGGTTGCGGGAATCCATGTTGTGGTTGTTATGGATCATCGGCGTCCGAATTGCCGTGATCCGGTTGTCACATGCACTCGGTTGAAGCCCCGAGTCTCCCGTCGTCGTAACCAGGTTGGTCCGACAAACGTTGTTGGCAGTCCCGGCTACAGTTAGGCGTTATTTAGGGCAGACCAACCGCTGCAAATGTAGCATTGGAAGGTAGTGAACACCATGGCGTGGTCGGGAGTGTTTGCGGCTGGCGAGTGATTCTTCTCAGGAGTACAGGGATTTAGGCTGTGGCCGTGTATGCCTAGAGAACCAGGCGTCCCAACAGGGCGCTCACTGCGTTCTCTACCCGCAGGACGCGTTCGCCGAGCGAGATGCGCCGGCAGCCTACAGCCTCCAGGGCAGCAACTTCGTAGGGGATGAAGCCTCCTTCGGGGCCAAGCACCGCAATGGTGCGTTTTTGAGTTGGCACCGGATCTGCGACGGCCCCATACGGGTGGGCCACCAACGCATCGCTGCTGCCAATGATGCCTGGCAAGCGGTCTTCGACAAAGGGTTTAAAACGTCGATGACAGGTCACCGTTGGCAAGACCGTGTCGACCCCCTGACTCAACCCCTGCAGCATAAAGTTGCGCAGGGTATCAGGTCTTAGTACCGGTGATTGCCAGTAGCTTTTTTCCACGCGGAAGCTGTGAATGAGATGAAGCTCACCGACGCCAAACTCGGCGATGGAACGCAAAATACGTCGCAGCATCTTGGGTCTTGGTAAAGCCATGACGACCACAATGGGCAATTTTTGCGGTGGAGTTTGCCTCAGTATCACCTCGAGTTGAGCCCGGTCGGTTTGCAAGGACACAAGTCGGCCCACGCCCATTTGGCCATCGATCTCGCCGACTCGCAGTTCGTCACCTTCTTTGGCTTGCAGCACGTCCCTCAGATGCAGCAACCGCTGATCACGCAACTCAACCAGAGTATCGGAGCGCCGATCTGTAGCCGAGAACAGCACGATGTTCAAAGCGCTTACCCAACCCAGAGGTCGTATTCGTCGGCGTCCGAAACCCGTCCCGCTACCCAATCACCAGGCCGCAGATCTCTGCCACCCGCCACGTAGACCCGGCCATCGATTTCTGGTGCATCTGCCATCGAGCGACCGATCGCGCCGTCGTCGTGCACCTCGTCGACGATAAGTTGAACGGTCTGTCCGATTCGGGCGGCAAGCTTGCGTCGACTGATGTCCTGCTGCAAGGCCATGAAGCGTTCCCAACGCTCCTGCTTTACTTCCGCTGCTACGGGATCGGGCAAGGCATTGGCAACGGCGCCGTCGACCGGTGAATATTGGAAACAACCCACACGGTCCAACTGCGCGGCTTCTATGAAGTCCAATAGCTGTTTAAATTCCTCGTCGGTTTCTCCCGGGAAGCCGACGATAAAGGTGCTGCGCAGAGTGATTTCAGGGCAGGTGGATCGCCATGCCTCGATGCGTTCCAGCGACCGCTCGGCGGCGGCCGGGCGCCGCATCCTTTTCAAGACCGCCGGACTGCCATGCTGAAAGGGAACATCCAGGTAGGGGAGCAGTTTACCTTCGGCCATTAGCGGGATGATGTGATCGACGTGCGGGTAGGGGTAAACGTAGTGCAGCCTCACCCAGATACCGAATTCCGCCAACGCCTCGCACAGTTCCAGCAGGCGAGTCTTCATTGGCCGCCCGTTCCAGAAATCGGTGCGATACTTCAGGTCCACACCGTAGGCGCTGGTGTCCTGAGAGATGACCAGTAACTCCCTGACGCCGGCTCTCACCAGGCGTTCTGCTTCTTCCATAACGTCCCCGATGGGACGGCTCACGAGGTCACCACGCATACTGGGGATAATGCAGAAACTGCAGCGATGGTTGCAGCCTTCGGATATTTTCAGATAGGCATAGTGGCGTGGGGTGAGTTTCACACCCTGTGGTGGCACCAGATCTGAGTAGGGATCGTGTATCCGTGTGTGTGGTACGTACTCATGGACCGCGCCGACGACCTCTTCGTAGGCGGCCGGGCCCGACACGCTCAGCACCTTGGGATGCAACGCCTGGATAGTGCGAGCGTCTTCGCCCTTGCCCATGCAGCCGGTGACGATCACCTTGCCATTCTCGCTGAGGGCTTCCGAAATGGCGTCGAGGGATTCTTGCTTGGCGCTGTCGATAAATCCGCAGGTGTTGACCACCACGACTTGCGCGTCTTCGTAGCGAGACACGATGTCGTACCCATCGATTTTAAGCTGGGTCAGTATGCGCTCCGAATCCACCAACGCCTTGGGGCAGCCCAGAGAAACGAACCCAACTTTGTTCGAAGAGTCGCCCATATAATGCGCCCGAGGAAAAGGGCGGAGTATACCTGCGGCGGAGAGAGAATTCAGCCGACGGGTGGCCGCTGCAGCTGTGCGTACGGATGTCGGAGTTGGGCCTGTTGTGAGTCGGGCTGGGCACTTTCGAGGCCCGATAGAGTGTGATACAAGGTATCTTTACTGCCGTGAGGTACCCATCAGGAGTGCAAGCCATGCGAGTCGATAACGGTGTAAACCTTCCTGTTACCGTTCTATCGGGGTTTCTGGGAGCCGGCAAAACCACTGTTCTGAGCCACGTACTGAACAATCGGCAGGGCAGGAAAGTTGCGGTTATCGTCAACGATATGAGCGAAATCAATATTGATTCCGCGCTCATTCACAACGAAGTATCCCTGAACCGCAGTGAAGAAAAGCTGGTTGAGATGAGTAACGGCTGCATTTGCTGCACCTTGCGGGAGGACCTATTGCAGGAGGTAGCCAAGCTGGCCCAGGAAGGCCGCTTCGATTACCTGCTGATTGAATCCACGGGCATCTCCGAACCACTGCCCGTTGCCGAAACCTTCACATTTGCTGACGAAAACGGCGTATCGCTGTCCGATGTCGCCCGGCTGGATACCATGGTGACGGTGGTGGATGCCGTGAACTTCCTGAGGGACTACGAGGCCGCGGAGTACTTGCGGGACAAGGGGGAGTCACTGGGCGAAGACGATGAACGCAGTGTCGCTGACCTGCTGGTCGATCAGGTAGAGTTTGCCGATGTCATACTCATCAGCAAGACAGACTTGGTCAGTGCGCACGACATCGCGACGTTGACGGCGATATTGAAAACCCTGAACACCTACGCGGAGATCATTCCGATCACCTCCGGCGAAGTAGACCTCGACATTGTCCTCGATACGGGGCGCTTTAACTTTGAGCGTGCCCAGCAGGCGCCAGGGTGGCTGAAGGAGATGCGTGGTGAGCACGTTCCGGAAACGGAGGAGTACGGCATTGGCAGCTTCAGCTACCTCGCGCGTCGACCCTTTCACCCCGTCAAATTTCACGATTTCCTTCACGGCACGCAGAAGTACGGCAAATTAATCCGCTCAAAAGGCTACTTCTGGCTGGCGACAAGACCGGAGTTCGCGGGTCAATGGAGTCAGGCAGGTGGCATTGCCCATTATGGATTTGCCGGTATGTTCTGGAAGGCGGTTCCCCGAAGTAACTGGCCAGATGATCCGGAGTACCTTGCGTCGATAGAAAAGCAGTGGGAGGAGCCTTTTGGTGACATGCGACAGGAACTGGTCTTCATCGGACAAGGACTGGATGAAGCGGCCATGACCCAGGCGCTTGATGAGTGTTTGTTGACAGAGGATGAAGTGCTGGAGGGCAGGGATTATTGGGAAACGCTGGATGACCCATTCCCAGACTGGGAACCGGGTCGTTAGCCTCAGCCGGCGAGAGTCGGTCGGCGTCGAACAGGCGACTTCTCCTAAAAAGCCGCGAGTCGCGTTCAAGTGAGAGTGACCCACCGTAGCGGCCGACACGCGTGAAGGCGGCACAAAGGTCGCGATTTGGCAGCGAACGCTGTTCAAGCAGGTGAGCACGGCCTGTGCGGGCCAGTTCGCTCGGCATGCAAGATGCTTGCCTGGATGGGTCGGGCATCTGTGGATGCACCGGATCCGCTGGCTTGAGAGACTGGACAGCTTGTCTAGAATCGATAACGCAGTGACAGCTGTATCTGAGTCGCGTCGCCCTCGTCACCGTTCTGGTTTTCCCGTCTGCCCCACAGATACTCGCCGCCAATGTCGATGCGTGGGGTCGGCGACCAGAAGAGGTTGGCGGAGAAGCGCAGGGTATCCTTATAGGCATCACCCGATACGAAGCTGGGGTTGTTTATGTAGACCGCGCCCAGCGTAAAGTTCGATCGCATTGAGTTGCGACCCCACCAGTGCTGCAGGGACAGATAGCCGGCGGTGACATCGAAGAGTTCCAGGTTGCCGGTTTCGGGGTTGAAAATCCCATCGTAGTCGCCGACGCTGGAGAGATCATTCACGTAACGGCCGATGACTTTGCCGTGATTGATCTGAAACAGCACATTGTCTCGAGCGTCGAACTTGGGCGTGTTGAATCGGCCGCTTAAGGACACGCCCCAGCCGTGTTTTTTTGCTACCCCGGCGCCCTCTGACTGAGTGCGCTGAGCACGTATCTGGCGAAGCAGCAGCGCGGCTTTAACGTGCAGTCTAGGGCCGTATTCGAACCGGCTTGTCATGACGACGTCTGGGAAGCGGGTGACTCCCTGGCCGTTCTGCACCTGTGGATTTGGATCCTCCATTGAGAACTGGAACTCGTATTCTTTGCCGATGGTGGGCATCACCCGAATCTGAGATTGACGTACATTGATGCGGCCGTTCAGACCCTCGAAGTCCACCTCCTCAGGAGTCGCTTCGGTATCGACGAAAGCGGACCAGGTTTTGCCTGCCAGGATTTTGTTCCACTGACCGAAGGCGTGGCGTAGGCGGAACGTTTCGTCCTGGCCGGCGAAGTCGCCCTCGATGAAGGCCCGCAGTATGCCGAAATCGGTCGGTTCGCGAAGGTCGAAGTTGAGCCGGGACTGATTCGCTGTAATGCTGCTCTGGGCTTCCGAATTACTCACATTGCTCTTATCGACCGGAATGGAACCGACAATGAAACGATCGCTGATGTCCAATGGGTCGAAGTTAAACACAACGGCGGTCTTGACAAAGCCTCCAATCGCCAGCGCCGCGTCTGTGCCCGGCAGACGCCAGGCGCCCTTGAAATCCTCCAGCAGTGCGCGGGTCGGGTCGTCCGTCTGAGCCTCCGAAACGGCTTTTCCCGCGGCTTTTTGGGCCGCGGTTTCCAGCTTGGTGCTGGCGCTGTAGTCGACCTCCACGTCATCGATCTTGATCTCTTCAGACTCGGTCGTTTCGGTCTCACTCACATCCCCCAAGTTGGCGAGGGGTTCACTGATCACGTCCAGCTCGCGAGTCAAGGTTGCGATTTTTTGTTGCTGGGATTCCAGCAGTCGCCGCTGTGATTCTATCTGCTGGGCTTGCGAACTGACGCGTTTGTCTTGGGCATCGATGCGGGCCCGCTGCTCATCCAGTTGCAGTTGTTGTTGAGCCAACTGCGAACGCTGCTCAGTCACCAGCGCAACGACGTCCGCAAGGGACATAGCCGGCGGGTCTGTCGGTGGGGTGCTCGCCGGCAGGATGTCCCCGGCCGGACGGGTTTGATCCGAGACCTCCTCCGTCAAAGGCTCTTCGTCGGACAGTGCGAAAGCGCTGGCGGCTGAAAGCAGCAGGCTCAACAGTGGGATAAGTGAACGCGTGGCGACAGCTCTCATGGCAGGGCTCCCTGCTAGAGTGAAAGGAAGCCTAAATCATACTGTGCGCTCAGGTTGTGGTCATCCTGGAGCCGGGTCGCTGCTGCCCCCGCATGCCTCAGAAGGGTTGGATTTCACTCACTTCGTAGAAACTGACATCCATGGAAGCGGGTGGATGTTCTGCCATAGCCGCCTGAAAATCGGCCATATGGGGTGTCGCAAAGTGAACTTGCAAAGCCTCTAGAGTCTGCCACTTCTCAGTAATGCGAATGATGCCTGGATCGTTGATCTCAGCACTGAAGGTGTAGTCGATGCACCCCTCTTCGGCGCGGCTGGCCGCCTCCATTTGGGCAATTGCTTCACGCATTGCATCGATTTCTGCGACACTGCTTTTGACGACTCCGTTAACGACAATCATGCTGGACTTCTCTCTGCAAAGGGTTGGGATAAAGCGCGGAGCAATGTAGCGCAAAGCTGGCGATCGCGTCATCCCTCGCACGTTCCGGACTTTGGGCCTAGCGACGCCCCCGGCGCCAATCCCAGGGGGGGATAGGGTCATCGCCGGCCCACAGGCCTAGGCCCTGCTCACGCGCCTTGGTCTCCGCTGACTGCAGCGCACGATCGTGGGGTGCGTAGTAGCGGTACCACCACGCGCTCCCGCCGGCCACCATGGCGAGGTTGACATTGATGTCGCCGAGATAGACGGTGCCAACGTTGCGGCCGTAGTCGTCAGTTGTGACGACGATGACCCCCACCTCGCGGTCATCCACCAGCTGCTGTAACACGCCGGCTGCCTGCAGGCCATAGGGCTGATCGCGCTCCGGCGTATCGATGCCGAACAGGCGGACTTTGTGTTGTTTGCGCTGCCGATCAAGAATCGATACGGTATCGCCATCTGCGACCCTTACTACTCGGCCGCTGATATCGAACTCGGCTGGCACTGTGCCCTCTCGGATGGCACCAAACCGATCCAGTTGCTCTGCCGCCTGGCGCCAGCCTGCCTCGGGTCTGTCCGCGTATCCCCCTAGCGTGGCGGTAACGGTAGCCAGCAAATCCCCCGGCCAGGTAATCCTGCCCTGCTGCAGGAACTGAAACAGGCTTAATGCGGCAACCGCAGCGATGATCAGCAGCAAGCGGCGGGGCTGGATGCGCCCACGTCCACGCCTGGCTTTATGTCCTGGTCGTTTGGAACGGTCCGGATGCATGGGCTGTCGTCAGCCCGCGCCAGCAGCAGTGGCCGCACTGGCGGGTAGCGGGCGGTCGTTGTGCTGAGGCTGGGGCCGATACCAGATAGGGGATGACCAGACACGTTCCTGCAAGGTTTTCGGCAGATCGGAGCGTGGCGGTACGCCCTCGCGCAATGCGTCCCAGGTGGACCAGCGGCAGGTGGGATTCTCTAGAGCGCGCACGTAGTAAAACGCCTCTTGATTCGGATCGAAATCAGGATCCTGCCACAGACTAAGCAGCTCGCTGGCGCCGATGTCTGCCGTGATGGAGCAGTCTTCAAGATTCACTCGCGCACCATTGTCGGGACAGCGATGTGTGTCGGGGTCAATCTGACCGCCATCTGAGCAGGCGACGTCATAGATTTGCTCCTGGTGCTGGCCCTGTGCAATAAACCCCTTAATGACCTGGAGTCGCTGCAGTTTCGTGCCTTGCGGGTCGGCCGCAGCCCAGACCAGAAAGCTGGGTGCTCGTCCGGATTCACCGTGCAGATCGGCGCCCATGGTGACGCCCAGCTCGTAGGCACGCCGGGTGAGATCAGGTCGGGAGGTGAGGTCCTCTGGAAAATCGTGGCTTGCAAAGAATCGCACCTTGAGGCGGGGCCCCGAGGTTGCGAATGTTTCCTTGCGTCGAAACGCGTCATAGATGGCGTCGCGCGTGTTTTCCTCTGCCCAAACTGCCGCTAGACCCGAGGCTGACCAGTACTCGAATGAGGAGGTCGCAAGGTAGGCCTTGCCATCCACCTCTTTGACCATATCCGGGGCGAGGAAGCTCATCGCTGTCCCGTAGAAAAACGTGGCCGGAATAGAGCCACGCAGTTCCGGTGAGCCATCCAACATGCCCGCTTTGGAAAAGAAATCCTCTTCGCGCAGTGAATTGGCGGCGGTATGGGTGTCGCTGGAGCCGATGAGTCCGAACTTATAGGGGTTCTGCACGCCCGACTTCTGCAGTTGCAGGCCACGCAAATAGGCGTCGCGCACGTAACTTCCCGCTGGCTCGGAGTGCAACTGTGTGGCCACGCGGTAGGGAGTGATTTCAAAATTTGCCCACTCGTCGTTCTTGGACAGTATGGGGTGGGTGTCGGATGTCCCCTTGACCTGAGTGATTTCCACCAGCGGCTCATTGCGAAGGCGCTGTTTGGTATAGTCATCATCCATCGGATTGCCCGCCCAGTCCGTGACCTTGAACATCTGCCCATTGGAGCCGTTTGAGTTATGCGGTATGGCCAGTACCTCAATGCCCTGATCGCGTAAGTCATCCATCCAGTCCCACAGGCCCTCCGGATTTTGCGAATTGAATCGCGAAAACGGCATCGCGGGCAGTCGCTCCGTGCCGCGGAAGATGACATTGCGGTGCAGATTACCGCGAGCGTCGGTAGAGCTGGTATATTCGTAGGCAGCGAAGGTCGTGAAGGAGCCCGGCAGGTAGGCCTGTTCTGCAGCGACGATCGAGTCCCGCCAGGCACGTCGGGTAATGTCGTAGACAAGATCCTGATCGATACTGCCGTCAAGCAATCCATTAATGGTAGCTGGCAGGAACGTGCCGAACGCCGAGCTCCGGGGAATCAGGCTCAGGCTGTTCATATTGTTGGGCGCGTTGATGTTGTGCAGTGGCTCACTGATTTCATAGCGGGACATAGGGGTAGACGTATCTGCTGCTTCTTTGACTACGCCCATTAACATGGCGTGATCTGTCACCGCGAAAAAATCCATGGGCTGCTGTAATTGCACCGTGTAGCCGCTCGGGTGTTCCAGAGGCGCGCCCTGCGCGTAGCGATACGCGTCGTGGGGCGTGGCAATTGTGCCGAACACGTAGGCGTCGAAAGAGTAAGCAGTGTGTACATGCAGGTCGCCATAGTAGGCATTGCGGTCGGGGTTGGCTTCGGGGCGCAGGGACACAATGCTGTTGTCCACAGGCAGTAATTGGTTTTGTTGCCGAGCCGCGCCGGCAATTCCGGTAGACTCGTCAGACTGCATAGTCGACAGCCCGTCGTCCCCTGAACAGGCACTCAAGGTCAGCACGGTGAGCACAGTAATGGTGTCAGGCAATCTTATTGTCAGCATTTTATTATCCAGGGGGACCGTGGCGCTGTCGGCGATCATAGGCGCTGCCCGGTGGGCAGTAAAGTGCCGGTGCGATTGTCAATAGCACGTATAGCCGCGGCGTTGGGCCTGTGCGCAGAAGATACTTTCCAACGAGGGAGAACAGAGGATGACCAATTCAGTCAATGTAACCAAAAGCGGGCGAACAACGATCGTCGGCATTGCCAGACCCAAGGTGCGCAATGCCGTGGATGGAGAAACCGCGGCGCAGCTTGCCGAGGTGTTTCGAGATTTTGATGCCGATGACGACAGCGATGTTGCGGTTCTTTTTGGCGAGCAGGGTGCCTTTTGTGCCGGGGCAGACCTGAAAGCCGTGGCAAGTGAACAGGGAAGCAATCGGCTGTCGGCCGAGGGAGACGGCCCGATGGGTCCGTCACGTATGGTGCTGGGCAAACCGGTGATCGCGGCAATCTCCGGCCATGCGGTTGCCGGCGGTCTGGAACTGGCGCTTTGGTGCGATCTCAGGATCGTTGAGCGCGGTGCTGTGTTGGGTGTCTACTGTCGCCGTTGGGGGGTACCCCTGATCGACGGAGGCACTATTCGCCTGCCTCGATTGATCGGACACAGTCGTGCCATGGATCTTATTCTCACCGGGCGCGCAGTGGATGCGGAAGAGGCGCTGCACATAGGTCTCGCTAATCGTGTGGTGGAGAATGGCCGCGTACTGGAGGAAGCGTTGGCGCTCGCCGATACGCTCTCCCGCTTTCCACAGCGTTGTCTTCGATCCGATCGTCTCAGTGCGTATGAACAATGGGGAATGGGTCTTGAAGAGGCACTGGCCAACGAGTTTGTGCGCGGCCTATCGGTGGTCGAGTCGCGCGAGACGGTCGAAGGTGCATCGCGGTTTGCGGCGGGCGCGGGTCGGCACGGTGACTTTTCGGAGATCTAGAAATCGCGCTGCAGCTGCCTGCTTTCGCCGCGCACCCTTATCTCCTGTCGCAGCAGTGCGATCAGAGCTTCACTGTCGTCACGATTCAAAAACTCACCCAAGGTCACCGTATCGTGTCGGTCGTGCAGGTGCAGCGTGGGTTTGCCCAGGGCGTGTGCCTGGGGAGTTATGGTTAGACCGGTGGCCGAACGGGGAAATCGCCAGCGGCGCTGGGGGAAGCGATAACCTTTGTCGATCGTCACCGAGTCGGAGCTCACAGTGATGACCTGTCGGGCCTGCAGCTTACACTGTACGTAATAAAGGGCACTGCCCAGGGCAGTCAGCTCTAGCCCGGCCAGAGGCAAGATCGGCCAGGCGCCAAGCAATGCGAAGATCGTAGCGGCCAGTAGTGACGGCACGGCCAATGCCAGCAGTACCAGCTGGTTGGTCCGCCAGGTACTGGACTGATCGGGACGGGCGACGATGGTAAGTCGCTGTTGATCTCGTGAGCTGGTGATCATGGTGTAACCTCTGCAGAAGTTTACCGCAACTCACGGGCAAGATAGGGTAATGTCATAACTTTGTCACAGCTTTTCGGCCCGAATACAATAGGACGGTGGCCAGATGCCATCTCAAACCAACCTGGAGCAGGTGGCGAAGGCGAAGATCGGCGGGCAATTCGGTGAAAAAACTCAAGCACGAGGCAGAGCTGGTCAGTCATGCGCTGAAAGTGGGTGCCGTGTATGCCCAGAAGCGTGGCGTGGGCCGATTTGAGGCCACGGACTCTGC
Source organism: Pseudomonadota bacterium (assembly GCA_039190425.1). Taxonomy (GTDB): domain Bacteria; phylum Pseudomonadota; class Gammaproteobacteria; order Pseudomonadales; family Halieaceae; genus Marimicrobium. Next base: position 138,513 of record JBCCYE010000001.1, on the reverse strand, counting down.
TCGAGACAAAGTGACCTACCTGTACCGACTGTTGGTGCACGATAAGCTGATTCAGCCACTGGCCAAGGGGCAGGAGAACGAGCCGAACATGAAGCACAAACTGGCGTTGTGGATATCGCGCCAGTTGCCAGCGGATCACCCATTGCTGAAGGACTAGAACGGCGCTGGGTTGTGCCCTTCGAGCAGACACCCCGTTGCCGGGTGTTCGAACGCCAGGTACGTGGCGTGCAGCAAGAGACGCGGAGAAAGCCTGAGCGCCTGCTCATGGGCATAGAGATCACATCCGAGAATAGGATGGCCCAGCTCGCGCAGGTGTATTCTCAGTTGGTGGGAGCGGCCGGTTACAGGCTCAAGCTGCAGCCGGGTTCGGTCCCCATGGCGGGATAACACCTGATAGCGGGTCAGGGCCTGCTTGCCCCGACGACGGCAGATTTTCTGTAGCGGCCTGCGTGGCCAATCACAGGCGATGGGCAGATCGATTTCGCCGCAGTCCATCGGCACCTCGCCGTGTACCACGGCGATGTAGCGCTTACTGACCGTGCGTTGCTGGAACTGTTTGCTGATGTGTGCGTGGCATGGCCGATTCAAGGGAATGACCATGATGCCAGAGGTGTCCAGATCCAGGCGGTGGACGATACTGGCCGTAGGGTGTTGACGCTGCAACCGACCGATCAGACTGTCGTGATTGAGTGGGTGACGACCGGGAATGCTGAGCAGTAGGTGGGGCTTGCGAACCAGTAGCAAATGCTCGTCCGCATGGATAACATCAATCGTCTCCTTGCTGTGGGGCACCAGGTAGGGCGGCGGTTCCAATTCGGTGATAGCGTCGTCTCGAGTGTTCATAGGCTCGGAGTGTCCCTGTGTCGAGTAAGCAGCACCGTTTTAGCACTCATAGACTGGATCGATCATGTCGAGCAAGCATCTGCAGAACCAGCTGAGTGCCATCATACCCGGCGCCCGGTTGGAGATCACCCCGCTGCCTGAAATCCCCAACCTTAAGCTCCTGTTAATGAACGGCGATTATCCACAGGGAGAGCTGGATGCGGCGGCCGTCGAGAGAGTCATGGACAATCCGCTCTACTGGGTATTCTGCTGGGCGTCGGGTCGGGTGCTGGCGCGGCACATACAGGCGTTTCCGGACTGCGTGGCGGACCGACGGGTGCTGGACTTTGGCTGTGGCTCAGGGGTGGTCGCAATCGCTGCGGCGCAAGCAGGTGCGAAAGAGGTCATAGCCTGTGACATTGACCCTCTGGCTTTGCAGGCGACAGCGTACAATGCCGAGCTAAACCGTGTCTGCTTGACGCTGTCGGACGATTTTCACCAGGTTCCGGGACAACTCGATATGATCATTGCGGCCGATGTGCTCTACGACAGAGAGAATATGCATTGGTTGGCTCGGTTCGCCGACCGGGCAGAGCAGGTACTGCTGGCGGATTCCAGGATCAAGCATTTCTCTCATCCCAGTTTTACGCGTTTGGAACGGCGGGTCAGTGCGACCTTGCCCGACCTGGACGAATCGGAAGAGTTTCGGCAGGTAAACATCTATCTCGGCGGGCGGGGCAACCCTTCGGCATATTGAGACCTCGGGTCGGCTGTGGTTTGGCAGGAGGTAATTCTGTAAACTGGGCGCCACCCGCATAGGAGAGCGCTCCCGCCCATGAACCCCAACTACCTCGACTTCGAGCAGCCGATTGCTGAGTTGGAAGTCAAGATCGAAGAGTTACAGCTGGTTGGTTCTGATAACGAGATCAACATCGCTTCAGAGATTGACAATCTGCGGGACAAAAGCACCAAGCTCACGGAAAAGATCTTTGCCAATCTCAGTGCCTGGGACATCGTCAAGGTCGCACGACACCCCCTGCGGCCCTATACGCTTGACTACATCCCTCGCATCTTTTCGGAGTTTGATGAATTACACGGCGATCGCCATTTTGGTGACGACAAGGCGATTGTCGGCGGTATTGCCCGTCTGGACGGCCGCCCCGTTATGGTCATCGGGCAGGAAAAAGGTCGTGCCGTTAAGGATAAGGTCCTGCGCAACTTCGGCATGCCGAAACCTGAGGGGTACCGCAAGGCACTGCGGCTCATGGAATTGGCCGAGCGCTTTAAGATGCCGGTCATCACTCTCATCGATACGCCCGGCGCCTACCCCGGGATCGATTCAGAGGAGCGAGGCATCAGCGAGTCCATTGCCCAGAATTTGGCGGTTATGTCACGCCTGTCGACCCCTATCGTGTGCATCGTCATCGGCGAAGGCAGTTCCGGTGGTGCTCTTGGCATCGGTGTTGGCGATCATCTGGCGATGCTTCAGTACTCGACGTATTTTGTAATTTCACCAGAGGGCTGCGCCAATATCATCTGGAAGAGCACGGAAAATGCCCCGGATGCGGCCGAGGCGATGGGCGTTACCTCGTCCGTACTGCAGGAGCTTGGCATCGTTGATGCCACCATTGAGGAACCTCTGGGCGGCGCGCACCGGAATGTTGACCTGATGGCGGAGCGTATCCAGCAGCACATAGTTGACCAGCTCGACGAGCTATCCCAGTTGCCAGTGGAGGATCTGCTGGCCAAGCGCTACCAGCGCCTCATGTCGTTCGGCAATTAACAAACCGCCGCACCGTCGCTCTGAGGTTTTCACAGGGTGTCTGCATGCCACGGCCAATCACGCCATCGCTACTGACCCACCCCCTTGAGGAGTTGACCGGCGCCCCTATCTGGCTGGTTGCCTATAGCGGGGGCGTCGATTCGACCGTTCTGCTGCACTTGCTGTGGAGTTGGTGTCAACACCGATCGTCGCCGCCACTGGCCGCGATTCACATCAATCACGGTCTGCACTCTGACGCTGGCCGGTGGGCCGGGCACTGTCAGCGACAGTGTGCGGAACTGGGCGTAGACCTGTTCAACGCGAGCGTCGACGTGGCCGCGTTTGGCTCCGGAGAGGTCGCTGCAAGGAATGCTCGATACCAGGTATTTGAAGAGCACCTGACTGGGGGTGGGGTACTGTTCCTCGGCCACCACCTAGACGACCAGGTGGAGACTTTTTTTCTGCGGCTCATGCGCGGCGCAGGTATTGATGGACTGCGTGCTATGCGCAGTCGTCGCACCCTTGGCAATGGGGAGCTTGTGAGGCCGATGTTGTCTTGCACTCGAGCAGAAATTGCTGCGTATGCCGCTGAGGCGTCGCTGGACTTCATCGATGACCCAAGCAACACCGATCAAGCCATGGACCGCAACTATCTGCGCAGGTCCATACTGCCGGCTTTGGGGGATCGCTGGCCGGCCTACCGCCGTACGGTGTCGCGTGCTGTCGAGCAGCTGGCGGCAGGCTCTGAACTGCTGCACGATAGTCTGGGTGTGCCAACGACCCGCTATAGCGTGATGGAAGATCCAGGCATCGCGCTCGATGAGCTGGGCGATGTGCGCTCGGAACGCGGTCAGCGCATACGCGGATGGTTGCGCTCGCGCGGCTTACAAACACCACCTGCCGCCGCGCTCGAGGAGTTCTTGGGGCAATTGGACTTCGCCGTCCCCGACGCGAACCCCGCGCTGCGTTGGGGTTCCTACGCCCTGCAGCGATACGGCGACGGTGTTTACTTGTTACCCCCCGACGCTGTGCTGCCCGATCGGGTCGTGCTGGACCGCGACGGTGGCTGCGACGTGGCGGGCATTGGTTACCTTCAGATGCGGCCTACCGACACTCTCGGTCTGCTACTTTCAGACAGCGACTCGGTGACAATCCGCTGGCGGCGCGGAGGTGAGCGCTGCACCGTGCGCGGCAGGAGTGAGCGCAGGGCGTTGAAAAAACTGCTGCAGGAGTGGCGAGTGCCGCCTTGGTGGCGAGAACGCATTCCACTGTTGTATGTCAATGACGAACTGGTTGCGATTGCCGACCTGGCGATCTGCGACTCCCCCCGCTGGACGGATGACCCAGGCGGTGTCCAGCCACGATGGGAATTTTGCTGGCTGCGTGCTCGATCACAGCTCACCGTTTGAGCTGTCAGGACCTTTCTGGTACGCTGGTCGCCCATCTTTACGCGGCACTCGGGCGCTTCTTCGGCACCCGGTCAGGGGCACAGAACCGGTGCTGCGTGTCTGATAAAAGCGCATAAAACAAGCTCATAGATACAGATCAGAAAGGCTATACATGACGCGATACGTCTTTGTCACCGGTGGTGTGGTGTCGTCTCTTGGCAAAGGTATCGCGGCGGCCTCGCTGGCGGCTCTGCTGGAAGCTCGCGGCATTCGCGTAACGCTGCTGAAACTGGATCCCTACATTAACGTCGACCCTGGAACGATGAGTCCGTTTCAACACGGAGAGGTGTTTGTCACAGAAGACGGTGCAGAAACGGATCTGGATCTGGGGCATTACGAGCGCTTCACGCGCACGACCATGCACAAGACCAACAATTTTACCACGGGTCGAGTCTACAATGCGGTGCTGCGTAAGGAGCGTCGCGGTGACTACCTGGGTGGCACGGTGCAGGTGATTCCGCACATCACCGATGAGATCAAGCATCGGATCGTGCTGGGTGCGGGTGAAGCCGAAGTCGCTGTGGTTGAGATCGGTGGTACGGTGGGCGATATCGAGGGCCTGCCGTTCCTCGAAGCCGCTCGGCAGCTCAAGGTGGAGCTCGGTCCAAATCAGGCCATGTTGATGCATCTGACGCTGGTGCCGTACATCGCCACGGCGGGTGAGATTAAGACCAAGCCCACGCAGCACTCGGTCAAAGAGCTTCGCTCGATCGGCCTGCAGCCGGATATCCTACTGTGCCGATGTTCGGTTGACATCGAGGAGAGCGCCAGATCGAAAATCTCACTGTTCACCAACGTGGAAGAGCGTGCGGTCATCCCGCTGCTTGATGCGGATTCCATTTATAAGATACCGGGCATGTTGCAGGGGTTTGGGTTGGACGACTTCGTCGTGGAACGTTTTGGTATGGACCGCAAAGAGGCCGACCTGTCCGAGTGGGATGATGTGGTCGAGAGGGAGTTCGCTGACAAGCAGGAGCGGGTGCGTGTTGCCATGGTTGGCAAGTACATGGATCTGCAAGATGCCTATAAGTCGCTCAATGAGGCGCTCGCTCACGCCGGGTTCCAAACCATGGCGGACGTGCAGATCGATCACATAGACGCGGAAGATATCGAAAGGGATGGCACCGGTATCCTTGAAGGTGTCAATGCCATCCTGGTGCCTGGGGGCTTTGGTGATCGCGGTGTCGAGGGTAAGGTTACGGCGGTTCGATATGCCCGCGAGAACAATATCCCTTATCTGGGTATCTGCCTTGGTATGCACGTTGCCCTGGTGGAGTACGCACGCCACGTCTGCGGTTTGGTGGACGCGAATTCTACAGAAATGGATCAGGGCACGCCCGATCCTATCGTCGCTCTGATTACTGAATGGATGAACGCTGACGGCAGTGCGGAGCGCAGAAATGAAGCGTCGGATCTTGGTGGCACCATGCGCCTGGGCGCTCAGCCCTGCCACTTAGAAGAAGGCACGCAGGTGCGCGATATCTACGGCGATGCGGTGATCAATGAGCGTCACAGGCATCGCTATGAGGTCAACAACAACTACCTCGAGCAGTTGACGTCGGCCGGAATGAGGATTGCCGGATGGTCTGCCGATCATTCACTGGTGGAGATGGTCGAATTGCCACAGCACCCCTGGTTTATCGCCTGTCAGTTTCATCCGGAGTTTACGTCCAGGCCCAGAGGAGGGCACCCGCTGTTCACCAGTTACATCAATGCGGCTGTTGAACATTCTCGTGGCTGATGCACAGCGCGAACAAGGCCAATTGCTGTGACTGACCAAACCGTACAGGTTGGAGATATTCGTATCGATAACCGAGCGCCTTTCGTGCTGCTCGGCGGCGTTAACGTGCTGGAGAGTCGTGAGTTTGCGCTGGGCGTTGCCGAACACTACGTAGAGGTCTGCTCGCGGTTGGGAATACCGTATGTATTCAAGGCATCGTTCGACAAGGCCAATCGTTCCTCTATTCACTCCTTCCGGGGCCCGGGCCTGGCAGAGGGCCTGTCGATTCTAGCGGACGTGAAAACTCGCTGCGGCGTCCCGGTGATTACAGACGTCCATTCACCCGAGCAGGCAGCGCCGGTCGCTGAGGTTTGCGACATCCTACAACTGCCCGCATTTCTTGCCAGGCAGACCGATCTGGTCGCCGCAATGGCCGCTACGGGAGCGGCAATCAACGTCAAAAAGCCCCAGTTCCTGAGCCCTTCACAGATGGCGAATGTGGCAGAGAAGTTTGCTGAGTGTGGTAACAACCGGGTCATGCTTTGCGAGCGTGGCAGCAACTTTGGCTACGATAACCTGGTCGTTGACATGCTTGGCTTTGGGGTTATGAAGCAGGCCTGCCGCAATGCCCCGCTGATCTTTGATGTCACCCACGCGCTGCAGTGTCGCGATCCCGGTGGCGCCGCATCGGGCGGCCGACGCGCCCAGGTGGCCGACCTCGCGCGCTCCGGCATGGCCGTCGGTCTGGCGGGGCTGTTCCTGGAGGCTCACCCAGAGCCCAACAAAGCGCTGTGCGATGGCCCGAGCGCGTTGCCACTTGACCAACTGGAAGCCTTTCTCACGCAAGTGAAGGCGGTAGATGACCTGGTGAAGTCATTCCCCCCACTGCGGATCGATTAACACAACGGAGTTCTTACCCATGACCAAAATCGCAAACATCCAGGCTTTCGAAGTCATGGACTCTCGTGGTAACCCAACTGTGATGGCAGAGGTCACCTTGGACTCGGGTGAAGTCGGTGCGGCCTGCGCGCCCTCAGGGGCTTCAACAGGCTCGCGAGAGGCGCTGGAACTGCGGGATGGTGATGCCCGACGCTATCTCGGTAAGGGCGTGATGTCTGCTGTCGCCAATGTGAACGGGCCGATTCGTGATCTATTGCTTGGTGTTGAGGCTGCCGACCAGCGTGGGCTGGATAAGGCTATGATTGACGCCGATGGCACCGATAACAAGGGCAATTTTGGGGCCAATGCGATACTCGCTGTCTCTCTGGCAGCGGCGAAGGCAGCGGCACAGGGAAAACGAATACCGCTGTATCAGCACATTGGGGAAGTAAACGGTACCAGTGATTACTCTATGCCGGTACCTATGATGAATATTCTCAACGGTGGTGAGCACGCCGACAACAACGTTGATATCCAGGAGTTCATGGTGCAGCCGGTGGCTGCCCCCACCTTTGCCGAGGCGCTCAGGGCGGGTGCTGAGATTTTTCATCAGCTAAAGAAAGTTCTGGCAGGACTCGATCTGAATACGGCAGTGGGAGATGAGGGCGGTTTTGCGCCCAACCTGCCATCCAATGAGGCCGCTCTGGAGGCGATTGCCGAGGCAGTCGAACGGGCGGGCTATCGCTTGGGTACAGACATAGCGCTGGCGCTGGATTGTGCCGCCTCGGAGTTTTACCGTGACGGCTTGTACGACCTTGCCGGTGAGGGCAAACAGTTCGACAGTGAAGGTTTCGCCGATTATCTGGCAGCCCTTGCAGCGGCGCACCCGATCCTATCAATTGAAGATGGCCTCGATGAATCGGATTGGGACGGCTGGAAAGTGCTGACCGACAAAATCGGTGCTTCCGTGCAGTTGGTGGGCGATGATCTGTTTGTTACTAACACACAGATCCTGCAACAGGGCATCGACCTGGGGGTCGCCAATTCAATTCTGATCAAGTTCAATCAAATCGGGAGTTTATCGGAGACGCTGGACGCCATTGCCATGGCCAAGGCGGCGGGCTATACAGCGGTCATATCCCACCGCAGTGGCGAAACCGAGGACACCACCATCGCCGACCTTGCGGTAGCCACCGCTGCCGGGCAAATCAAGACCGGGTCCCTGTGTCGCTCCGACAGAGTCGCCAAATACAACCGACTGCTGCGCATAGAGGCTGAGCTGATGGAGAGAGCTCCCTATCGTGGGCTGGCAGAGTTCTCCCGCCGGTGATGATGTAGTGCGTTGGTTACTGTTCGGCCTGGTTGGACTGCTGCTACTGCTGCAGTACCGCCTATGGATTGCCGAGGGTAGCCTGGCCGAACAGCGTCGATTGCAGGATCAGGTGCTTGAACAAACCGTCATTAATGACGAGTTGCGAGAGCGTAACGCTGTGTTGGAGCGAGAGGTGATGGAACTGCAAAATGGCAATAGCGCGGTAGAACAGCGGGCGCGAGAGCAACTCGGCTTGGTGCGCGAGGGCGAGTCCTATTACCACGTGGAAGCTGAGAAAGAGCAGGGCGCGCAGCCTTGAGCGAAACGACCGCACGATGTTTCGGCGTCCTGCCTGCCGCCGGTAGCGGCAGCCGTATGGGTGAGACAACGCCAAAGCAATACCTGAATATCGCCGGTGCCAGCGTGCTTGAGCACAGCCTAAACGCGCTGCTAAAAGGTGACCGATTCGTCGCGGTCTCCGTGCCACTGGCAGAGGACGATCACAGGGCTCGTCAGATTGCGCTGCTGTCCGATTCTCGAGTGAGGCTGACTCAGGGCGCAGCGCAGCGCAGCGGATCTGTGCTTGCCGGGTTGGAGGCCCTCGCGGGCGAGGCGGCAGAGCAAGACTGGGTTGTGGTACACGATGCAGCGCGGCCCTGCCTGCTCGCAACGGACAGAGACCGGTTGATAGAGACTGTGTGTGATAGTGGTGTTGGAGGTCTGCTGGCGGAGCCAATTGCCGACACTGTGAAGCAGGTCGATGCACAGCGACGCGTGTCAGCGACGCTGGACCGAAGCCTGCTGTGGCGTGCGCAGTCTCCGCAAATGTTTCGCTATGGAGAACTCAAGCGAGCGCTGTTGGCGGCCGAATCGGCAGGCACGCCAGTGACCGACGAGGCATCAGCGATGGAAGCGGCGGGCTATCCGGTACAAATCGTCCCGTCCTCTAGCGAGAACCTCAAGATTACCTGGGCTGCAGATTTGTCGCTAGCTGGCTGGTATTTGGAGCGGCGTCAATGAAAGTGCGTTCCGGGTAGGATTAAGTATGCGAATCGGGCATGGTTACGACGTGCATCGCTTTGGCGACGGAGATGCGATCATTCTTGGTGGCGTTCGTATCCCCCACGCGCGTGCTTTGGTAGCACATTCCGATGGTGATGTACTGGTGCATGCCATTTGCGACGCGGTGCTGGGTGCGCTGGGCCTGGGAGATATCGGGCGTCACTTCCCCGACACGGACCCGGCGAATGCCAACATCGACAGCCGTGAGCTGCTGCGCCGGGTGGTGCGTTTGATGAAAGATGCTGGATGGGGGATGGTCAATCTGGATGCGACCTTAATCCTTCAGGCGCCCCGTCTGGCGCCCCATATCGATGCCATGCGGGAGAACCTCGCCCGGGATCTGGGCTTGTCGTCTGGCGCAGTGAATGTGAAAGCGACGACCACTGAAGGACTGGGATTCACCGGTCGAGCGGAAGGCATAGCTGCCCATGCCGTGGTGTTACTGGCCGCTGCCTAGTGCCGGTGTTGCCAAGGGCGTGGGGCGAGCTGCCGGGGGAAGCTAGAATCCGCCGTGTGCCAGAAGACTTCCGCGTCAGCGAAGAGCTGGGTTTTGAGCCCGAGGGGGAAGGCGAGCATGCGTTTTTGTTGCTTGAAAAACGCCTGCTTAACACGATCGATGTGCAGCAGTTGCTGTCGCGTTACTCGGGTGTAAGCCTGTCGGACGTGGGATACAGTGGTTTGAAGGATCGCAACGCGGTCACCCGGCAGTGGTTCAGTGTTGCTCTGGCCGGTCGCGAAGAGCCAGACTGGTCTGCGCTCGCCGGATCTCAGCCGGGACTAACGCTTGTCAGGCATACGCGTCACAGACGCAAGTTACGACGTGGTGTGCACCGAGCTAATCGATTTCGATTGGTTTTGAGGCAGGTCGATGGTGATCCACAGGCGTTGGAGAGCCGCCTGCAGCGATTACGGAGCGGCGGGGCGCCGAACTATTTCGGTCCACAGCGGTTCGGTCGCGCAGGTGCGACCCTGAAGCAGGCGTATCGATGGCTGAGCGACGGACAATCCCCGCGGCGGCGCCTGCGCGGGCTGTATCTTTCAGCGCTCAGGGCTGATCTGTTCAACCGATTGCTGGCGGCGCAGGTAGAGGCGGGTGAATGGAACCGGGTCTCTGCGGGCAGTGTGTGTATGTTGGCCGGAAGCCGCAGTCATTTCGTTTGTAGGGACGTCGATGAGACGCTGCGTGCGCGTCTGACAGCCGGTGACATTCACCCCGGGCTGCCGCTATGGGGTCGGGACAAGGAGGGCGTGACGTGCGATCCATTCGGTTCGGACGCACAGTTTGAGCGAGGAGTGTGCGCATTCCTTGAGCACAATGGGATGGTGTTGGAATGGCGCGCTGCACGTCTGGTCCCGGATGACTTTTCCTGGCAGTTTTGTGATGATGATCATCTGCAACTGGATTTTGTCCTGGGTGCTGGCAGCTATGCCACAGCACTTTTGGCTGAGCTGGTGCACTATAAAGAGGGGACATAAGAGTGGTAACGGTTGTGAACAGGCTTGATCTGGATGGCATTGGCATGACCTCCCAACGCACCCGGGAGCGACTGATTCAGCGCCTGGTCGAGCAGGGTATACGCGACCAGGCGGTTCTCGATGTGATTCGCATGACACCTCGGCACCTGTTCCTCGATGAAGCGATGGCTCATCGCGCGTACGAGGATGTGGCGTTGCCAATTGGTCACCAGCAAACCCTGTCGCAGCCTTACATTGTCGCTCGAATGACCGAGCTGCTGCTGGCTTCCGGGCCTTGCACCAGAGTACTGGAGATAGGGACCGGATCCGGCTACCAGACCGCTGTGCTGGCCCAGCTAGTGGAGGAAGTCTTCAGCGTAGAACGTATCAAGCCTCTGCAGTTGAAGGCCCGTCAACGCATGCGGCAACTGAAGCTGCGCAATGTGCAGATGAACCACAGCGATGGCAGCCAGGGCTGGTCGGAGCGCGGTCCTTTCGATGGCATTGTCACCACAGCCGCTCCGGAGAAGATTCCCGAACAGCTTCTGCTGCAGCTGTCGCAGGGGGGGCGGCTGGTCATACCGGTTGGCGCGGACAAACAGCATCTGCAGGTGGTTAGCCGCACGAGTGAGGGTTATGAGACGGTCATCGTCGAGGAGGTCAATTTTGTGCCTCTGCGCCCGGGGACAGTGAGGTAGCACCGGTGAAACCGGCAGGGGTGTTTTTGCGCGGCATGTTGATGGGAGCTGCGGACATTGTGCCGGGGGTCTCGGGCGGTACTATGGCCTTCATAACGGGCATCTACGATACTCTGCTGGGCAGTATTCGGGCCTTCGACTGGGCTTTAGTGCGCAAGCTCTTGGCCTTGAATATCAAGGGTGCCTGGGTTCACGTCAATGGCGGGTTTCTGCTCGCGCTGTTGGCCGGCATTGCGGTCAGCGTGCTGTCGCTTGCCAGACTGATCTCTTGGGTATTGGAGAATCACCCCGTACCGCTGTGGTCGTTTTTTTTCGGATTGCTCCTTGCGTCCGCTTTGGTGCTGCTGCAGCAGGTGGATCGTTGGAATCTGGCGCGAGTAATTTGGTTGATTTTCGGCACGTTGCTGGCACTTGCGATCGCGCTCTCGCCGACCATGCACCTTGACATGGGAATGAGTGGCGTTTTTCTGGCAGGGTTTCTGGCGATTTGTGCCATGATCCTACCCGGAATTTCCGGCAGCTTCATCCTAGTCCTGCTGGGTATGTACGCCACCGTTCTCACTGCCATCAAGTCCTTTGATATGGCATTTATCATGGTGTTTGCGGTGGGGGCGGGTATGGGCCTGTTGTGCTTCTCGCGTCTGCTGCACTGGCTGTTGCAGCGATTTCACCAGAGCACCATGGCGCTTCTGACAGGGTTTTTATTCGGGTCCCTGGCAGTAGTGTGGCCCTGGAAGCGCGTACTGAGCTGGGTTGAGAGCAGTTCTGGAGACTTGAAACCCGCTCAACAGATTCCCGTGTTGCCGTCTGACTTTGTGGTCTACAGTGGCGATCAACCGCAAGTGTTACTGTGCGTGGGTCTGATGACGATCGGTTTCGTCATGGTTTGGATCATTCACAATCGATGGGGAGACGTGTAATCCACGTCTGAATCGATGAGTTATCGAGGGGTGCGTTTGCTGACCAGGTTGCTGATTGGCCTGATGATGGCCAGCGTCATGGCGTGCGGCGGACATACGCGAGCGCCGGTGGAGGACCGCGGCGTCATGCAGGCTCCGCATGCCATACCGGTGCGGCAGGCGGTCGCGGGTTACTATGTGCAGCGCGGTGACACGCTGTACTCGATAGCCTTTCGATACGGCCTGGACTTTCGAAAGGTGGCCGCCGCGAATGGCATTCCCGCACCTTATCGAATCTACCCGGGTCAGTTGATTCGCCTACAAGAGGCTCCGGTCCCGGCTCCGTCCGCGGCCTCGACCACAAGCACCGCGCCATCGTCGCCCGCTGTTACGGCTAATGCCCCTGCTCCTGCGAAGGCTCCGCAACCCAAAGCACCTCCCCCAGTATCCCGCTCTGCAGCGTCGGCAGCCGCGCCGTCGGCCAGCACCGGCGTCTATACCGGTGGCAAAGTGAGCAGCTGGCGCTGGCCGACACCGGGTCGTGTCATACGACGGTACACAGAGGGAGTGCATAAAGGGATAGACATAGCGGGCGCGCGGGGTGACGCCGTGATCGCGACAGCGCCGGGTAAGGTTGTCTACGCCGGGAATGGTATCGTCGGATTCGGCGAGCTGCTGATCATCAAGCACAATGATGTCTACCTTAGTGCATACGGGCACAACGACCGCCTGTTGGTCGTCGAGGGCCAGGTAGTCGCGGCGGGTGAGCAGGTCGCCGAGAAGGGCAGCAGCGGAACGGATGTCGTCAAATTGCACTTTGAGATACGCAAAGAGGGTAAACCCATTGACCCGCAGAGGTTACTGCCGCGAAGGTAATGCCGCTTCGATCGCGGTAAAGTGAAATCTGCATCGGACGAAAAAATATACTAATCACTAATTATATTGGGGACCGCTCGTCAGCGTTGCATTAGGTAACACAGTTGCGTTAGTCTGATCGACCCGGCAAAAAAATACTCTTAGTACTCGTGGTACCAGTACTCGTATTATAAAGAAGAGTGAGATGAGGCCATGGAGTTGGATTCAACCACCCCAGAGACGAAAGGGACGACAGCAGGACGCACGCGCAAGCGTAAGGTCAATGACACAGGGGTCACCGGTAGCGGCGCACGAAACGGCAGCAGCGCCAAGGGCAAGACGGCAGCCAGCCGCAAAGCTGCCAGCGGTGCCAAGAAAGCGGCTGCCAGTGGTGCCAAGAAAGCGGCTGCCGCAAAATCCAGCACCGCCGCGACAGCCAAGCAATCAACCCGGAAAAAATCGACGTCCAGCGCCACAGCAACGTCAGCGGTTAAGCCCACTGCCCGTTCAAAAGCGAAAACAGCCGCCAACGGCACTGACAAAACCACGGCGTCGAAGCCTGCCAAAGGCGTCGTTAATGTGTCCAGCAAGTCGAGAGCGAAGGCTACCACGCAGCAAGGCGTCTCGAAGGCCGACAACAAGGAAGCGATTCAGTGCGAGTCGGACGAAGCTCGCTTTGACAGGGCCAAGGCGAACACGTCGCGCAAGTTTGAAAAATCCCTTGATGCGACTCAGCTGTACCTGAACGAAATAGGTTACTCGCCGCTGTTGACGGCTGATGAAGAGAAGCATTACGCGCGCCTGGCGAGAAGCGGAGACGAATCGGGCAGGCAGCGCATGATAGAGAGCAATCTGCGTTTGGTCGTCAAGATATCTCGCCGTTACATCAATCGCGGCCTGACTTTGCTGGACCTGATTGAAGAGGGCAATCTCGGTCTTATTCGGGCCGTTGAAAAGTTCGATCCCGAGCGGGGTTTCAGATTCTCTACCTACGCAACCTGGTGGATTCGGCAGACCATTGAGCGTGCGATCATGAATCAGACGCGCACGATACGGCTGCCTATTCACGTTGTGAAAGAGTTGAACGTGTATCTGCGGGCGGCGCGTGAGTTAACGCAAAAGCTGGATCACGAACCTACCGCGGAAGAGATCGCTCAGATGCTGGACAAGCCGGCGGCGGATGTTAAACGCATGCTGGGTTTGAACGAGCGGGTCACCTCAGTGGATACACCGGTGGGTCCCGACTCGGATAAGGCGGTAGTGGACACGATTGCTGATACCTCAATTTGTGATCCGTCCCAGTTGCTGCAGGACACGGATATCAAGGACAACATTGCCGTGTGGTTGGAAGAGCTGACGGATAAGCAAAGAGAGGTGGTATCCCGTCGTTTTGGGCTGCGTGGCTATGAAAGCAGCACACTTGAAGAGGTGGGGCGGGAGATCGGCCTTACTCGAGAACGCGTGCGACAGATTCAGGTGGAGGCGCTCAAGCGTTTGCGCACCATCATGGAGACTCAGGGGTTAAGCGGCGAATCGCTGTTCAGCTGAAGAGCCTGCCGCCAAAGATTCCAGAATCCCTCATTACCGTGCGTCACCTGAGAGATGTTTGAACCAGGCCCCGACGCCTCTAATATCAAAGTATTAAACTCTGGACCGCCCTCTGCCGGACCGGTATCGTGGCGCCTCAGCGTTCGTATCGGGAGGGGACAATGGAAGACATACGTCGACAGCTGGAATTGCCCGTCATGGATCAGGTAGGTTTTGTCGTTCGCGATCTGGAACAGTCACTGGCCTTGTACGAGCCATTGTTTGGCCCCTTTACCACCATGGAACCGGGCCCAATCCGCTATCAGTATCGCGGCGCGGAAGAAGAGTGCGACATGCGACTGGCCTTCGGTAAGAGCGGCGATACCGAGATCGAGCTGATCCAGTGGGTGCGGGGTGGGTGCCCCCATAAGGAGTTCATCGAGTCGGGTAATGAGGGCATGCACCACATCCGCTTTCGCATTGATGATCTTGATGCCAAAGTCGCGGAGGCACGCACATTCGACTACGAAGCTATCTGGCATACGCGTTACGGAGAGGGTCTTGCGGTGGCCTATCTGGAGCGAGCCGGAGATCCGCTACTGATTGAGTTGTTCGAAAACCGACACTGATCGTTCACGATCAGCTGGTCGCGGCGATAAAGAAAGGATCTTGGCGCTCGCCCCGCACGTGCAGGATGATGCGGTAAAACAGCCCCGCGGCAGATCCGTTTAGCAGCGCGTCACAAAGCATATCGTCTGTATCCACCTCTTCGGCAGCCTTGAGCAGTTTTGCGAAGGTGTTTACGAAGTTATCCGTGTGTCGCTGACGGATATCCGTGCCAAACAGGATGTCTTTAATCGCCTCTGCTTCGCTGGCATGGTTGATGACCATGGCGATCATTTTGCGAATAAACCACGCGTGATCTCCGGTCGCGGCTACGGCTCGCTGTTCCGTGAACTCCTCGCCGGTGATCTCGCCGGTTCCGGTAGGCCCGGCAACCGACATGTAGTGGAAGCTGGCGATTGAGCCCAACTGGCTCTGGACCAGATTGAGCAGTTTGAAGTAGCTGTCCCGGGCCGAATGCAGTTCGAGTCGTCGGGCACTCTGTTCCTGCAATTTAATGGCCTTGGTATTGGCGGTGATTTCCTTCTGTTGCATGAAGTGACCAATAACCAGCCAGAGAAAAGCCAGGGGCGCAAACGCACCCTCCAGGAAGCTGCCAATGTCGGCGGTGGGCAGGTATACGAATTTACCCCAGCCCACGATTCCCAGCAGATAGACCAATCCCGCGACAATCCATACCAGGGTAATGGTCAGCCCAAGCACGACGCGCCAGTCGATGTTGAAAAGAGGTCTTTGTTCCATCATACGGCCAGTCTAACAGAGCGTGGCTCACCAACTGTAGGCACAAAAAAACCCTGCCGGTGGGCCCGGCAGGGTCTTGATTCGGCTCAGTGGGCCTACCGCTTCAGATGTTCCAGCTTATTCGGCTTACCCGCCCAGTCCTCGGCATCTGGCAGCGCCTCCTTCATTTCGGTGATGTTCGGCCAGACTTCTGCCAGTTCAGCGTTCAATTCCAGGAATACGGCCTGATCCTCCGGTAACTCGTCCTCGGAGAAAATGGCGTCTACGGGGCATTCCGGTTCGCACAGCGCACAGTCGATGCACTCATCTGGGTGGATGACCAGGAAGTTAGGGCCCTCGTAAAAGCAGTCAACCGGACACACTTCCACGCAATCGGTGTGTTTGCAGTTGATGCAATCCTCTCCTACCACGAATGTCATTCAGTACCTCTCCGGGGATCTGCCGTAACTAAGGCGCGTTAGTTTACCTACATGCCGTGCAGAAATGAAGGGCCGCCAAACTGCTCGTAAGTCTTTGATTTTTTGGCGATCAGGCCAGTTTAGACTTAAGTGTATAGAGCATTTCAAGGGCTTGCCGAGGGGTCAAATCATCGATGTCGATATCTTCTAACAGCGACACGACCGGGTGAGTTGCGCTGCCGAACAGGTCCTCCTGGGCAGGCGCTGGGAAGTGTGCGACATCGTCCGAAGTGGTGCCGGGGCGCTCCAGTTCCGCCAGCTTGTCACTCGCTGCGGTCAGCACGGAAGCCGGGATTCCGGCAAGTTTGGCGACCTGTAGACCGTAGCTTCGATTCGCGGGCCCTTCCTGGATGTTGTGAAGAAACACCACGTGGTCCTCATGCTCTGTCGCGCCCAGGTGCACGTTGGCCATGGTCAGACACTGCTCGGGCAAACTGGTCAGCTCAAAGTAGTGAGTGGCAAACAGCGTGAAAGCTCTCACCGATTGAGCAAGTTGCACGGCAGCTGCCCAGGCCAGGCTCAGGCCATCGAACGTGCTGGTGCCCCGTCCAACCTCGTCCATCAGCACCAGACTGCGCGGAGTCGCATTGTGGAGGATGTTGGCAGTTTCGGTCATTTCCACCATGAAGGTCGACCGCCCACCGGCCAGATCGTCGGCCGAGCCGATGCGCGTGAATATTCGATCGATCGGTGCCAGTGTAGTGGCGTTGGCGGGCACGAAACTACCGACGTGTGCGAGCAAGGCAATGACGGCGTTCTGACGCATGTACGTGGACTTGCCGCCCATATTCGGTCCCGTGATTAGTAGCATACGCCGCTCTTCATTCAGCAGCGTGTCGTTGGCAATGAAAGGCTCCTCCAGTACCTGCTCTACGACCAGGTGTCGCCCCGCCACCACTTCGAATTGTTGGGTGTTGCAAAATTCCGGTTGACACAGGCTGAGGCTGTCGGCTCGTTCTGCAAGATTTGCCAGCACATCGACACAAGACACCGCGGCCGCAGTATCCTGCAACGCACTCAAATGTTCGTTCAGGGTTTGCAGAAGCGCGTCGTACAGGGCCTTCTCCCTTGCCAGGGCTCTGCTTTTACTGGATAGAGCCTTGTCTTCGAAGGCCTTGAGTTCTGGAGTGATGAATCGCTCGGCATTTTTCAGGGTTTGTCTGCGGACATAGGCTTCTGGTGCTTGCTCTGATTGCGCACGACTGATCTCAATGTAGTAGCCGTGCACGCGGTTGTAGCCGACTCTGAGCGTACTGAGGCCGGTGACCTCGCGCTCACGTTGCTCGATTTCGAGAAGATAGTCGCCCGCGCCGTCGCTGATCTTGCGCAGTTCGTCCAGTTCCGCGTCGTATCCGTCGGCGATAACACCGCCGTCGCGAATGACGACCGGGGGATTCTCGACTATTGCGGCGCGGAGCAGATCAGAAAGATCGGGGTACTCGCCAGCGTTGCGTGACAGCTCTCCCAACAGTGGTGAAGCGCAGTGAGACAGCTCTTTGCGCAACTGCGGTAATGCAGCAAGGGAGCTTTGCATTCGGGTCAGATCCCTGGGCCGGGCGGAGCGCAGCGCGACCCTGGTCAGAATGCGTTCCATGTCGCCGATAGGCTTCAACGCGCCGCGAACCGTCTCGTAGAGGTAGTGATCGCATAGCGCACGTACTGCTTGTTGCCGTTCCTCAATCTGAGGCACATTGGTCAGCGGGCGATGCAGCCAGCGTCGGAGCAGGCGACTGCCCATTGCGGTTATCGTCTTGTCCATGACCGACAGCAGTGTATTGCTGTCGCCGCCAGTGAGATTGATGTCGATCTCCAGATTTCGACGGGTGGCCGCGTCCATGATCACGCTGTCGTCGCGATTTTCGCTGGAAAGTGATCGTATGTGTGGCAGACTGCTGCGCTGGGTGTCTTTGACGTACTGCATCAGGCAACCCGCCGCACCGATTGCCAGAGTGAATTCTTCGCAACCGAATCCCGATAAATCACGGGTCTGAAACTGGGTATTGAGAGCTCGCCTGGCTGCTTCCAGATCGAACTCCCAGGGAGGCTGGGCCCTGGCACCGCGACGCTCGGTGATGCCTGGATGGTAAAGCGCCTCGTGGTAGAGGATTTCCGCCGGATCGAGCCGTTGCAGTTCACTGGTCAGTGCCTCTTCGCCGAGCAGTTCCAGCACGCAAAAACGGCCGCTGCTCAGATCGAGATAAGCAAGGCCGTAGCGTTCGCCCTCGGCGCTGACGGCCAGCAACAGATTCTCAACCCTATCTTCCAGCAACGCCTCGTCGGATACCGTACCGGGTGTAACGATACGCACCACCTGGCGGTCCACCGGGCCCTTGCTGGTTGACGGATCGCCGATTTGTTCTGCTATGGCCACAGAGACGCCCGCCCTCACGAGTCTTGCCAGGTAATTCTCCGCTGCGTGATACGGCACTCCGGCCATTGGGATTGGCTCACCGGCTGACTTGCCGCGTGCGGTAAGAGTGATGTCGAGAAGCTCCGCCGCCCGTTTGGCATCATCGTAAAACAGCTCGTAAAAGTCGCCCATGCGATAGAACACCAGTTCTTTGGGATGTTCCGCTTTGATGCGCAGGTATTGCTGCATCATGGGGGTGTGAGTGATCGTTTGACTCAATGAGTTGATCTATTGTTGTGGCGATTGCCGGGAGAAAGACGCGCTATAGTACCGGCTTTTGACTCGCCCGGCACGCTCGGCACACCCGCGATAGCGGTTGTTCGCCCGCCCTGAACATTGCGGGAGCAGTCGAGTCGGGGTCAACTCAGCTGGCCAGTGCCGTCTCTGCGGAGACATACTCGTAGCCAAGGGCGCCCGCTACGGCTTCGTAGGTAACATCGCCGCGGTGCACATTCAGGCCGTTGCGTAGATGTGGATCATCCCGCAGCGCCTGTCGGTACCCTTTGTTGGCCAGGGCCAGTGTGAAGGGGAGGGTGGCATTGTTGAGGGCAAAGGTTGAGGTGCGTGCAACGCCGCCGGGCATGTTTGCGACGCAGTAATGGACCACGCCCTCTTCGATATAAGTGGGGTCCGAGTGTGTCGTTGGCCGGCTGGTCTCAAAGCACCCCCCCTGATCGATTGCCACGTCGACCACCACTGAGCCCGGTCGCATGTGTTTGAGCATGTCTCGGGTAACCAGCTTGGGCGCCGCTGCTCCAGGTACCAGAACGGCGCCGATTACAAGGTCAGCACCCGTCACGTGTTTCCAGAGTGTTTCCCGCGTGGAGTAAATGGTATTGAGCATACAGCCAAACTGAAAATCCAGTTCCTTCAGACGCTTTAGAGAGCTGTCCAAAACCGTGACGTGCGCCTCCATGCCCATAGCCATACGGATGGCGTTGGTGCCTACCACGCCACCGCCGATCACAACCACTCTGGCCGCTTCGACTCCAGGGACACCTCCGAGCAACATGCCAGATCCGCCCATGTGCTTCTCCAGGGCGTGCGCTCCCGCCTGGATGGACATCCGGCCCGCCACCTCACTCATGGGTGAAAGCAACGGCAGCGTATGATCGTTGTCGGTGACCGTCTCATAGGCGATTGCGATACAGCCTGATTCCGTGAGCAATTGAGTTTGTTTGGGGTCCGGTGCGAGATGCAGGTAGGTAAACAGGACCTGTTCCTCCCTGAGCATTTTGCATTCCTCGGGCTGTGGCTCCTTAACCTTAATTATCATTTCGGCCCGTTCAAAGACCGCGCTCGCATTGGGGACAATCTCGGCGCCCGCTGCACGGTAGAGGTCGTCGCTGAGCCCGATCCCTTCGCCGGCCCCACTCTCTAAGATGATCTGATGACCGTGGTGGGACAGCTCCTGCACTGAGCCCGTTGTCAGCCCTACGCGAAACTCCAGTGTCTTAACTTCAGCGGGCACACCGATCAACATACTTTTTCCTTTCAGCTGGCAGAGGGTCGTAAAAAGGAGTGTAGCAGGGCTCTGGGGTGGGAGTGATCAATTTGCTGTCAGCGTGCCAGGAAATTGATGACTTCGTTCTGAAAGCGCTGATCGAACAAAACGCTGAAGTGATTGGCCTGCGGTATCTCGATCAGCATGGCGGATGGGATCGCGTCCGCCAGCAGCTGATCCGTTGCAACGTAAGGCACATCCGCATCGCCGTTCAGTATCAAAACGGGCGCAGCGACGGCTGCCAATCCCGATCCGCCCAGGGCCCGAGGGAACCCC
This sequence comes from Pseudomonadota bacterium, assembly GCA_039190425.1. Taxonomy (GTDB): domain Bacteria; phylum Pseudomonadota; class Gammaproteobacteria; order Pseudomonadales; family Halieaceae; genus Marimicrobium. Next base: position 118,061 of record JBCCYE010000001.1, on the reverse strand, counting down.
TCCGGCCACATCTGCAGTGTGGCCAGAGCAAGCGCCTCTCGATCATTCCTGGCATCGAGATCGACGTAAAGCCTGTAAATCAGAGCCTCCGCATCGACGATGTCATCGACACTGTCCGCCCGTAAGGCCGCTGCGATGCTAGTCGCGGTCTGAATGGAGGCAGCGTCCTCATCACCAATGCCCATCAGCACCGCGGAGCTGAAGCGATGCGCGTGATGCCCGAGTAGCCATGCGCCACTAAAGGCGCCCAATGAGTAGCCGACAAAGTCAGCGCTTTCCAGTTTAAGCGCATCCATTACGCTCAATACATCACCTGCCATGACGCTATAGCTGTAGACGGATTGAATGCGTGGCTTGTCGCTATAGCCATGACCGCGGACATCGATAGCGACGACGGTGCGCAGAGATGCCAGACGATCCATCCAGCCGGTCTGTTTCCAGTTCAGGTCGATGTTGCTGCTCCAGCCATGCACCAGCACCAGGGGAGGCCCCGATCCGATCACCTCGTAGTAGATCCTGTAGCCGTCCGAATTGACATAGCCCTGCGGCGACAGGGTTATCGGATCGTCGTAGCCATCGGAGCCGTCGGAGCAGCCAGTACTTAGACACACAGCCAGCAGTAGCGTCCAGACGTTCAGTCTTGACGGTGGTATGGGGTCGGTGGTGCAGATATGTGAGCCGATTTTGAATTGCCTTCGTATATACTGCAGTAAGCCATAAACGCGGGAGAAAAACACTAAATGACGCGTAAGGTAGTTGTCTGGGGTACCGGGAACGTCGGTCGCCCTGCCATCAGAGCAGTCTTGTCTCATTCTGGTTTGGAGTTGGCCGGCGTACTGGTCGCGAATTCTGACAAGGTGGGTCTGGATGCGGGAGATATCGCCGGGGTTGGTAAAACCGGTGTGTTGGCTTCGAATGACGCCGCCGCAATGATCGCGACAGGACCGGACGCGGTGATTTATACCGCGACCGCCGATACTCGGCCCGAGGAAGCCATGGCGGACCTGCTGCATTGTCTGGACGCCGGTGTGAATGTGGTGTCGACGGCGTTTTACTCCTTTTTGCATCCTGACTCAGCGCCCGAGGAGGTGCTGGAACCGGTAAATGCCGCCTGTGGTAAGTCTGGTGCAAGTCTCTTTGTATCAGGCATCGATCCAGGCTGGGTCATGGACATGCTGCCGGTCGTGCTCAGTGGGGCCGTGTCGGGCATCCGGGAAATTCGTACCCGGGAAATCTTCAACTACGCTCTTTATGATCAGCCGCAGGTCGTGCGCGATGTTATTGGATTCGGTACGTCGATGGACGAACTGCCCATGATGCTGCACGACTTTGCCATAGAGATGGTGTGGGCGCCCATGGTGCGTCTGGTCGGGGAGGCTATGGGAAAACCGGTGGAAGATATAGAGGTCAAGGTGGAACGTTTGCCCCTGGAAAAAACCGTCGAAGTGCCAGGCATGGGCGTCTTCCAGCAGGGCTCCCAGGGCGCTTTTCGTTTTGAGGTGTTGGGTTACAACGCAGGCGAGCCGTTGTACGTGCTGGAACACGTCACTCGAATCGATGACGACTGCGCACCGCACTGGCCCTATCCGGCGGAGGGTCGTGGCTGCCATCAGGTGATTATCAGCGGCGATCCTGACCTGCATGTCAGCATTCATGGCGAGGACCACCACGACGCCGGGGCAGCCGGGGGTGGCAATGCCAGCGCAGCGAACTGGGTGGTGAATGCACTACCCAGCGTATGCGATGCGCGGGCGGGCGTGGTGACGGTACTTGATTTACCGCGGGTGATTGGCGCGGCGCAGCTGTGAACGACCCCTCCGAATCCTCAATGCACGTGGCGGATGCAGAGTCTGATGACAGTGCATCTGGCATGGACACAGGGGGTGCTCAGCCGATGGAACACAGCGAGACACCGCAAAATATGGCAGAAGCGTTCGCCACAGCACCGCCGCTGGGGCGTGGTATGCGCCTCGCTAAGCTCGCCGCGACCCATTTTGGCGTGTGGCTGTTGGTGTTCAGTTTGTTTGCTGCCGCAGACAGTTGGAGTCAGTTGACCGGATTAGGCATTGCGTCGCTGTTGAGCGCTGTCACCGGTGCCATTGCAGGAGTGGTGACCGTCACGCTGGTCCATGAGTGGTTCCACTATCTGGGCGCGCGATTCAGCGGTGGTCGCTACGACATTCCAGGCGGGCTTGGCCTGTTCGTATACGATTGGGATTTTGGATCCAATTCTCGCAGTCAGTTCTTCTTCATGAGTATCGCCGGCACTGTTGGAGGCGTGGTTGCTCTTGTGTTGCTGTGGCAGTCCATCCCCAACGACAGTTTTGGCCGGGCTGCGCTGCACGGGGGGGCGATCGCAGGTTTTGTGTTCGGCGCCTGGATTGAATGGCCCGTCCTCAAGCGCACTCGCGATGGGGGCGAACCACTGGTTGAGTTATCCAAGATCAACGAGCGCGTCTTGGCGAACAGCGTCACCGTATCGCTGCTGGCCGGCCTTGTCTTGACCCTGCTGGTGGCCCCCTGAGTCACGACGTGCGAGAGGTACTTCGTTTACCTCTCTCTCATTCTATTCACACTGACACTGTACCGCTTATAATGGCGATCCTCCGCCGGCTGGCCAGTGAACGAGCATCTCCAGGCCTTGAGATCGTTTCTCGGTATAGTGGGAACCTTCGCCACCTGGATGCTGACTAAGGGACAATGAGCATGAGCCGGATGCAGACGGATGAATTGGTAGAGCTGGCGAACAGCGTCGTCACGGATCTTGCCGACTGGGGAGACGAGTCGGTGGTGGCCGAAAAAGCAGCCGTTCACATACGTCGATTCTGGACCCCCACCATGCGAGCCCAGTTAGAAGCCTACTACCGCACCGGAGGAGAAGACCTCAACCCGACTGTCCAGACCATGCTGGAAAATCATTCGATTGACGAGTCCTGACCGCAAGGAGAACAGCCATGTTCACAACGAATAATCCCAGACGATTTGCCATGGCGGCACTGCTATTGTCGATGTTGAGCCTGCTGGCCTGCAGCGAAGTGGAGAGTGATCGTGGACAAATCAGTGTCACGGGCACGGGCAGTGCTGCGCTCGCTCCCGATATGGCCATTGTGAATCTAACCGTGGTCCGTGAGGCAGCGACTGCCAAGCAGGCCGTGGCAGAAAGCTCGGAGGCCATGACCGCCGTGCAGTCGGCGATGGCGGACCTGGGTATTGAGGGACTCGATCTGCAAACCAGCAGTTTCTCGATCCAGCCCGTTTATCAGAACGTTGTCAGCGGTGATGGTGGGCGGCAACAGCGCAAGATAACGGGTTATTCGGCGCGCAACGGACTGGCTGTCAGGGTGCGTGATCTCGGTCGCCTGGGGGAGGTCATTGATCACTCGGTGTCCCTTGGCGTGAACGAGGGCGGTAATATACGGTTTACCAACGCTGACCCTAGCTCGGCCGTCGAGGAAGCCAGAAAGGAAGCGGTTCGAGACGCCCGCGGCAAAGCCAAGACGCTGGCCAGAGCTGCGAAGGTGAAGCTGGACGATGTTCTGAGTATCTCAGAGCACTCTCATGCACCGCGGCCGACGGCCATGGACGAGGCGGTGGTGATGAGATCGGCGTCTGTAGCAGTGCCGATTGCCGCTGGAGAGAACACCTACACGGTCATCGTTAATATGACCTACGCGATCGACGACTGACGGCAGGGTTCGAGGGCCGTTTACCGGGCCACTTTTTTGTTGCGGGTCTGGCTGGATTTGGTCCGCGAGCGGGACCGCCGACTGGCAGCCTTGGTCGTCTGCTGGGCGACGGCTTCTTGCAACTCTGCATAGGACTCCGCGAGGCACTGCTGGTAGAAATCCGGATCGGGCAGCATCTCGCGACACGCCACGAAGTTGATGACGATTTGTCCGGCACCGCTGGTGACCGCGTGAAACAGGCCCATCATGTGTGCCAGTGGGCCGATTCCCATCATGGTGTGTACCCGCGCTCCCGCCAGATACAAATCGAACTGGGGTCCCGGCACGTTGGAGATCATAACGTGAAACGGCATCGGCAGGTTGGTGCGTGAAATGGCGAGCGTTGCGGCCTGAAAGCTCCAGCTCATGACCTGGGGTGCGAACACTTCGCTGACGTCCAGGATCATGCTTTTGCCCAGGCGGCCTGCCACCTCTTTACTGTGGTCCGCATACTCGTGTATGGCCAACAGTCTTTCCAGCGGATCGGCGACATCAGTTGCCATGTCGATGGTCATGATGCTGATCTGATTGCCGGTGGAGCTGCTGTTCCGTTCGCTGCGTGTGTTGATTGGGGCCCCGCAGCTGAGGCTTTGCTCGGGCAGTTCTCCCTTGTCCTGCAGGTAGCGGCGTAACGCGCCAGAGACAATGGTGACAATGATGTCATTGATCGTGACGTCTGCAACCGTTTTGCGAATCGCTTTGAGATCTTCCAGCCGCATAAACAGTGAATCGGTGACGCGTGCAGAACTGATTCGAGCGTTAAAGCGCGTTTTACCGGCCGCCGGTTTTTTTTCATGCTCGTGGTCTTCCTTAGACCCATCCCGGCTGACCCGAATGGCAGCGGGGACCAGCGTGCCCATCGTTTCGAAAAACTTGACCGGGCGGCGCAAATTTTTCACGTAAGCGCGTGACCAGACCTGCCAGGCACTGGGGTCTGACTCCCCCTGCCAGTTGTCTTCTACTGTAGGAGGCTCTATTTCATCGGTTAGACTGTGAATCGCTGTGAGAATCTCGGCGCCCGAAACGCCGTCGATGGCTGCATGATGAATCTTCAGCATGATGGCAAAGCTGTTTTGAGGAAGGCCTTCGACGCCGCTGAGACCTTCGATCACATAGGCTTCCCAGAGTGGGCGTTGCATGTCCAGACCGCGTGAATGGAGCCGCGCCAACAGAATACAGAACTGCCGCCAATCGCCCGGTTTCGGCAGGGCAAGATGTCGTACATGAAACTCCAGGTCGAAGTGTGGGTCTTCCACCCAGTAGGGCGTATCCAGACCCATGGCACCGCCGGCGAGTTTGCGTCGGAAAATACTCGATTTGTGCAAGTTGCGTTCGAAAACCGTCAGTATCTCCTTGAAACGGACGCGGCCCTCCCGTCGCGCGGACTGGTCGTAGACGATCACCGGACTGATATGGAGGGGCGTTCGTACGCTCTCCTGCTGCAGGAAGTTGCTGTCCATTTCTGTCAGTTGTTGCATCTGGATTCTCCGCACAGCGGTCTGTGTCGTTCCATCATAGTCGGGAATGATTGCGTCTGTTGGTGTCGGATGTCAGTATCCTTGCATACCTGTTCGGCCGGGACGGCGGCGTGACAGACTTGGTTCTATGGGGCGTCACTGCATCGCCCTATCATCTGAAAATGCAGGCTATGCTGAACTACGCTGACCTGCGAGTCCAGCAGTGGCCGCAGCAAGCAACGGTCGGAGCAGCGTTGAGAGCAGCCTGGCATCTACGAGTTGCTCGCCGCGCTCGCCGCGTGTTGCGATATCCAGCTGTGCCTACGTCGCTCGATGAGTATCCCTCGGTACCCTATTACACCTTCGATGCCAGAGCATTCTATTACGATTCTTCGGCACTTGCCCGTCATCTCGACGCTCTGTTGCCCGCGCGACCCAGCTTATTGCCTGCACAGGCGGCGACAGCGTTTGTGTGTCAGCTGATTGACGAAGCCCTCGACGAGTTTGGTCTGTACATGGTCCACCACATGCGCTGGGTGGTATCCGCGCATACGAACATCATGGGAGTACGCACAGCGGCGGAAATGGCACCGCTGCTGCCCCCCGGATTCAGGCTTCTGCTCGCGAAGCAGCTACCGCGGCGCCAGGTTCGCCGCTGTCCCTACCTATTCAGTGTGGCGCCGGAGGGCTTCGACGTGGGTGTAGAGTCGCCGCTTACGCCGCCTTCCCGTGAGGGGTTTCCCGCCACTCATGAACTGCTTGAAAACGCCTGGGAAGACTACCTGGCCGCGTTGGAGGGTTTGCTGGCGCAACAGCCGTTCGTGCTCGGGCCTCGTTTTACGCTCGCCGATGCCGCAGTGTACGGCCAGCTGGCGATGAATCTTGTGGACGGCGTGGCGGCCGAACGTCTTCAGTCGCTAGCGCCCAGGTGCTATGCATGGCTGTGCGGTATTCGCGATGGGTCCCATCTGGAAAGCGTCGGGGAACCTATCGTGACCGAGGCGTTGACCCCTCTGATAAAGCAGGTCGGGGATACCTTTGTGCCACTGATGCAGCAGAACGCGAGCGCCTATCAGGACGCCGTTGCAGCGGGTGAAAGGGTATTCAACGAAGCGGCATTTGACGCGGGTCGAGCCCTATACGATGGCACATTGTGCGGCCAGCCGTTCCGATCGGTCGTAAAGACGTTCCAGGTTCAGGTCTGGCGCGATCTGCAGAGTGCCTGGAAGGCGCTCGATGCGCCCGCCAAACGGCAGCTCGAGCACGTGCTGGGGAATGGGACGGTGGCCGCGCTGGCGGACGCTACTCGGTAACCTGTCGCTTATTCAGGCGGATGCACAGGGGCGGGCGAAATTAGTGGATTTTGGGACTTGCATTCTGAAAACAAACCACTGAGTATATATACAGTACTCGCCGTAGAGCGAACAACGATACCGATACAAAGCGCACGTTCAGGGTCAGGTTGAGATGCAGAGCGACGTAAGACCAGAGCGACAGGCCATCGGTTAACACACGATTCGATCAACAGTCAGTCCAAACAGGGGGTCAGCGATGGATGCCAACAAGGAAAAAGCACTGGAAGCCGCACTCAGCCAGATAGAACGTCAGTTTGGCAAGGGTACGGTCATGCGCATGGGAGACAGAGAGCACGTGGCGATACCCGCTATCTCGACCGGCTCTCTGGGTCTGGATGTTGCTCTGGGTATTGGGGGCCTGCCCAAAGGACGTATTTGCGAGATCTACGGCCCTGAATCATCCGGCAAAACGACTCTGACCCTGCAGGTGATCGCCGAAGCGCAAAAAAGCGGCGGCACAGCCGCTTTTATCGACGCCGAGCATGCGTTGGATCCTATCTATGCTGAGAAGCTCGGCGTACAAATGGATGATCTCATCATGTCTCAGCCGGACACAGGGGAGCAGGCCTTGGAAGTGGCAGAAATGCTGGTTAGGTCCGGGGCGGTGGATGTGCTGGTCGTCGATTCGGTGGCGGCCTTGACACCCAAAGCTGAAATCGAGGGTGAGATGGGGGATTCCCACGTGGGCTTGCAAGCGCGCCTGCTGAGCCAGGCCATGCGCAAACTCACCGGGGCAATCAAGCAGACCAACTGCTTGGTGATCTTCATTAACCAGATTCGCATGAAGATCGGAGTGATGTTCGGTAGCCCCGAGACGACGACCGGGGGTAATGCGCTCAAGTTTTACTCATCGGTGCGCCTGGACATTCGCCGTATTGGGGCGGTCAAGGATGGCGATGAAGTGGTCGGCAATGAAACCCGGGTGAAAGTTGTCAAGAACAAGGTCTCCCCGCCTTTCAAGCAAGCAGAGTTTCAGATCATGTACGGTGAGGGTATCTATCGTATGGGGGAAGTGATCGATTGGGGTGTAAAACTGAACTTGATTGATAAATCAGGCGCCTGGTATTCCTACAAGGGCGACAAAATTGGTCAGGGGAAGGCGAACGCTGCCAAGTTTTTGGGCGATAACCCGGCAGTCGCTAGCGAGATCGAAGGTCAGATCAGGGCCCAGACGCTCAACAGCGATGCGCCTGCCGAAGAGGAGCCGGCAGAAGCACTCGCATCGGGCGACTCCATTGTACCGGGAGAGTAGTCTAGAGCCTCACTTGAGGCGCCGGGGCTTTTCTCGACCCCACATCCACCCCCGGCGCCCTTTTTTACAACCGACGGTCCATGATCCGATCAGAAGGTGCCCGAAGTGAGTGATGGCGATACCCGCCAGGATGATTGTGCGGCAGCTGTCAGGCTTGCGGCGATGAACCTTCTGGCGCGAAGGGAGCACAGTCGCAGCGAGTTGGCGCTCAAACTTGGGCGCCGCTTTTCCGATGAAAAAGTCGTTCAGGAGCAGATTCGCAGGCTTGCTGATGAATGTCTGCAGAGCGATCGACGTTTTGCTGAGAGCTTTGTGCGCCAACGAGTAGAGCGAGGGTGCGGTCCTCTTCGGATTACGCGGGAGCTGCGCCAGCGTGGCGTCGATCAGTGGGATATTGATGGGGCCTTGACCGATGCGACCATCGACTGGGCGGGTCGCGCTGTGCAGGTTGTGAAGCGCAAATTCGGTGGAGGCAAGCCGCTGGATGTGCGCGAACGTGCCAGGTGGCAGCGTTTTCTAGAGTATCGAGGCTTTTCTTCAGAACACTACCGGAGGTTCATGGACGAGGGATAATGCTGGCGTCGCCGCCGGGCGACCTCAATCCATACTGGACGTACGCATTTTGAGTCTGCTCGATGCTGCGAAGCATTTTCATTCACCGCATGAGACGGCTTTGGTGGAAGACGGCTGTTCTAGCGTGGAAGATGGGTGGCCTGGATAGTAGCCTGTAACATAGAGGCGTTCCTCGAGAGTCGCTGCCTGAAAAGACACCTGCCTTAGAAAAAAGAGCTAAGCTGAGGTCGGTAGTTGAGTTTAAGGGACACAAATCCACTGGCGCCAACGTCGATATCCGGTGAGTCTGTGCCACTCTCCGTCACTCGAAACCCGCGAAAACCACCGACGCCGAGTTCACCGCTCAACCACCAACTCCCCCCGAGACGGGTTTCTGCGCTCAGTCCAAAGTCCCAAGCATCCAGGTTGACCGCCACATCCTCGTCGCTGCCACTTACGGACCAAGAAGCCCCCGACGGCGAGACTCCAAGGCGAAACAGCCAATCTTGGTTGGGCGCGTACAGAACGGCGGGCCACGGCATGATAGCGCTGAGTGTCCAATACTGATCGAGGGCCCACGATGCCCCGAGGTATGGGATGTAAAAGTCATCTTCTTCGCTGATGTCAAAATACAGCCCAAAGGCCCACCAGAGCGTATCTGACGCCACGTAGCGCCCAAAACCTCCCCCCAGATACTGCCAGCTCCAGTCAGCGCCATCTTGTGAGCTCTTGTGCCCCAGTGGCATGACAAAAGCGGCTGCTTGCCAATCTGGGTTGATCTGCCGCAACCATCCCAGGGGTAGGCCGATACTGAAGACATCGAACTTGCCAATGTCAGGCTCTGAAAACTCAAAGTGAGACCAACTCAGATACTCCCCGACCACAACCATGTCTTCCTGGGTTGGCGCGAACGGGATGCCGGCGGCCTGTGAAACGCTGCTGACGTCGTAACGCACATCGCCGCCCGGTCGGTCAATCTCGGCATCGCCGTAGACGGAGGTGTTGAGAAAGGCGACCGGTAGGAAGGGGACATTCGTCTGCCCTCGCTGCATTTCGATTTCTGTGTCTGCAAAGGCATCGATGCGTTGTTGCAAAAAGCCGCTCTCTGCGCTGACAACAAGCGATGTCTGCCCCAAGAACAACAGGGCGAGCAGGGGTCCGTGAACGGCTTGTCGACGCGCTGGGGTTGGGTTGCTGTGAATGGTTCGAACTCCTTGCGAGGTGGCAGGGGCGATGGCACTGCATTGCAGCATGGCGCGTCAAACAGGTCAACGGTACGCACCGGAAGGCGCAGTTGCTGTCCGGTAAGCGGCGAGTCGATGCGCTATCGAGGGGCGCGGATGCGTTCTGTGCACCATTCTGGATGCCATCCGGTTTACGGCACGCGGTGGAGAAGCCTGGAGTTTCATCTAACTGCCTGGATTTTGGCTGCTTTTTGAACGATTGAGCGTGATTATGTTGGTATTGCGCCGCAAACAAGGTCAGCGTTCACACGGGGGCAGATTGGCATGGCATTTGCTGCGGAGGATGGATGTGGGCAGTTAATGCAGTTGTTTCGGGAGAAGACGTGTGGCGAAGCGCAGGGTAGTCGTTGTTGGCAACGGCATGGTGGGTCATCATTTTGTTCAGAGCCTGGTGGAGTTGGGCTGCGACGATGAGATCATCATTCTCGGGGAAGAGCCGCGTCCAGCTTACGATCGCGTTCACCTTTCCAGCGTATTTGCCGGGGCAGAGCCCTCGGAACTGGCCCTGGCCACACGGGAGACCTATCGCGATTGGGGTGTGCAAGCCCACCTGGGCGATCCTGTAACCAGGATAGAACGCGAAGCCCATGAACTGGTCACAGAGCAGGGCAATCGGTTTGTCTATGACAAGCTGGTACTTGCCACAGGCTCATACCCGTTTGTCCCACCGGTGCCAGGGTCCGAGCATAAGCGCTGCATGACCTATCGAACCATCGATGACCTTGGCGAAATCCGCGCCAAGGCCGAGGACAGCAAAATAGGTGTCGTGGTGGGAGGCGGCCTGTTGGGGCTCGAGTGTGCCAATGCGCTGCAAAACCTCGGGCTCGAAACGCACGTGGTGGAATTTGCGCCAGGCTTGATGGGTGTGCAGTTGGATGAGGGTGGCTCAGGGATGCTCAGGCGCAAGATAGAGGATCTCGATGTTGCCGTACACACGGGCAAGAACACCCTGCAAATTGTCCCGGGCGAAGAAACGGCGCTGCGTATGGAATTCGCGGATGAGACCGACCTGGGTACCGACATGATCGTTTTTTCTGCCGGTATTCGGCCGCGCGATAATCTCGCCCGAGACGCGGAACTGGCGGTGGGTGAACGCGGCGGAATCACAATTGACTACAAGTGCAAGACGACGGACAGCGATATCTTTGCGATCGGGGAGTGTGCTCTGTTTGGCGGTCGCATCTTCGGTTTGGTAGCGCCGGGTTATCGAATGGCGGAGGTCGTTGCGCAGCAATTGGCGGGCGAAGAAGCACAGTTTCAGGGTGCGGATATGAGCACCAAGCTGAAACTGCTGGGCGTGGATGTCGGCTCTATTGGCGATGCCCACGGGCGCGCGGAGGGTAGTCTGTCGTTTGTCTTCAGTGACGAGCGCGAAGAAGTTTACAAACGCATTGTTACCAGCTCGGATGGGTCAAAATTACTCGGCGCCGTACTGGTGGGCGACTGTGAAAGCTACGACTCGTTGCTGCAGTATCATCTCAACGATATCGAGCTGCCTGCAGACCCCCAAGGCTTGATTGTGCCAGCCGCCGGTGAAGTACCGCAGCTTGGTGTGGCCGCACTGCCCGCAGGCGCCACTATCTGCTCCTGCCACAATGTCACCAAGGGAGACATTGTCAGTGCTCTGGACAACGGCTGCTGCAGCCTGGGTGATGTGAAAGGTGAGACAAAAGCGAGCACCGGCTGTGGCGGCTGTGCGGCTATGTTGAAAAATCTGGTAGACGACGAACTGGCCGCTCGTGGGGTTGAGGTTGATACCAGCATCTGCGAACACTTTCCTTACACGCGGCAGGATCTGTTTCATCTTGCCCAGGTTGGGGGCATACGCAGTTTTTCTGAAATGCTCGAGAAACATGGCCGAGGTCGAGGTTGCGACATCTGCAAACCCGCAGTGGCTTCAATCATGGCTTCACTATGGAACGAGCACATTCTCGAGCAACAGCATGTTGGCCTGCAGGATACCAACGACACCTTCATGGCGAATATGCAGAAGGATGGTACCTACTCCGTCGTGCCACGTGTAGCAGGTGGTGAGATCACACCGCAAAAACTGATCGCGCTGGGTGAGGTCGCCAGCAAGTATGATCTGTACACAAAGATTACAGGCGGGCAGCGGATCGATTTGTTCGGTGCCCGACTCGAACAATTACCTGACATCTGGGGTGAGCTGGTGGAAGCTGGCTTTGAGACCGGGCATGCTTACGGCAAGGCGTTGCGCACCGTGAAGTCGTGTGTGGGCAGCACCTGGTGCCGGTATGGCGTACAGGATAGCGTGGGGATGGCGATCACGCTGGAAAACCGCTATAAGGGGCTTCGCGCACCTCACAAGATTAAGTCGGCAGTGTCCGGGTGCACGAGGGAGTGCGCTGAAGCGCAGTCCAAGGATTTTGGTGTGATCGCCACCGAAAACGGCTGGAATTTGTACGTATGCGGGAATGGCGGAATGAAGCCCCGACACGCAGATCTTTTTGCAACCGATTTGGATGATGAAACGCTCATTCGCTACATCGATCGTTTCTTGATGTTCTATGTGCGGACAGCGGATCGATTGCAGCGCACCTCAACCTGGATGGACAACCTGGAGGGCGGCATAGACTACCTCCGGGAGGTGGTCATTGAAGACAAACTCGGAATCGCTGCGGAGTTGGAATCGCAGATGGCCAATGTAGTCGACACGTACCAGTGTGAGTGGAAATCGACACTCGGTGATGAGGACAAACTGAAACGTTTTCGCCAGTTTGTAAACTCTGATCAGCCTGATTCGGGCGTGGTATTCGTCCGCGAGCGAGAGCAAATTCGTCCCGCACGACCAGAAGAGCGACTTAAACTGGTAGCGGTAAGTAAGTAGTAAATAGAGGAGATTCAATGTCAGCGGTGGAAAACTATCAGTTTGAGACTATCTGCAAACTGGAAGACCTTGTGCCGTATTCTGGAGTCTGTGCCCTGCTAGGCAGTGAGCAGGTTGCGGTCTTTTATCTGCCGAATGAAGAGCCTTCGATCTATGCGGTGTCGAACCGCGATCCGATTGGCGGCGCCAATGTGTTGTCTCGTGGTGTCCTGGGTGATATCGAGGGTCGAGTCGTGGTCGCGTCACCCCTCTACAAGCAACACTTTGATCTTGAAACTGGTCAGTGCCTGGAGCAAGAGGATATGCGTATAGAGGTTTATCCTGTGCGTCTGGAAGCGGACACCGTGCTCCTCGCACGCTGAACCAGTACACAGCATGCTGTTCGGTAGACAGAAAAAAAATCCAATTATCCTGCGCGACAAAGGCGTCGTGGAGTGGAAGTACGCCACCTGCGGGTACTGTTCTACCGGCTGTGCCATGGAGGTGGGTCTGGACGAAAAAGGTGAGGCCGTGACGACGCGTGGCGTCGCTGATGCACCTGTTAATCGCGGAAAACTGTGCATCAAGGGCATCACCGAAGCGGGTATCCTGAGGGCTGAAGGGCGTGGCTCAGAACCACTGCTACGCCGGCACACCTACGACGAGTGGCAGAGCGTGGATTGGGGAGCCGCGCTCGACAAAGCAGCCTCCGAGTTTCAGCGTATCCAGCAAAAGTATGGTCGTGACGCTGTCGCCGTTGTTTCTACCGGACAGATTTTGACCGAGGAATTCTACACCCTGGGCAAGCTGGTGCGCGGGGTCATTGGCACCAATAACTATGATGGCAATACAACCTTGTGTATGGCCTCGGCGGTGTCTGGTTACAAGCGATCGTTTGGAAGCGACGGCGCACCGGGTTGCTATGACGACTTTGACCACACCGATTGTCTGATGGCGTTTGGCTCCAATCTGCCTGAACAGCACCCGGTAATTTACTGGCGCCTCAAAGAGGCGATGGAGAAGCGTCGCTTCCCACTCATCGTGGTCGACCCACGCGTTACCATGTTTGCGCAATTTGCAGACATACATTTGCCGATCACGCCGGGCACAGATCTCGTGTTGCTGAACAGCTTGGCGCACGTGATTTTTGATGAAGGACTCGCCAACGAGTCCTACATGGCTCGCCATTGCAATGGCGCAGAAGAAATGCGTGCCCTGGTTGGTGATTATGACCCTGAGCGTGCTGCTAGAATTACGGGAATCGATGCAGACACTATCCGCCACGTGGCCAGAACGTACGGCCGTGCTGATGCTGCCATGAGTATTTGGACCATGGGTATCAATCAGAGCACTCATGGGTCCGATGGTGTTTGTGCGATCAATAATCTGAATCTGATAACGGGCAATATTGGCAAGCCTGGAGGTACGTCCCTGTCCATTACCGGACAGTGCAACGCCATGGGCACGCGGGAATGGTCGTCCTGTTCGGGGCTGCCGGGCTATCGGCAACTGGAAAACCCGGACCATAGAGCAGAGATTGGGGCGTACTGGGGTGTTGATCCAGGGTTTTTCCCCGAGCAGCGCGGTCTGTTCATGACCGACATTTTTCCTGCCATTGAGGCGGGCCAGATTAAAGCCCTGTGGTTGGTCGCCACCAATCCAATGACTTCCATGCCGAACACGGGTCGCATGCGCAAGACGCTAGAAAAACTCGAGTTTTGCGTTGTGCAGGACGCTTACGTCGATGTCGAGGCGACCCAGTACGCTCACGCCTACTTTCCGGCCAGCGTGTGGGCCGAGAAGGACGGCTGTTTTACCAACACGGAACGGCGAGTTAATCGTGTCACCCCTGTTGTAGCACCTTACGCCAATTCCAAACCGGATTTATGGATCTTCAATGAAATGGCAAAGCGCTGGGATCAGGGTGCTGCCATGAGTTTTCCGGACAGACCGGAAGCGGTATTTGATGAGATGAAAGAGCTCTCCGTGGGTACGGGCGTCAACGGTAAGCCGAGAATGCTGGACATTTCTGGCATGAACTACGCCTCAATAGAGTCACAGCGCGGCATTCAGTGGCCTATGAGGGAAGGCGCGGAACAAGGGGATGCTCGTCTGTACGTCGATGGCGTTTTTCAGTTCCCCGACGGCAAAGCCAAACTGCTGGCGCTGCCTTGGACCGACAACAATGAAAAGCCCGACGCGGATTACCCGTTCTGGCTGAACTCGGGGCGCGTGGTCGAACACTTTCACACCCGAACTCGAACAGGAAAGGTGGGCAACTGCAACAAATACAGTCCAACCGCCTACATGGAGATTAATCCTGACGCGGCGGCCGAATTGGGCATTCAGCAGATGGAATATGTTCGACTGGTATCCCGTCGTGGTGACGCAGTGGTTATGGTCCAACTGACGCAGCGGGTTCCAAGAGATATGGTTTTTCTCCCTTTCCATTTTCACGATTGTGTGAACAGGGTGTCACTCGGGTTGCTGGACCCTCACTCGAGGCAACCAGCCTTCAAGCAGGCGGCGGTGCGTATCGAGAAGATTGATCAAAAGGAGGCAGCCCGGCTCAATCGAGAGCTGAGAGCGTACTGATATGAGTGCTCAAGAGCCGACGGCAACCGGCGTGCAGCAGTTTGAACCCATACGTGAGAGTAGACCGTCCGAGTCGCTGTTCCCGCTGCGTGATAACGAGCCGGATTACGCGTTGCTCGATGACCCTGTCTCTGAGGAGCGTAATCGCTATGGGAAGCTGATTGCACTGACCGAGCTAGTGGATGAGGCGGTCTCATTGAACATTAACGGGGTAAAGGAAGTCGGTTTCAACCCCAATCGTAACAAGCAGCACGCCTTTCACTTTACGGCCGATAACTGTATCGGGTGCCACGCCTGTGAGTCCGCCTGCAGTGAGAAAAACGATCTACCACCTCATCTGAGCTTTCGTAGCGTCGGCTATGTAGAAGGGGGCACCTTCCCCGATTACGTGCGCATGAACATCTCCATGGCGTGTAATCACTGCGATGATCCGGTTTGTCTGCGTGGCTGTCCGACACGAGCTTACACCAAACACCCGGAGTACGGTGCGGTCATTCAAGACCCCGACATCTGTTTTGGATGCGGCTACTGCACCTGGGTATGCCCCTATAATGCTCCTCAGCTCGACCCGGTTGCCGGACAGGTCGAGAAGTGCAACATGTGCGTCGATCGTCTTGAAGTGGGGCTGAAGCCGGCTTGCGTATCAGCCTGTCTGGGCAACGCGTTGAATTTCGGAGTCGTGGAAAACACCCCAGAGGGTCGTGAGCAGATAGATACTCAGATACCGGGGTTTCCCGATCCCAATATCACACAGCCGAACATTCGGTTTCAGCAGACGCGCTCGATGCCGCGAGAGATGACTCGCACAGACGATATGGCTGTAAAGTACCGTAGAGATGATGAGGCGGGTGTGTATAAACCCTCGGTTGATCAAAAACTTGGGCAAGCCAAACACTGGAACTTCGCACGGCTTTCCAGTCGTGAGAACCCTCTGGTGTTGTTCACACTCGCGTCTCAGGCTGCGATAGGCTTGTTTACACTGCTGGTGGTTGGCCAGGTTGTCGGTCTGCCGGCGATCGCAGGCCTTGCAGCCACATCGCTCTATCCGGCGGTGGCATTTCTAGGTGTCGTGTTGACCGGCTTTGGCTTGTTTATGTCCACCGTGCATCTCGGAAAACCCATTCGCTTCTATCGCGGCTTTAACAACTTGCGACACTCGCCGGTCGCCAGGGAAGGAGCCGGTGTTGCAGCTTTTATGGGGTTCGCTAGCTTGTACGCGGTTGCGACGCTCGGCCAGGACGCTGCGGTACAGGCGCAGTTCCCCTGGCTGGCCGGTTGGGTGGGGTTGCTTGGGGCGGCAGGTGGTATTGCTGCCACCCTGGCGCTGGTGGGGGCTGGCGTTGGACTCTATTACATGTATCGCTGCTACCGCATCAAGGCTCGTCCGTTCTGGAATCATGCCCAGACGGGCTTCGCGTTTGTGGGCTGTAGCATGTACCTTGGTGCGCTGGTACTAGCGCTGTCCGGTTCCATTGCGTTGCTGGCTTCCGGGGTTTCTCCTCTCACCCTGCTGGCACTCTGCAGCGTTGTGATGGCGGTGGGACTTATCGTGGAGGGCCTGGGATTGTGGTGGCATGCTAAGGCGATGTCACAGGCGGAGACAGAAGGTGCCGTCTCCCACTATGTCCAGCAAACAACGTTTGGCAAGACCTATCTCCTGCGCAATGTGCTACTGGTTGTTGTCGCCGCCGGTCTGGTGGTGGCGCCCTGGTATCTGGGTAGCGCCACGGGTCTGATTGCCTGGGGTGTGTTGTGTGCATTGGCCCTCACCGTAGCGGTTGTAGGCCGCGCATTGTTCTACGTATTGGTGATTCCAACGACCATGCCGGGCGCGTTCTTTTGGAAGAACAAGGCCTTCGAGCAGCACGCGCGTGACATCGGCCTGGCGGAGATGCCGCAGGTGGGTGTCGCACCGCTCAAACACTGATCAGGGCTGGATGCGTGCCTCCTCAGGGGGCCGAGAGGGCTTCCTCGACGAAATCCAGACGATCCTGGCCGAAATACATGGCGTCGCCTAGAAACATGGTCGGAGCGCCAAAAGCGCCTCTCTCCACGGCTGCCTCAGTGGCGGCAATCAACGCGGCTTTCACATCGGGGTGCTGGCTTTTCTCGATGAGCGCCTCTGCGTCGAGATCGGCTTCGGACAAAACCTGGCGTACGAGGTTTGCGTCGCCCATATCTTTGCCGTCGATCCAGACCGCGTCGAAGACCGCATCGATGTAGACCTGCACACAATCCAGCTGTTCCGCTGCAATTGCGCCCCTCATCAAATTGAGGGTGTTGATGGGAAAGTGTGGGTTGAAGTTCAACACAACCCCGTAACGCTGCACAAACCGCGGCAGGTCGTGATTCAGCATATAGGCGCCCTTGGCGGGCACTGCCACAGGGGTTGTATTGCCAGTGGCTTTGAACACGCCCCCCAGTAGCATAGGCCGGTAGTCAATATCAAAAGTGTACAGCGTCGTCAGTTGTCGCAATCGCTTGTGAGCAAGATAGGCAGTGGGGCTGCCAAAATCGAAATAGAACTCCAGAGTTTGTTGCACGATGGGCGTCTCCTTGCTGAGCAGGCCTTCATTAGGTTCTAAAATAGAACTAATAATAGTGTCCAGGTCGGGCACGGTCAACCCGGGTTCCTACAAGCCAGTGTAGTAGTTTCTGGGGTTCGCAATGGGCTAGACTCGCGACTGGCACTGGAAGAGCACAGATGCAGGATTTTCTGAAGGACGACCTGACCGCGTTTGCACTACCGCTGTACGCAGCGGCACTGCTGCTGGAGTTTTTTTACGCGCGACGCCAAGACCTGGGTTGGTATCGACCTGGTGACACGCTCGCCTCGCTCAGCATGGGGGGACTATCCCTGCTGGTCGAGATTCTGCCCCGGCTGTTGGCCCTCTACGCGATGGTCTGGTTGCACGACATCAGCCCTCTGCGAGACGTGGTTCAGCACCAGTGGTGGGCGTGGGTGCTGCTGTTTTTTTTGGATGATTTCACCTATTACTGGTTCCATCGAAGTAATCACGAAGTGCGGCTGCTGTGGGCCGGCCATGTCAATCATCATTCTTCCCAGCACATGAATTTTGCCACGGCGCTGCGGCAGGGCGTGGGTGAGCGCATTCATAAATATCTGTTCTGGATGTGGCTGCCACTGTTGGGCTTTGATCCGGCCATGATCATTACGATGATCAGTATCAGCCTGTTTTACCAGTTTTGGATCCATACTCGCTCGGTAGGCAAGTTGCACCCTTGGGTGGAGGCGGTCTTTAACACGCCATCACACCATCGCGTCCACCATGGGTCTAACGTCCGTTATCTGGATCGCAATCACGGCGGCGTACTGATCATTTGGGATCGGTTGTTCGGTACCTTTGCGCCCGAAACTCCGGCCGAGCCGGTCGTCTATGGGCTGACCAGTAACATCGAGTCAGACAACATACTCTGGGTTGCGGTGCACGAGTACGTGGCTATCTGGCGTGACATCAAGCGGGCACCAGGTTGGCGCGAAAAGCTGAGCTACTTGTTGCTCGCGCCGGGTTGGCGTCATGATGGCCCTGATAAGCGGGCCAATACGCTGCGACGCCAAATGGCAGAGGACGTGACCTAGGGCCTGGCGATTCTCCACACGGAACGTGGCGGCGGACTGCTGGCGTCGCTGTCTCTGGTTGAAAAGCTGGAATGACCCGCATCGGCGGGTCGTCAATCAAGCTGCTTGCGGCGCGGGTTGTGGTCCACGAATCAGTGCGCCGGGAACTGCGCCCGTGTATTCTCCATGTTGCATAATGACCTCACCACTGACGATGGTGGCGATGTACCCTTGAGCACCCTGAAACAGACGTCGCCCGCCCGCCGGCAAGTCGAACGTGATCCTCGGCGCCTCCAGCTGGAGCTTGTCGAAGTCTATGATATTGATGTCGGCCTTCATGCCCGCCTGCAGAGTACCTCGATCATCGAGTCCAACGCAGCGCGCGGTGTCACTGGTCTGCATCTTGACAACGTCCTCCAGCCGAAACCGGTGTCCTCGCTCACGGTCGCGCACGAAGTAACTGAGCATCTGTGTTGGCACGCTGGCATCGCACAGAACACCGCAATGAGCGCCGGTATCCGCCAGAGACAGGACCGTACTGTCATCCTCGAGCAGCTCCACCTGGCGACTTAAGTCGCCCGCGCCGTAACCGAAACACGGAAAATACACGACGCCGCGACCGTCATCGCTCATCATCAGGTCATAGCAGTACGCCTGCGGACTGACGCCAGCGGCGGCGGCTTTGGCTGCGATGCTGTCCTCCGGACCGGGTTCGTAGTTTGGCGGTGTGCCGAGTTCGTAGAGCTTGTCAAAGCCGCTGAGGATAGTGTCCATGAAGTCATCCCCCAGCAGCGGCGTGTCTTCCGCCAGGATTGCTGCGCGGACGTCGGGTTTACGCAATTCCTCGAGACGTTCCTCGTGGGACATAATCGATAAAGGGCCAAAGCCTGCGTGGAAACTGAACGGATGGATCGTGCCGTCCCAGGACAAGAGGATATTGACGGGCCTTGCGCCTACGTGGGGAATAAGGCGCGCGCCCTCCTCGCGAGCCTTCCTCACATACTCCAACTGCGCTTTGACCCTGGGCCAGTCACTGTTCTCGCGGAAGAATAAAACGAAGTTAATCTGGCAGTTATTGTCGATGGAGAGACGCTTCATCCAGTCCATCTCTTCCTCCCAATTGTCCCAGTCGGACACAACGCCGTAGATGCCTCTGCCGCCCAACTCACCGATCACCTTACCAATACCCAGCAGCTCGGATTCGTCTGCATAGGTGCCGGGCATGGCCTGCTCGTCACGTGTGGTGTGCAGTTCCGTGCGCGAGGTCGTGAAGCCAAGCGCACCCGCCTGAATGCCCTCTCGGACGATCGCTGCCATCTTCTCAATGTCCTGGCTTGTGGCCTGTTCGTTATGCCTGCCCCGATCTCCCATGACGTAGGTGCGCACAGCGCAGTGTGGTACCTGAGCGCCCACGTCGATCGCCCGAGGATAAGCTTCTACTGCGTCCAGGTATTCCGGGAAAGATTCCCAGTTCCACTGAATGCCCTCGTGTAATGCGGTGCCTGGGATGTCCTCTACGTCCTCCATAACGGCAATCAATCGATCGTGTGCCTCATCATTGCGCTCACAGGGGGCGAAACCCACACCGCAGTTGCCCATCACCAGCGTCGTAATCCCGTGGTTAGCGGCGGGGCTGCACAGCGGATCCCAGGTCGCCTGACCGTCCATATGGGAGTGGACGTCGACCCACCCGGGCGTGACCAACTTACCATCGGCAGGTATCTCTTGTTTGCCCGGTCCGGTAACAGTGCCGACGGCGGCAATTTTCCCGTCCTGCACGGCGATATCGCCGCGGAAAGCGTCTGCTCCAGTGCCGTCGACGATGGTGGCGTTGCGAATGACCAGATCAAACATGGTTGTCACCTCCTGCATATGAGATACACCAGTGTACTGAACTCTGCTACCGACGTGTAAGACGATGCAACCCCCAGACAGGCCAGCGGTTCAACTTTTCGGCATCGTCCAGGTGCGGCATCCGTCCCCAACAACGGGTGAAGTAAGACAGAGATCCAAGACTGCGCTATGGTAGCTGACCTTGTACAGGGAGATCGATGGGCAAGTCATGAGCATAAATAGACGAGAATTTACCGCAGCTGCTCTAACCGCGGCGGGCGCGTTAGCGATGAATCCGCTGCAGGCCGCTGAATCCAGCGTGAATCGGCGCATCGTCCTTGCCGCGCGACCTATCGGAGCGCCAACTTTACAGGACTTTCGCCTTGAGGAAGTGGCCGTTCCTGTCCCGTCCGATGGTCAGGTGCTGCTGCGCACGCGGTGGCTTTCACTGGACCCCTACATGCGCGGTCGTATGAACGCAGGGGACAGCTACGCTCCGGGAATGGCGTTGGGTGATGTTATGGTCGGTGGTACGGTGAGCGAGGTCGTCGATAGCAAACATCCTGGTTTCATGGTTGGCGACCTGGTTAGCGCCTTTTCCGGCTGGCAGGACTACGCGGTCGCCAACGGTAAAGGCCTCCTGAAACTGGATCCGAGAATTCCGCGGCCGTCTTATGCGCTGGGTGTGCTCGGCATGCCGGGGCTGACAGCCTATGTCGGCCTGCTCGATATCGGTCAACCGCAGCCCGGTGAGACCGTTGTGCTGGCGGCTTCGACGGGCGCGGTTGGTTCAGTTGTGGGTCAGATCGCCAAGCTGAAAGGCTGTCGGGTCGTCGGCATCGCCGGGGCCAAAGAAAAGTGTGAATATGCCGTCAAAGAGCTGGGCTATGACACCTGTATCAGTCATTACGATGCCGATATGCCCGAGCAGTTGAAAGCGGCTTGCCCGGACGGCATTGACGTGTACTTTGAAAATGTCGGTGGCAGCTCTTGGGAAGCGGCCATGCCGCTGCTCAACAACTTTGCCCGAATTCCCGTTTGTGGCCTGATCGCCGATTACAACCAAACGGAGCTGCCCCCCGGGCCAGATCGAATGGGTCTGCTGCAGGGACTGATCCTGCGAAAAAGCCTGAAAATGCAGGGGTTTATCGTGAGCAATTACGTCCATCGAACCCCGGCTTTTATCGGTGACATGACTCAATGGCTCGAAGCTGGCGAGATCGTATACCGTGAAGACGTTGTCGAGGGCCTTGTGAACGCGCCTGAGGCGTTTCTCGGTCTTTTTTCGGGGGCAAATTTTGGCAAGCTGGTGGTGCAGGTCGGTTGATGGGCAGCGCGCGGTAGTCAACAAAACGACAGCGGCGACGGCTTTGTGACGGGTTCCTTACATGTGGGCACGACCCCCTGGAACTGGCGGCCACCGGTGAATGCGGGCCTGATCTGTACGCAGGCGGAGCGCGCTGAGACCATGGGGTTCCACTCGTTCTGGCTGCCTGAGAACCACTTTAATGATCGAGCAATGCCGATGCCGCTGACGGTACTGGCCGCTGCCGCATCTCGCACACAAACACTCCAGCTGGGCTGTACCTCCTATCTGCTGCCAATTCGAGAGCCGTTGCTTGCGGCAGAGGAAGTTGCTGTGTTGGATAATCTGTGTGACGGTCGGCTGATTCTGGGGCTGGGCAGGGGCATTCAAGCCGCGATGTTTCGCGCCTTTGGCGTTGACAGCAAGGATAAACGCACACTTTTCTACAGCCACCTCGAGCAAATGCGCAGTGCCTGGCGCGGGGAACCTCTGGTGGAAGGCGGCTCGGATCATGACCCCGTCTTTCTGTCACCCTTGCCTGTGCAGCGTCCAGAACCGATCCTGTGGATTGCCGCTTTTGGGCCAAAGGCGTTGCGACAAGTGGCAGAACTGGGACTGCCCTATCTGGCCTCTCCGTTGGAGTCCCTGGATGTGCTGGTTCAGAATTATGCACGGCTGCAAGTACTGAGGCAGGAGTACGGGCACGGACCGGTAGAGACGGTGCCGGTAATGCGTACGGTCTTTATCAGCAACGACGACACTCGGCTGAGAGCCATTAGCGAACGTCTGGACAAGTCAATTGCACCCGCCATGCGCGATCGAGCGGGAGCGATTGACGACTGGGCACTCATCGGATCGGCCGAGGCGGTGCGTGATCGCCTTGCCAAATACCGTGAAGCACTCGATTTGACCCACCTCATCGCTCGCGCAGGTATTCCCGGTATCGATGAGTCGGCACAGCTGGAAAGTCACGAGGCGCTGCTGCGCATCTGTGAAGAAGGCTGAGATTGCGTGTCTGCTACCGCGGTAGTGTTGGTAATGCCCGCTAGCCGGTTTCGTTCGGCGTGTCTGCCAGCCTGCGATACCGTTCAAGAGCCGGGGCAAGTCGATCGAAACCTTTGTACTTTTGCAGCTTGGGGGGCGTTGTGTCTATGGCCCACAAAAGTGGCCTGAGTGCGTCGGCGGAGATCAGATGCTCAAGCGGGTGTAGATAGACGCGTATGGTGAAGAGGACCGTACCTGTGGCCGGCAGGCGCGACAGCGTCTGACGCTCGCAACGGTAGTGTAGAGGGGAATCATTGGAAATTTCCGCACTATCGTTCGGTCTCCTGCACAGCTGATCGCCGGCCTGCACGGACCAGTTGAATCGCACCACCGGATGCGCGACGCGCAGGTGATCCAAAAAACGGTCTACCTTTGGGGTCAATGCTCGATCGAATCCGGGGATGGGCTGGTGAATTTCTGCCAGCGGGCGGCCAAACTTCTCCTCGAGGCACCAGTCACTGGGGCTGCACAAACTGGCTGCAACCAGTCGGTAGCCCTGTTCGCCTGGGGCCATAATCACCAGGTCATCGGCAACCCAAAGCGACGCGTTCCACAAGGTTTCTGGACCCGTAAGTGGGAGTTTCTGGCCGGAAGGAATGAATTCCAGTGTCTCGGACGCGACACGAAAAACGGGGTCAGGAGCCGCGGTAAGGTCCTGCAGGAGGCGCGAGGTGATTTCCTGCTGTGCAGCCTCGGATTCTGGCTCAGAGCGATAGACTCGGTCGCCCAGGCGACCGCGTTGTGCCATTTTGTGTTTGTGATAGACCTGCCAACTGGTGTCCGTTTCGATCCAGCTACCGGGCGTCATGGGACTGAGTCCCATCTTCAGCACCTCGGGTTGATTTAGGTGCGGGAGGTAGCGGGGTTTGCGGTTGTTGTACAGCATGCCTGGTAGGTTATCAGAGCACCAAACTGACGACGGCACCGGTCATACAGGTTGCCAGCAGTCCAGACCATAGTGACCGGGGCGCGAGTCTGAGGATGTCGACACTGCGCTCCGGGCACAGCGCGGTGAGGCCACCCAGCATAATGCCCAAACTGCCGAAGTTTGCGAAACCGCAGAGTGCGTAGGTCAAAATGATAGCGCTGCGTTCGGAAAGACTACCTGCCGGCAGTTGCGCCAGCTCAAGATAGGCGACCAGTTCGTTCACGAACACCTTGCTTGCCAAAAGCTCGCCAGCCAGTGGTGCCTCCTGCCAGGGTATTCCGGTCAGCCATGCCAGCGGTGCCAGCAGACTGCCGAAAATACGTATCAGGGTCAGCGGTGGTCCGTCGGCGGGAATCAGTGCCAGTAGAGCATCGACGAGGTACACCAGCGCCACGAATACAATGAGCATGCCCACGATGTTGGCCAGCAGACGTAGACCTTCACCGGTTCCAGTCACGAGAGCGTCCATGCTGCTGGCATAGGGGGAGGGCATGTGGGCAGCCTGCTCCCTGGGTTGAATCTCTGGGGGCACCATCACGCCAGCCAACAGTATTGCTGCGGGGGCGCTGATCAGCGAGGCGACCAGGATATGACTCAGGGCAGTGGGAATGGTCGCGACGAGAATGCCGGCGTACAACCCAAGCACGGTGCCCGCGACCGTCGCCATGCCACAACTCATTAGCATGAACAATTCGCAGTCCGTCATATCTCGCAAGCGGGGTTTTACCAGCAGCGGAGCTTCCACCATCCCAACAAAGACCGAGGCAGCGCTACCCACGCTGACGCTGCCGCTCAAACCCATTGACTTGTCCAGCAGCCGCGCGAAGCCTGTTATGAGTAGTGGAATCACTCGCCAGTGCCAGAGTAGGGCGCTGAGGGCAGCGAACACAATGACAATCGGCAAAGCGCGGAACGCCAGTATGAAGCTGTGTTCAGGTGCGCTGACTTCAAAGGGTGTTGCACCACCCCCGACGAAGCCGAACACCAGACTGGTTCCCGCGGCCGTGGCCTGCTCCAGGACAATGACCAGCCGATTAACCACAAGCAGTGCGTCCTGCAAAGGCTCCGTCTTTAACAACAGTAACGCCAACAGGCATTGCAAAGCGACACCGACGAGCACAAGTCGCAGAGGGAAGCGGCTCCGGTCGCTGCTGACTAGCCAGGCCAGTAAAACCATACACGGCAAACCCAACAAGGCCTGCATGCTGTCAATCTCCAGGGGAATTAAGACCCGACGGTAGTGCAGCGGGGGCAGAAAGTCCAATGGCCGAGGATTCACCGTAGGACTCCTCGAAGCCTTGAGTTTGATTAACTATACACGGCCTCGTGCTTTGCCTATGCCAGCTTGTTGCGGACTCGTTTGTGGTACATTCTTTGGCGTCTACAATCGGGAGCCGGCGCATCATGTTATCAAAATTTGACGATTACCCCATTCACCAAACCGCAGAGCCTGTTTTTCATGCAGCGACCAGCGATCGCTTTGTCTACGATCGATACTGGTATAACGCACACGCTAAGGACGGTAGCTTCTATTTCGGTGTGGGCTTATGTCGATATGCGAATTTGGGCGTTTTGGACTGCAGTCTGAGTTTGGCGATCGACGGCCATCAATACGCTTTTCACGCCTCCCGGCGCGCGCCCAGTGAGCCGACTGACACCAGCGTAGGACCCTTTGCTTTGCAGATTCTTGAGCCGATGGGAAGACATCGGGTTGTGATTGAAGCCAACGAGACGGGAATCGAGTGTGATTTGGTATTTACGCCTCGCACCGCCTGCATTGAAGAAGGCCGCCAAACGCTGCGCAATGAGCGCCACATCGTTATGGACGCGACGCGCCTCGATCAGTTTGGCTTCTGGTCTGGATGGATTCGCTACGATGGCAAGGAGTTGACGGTTGATGGCGCGGCCACCTTCGGGCTCAAAGACCGATCGTGGGGGATACGGCCGGTGGGCGATGCCTATACAGGTGGTGCCCCGCTGGCGGAGTTTCAGGCGGTGCATTTTAACTGGATGCCCATTCACTGGGAGGACGAATGCAGTCTGGCCGGCTGGTTCGCGGACGAAACTGGCCACCAGTGGCATACGGACCAGGGTTTTTTGCCACACTACCCGGATATGGATTCCATCCCCGGTACCGTCGATTCTGACGCGCGAATCTGGCAGGGTGAAGTGGAGTACGAGTTCGATCTGATACCCGGGACCCGTCGAGCTCAGGCGGCCGTGGTCACTATGAATGACCGCTCCGGAGAATCCATGCGCGTTGAGTTGAAGCCAGTGCTACTGCACCGAATGAAGGGGCTGGGTTACCAGCATCCGGAGTGGGGTCACGGCAAGTGGCACGGTGAGCTGGCCATTGCCGGAGAGAGTTGGAAAGACAGTGATCTGGATCCACTCGCATTAGAGAACCTGCACATTCAGCAGATAGTGGTAGCGACCTGCGGCGACAAAGTTGGTCACGGGGTGTTGGAGCAGATGCACCTTGGACCTTCCAGTAAACTCGGCTTTGATGACTGGTTCGACGGCGCCAAGTAGCCTGCTCACCGAGTAGATCGCTCAACAGGGAGAGAGCACGATGGTGATCAGAATCATCAAGGTGTTGCTGGTGCTGTTGGGTTTGCTGGTGATGAGTGGCCTGGCGGCGATTTGGTACATCGGCGCCTGGAACATCGTATTCCCCTCGCAACAACACGATGTGGAGGCGCCGCCGATACCGGATGCCTTGGTATCTCCCGCACTGCTGGTGTTCACCAAGACCAATGGGTTTCGCCACAAAGAGGGAATCAACGTTGGTGTCGAACAGATAGGGACCATTGCTGCAGAGCAGGGATGGAACGTTTTTCATACCGAGAATGGAGCGGTTTTCAACGCGATAGACCTGTCGCGCTTTGACGTAGTGGTTTTTCTTAACGCCAGCGGTGACATGCTCAATAGTGATCAAGAACTTGCTTTCAGTGATTGGCTATGGGCGGGCGGCGGCTGGTTGGGCGTACATGCGGCAGGCGATGACTCACACCGGGACTGGACGTGGTACATCGACACCTTGATCGGCGCACGTTTCACCGCGCATATCATGGGGCCGCAGTTCCAAACCGCTACCGTCGTCATGGAAAACCCCGGCCACCCGGTGGTCGCCGACATACCCGATACTTGGGAGCACACAGAGGAATGGTACTCCTGGTCCCGCAGTCCGCGAGAAACGGGCTTTACCATTCTGGCGACAGTCGACGAGAACAGTTACACGCCGG
The DNA here is from genome assembly GCA_039190425.1 of Pseudomonadota bacterium. Lineage (GTDB taxonomy): Bacteria > Pseudomonadota > Gammaproteobacteria > Pseudomonadales > Halieaceae > Marimicrobium. The sequence goes on along the minus strand of JBCCYE010000001.1, from coordinate 91,118 downwards.
TACAGAAGTTTGCCGGGTCGGAACGCGACCTGAGAATGGGCGACCATCCCGTAGTTTGGAGCAACTGCGTCGGACGGGGGCGCAGCGTCTATTTGGCAATGGGACATAAGGGAGACGCTTTTTTGCAGCCCCAGGTGCGTCAGCTCATCGTGAACGCCGTGACCTGGATGCTCAGCCCAGCAGACGAGTTTTGCCCCCAGGACGCCATCAGCTCGGCACGGTGACAACCTGCGTTTGCAGTGGTTCGATGTCCTCTTCGGGCAGTTGGAAACGCCAGAATACAATGCCGAATGGTCTTCCTTCGGTCTCCAGCCAGTTGGGATGGCCGGGATCGCGGTGCGCCAGCACCATTTCAAAACCGCCATCAGCGTCCTGTTTCGTTTGCGTTCTGTTCAGGGACACTGTTCGATCCAGATAGTTGAAGCTCTGTAGGAATCGGTTGAAGAGCACGACGTTGGCGAATCGGCATTTGGGCCATTTTCCGCGAATCAGCAAGGCTTGATCCGGGCCGAGGACAAAGGGTGCCATGCTGTAAACGTTGTCCTTTGCGGCGTACCCGATGTCAGTCAGGCTGTCGTCCTGAACAGGTTGCGGGAACTGGTTGGGAATGCGCGATACCCAGGACGGACTTGTGCCTGCGTTGAGTGGGAATATATTGCCGCGCACGAACTGTGTCACACGACGGATTCCGGCAGCGACGTTCAGATCATCAGGCGGCGCGGCGGGGGGCACGGTGAGCAGATTCTCGATCGATATGGGGACCGGATGGAGTGGGTCCTTCTGGATGCTGAGCTTGTTCTCGAAATAGTGTCTGGTCGTTAAGCTTTTGGTGCCCTTGGGCAGCGGCATCCAGTTGCCGGTAGCCTTGCGCGGGCTCAGGATGATTTCATAGTTGCCCTGGTTGTCCGCGCTGAACTGAGTATCGTTCAGTGTACTGCCGATGCCACCACCCTCTGCGCCGGTTCCCAGCTCGGCTGTGAAGCTGGTGTAGGTCGCGCCAGAGAGGTTGCCCCGAATCCGATAGCTGTGCTGGTCATCAATGACAGCAGAGTAGTAGTGCGCGTCAGGATTATCACCGAGCAGTTTTTTATGTGGTGTCACAAATGGTACAAAGAACGGTCTCGCGGGGTCTCCCTCCAGCCAGCACTGTAGACCGTGCAACAGCGTGTGCAGTGTCAGTCGCCGCGCTTCAGCGAAATCCTGCGGAGTTTGCAAGTTCCAGGCGGGGGTGGTGAAGGCAGCTTCGAGATCATCCAGGGTTTTTTGAAGCTCTGCCAACGCCTCTGCGGCGCGGCTCTCGACCTCAGAGCTCGTATGCCCTTCTTCCGCTGCGGCGATCGCAGGCGCGATCAATCCGGTGGCGAGAGCGCTCAGAGCACTTCCCTTCAACAAGTCGCGTCGCTGCACGGCGTCCCTCCTGTCGATGTTGTAAATGGTTGTTCAAGTTGACCCAGTAGGCCGCTGGCCGCCACAAAGTACATCCGTGACTCGCTCTGTATCCATATATTCCTTGAGCTTCAGGAGTTTCCCGTCGCGAAATTCAAACAGAAAGTGGTACTCGTTGCTGTAGATTTGCCCGGAAACGTGCTGACCCTCACTGCGGGCCTCAACCGCAACCCGCGGGCCTTGCGCGGTAAGCGTGAGAATCTCAAAGTGGATGCCATTGGGAAAGACTTCGAAAATACCGTCAGCCGCAGCGTTGACCTGTTCCTTGGTAAACTCCCCGGAAATGAGGGTACTGCCCATGGTGTGGAGTCGGCCATCGTCCGAGTAAGCGTCAACGATAAAGGCCGTGTCGCCTTCGTTCATAGCCTGAAAAAAGCGCTTCACAGTGGCGACGTTCTGTACCGATTCATCCATGCTCATGGCGTTCCCCAAAGGTATCTTTGTGCCAATCGGCACTGCGCAAGAGTCACTAGGTTAATGGCACCTTGCCCCGCAGCGTTTTTACCTGGCCGCGGCGCGACTTGGAGTCCAGGCGCTTTTTCCTGCTGTTCAGAGAAGGGCGCGTCTTCTTGCGCTCCTTGCGAGGCTGGTTGGCCTTTTGTATCAAAGTCTGCAGCCGCGCGAGTGCGTCTTCGCGATTTCTGTCCTGGCTGCGGAAACGTTGCGCTTTGATGATGATAACGCCGTCGCCGGTAATGCGTTGGTCACGCAGAGCGAGCAGGCGTTGTCGATACGCAGGAGGCAGCGAAGACGCGTTAACATCGAAGCGCAGGTGGATGGCGGTCGACACTTTATTGACGTTTTGCCCTCCCGCCCCCTGAGCGCGCACAGCGTCCCACTGTATTTCCTGCAGCGGTATGGACACGGAGTGATCGATCTTGAGCGACATGGCGTGCAGTATAGCGCCCGCGTATGCTCTGGGGCAGGAATTTTCGCGCTAACATGCCGCGATGCGGATCATCGTCCATTGCAGTTATGTAATACGGGCGTATTATATCGATCTACCCGGGATCACTCAACGAAAGCCGAGCGGAAGAGGAAGAGGAAAGATGCGGAGAGTTGGCGGCCTTATCATCGGTTTGCTAAGCCTGTTGCTGACAGAGTTCAGTCTGGCGGAGGGCGGTGCACGGCCTAACATCATCATTATGTTGGCGGACGATTTAGGCTGGAGCGACGTCGGCTTCCACGGAGGCGATATCGATACTCCATCACTGGACCGGCTGGCGGCCGAGGGTGTAGAGCTATCTCGCTTTTACACGACCCCCATTTGCTCACCGACGCGGGCCGCCCTAATGACAGGGCGTGATCCAATGCGACTGGGCGTTGCCTATGGGGTGATCATGCCGTGGATGAATAATGGTATTCACCCGGCGGAGCACTTTATGCCGCAGACTTTTGTTGCTGCAGGCTATCAAACCGCCATGGTGGGTAAGTGGCACCTAGGCCATTCACTGCAGGCCTATCATCCCAATCAGCGTGGTTTCGAGCACTTTTACGGCCATCTTCATACCGAGGTCGGATATTTTCCACCGTTCAGCAACCAGGGTGGCCGAGACTTCCAGTTGAATGGTAAATCCATCGACAGGGATGGCTACGAGACCTACCTACTGGGCGATGAAGTGGCGCGGTACATCCGGGACCGGGACAAGCAAAGGCCCTTTTTTATTTACATGCCGTTTCTGGCTCCGCACACACCGCTCGATGCACCTCAAGATTTACAGGAAAAATACGCTGACCTACCGGATGATCGCCTACCGGCTCGCAGTAAAAACACGGATCAAACCCGGCAGATCGCCCGGCTTATGGGTCAGCCCAGTGCCAGGCCGATGTACGCTGCCGTAGTGGACGCTATGGATCAGGCGATCGGCAGTGTCCTGACCACGCTGGACGATGAGGGTATCGCGGAGAACACCATCGTACTGTTTTTCAGTGATAACGGCGGTGCCGCCTACGCCACCGGTGGGGCGGATAATGTGCCTCTGCGCGGTGGCAAGGGTGAAACCTGGGAGGGCGGTATTCGAGTTGTATCCCTGCTGCGATGGCCCCAGAGACTGCCCGCGGGTCAGCAGATGTCGCAGATCATGACTGCCATGGATGTGTTTCCTACCCTGTCGAGCGCAGCGGAGCTGCGGCCCGGCAATACGACTTTCGCTCTGGACGGTGTGGACATGTGGCCGGCGATCTCGCGCGGTCAGAAGATGCCCCGCGAGGACCTTATCTTCTTCACGTCCGAGACCCCAATTCGTGGATCGTTTATGTTCACGGCGTTCAATGAGCACTGGAAGCTGGTGCAGGAAGTGGAGCAGGGGCTGTTGTCATCGACGGTCACCAACTACCTGTTCGATATTGAGCGGGACCCCTATGAGCGCAACAATCTGGCGGCTGAGCATCCTGATGTTGTGCAGACCATGGCGGAAAAGGTGCATAGCTGGCGCATGCTGTACCCGGTATCTGGGACGCGGCATGAGTTGGTCCCACCGCCGGGTTGGCGTGCCCCTAGGGACTGGGCCAGCTACCCGCGTTCCATGGCGGAAACGCAGGACGGACCTGCTCCGGGTATGCCGCCGCCCTATGCGCTGCCGGCCCTAGATTGGCAGCATGGCGAGGCGGGTCGACTCATCTATGACTGCGAACCCTACAAGCTATTGGGAGGAGGTCTGTGCAAGTAATGCGACCTCACGGCAACGGGGTGTTAGACTAACGCCTCACCGCTTGGACAAGACGTAATCAGCATGGCCGAAAACAGCTCGGAAACACATCAGCAATGCGTAGAGCGATTCATTGAGCTTGCCAATGGCATGCGAGATGAAGGGATCGACCCCAATATGGTGTCTCACAGTTTGATGAGCGCATCCGGCGTTTATACCAGCTACGTAATCGGTGGCAACGAAGGTGGGCTCACGGAGACCGGCATCGACAAGGTGGTAGACGTCTATAGACAGGAGCTACAGCGTATCGAGTCCATCAAACAAAAGAAGTATCCGGAGTCAGAGTCGGGCTAGGCATGCTCCGCGGCGGGAGTCGATGCGCTGAAATAGCCAGGTGCAAGCAATGGGATCAAATCGTCAATCGGCACCGGCTTGCTGAATAGATACCCTTGGATCACGCTGGCGCCGTGCTGACGCAAAAAACGGTATTGCTCATGGGTCTCGACGCCTTCCGCGACCAGTTCAAGCCCCAGACTGCGTGCCATGGCGATAATGGCAATCACCAGGCCCGCATCACTTTCACTGTTTTCCATTTCAACGACAAAGCTGCGGTCGATTTTCAGTTCATCCAGTGGGAATCGACTGAGGTAGCTCAGCGATGAATACCCGGTCCCGAAGTCGTCGATGGAGAGTTGCACTCCCAACTCTTTCAATTTGTTGAGCGCCGCGAGTGTTGCTTCCGCCCCGTCCATCATGATCCCTTCGGTCAACTCCAGTTCCAGGCGCATGGGTTTCAGACCGGTTTCCTTGAGCACCTGTGCTACGTGATCAGTAAAGGATGGCGTGAATTGCAAGCTGGAGACGTTCACGGATACTTTTGGCAAATCGAGGCCCAGTGACTGCAGTTCCACCATTTTGCGACAGGCTTCCGCCATGACCCACTCACCCAGCGCGCCGATCAGCCCCATCTCCTCTGCAAGCGGTACGAATTTAAACGGCGGTATCATACCCATTTCCGGGTGTTCCCATCGCACCAACGCTTCCGCACCCACAACGGTACCCGTTAATGTGTCAACCTGCGGCTGATAGTGCAGAACGAGCTCATCGCGCTCCAGAGCTTTGCGCAGATCGTTTTCCAGGGTGAGTCGATCAACGCTGTCGGCATCCATGTCTTCGCTGTAAACGACAAAGTTGTTTTTGCCCGAGGATTTGGCGTAGTACATGGCCGTATCCGCAGCCTTCAACAGGTCTTCCACATTCTCCGCATGGTTCGGAGCAATGGCAACGCCAATGCTGGGCGTCACGACCAGCTCATGGCCTTCAATGGTCATGGGCTTGGTCAGGGCATCGAGCAATCGCTGCGCTACCAACCCCGCTGATTCCGCCCGATCCAGTTGATTGAGCACCACGGTGAACTCATCGCCACCGAGACGTGACACATCGATCTGGGATTTGGGTTCGACGTAGTGCGCAACGACGTCACTCTCTCGCACACACTGGGACAAACGCTTGCCGACTTCGCGCAGCAGCAGGTCGCCTGCGCTGTGGCCTAGCGAATCATTGATGCGCTTGAAGTTATCGAGGTCAAGGAACAGCAGCCCGATCCTTTCCTTATTGCGCTTGGCGAGACGCAACAGCAGATCCAGCTGCTCTGTGAACAGGCGACGATTGGGAAGCGCTGTTAGGCTGTCGTAGTAAGCCAGTTTGCGCATCCGCTCCTTAGTCTCCGTGACTTCGCGAACCGCGCGATTCAGCTCCTGGTTGCGTTTTGACAGCTGAGAGGTTCGCTCTTCCACCTTCATGCTCAACAGGTGATGATCAACATCCATTTTGGTTTTATAGGTGTGCAGGCCGCCGATGATCGAATTGAGCAAGCTGACGAGATCCTTGAATTCGCTGTTGCGTTCCAGGCCTTTCGTTTGTACCGGCCGCCCCGCGGCGACGTCATCCGCCATGCGCACGATGGTATCGAAGGGAGCGGTGATCCGGCGAGTCATGTAAAAGCTCAGGCAGGCGCAGATCAGAATGAAAAGGCAGGTGAGGATGGCCATGCCCTCCAGCTCTCTGGCGACAGAGCGAAGCAAGGCGGTGCGATCTATGCCAAGGTGCACGTACCCGAGAATGTAGAGGCTCTGGGCAGACTCGACGTCGCTGATGGTCTTGTTGAGGTCTGACGATGTGAGCGCCAAGTCTTGAGGATTGATGGCGGACATCACCGGAACCACCATATCCCAGTACCGTGCTGTCATCCCTTCCGTGGTGAGAGTGTTGTCGGACAGTGGCGCACCACCGCGGAGTGTACTAAAAGTCTTTGCTGGATCGCGAGCACCGGGTTCACGCTCCTGGAGGGCTAGCATCCTGCCCTCGGGGCTCAGCAGAGCTGCGTACTGAATAGCGGCTGAGATCGAGAGAAGCTGCTGCAAAGCCTGGTTTTGCATTATCGAGTTGTCTTGATATAGGGCGATCTGTAGCGCGGGCAGGTCAGCCACGCTGTCGACAGAGCGCTGCAGAAGGGGCTGCTTGGCAGCGGCGTATTCGCGATGCGCAATAATGGCTAATACGAGGCCGCCGGCGACGATGGCCACCGATATAACCAGAGCGTTTATCTTACCGGCAACGGTCATCCAACCCCGCTTCCCGGCTGTCGGCGTCTTGCGGCCGAACTTTCTCCGGTGTCCCCATTGAATACGTACCCCACACCCTGGAACGACTTCTTGTAGGCCATCTCCGGGCTTGTAATAGCCGGTTTCGCCCCGATTCAGTGGGAGACAACACGGCGTTGAGCTCTCCCGACGTTAGCACGGGGCTGGGAGAGGACGCAATTGGTCATATTGCCAAAGCCTGACGGCCAGAATGGGTCAGTTTGGGGCGCTCACCGGGATAGCTCTTGGGAGCGTCACTCAGGTCGTGACAGAGCTGCGCCGATCCGGAAGTACTCGACGATCTTTTTCGATGAGAATGCCATTCACCATCAGGGGAAAGCTGACTGGGTGTCCGCTCCTGCGGTCGCTTGTGCTGCGTTCGATGAGGTCTCGCGCGGGAGAACCGTCTTCACGACGCCGCAGCCGTCCATTGTCCTCCGACACGTAATTGCGTGCGGCGACCATAAAGACCCAGGCGGAAACGACGATTGCGCCAATGCCCAAAACACCGATGGCGACCAGAATAGCATCCATGAATTTGCAAGGTCCCGTATCAGGAAACGCGGAATTCAGTGTGTCCATGCAAATTCCGCACCGGTTTGTCGACAGCTTATTTTTTTGGCTGAAAGCGGTATGTTAGCGCTGGCCTGAATCGCCAACAACAAGGAGATGTATAATTTCCTGACACAATTGGGTTAGCGTGCGCCTTTCCCGAACAGTACCACCTCCACGGTACTGAGAGTGATCATGAAGTCCAGAAACAAACTCTGATTCTTCACGTAATAGAGATCGAACTGGAGTTTCTGGCGTGCGTCTTCTTCCGAAGCGCCGTAGGGATAACACAGCTGGGCCCAACCTGTGATGCCAGGCTTAACCGCGTGTCGAGAGTTGTAGTAGGGGATGCGCTCAGCGAGTTCTTTAACGAATTCTGGGCGCTCCGGACGCGGACCGATGAATGCCATGTCGCCCGCAAGTACATTGAAAATTTGTGGCAGTTCGTCGATCCGGGTTCGTCTTATGAAACTGCCGACTTTGGTGATCCTGCTGTCGTTCTCCGTCGCCCAGACGGCTTTACCATCGCTCTCTGCATCAACCCGCATACTGCGAAACTTCAGTACGTTGATCGCTTTGCCGTTCAGTCCGACACGCTCCTGACTGAAAAAGATCGGGGCTTTGAAGCCATCTTCTAGCCAAATCGCCACGGCGGTGACCACCATGATGGGCCAGGTACCCATCAGTAATGCGAAACTGGCGAGGATGTCGAAACAGCGCTTGGTCAAGTTACCCGACGTACTGGAGCGCAAATCCTCCGTAAGAGTCATCCAGCCGGGTGTGGCGAAGTCAACGAGAATTTTGCCGGCTTCACGCTCGAAAAAATTGACGAGGTTGAGGACTTTCACTCCCTGCAGTCGACACTTGAACAACTCATCCTTGGGCATCTGATCGCGTTTGTTGTCCAGCGCGACCACAACCTGATCGATCTCAGTCTGACGCGCATACTCAGACAACGGCTGGCGAAGGTTGATGATCCGCTCTCCCGTGATGCGCGGTTCCTCGCCTTCGACGCGAACAAAACCTACGATATTAAATCCCTGTCGATCCGACTTGCGACGCATGGAACTGGTAATGGTTGAGGCTGCGTAGCCGGAGCCGTACACCAGTACCCGACTCTTGAACTGGTCCAAGTCGGCCAGGTTGTCAAAGGCTAGTCTGCTCATGCTGTTGGCGGTGAAAGAAATCAGTACCGTATAAAGAATCACGCCCTGCCACAGGTCGAATTCCGGCAAGGCCAGAAACACCGCACTGATGACCGCCAGGGTTGCAATGAACCCACCAACGGTGCGCACCAAAACGCCCGTACGTCCCTCCCGCATGCGCGGTTCATAAAGGCCCATGGCGGACAGGCTGATGATGGCGACCAATGCGTAACCCAGGGCCCGACTTGGAATCTGTGCGGCGAGCTGTGAGTAAGCGTCCGGTGTGAGTTCGACAAAACAGTAGAAATAAGTACCGGCGTAAAATGACAGTACGAACAGCGCCGCATCGACCAGCGCCAGCCAGTAGAAAGAGGTGTGAACGTGGTGGTTGAATACCCTTACGGTTGCCATTACCCGATTTCCAACATTCTCCAGCCTGTCGCGTAAGAAGGGCCGTTCAGTGCGCTAGACGCCTGATTTCGGCCGGGTGTTTGTGTTAGCGGTGTCTTGCGATTGGGGATTGATGTCCCGCCAGCGTTTATACACAGCCAATGCCCACACTTATCCACAGGTTCCGGGGGTTGCTTCTTAAGGTAGCACGCGACTGGCGGTGCTGCCCGGGTATATGGTGGAAAGTGTGAACCGTTACTCTTACCTCGTACCGCGAAATCCGTTCCAGCGAGCAGATGCCGTCGAGTGGCGTCTAGACGATCGACGTCTGGGCATGAGCTTGCTTATAAAATTCAATACTTTCAAGTAGATACCGATTGCCGGTTATTGTTATGACGGCTATCCGTAGCGCGGGGTGTGGCGGCGTTTTACAATCCGTTCAAACGCCGGGACGCCTTTCGGGTCGTCCAGCAGGAGGCCTAGTATAGGTGATCAAGATGACAGGTCAATGTAAGGTCCAGTAGATTGTTCACACCAGCATCTCGACGGGTTGGGGATGACTCAGAAAGTCCCTGGGGCTTGCCGTGTATCCGTATGCACCCGATTGAAATAGAACCACCAGGTCGCCAGGTTCTGCCCGGGGTAGGCGCACTTTGTGTCCCAACAGATCGAGCGGGGTGCACAACGGCCCGACGACGCTCACCTCCTCCAAATCTCCCTCCAGCCGGTTGCCAAGGCAGAGTGGGTAGTTCTTGCGGATGACCTGACCAAAATTGCCCGATGCGGCTAGATGGTGGTGCAAGCCACCGTTTGTGATCAGAAAAGTTTCTCCTCGGGACAACTTGCGATCGATGACTTCGGCGACGTAGACACCGGCTTCGGCCACGAAGTATCGCCCCAGTTCCATGACGATCTCGGCATCCGGTAGGTTCTGTTCGGCCCGCGCCATTAACGGGCCAAGAGTGTCTGCAATGTGCGTTAGGTCAAGGCGTTGCTCGCCGGGAAAATACGGTATTCCCAACCCACCGCCGATGTTCAGCCACTGAATGGGGGCGGGCGCCTTCGCGGCGAGTTTCAAGGCCAGTTCGAAGGTGCTGGACTGGGCCTCGACAATCGCCTCGGCGCGAAGATTCTGGGAGCCGCTGAAGATGTGAAATCCAACGAACTGCAGCGGCAACTTGGCCAGTGATTGCAGCATGTCTGGCACGCGCTCGGCGTCCACGCCAAATGGTTTGGCGCCACTGCCCATTTTCATACCGGCCGCTTTCAGCTCAAAATCGGGATTGACGCGCACGGCGACCTTGGGTTTCAAACTGCGGTGCTTGGCCAGCGCGGCAATTCGCTGCATTTCGCCTTCAGATTCCATGTTGATGATGACGCCGCTATCAACGGCCAGGGCGAGATCCTCGTCTGACTTGCCCGGTCCCGCGAAACTGATGTTGTCGGGGTTTGTGCCAGTGGCGAGCGCCACGCGCAGTTCTCCCGCAGAGGCGACATCCAGTCCATCGCACAGGCCGGCCATATGCTGAACAACTTCGGGCATCGGATTGGCTTTCATTGCGTAGTGCAGATGCAGTGAGTCCGGCAGTGAGTTCCGCAGCAGATCCACCTGATGTTTCATCACCGCTCGATCGTAGGCGTAGAATGGTGTGCGTCCGGCCCGGCGGGCCAGCTCGGTAAGCGCTATACCGCCTATGTGCAGGCAGTTGTCCGCCACTCCGAACTGGTTCATTGGGGCGTGTACTGGCTCTGGCTTGGCTGTGGTCATGCGGACGGGTCCTGAAAAAGTTGGTGATACTCTTCTGCTAGGTTGCGGCGGTCTATCTTGCCGTTCTGGTTGAGTGGTAACGCGGCTTTAACGATAACCTGCAGCGGTATCATATAGTTGGGCAGGTCTCGACGGCATGCGACCAGGATGTCATTGATGAGCTTTTCCTGGTCCTCCACATTGGCGCTGACGATCAGTGCGATGGCCTGTCCAAGTTCGGCATGAGGCACTCCTATTGCTGCAGCGGCCGAGACCAATCCCGTGGTGTCCGCCACTTCCTCCACTTCGGTTGGGCTTACTCGATAGCCCGAGGTCTTTATCATTTCATCCTTGCGACCCACAAAATAGAGGTAGCCCTGTTCGTCTCTTACGACCTGATCTCCGGACCACACCGCGAGTTCCAGGGTTGGTATTTCTCTCGGCGTCACCGGGCAGGGCTTGAAACGCTCGGCGGTTTTCACAGGATCGTTCCAATATCCCAAGCTGACCAGCGCACCGCGGTGCACAAGTTCACCAGGCTCATTGGCGCGGCAGGGTTCCCCGGTATCGTTGATGACCATAATGTCCGCATTCGGTATTGCTTTGCCGATGGAATCTGGACGCGCATTCACGTCCTCGGGAGGTAGGTAGGTTGAACGAAATGCCTCGGTCAAGCCGTACATGAGATATATCTGGGTGGATGGCAGCGCCGCCTGCAGGGCGCGTGTGGTGCTCACCGGCATAGCACCGCCGGTGTTGGTGATGTACCGCAGCGACTCGGCGGCTTCGGCGGGCCAGGGTAAATCACGCAGTTGGTTCCACAGCGGCGGTACGGCGGCGAGCCCCGTAATCCCATAACGAGCGACTGCCCGAATAACGTCTCGAGGTAGCAGATAGTCCATCAGAACTGCGGTCGCACCGACAGAGAAGGCCGTCGTCAGCTGACTGAGACCCGCATCAAAGCTCAAGGGCAACACGGCCAGCACGCGGTCTTCTGAGTTGTTGTGCAGGTAGGTGGCAACGCTGTCTGCGCCGGCGATCAGGTTGCGGTGAGACAACACGACGCCTTTGGGGTGCCCAGTGCTGCCCGACGTGTACAGGATGGCGGCCATATCAGAGTCTATGCGCGGGTGAGGCTCACGGGAGTCTCTGCTGCCGATGAACGTCTCCCAACCGCTCACCTGCGCACTCGATTCGACCTTCGAATCGCCATCAACCAGCACCACCGTATGCAGGTCAGAACACTGCTTGAGAACCGGTGTTAGCGAGGACAGGCGCTGGCGATTGGTAACCAGCACGCGAACGTTGCAGTGGGGTAGCAGATGGGCCAACTGACGGGGTTTCAGGACGGGGTTAACCGGCACAAAACATGCTCCGGCCTGCGCCGTACCAAACAGCGCGTACACCGTTTCGAGCTGTTTTGGCAAATAGACTGCAACTCTCTCGCCCGGACCTACACCAAGCGTCAGGAGGGCTTCGGCGAAGTGTGCGATTTCCACCTGCAGCTGTCGGTAACTAACCTGCTGATCCTTGAACTGTAAAGCGATCGCGTCGGGTGAAGTATTCGCGTGCTCTGCAATGAAATCCTGTATCAATTGTATCATCGAGCGTCGACTGCCGGTGGTGCGCTACTGTCATGAACAGCGCGCCATTGTAGCGGATAAAGCAAGAGCCTATAAGCGGCATTGTCTGGCGCCCCGATTGGGCAGGCAACGCCGGTACCTCCAATGTGTGACTAAGAGCACAGGCTGGCGGCCGAGTAGCGAGCCGCTTTCTTGTCTTTTCACGCCGCTGTGTGTCATGCTCCAGACCAAATTCAAGGCGCTACCGCAAGAAATAGCTGATGTTTAGCAGGCAACCTCTCATTTCTGTTCTGCTGGTCTGTACCGCCAATATCTGTCGTTCCCCGATGGCCGAAGGGCTGTTGCGAGCGGAATTGGCTCGCCGTGGCAAGCAGCGTTTGGTTGGTGTGGACAGCGCAGGCACGCACGTTGGACAGAAGGGTGCTCACGCTGACGCTCGGGCACAGCAAGTCTGCGCGCGTGAGGGCATTGATCTACGCAAGAGCCGCTCCCGACAGGTCGTGGAGGACGATTTTTACCAGTTTGACCGCATACTCGCGCTGGATCATAAAAACCTTGAGTGGCTTGCAGGCACTGCCCCAGAGGATGCGGCTGCCAGCATCGATCTTTTGGGAGACTGCGCAGAGCTGTTTCTGGGCGACGTCCCAGATCCTTACTATGGGAGCGTCAGTGCGTTCGAGCAGGTCATGGCGCAATTGCACCGCGCGGTTGATGGACTGCTGGCCGAACTCAGCCTGAGCTTAGAAGATGCGAATTGATCGAAAGGGCGGTGTGGGTCGCGTAGAACGGTCGGTCCCAGCCAGGCGCCGTCTGGACGGATTTGTCAGCGTGATGTTTGCCATCCTGCTAACGGCCTGCTCGGGTGAGCCCGACGCTGAGACGCGTATGCAGAAAGCGCGCGAGTTGGTTGCAGAGGCGCAGTTTCAGGACGCAGTCAATGAACTGAAGCAGGCCCTACTGAAAGATGGCAACCAGCCTAAAGTCCGCTCCATGCTGGGACAAATCTACTTTGAGGTGGCTGATTACGACGGTGCGGTCAAAGAACTGACGCGCGCTATGGAGTTATCGAACAACGAGTACGATCTGGTCATCGTGCCAATTCTAGCTCAGGCACTTCTTCATCTTGGAGACTACGAAGCTCTGGATAAGCTTAATGTGGATGCGCTGGATGACCCAGGTCGCTCCGTGGCTCAGGCCGCCAAAGGGCTGTCTTTGTTGTACCAGAACAATGTTGCCGCTGCCGCGGATGTCCTGGAGACGGCGACTTTTGGCGGGACAACATCGCCGTTTGCCCGGGTTGCGACCGCGAGGCTGCTGGTCGCTGAGAGAGACTATGATGGGGCGAAGGCGGTGCTGCAGGGAGTCATCGAAGATCACGGAGATTATGCCCCCGCCTATAACCTGCTAGGGGATATTGAGGCCGCACTGGGAAATCCCGCGGCGGCAGAAGCGTCCTATAGTGAGGTTATAACGCTGTCGCGGCGCAGCTTTGACGCCCGCCTGAATCGGGCGATGATGCGAATTTATCAGGGGGAATTCGCCGGCGCTAAGAAGGATATCGCGGTCTTGCGCCAGTTCTTTGGCCGGGCAGGCAGAACGCATCCAGGCATTAAGTTTGCCACGGGCATCATCGAGTTACAGAGCAAGCAGCTTCGCAAGGCGGGGAAGTCCTTTGAGGCTGTCACGGAGTTTTCGGAGATCTACCCACTCAGTTACTACTATCTGGCGCTGATCGATTTGGAAACTGGCAACCTTGAGGGCGCTTTGCAAAATGTCTATCGATTCCTTGCGCTCGCCCCTCGGAGCGTGATCGGTCCAAAACTGGCCGCTCGTCTTGAGCTAATGCTGGGAAACTACCATCAGGCAGAATACGTGCTGCAACCAGCGCTCAATAAGCAGCCCGAAGACGTTGAATCACTGAATATGATGGCCAGTGCATTGCTCGCTCAAGGCAAGAGTCGCCAGGGTTTGGAAGTGCTGGAGCAGATCGTCGAGCTGGAGGGTGATTCGAGCATTGCTAAGGCGCGTTTGGGCGCTGGCGAGCTTGCCTCCGGTGACCAGGTTTTGGCAATTGAAAACCTCGAGGCGGCCCTGGCAATCAGCCCTAGCTATCAGTGGGCTGACGCCCTCATCGTGCTGAATTACCTTGAGCGGGGTCGAACGCGTCGTGCGCTGGCGGCCGCGAAGGCGTATCGCGCCCGCAGCCCAGAAAGCAGCCTGGCTTACAACCTGTTGGGACGTGTGCATCTGGAACGAAAAGAGTATGGCCCTGCTCGCGATGCTTTCAAACACTCAAAGTCTCTGGATAACGGAAGCGTGGCAGCAAACGAGGGTCTTGCGCAGATTGCGAGAACGGAAAGGGACTTTGCGCAGATGCGCGCTTACTACTCGGACGTGCTTGAGCAGTCCCCAGGAGAGCTGTCAACGATTATGCGGGTGGCAGACACCTATGTTCTTGAGGGCGACGAGTCGAACATGCTACGCGTGGTCGAATCAGCCATCGCTGAACATCCAGAAGCACTTGAGCCGCGTCTTTACATGGCGCGCTACTTGATCGGCAAGGATCGATTGGTAGAGGCGGAACTGCACCTGGATGCTCTGTCGAACGCGCAGCGTGATCGCCCTGAGAGCCTGGCGACTATGGGCAGCTTGCAGCTGGCCACCGGGCGATATCAGCAGGCAGTGCTCACCATCGGGCGATTGATCGGGATGCAGTACGACGTCAGCCAAAACTACTATCTTCGAGCGAAAGCGCACGCCGGTCTTGGGGAAGATGTCCAGGCGGTGGCAGATCTTGACAAAGCACTGGAGCTGGACCCAGAGCATTTTTATGCTCGATTGGCGCATACGCGCTTGCTGGAGGCGATGGGCGCGACCAAATCGTTTGCAGAGGGTGTAGCGGTGCTCCAGAAGCGAGCCCCCCAGAATCGCGACGTGCTGCGCCTCGAAGCCGCGCGGGCGCGCGATTCGGGCAAGGGCGGTTACGCGGTGGAGCTACTGCAGAAATTGCACCGAGATTCACCCGGATCGGATACCGCGAGCGAGCTGGCGGCGCTCTATTTGGACATGGGCAACGTCAACGGGGCACGCGACACATTGCTTACCTGGTTGCAACAAGAACCTGATCATTTGTATCTACGGGAGCAGTTGGCGGCCGTGTATCTGGCGGCGGGGCAGAAGGATCGGGCGCTCGATCAATACCGCACCATGCTCGATACAGACTCAGACAATGTGACTGCGTTGAACAATCTCGCCTGGTACAGCCTGGACAGTCAGCCAGCCGCAGCACTCGAGTATGCAAAGCGAGCTTTTGTCCTCGCTCCCGACTCCCCCTGGGTAATGGACACGCTGGCGATGGCTCAAATGCACAACGGCAATGCTGTAGAGGCACGCAGAACAATGAGTCGAGCCCGTGAGATCGCGCCGGATGCGCCTGCCTTGCGTTTTCACGAGGCGCAAATTCTGGCCCAGGTTGGATTTGCCGATGCTGCGGCAGATTCCCTGGGGCAATTGCTGAGTAGTGAACGAGACTTTGCCGAACGGGCCGAAGCCGAAGCCTTTTTGCGTGGACTCAGATAGCCTGGCCGTCATGAGGGTTAGGATTTGAGACCGAGTTTTTCCAACAAATTGTAGAGAGTAGGTCGCGTCACTCCGAGAGCATTCGCGGCATCGCTGATGTTCTGATTGCTGTGTTCAAGCGCTCTCAATACGGCCTTACGTTCGGCAACTTCTCGTACCGCTTTAAGATTGAGTGGCATCGGTTCTGCTATTTGATCTTCCAGTTCGAGGTCCGCGGGCGTTATTTGTGGTCCTTCAGCCATGATGACGCCTC
This sequence comes from Pseudomonadota bacterium, assembly GCA_039190425.1. Classification (GTDB taxonomy): domain Bacteria; phylum Pseudomonadota; class Gammaproteobacteria; order Pseudomonadales; family Halieaceae; genus Marimicrobium. The sequence goes on along the minus strand of JBCCYE010000001.1, from coordinate 75,133 downwards.
GTTTCACTCGACTCTCAAGCTCGCGAACGTTGCCCGGCCAAGCGTAGTTTTCCAGTGCCGCGATCGCTTCTGCCGAGAAACCTTTGGCCGAGCTTTGATACTCTCGAGAAAGCCCGTTTAGAAAGGACTTTGCGAGCACTATGACGTCGCCCTCCCGCTCGCAGAGCGCAGGTACTTCCAACACGATCTCACTGACCCTGTAGTAGAGGTCCTCGCGAAACTGGCCCTGCTCGATCAGACTGGGCAGGTTTTGGTGGGTCGCACAGACGATTCTGACGTCTACGGGTATTTCCTTTCGTCCTCCCACGCGTTCAAGCACACGCTCCTGCAGAAAGCGCAGGAGCTTGGCCTGCAACTCCATAGGAAGATCACCAATTTCATCTAGAAATAGCGTTCCGCCGTCCGCGTATTCAATTTTTCCGGGGGTTTGCTTAGCGGCGCCGGTAAAGGCGCCTTTTTCATAACCGAACAGTTCACTTTCCAGCAGATTTTCCGGAATAGCGGCGCAATTGATGGCGACAAGCGGTTGGTTTGCTCGGCTGCTGAGCTCGTGCAATGCCTGTGCACAGCGTTCCTTTCCAGTGCCAGAGGCGCCCAGAATGAGCGTCGTAATATCGGACGGAGCAATCTTCTCTATTGTTCGACAGAGCTTTAGCATTTGCGGGCTGGCTGCGATGATCCCACTCAGGGGCATGTCTTGCTCATGGCGTTGGAGTAGGCGGTTTTCCTGTTCCAGCTCGTGTACCTCATGCGCCCGTTTGACCAGTAATGAGAGCAGTTCGGGATCTGCTGGTTTTTGGTGGAAGTCGTACGCGCCCTGTGCGATCGCTTCTACGGCGTTGGCGCGATCGTTATCGCCCGTGATGATGATGACTTTTGTCGCTGGGGCGAGTGTTAGAATTTCGCGGAGTGTAGCGAGCCCTTCACTAACGCCGCCCGGATCCGGTGGCAGGCCAAGGTCGAGCAGAACGACACCGGGTTCAACCCTGCGCAGTTCGTTGATGGCCTCAGTTCGGTTGCCGCTGATGCTGACGGTGAAGTCTTCAAACGCCCAGCGCAGCTGGTTTTGCAGCCCTTTGTCGTCTTCTACGACGAGCAGATGTTTCTTGCCATTCTTCACGCCGTTTCTACCCTGATGCTGTTGTCGGTGTGTTGTGCGGGGCCCGCCGCCTGGGGAATACGGACGTGAAACACGGAGCCCGCCCCCGGGTTGCTCTCTACGCTGATCTCGCCGCCGAGGCCGCGGATGAAGTCTCGGCTCTCGAATGCCCCGATTCCCATGCCCGTCAAACCCTTGGTTGAATCGAAGGGCTTGAACAGACGGCTGCGTATGAACTCTTCGTCCATGCCAATGCCGTCGTCTTCAATCGCAATCAGAGACCAGTCATCCGCCGTGCTCAGGCGAACACCTACTCGACCATTGTCACCGGTCGCATCCTGCGCGTTTTGGATTAGATGAACAAATACTGCGTGCAGTCGGTCGCGGTCGCAATACGTTGACACGCTTTCATCAACGTCCGTGTAGAATGCGGGTTGAGGTGGCCTCATATTGCATTCATTGATCGCCGAGCTTAGCAGATCTTTGAGCGAGACTAGCTCCTTCTCGGGCGACGTATCCCCACCGCGAAGTTGCATCATTAGCCTGCTCATGCGCTGCACCGAGTGGTCGATGGTGTCGACCATGTCATCGATAAAGGCTGGATTTTGTTTGTGCTTCTCCGCGTTGGCGACAAGCAGTGAAAGCTGTGCAAGGATGTTTTTCAAATCGTGAATGACGTACGCGGAAAGTCTGTTGAATGCTTCGAACTGGCGAGACTCTACCAGTGCTCTGTCCGCCTGAAATTGGGCGAGGTGACTGGCTGCCTGCCGTCCGGCGACCTTGAGAAGATCGCGGTCTTCCCAGTTTAGCTCTCGTACCAGATTGGAGTGTTTGAGCAGGAGTATGCCCTGCAATCTATCTCCAAGAAGCAACGGGATAATCAGCCAAGCACCTGGAATTTTGGTCATCCAGGAGGGTATCTCCAGATTGCCGTAGAGGTCCGGGCTGGTCCGCCACTCCCGCAGATCTATTATCCACTGGCGTTGCTCGAGCCACTCGGGTAAGCCATGCAACTGTGCTTGGCCTGACGGCCGAGGCATTTCCCAGTTGGCTTCAACAGTGAACTCGCCATCTTCGGTGCGGTTCAACAGCAGCCCCGCATTGCTTTTTGCGAGTCTCGCAACCGCGCGGGTGATGTTGACGGGGACCTGATTGTCACCGTTTGCCAAAGCGTCGGTGAACTCCAGCCATTCCTGTCGATAGTCGTATTTGTAGCTGAAGAAGTTTTTGCTTAACCAGACTCGGGTGTATGCCCGAATACGGCCAGAAAACAACAACATGACCAGCATTAGCCCAGAGGCCGATAGGAAGCTAATCTGTAGAACGTTGCCCCAATTGCCCCCGAGATAGCGAATGAAGTAGCCGGCTAGCGCCATAAAGATCAGATAGACGCCCGAGGCCATCAGAGTCAAGGAGTGGAATGCCACATGGCGAGAAAGGTGGAAACGGCGCTCGCCGCCCTGATCTTGCGATTGCTCTATTCGAATTACGCTGACAATCATGGGTATTGCTGCCATCCCCACAACGAAGCCCCTGGCTCGCCAAAAGTTGCTGTCCATGTGACGAAACAGCAGGGCCTCGGCGTACATGAAAAAATCGTAGGTGAATATAATGCCCAGGCCCAGGCACAGGTGCTTGGTCGCCCACAACTCTTGCTCGTTGCTGTTGCGGAAGTACTGTTCAAGTAACAGAAACCCCAGGACGCTCATTCCAAGCCAGAGTCCGTAGCTGAGGCTGGTGAGGAAGTTCCCAGGGAGTGTGAAGCTTGCGGCCATAGGATCCGCGACAAGAACGAAGGCCGTGACCGATACGAAACCAAAGACCAGCAGCGTCAGCCAAAGGCGCTCATTGAGTGGATGAGAAGACTCCCTGAGCCGCAGGACTATCAATTGGAACAGAAGCAGTGACCAGGCTGCGTTGCGGGCAATCTCTGTGATCTGAATCAGTCGAATGCTGGGCTCGGAACCCTGAAGTGAGTAAAGGACCGAGGCTGCCCAGAGCGCGCTGAGCACCGCAGCGACCAGCAGCGGCTTGCCGAGGGGCTGTATGCGTCTCTTGTTCAGCGCCAGCGTAATGAGCACCAGAAAAGCGAGGAAGGCAAGCCCGTAACTGTACAGTCCAATGTTGCCAGGGAATCCAGTCTGTGAATCCAAATGTAAACTTCCCAAAAGCTTGCCCCAAGTCACGTTCCGCGATAGCGGCATCTGGCAAGAAACACTATACTTTGCCTTCATTAGTGTAAATGTCACCGGATGATAAGTGGGATGCGCCGCACAAAAATAACCGCGCCCACGTTACCGCTATGGGGAAGGGGTAGATCCACACGATGTCAGCATACCAGGCGCTTTTGCTACGGTTGCGGGAGCAGCCTGCCAGGTGGGCCGTCACCGGTGCAGCAGGGTTTATCGGTTCACATCTAGTCGAACAGCTGCTGGTGCTTGGCCAGGAAGTGGTGGGGCTCGATAATTTCGCCACCGGCTACCAGGAAAACCTGAATCATATTCAGGCCGGCGTGGCGTCCGAAGCGTGGGATCGTTTCACCTTTATTGAGGGCGACATCTGTGACGCCGACGCCTGCCGCGAAGTCTGCCGGGGTGCTCGGTACGTACTTCATCAAGCGGCCCTTGGTAGCGTGCCGCGATCCATCGCGGATCCGGTGTTGAGCAATCGGGCAAACATTGATGGATTTCTGAACATGATCGTTGCCGCTCGCGATGCCGAAGTCGACCGATTCGTCTACGCGGCTTCATCCTCTACCTATGGAGATCACAAGGCGCTTCCCAAGGTGGAGGATACTATTGGCAAGCCGCTATCACCCTACGCGGTGACAAAGTACGTCAATGAGTTGTACGCGCAGGTGTTTGCGCAAGCGTACGACATGGATAGCATTGGTCTGCGTTACTTTAACGTGTTCGGGCCCAGGCAGGATCCGCGCGGCGCCTATGCGGCGGTGATCCCGCGCTGGTTCGAGCAGCTGTGCCAGGGTGGTACCCCACAGATTAATGGTGATGGTGAAACTTCCAGAGATTTTTGCTTCATAGCCAACACGGTTCAGGCCAACTTCCTGGCGGCGACATGCCGCCGTCCTGAAGCCGCCAATCAGGTTTACAACGTCGCGGTGGGGGATCGCACCTCACTGAACAGTTTGTTCGCAACCATTCGCACGCTGGTAGCTCAGCGGATCGATTCGGTGGCGGAGACTAAGCCGCTGTATGCGGACTTTCGTGACGGTGATGTACGCCACTCACAGGCGGATATCAGCAAGGCGTCAGAGCTACTGGGGTTCGTGCCAACGCATTCGGTCGAGCAGGGTCTCGTAGAGACTGCCGATTGGTTTTTGAATAAAATTTTGGAAGGCTGAAGCTATGGACGCCACGGATAAAATTGCCATCGTGGGATTGGGGTACGTGGGTTTGCCACTGGCGGTAGCCTTCGGTCGTGTCCGCCCGACCATTGGTTTAGATCTTAATGAAGCCAAGCTGGACCACTATCGGGCAGGTCATGACCCTAGCGGGGAGGTGGAGTCCGAGCAGCTCTTGGCGGCACGACATCTGGAGTTTACCAGTGATGCCGCTCGACTCAGGGAAGCGAGAGTGATCATCGTCGTAGTGCCAACCCCGATTGATAACGCGCGGCGACCGGACCTCTCACCACTGAAGGGGGCGTGCCTGGCCGTTGGCGCTCATATGAGTCCAGGTGCGACCGTGGTCTTTGAATCCACGGTCTACCCCGGTTGCACAGAAGAGGTGTGCGTGCCAATCCTGGAGGCCGAATCGGGCATGGCCTGGGCCGGCAGCGGTGCGGGAGGCGGTGTCGATCACTTCCACGTCGGCTACTCTCCCGAGCGGATCAACCCGGGTGACAAGGAGCATCGTCTCGAAACTATCGTTAAGGTGGTTTCCGGCGATAGCCCTGAGACGCTAGAGCGGGTGGCTAGACTGTACGAAGAAGTTGTCCAGGCGGGCACACATCGAGCGACCAGTATTAAGGTGGCGGAGGCGGCCAAGGTGATTGAAAATACTCAGCGAGATCTGAACATTGCGCTAATGAATGAGCTCGCCCTGATATTCAATCGACTTGAGATTGACACACTCGACGTACTAGAGGCGGCAGGTACCAAATGGAACTTTCTGCCCTTCAGGCCTGGCCTGGTAGGCGGTCACTGTATCGGTGTTGATCCCTACTACCTGACGTACAAGGCCGAGGCAGTTGGTCATCACCCGCAGGTCATACTTGCGGGTAGACAGACTAATGACAACATGGGCAAGTTTGTTGCAGAACAGACGGTCAAAAACCTTGTACGACATGGGCATGCGGTCAATGGGGCCAAAGTGGCGGTGTTAGGGCTGACCTTCAAAGAAAACTGCCCCGATCTACGCAACTCCCGGGTTATCGATATCATCGATGAATTGCGGGAGTACTGTTGCGACGTTCAGGTACACGATCCGCTGGCCGATGCCCAAGAGGCCATCGAAGAGTACGGTGTTCAGCTTGCCGATCTGGATTCTTTCCGTCACTGCCAGGCGTTGATCCTCGCTGTGCCTCATCAGCAGTATCTCGCGTTGAGCGCGAGTGAGATCACCGATATGGTCAGCCCCAACGCAACGCTGATGGATCTCAAGTCAGTCCTTGATCGCGATCAGTTCGCGGATGCGGGTCTTGAAGTCTGGCGCATGTGATGAATCATCCGGGAATGTTGAGCGTCCCAGGGTCGGATTTGTCCCCAAATTTGCCTACCCAGGCCTTTCTGGCCAGGTGAGGCAGCAGCATGTAAATCGGCATGCGCAGGTAGTGTGAGCGCATGTACAAGAGCTGAAGAGCGACCCCCGTCAGTGGTAGATGGCAGCTGGGATGAGGTGGACGAAATGCGCGCCTAAAGAGAAAGTCCATTAGCGGCCTGCGCAGTTGCATAGACTGCGCAACACAGGCTTCGGCCACGTCGGCAGGTACCGGCGTGTTGAACACAGCTTGCGTATAGCGAAGTCCGTGCGAGAGGGAGACGGTTAGCTGTAGATCCTCTGCGCGGCGTAGCAGTCCACTCCAAAAGTTGGGATCCTGTCTGGGGAAGTCTCGCAGCATGCGATCAAGGTCCCACAAGTCGCGCAAACCGTGGTGGAATTCTCCCTCGTGAAACAGGTGGGTGGCGCTGTGGATCACCATGTCACAATGGCCCAGACTGAAAACCCCGGGAGAGATTGGCTGCAGGTTTTCAAACAGCAGTGAGGCGTTCACCGAGGGTCCGGCAGTTGGTGGCAGGATGTTGTGATGTAGGTCCAGCGTGGTGCCTCTCTCGCTGTTGTAGAGCGGTGGTATCTCGTGGCCCCAGGCGCGGTAGTAACGGTCGTCGTATGCGCTGACTTTGGCGCTCGCCCAACCAGCGCTATTGAGAGCGGTTTCAGAGGCATCGAGCTGATCAGCGGGAACAATGATATCGATATCAGTAATCAGTCGGCCGCGGCCCACTGGAAGTCCTGCGGTGATGTACGCGCCGCCTTTCAGTAGTATCAGGGGAAGATCGGCAGTAGCGAGAGCCCGCCGCAGCAGCTCACAATCGAAACGCAGGTCGCGCTGTTGCTTATCGGCCACAAGCAGTTCGGATTCCAGATGGCGTCCGATGCGTGGGTCCAGTCGCTCCAGCATCGCTCGATCATTCAGCTGAATCGCCAATGCCGCAAGCAGGCGGGTTGAGCGGGCCTGCGCGATGATGAGTTCCCACTGGCGTGGTTCCAAGGCCGTCGCCGCTATCTTATCCAGTAGGATGTCTCGCAGAAGAAACTCGTTCAAGCCGGTTTGTCCTTGTGCAGACTGTCAATCTGTTCGATGGCCCAGTCCAGATTGTGGTAGACCAGGTCGTAGCATTCGACGTTGTCAATCAGATCCCGCATAGCCTGAAATCCCCGCTTGCCTAGCAGGCTGTAATTGAAGGCGTGGTAGGCCGCGATCAGAAAACTGCTGCTGCGGGGACGTGGGCTGAGGTGCTGCTCGGCCTCCTCCGAGAATCTGGGGAATACCAGAGTGCTGATGGGTAGTGCGCTGGTGTTATGGCTGTCAGGCTGCAGATCCGCCTTCAGATGGGCGACAAGACCCTTGTGGGTTTCTTTGCTGAGAGGCCCGAAGGTGGCGTTGGGCGCCCGCTGCTGAATCACTTGGATGCTTTCGTTTTTCAGACTGACAGGTCGACACAAAGGAATCACGTCGAAGGAGCCCAGTGGTACCAGCGCGTGTTCGTCGGACAGTATTCGCCAGCCGCTTAACCCCAAGGCAGCGCACAGCGTACTTTTGCCGGCGCCGGGAATGCCGGGCATCACAATGGCTCGTCGGTCCTTCGCCACCACCGCAGCGTGCAGTTTTAGGTGCTCATTTGTGTACAGGGAGACGCACCAGTTCATGCCCCATTCCAGAAAGGCGAAGGCCTGATGTGCGGGCAGGCTGTCGAAAGGGCTCTGCTCTTCGAACAGAAACTCGCTCCGCTTCCGTAATCGCTGCCAAACACCCCGATGGGACACGGTGATGTCGAAGTCGATGAACTGCTTCGGGCTGGCGACAGGGAAATCCTGGTAGAGCAGGTCTATGCCTTGGGCAACTACACGCAAGTTAGATCGGATTCGATAAGTGTAGGGTCCGACTTGGAGCGGTAGCCCGTCGCCGCGCAAACGGTGCAATCGATCGTCTTGGGACAGTTCGCACAGGGTTGTCATGCAACTTCGCTGATGAGTGAAAGTGCCTGTAGTTCCTTGAGCACAGCCGTCACGCCCCGCGCCAGATCCGTCGTATCTTCAACATCCACATCAGTCGCCACCGCCATCACAAGGGCCTCCAGCTCCACTGGATCAGAGCCCATGCTGCGTAAAATGTGAGCGGCAAAGTCGCTGATCAAATGAGTGTCACCGCTGTCCGGATCGAAGTAAATGACCGCTGTCTCGCCCGGGTCGTAGAATTCACCTGGGGTCGCTAGTTGCCAGGGCACGATGTCGCAACCCCCATGGTCAGAAGGCCGGAGTCGGTGAGCACAGTGTAATCCACATCGAACAGGCCGATGAATGAAGGATGAACCGCTGGGAACGGCATACCGCAGGAGCGTCCGGGGCTTCTAGGGTGGCAAGATAGGCTCTGTGGGGCAATCGCCGATGACCATGCAAACGCCGTCGATATCACCCGGGTCGACGCAGTTTTGGTAGGTACCGGTGTCGTCCTGACCGATGTAGTTGGGCGGCCCCGCTATATCGTGGATGGCCTGAGCGAGTGGCTCGTTGTGAAAGGGTCGGCCTGCTGGAGCGGATATGAACATCCCGGTAGCAGGGTTGAACGAGTTCAATGTCATGACCGACATGCACCCTATGACTTCAGTCTGACCCCAGGCGGCCCGGTTGCCAAGGGATAGCAATACCGCACCACCCGCTACGGCACGGGCGGAAAAGCGTCGCCGCGTGGGATTTGCCAGCGCCTCCTGCGGTGTCGCAGGCGAAGGGGTGCCGGGGTTCTCAGAATCCCTATTATCTGCTGAATCGTCCACTGTCACTGCCAATTGTCAGAATTATGCCCTAGTGAAGCGCCGTGGCCGCCCCCCGCAGCCAGCCGGGGTGCCAACCCCGTGCAGCGCTTCTCGAACCGAAACTCTAACACCAAGGGCCGAGTTTCGAAAACTGTCCAGACACTGTCTGTGATGCTAATCACATAAGAAAAGCAAAAATTGTTGTTTTTGCAAGCACTTACGTGGATTTTTTATGTGGCTTAAAAGGAGCGTGCCCGCTTAATGCGCCCGTCCGGGGTGGTTTACGGGCGGCTGATCTGTCCAATAGCGTAAGCCGGAGCCGGATTGTTGAGTGCGCTACGCACTGAAAAAGGGCGTGCCAGAGCCTCTCAACGTTCGCTGCGACTGGCAATCTGCTCGAGCTTTATGAGGCAGGCGAATACCATCAGGCCGACGCCGACGTTGAATACCGTGGTCGATTGGAACCCCAGCATGTAGTGTTGGCCTGCTATCCGTGCAAGGGCCGAGACAAGGCAGGCGAGCACGCCCGCCAGCCCTGCAATGGATCCGAGGGTAACCAGCAGTTTGTTCATAGAATTCACTCGTTGCACACGGGGTTTGGACAACAGTGGCCAGGGGCACCCTCACCCTGGTCAGGCACCTTGGACGGAGCCAGTGTAGTCAAATTAACCGTGTCTTGAAAAGCGCATTGTGCCTTGCAATGGGTATTGAACTCTGTGAAGCTCTGGTCACCTCGCCAAACTCTAAGATTTAAGTGACCTCTGGCATGTACGAGGAGTATTACCAGCTCAGCGCCGAGCCGTTTCGGCTGAGCCCCGATCATCGGTTCTGTTACGCACACCGAGAGTATGCTAAAGCGCGGGCCTACATGGCGTACGCCTACAAGCGTGCAGAGGGGTTCGTGATGATTACCGGCAAGCCGGGGACCGGCAAATCCACGCTGGTTGGTCAGCTGCTGGAAGAGTTATCCACTCAGAACGTATTGGTAGCGAATCTGGTCTGTACTCAACTTGAGGCAGATGATCTGCTGCAGACGGTCGCCTTCGGTTTCGGGCTGGGCAGCACGGAAATGGGCAAGGCCGAGCTGTTGCGGCGTCTTCAGCAGATGCTGCAGAGACTGCATCGTGAGAAGCGTCGTGCGCTGTTGGTCGTTGACGAGGCGCAGGATCTCACGGCCTCAGCGATGGAAGAATTGCGCTTGCTAACCAACATCCAACTGGACGGGCAACCATTACTGCAGATTTTTCTGCTGGGACAGCCAGAGCTTAGGGAGTTGATTCTCACGCCTGAAATGGAACAGGTCCACCAGCGTATTGTCGCTGCCAGCCACCTCCACGGGCTGGATCTCGAAGAGGTAGAACCCTACGTCATGCACCGGCTGCGAATGGTGGGGTGGGTGGGGGATCCGGCCATCAGTCGCGCAATTTTCCCGATGATTCATCGATTCAGTGGCGGCATACCTCGCCGAATCAATTTGATCTGCAGTCGCCTGTTTCTGCACGGCAGTGTTGAGCAGCGTCATGCTATAGAGGTTGCCGACGTGCGTGTCGCCCTGTCGGAACTCAACGAAGAGAGCCTGGCGGTTGGTGTTAATTTAGAAGACCTTGCGGCTGCGGAGCCCTTGTCCGAAACGGTCGATTGGGTGCCGGTTGAAGAGTCGCCGGCAGTGCCGCCCGAAGCCGAGCCCTCACCAGAGCCTGAACGTGAGCCGGAACCGAAACCGGTCGCGTTCCGTGCAGCGGATTTCGAGCCCGAGCCCGCACCCAAACCTCAGACTGAGCCGCAGTCCGCGCCCGAGCCCGAGCCCGAGCCGAAGTCCGCACCCGAGCCGGTGGCGGAACCTCAGGCTCAGCCAGCACCTGAATCGGTCTCCGTCAGCGCACTCGATACTGGGCCTGAACCCGCACCCAAACCTGGACCCGAGCCGAAGTCCGCGCCCGTGGCGGAACCCGGGGCTCAGCCGGCACCCGAATCGGTCGCTGCCAATGCACCTGATCCCGACCCTAGACCGGCACCTAATCCCAGCCCCCCGCCGGAGCGCGAAACTGGGGGTGAAGCGGAGCCTGATCCGGATCATCCGGCGATAAGCTCACTCGCGCAGGAGGAACCAGTTCCAGGGCAAACTGCGAGTGCGACACCGAGTTCTAGGCCTACCGCCGCCAGGCGGGCGCCGCCAGGCGCTGGTGAAGCGGCGTCAAACCGTCGATCCGGACGGCCCGGTGACCCCAGTCCAAGACGACGCAGAGAGCGACCGCAAGAGGCGCGTCGTCGGCCAAGGCCTGCGGCCAGGAAGCCAAAGCGGCGGCGTTGGCTGTCCCCTGTGTTAACCGCTCTGGTCGTCGTTTTTGGCTTGCTGGGGTATGCGCTCTGGATTGGCCGTGGCCCAGAGATCGCCGCGCGCCTGAATTTGCCTTGGCCCAGCAACGCGGGTGGCGCTGAAACTGCGACGGGTGAGCCTTGGGTGGATAACACGGCCATTATCAGTCCGCCGCCGCGACCCGACGTATCGGGCTTTTCTGATGGTCAGGCTGGTACCCTTGAGTCCGGTCCTGAGCGGGTGGATACTGACTTTGTAGAGGGGGTCGTCGATCTCTCTTTGAACGTGCCTTTCGAGAAGGACAGTGCTGAGCTTACGGTGGCGGGTCTGGATGCTCTGGACAGCGCTCTGATTGAATTGCGGGCGCGACCCCAGACTCGGGCTGCGATACGTGGGTATGTTGCGCCCGGGGCTGAGCCGGATCCGCAGGCCGCTGGCGAGGACCTGTTGGCGGCAAGGCGCGCCACTGCGATCGGCAATTATCTGCGCGGATCGGGCGTGGACGCGAGCCGTCTGATGCCGGCTCTGGATGCCTCCAGGGCTAGCTCTACGGAGGTGACGGTGAGTATTGTTTCGATGGAGTTGTGAAGGTTGTAGACTGTGGTATGCAGCGGTATCAAGAGGTATGGCCCGCCGATGTATTTAAGTCCCCTACCGGGGGCGGATGCGCGACGAACGCAAACTGTCCCGATAATCCCTTGTGATCGCGGTCACAGTGTAAGGCTTGCAAGCGCTGTTCGCAGGGGCCCGTCGTGATAAACTTTTGCGTTATAACAGTAGGGTGTTCTGGTTCGCCCGGGAGATAAGAATGATTAATAGCGGTAACAAGCCAGTGGTACGCTTAGGGTTTAGGCGGTGGCCCCTGACCTTGTTGGCTCTGTTGGCCCTGGTGGTCGCTGGTTGTGGGGGGAACGACTACCCCCCGGTGCCGGAATCGCAGCGTAATGTCGATGTCGATTACGACTACGTGCTTGGCCCCGGTGACAGTGTCACTATCTTCGTCTGGGGTAACGAGGAGCTGACCTCCTCCGGTACGATCAGGCCCGACGGAAAGCTCACTACTCGGCTGGTGGAAGATCTCCAAGCGAGTGGAAAAACGTCGACTCAACTCGCTCGCGACATAGAGCGAGCCTATGCAGAGTATGTGCGGCAGCCCGTGGTTAGTGTCATCGTCAGTGGCTTCAACGGCGTCCCCTCCCAGACGATCCGCGTCATGGGTGAGGCGACAAGCCCCAAACGTGTCCCCTATAAGAAACACATGACACTGCTCGATTTGATGATCGCAGTGAACGGATTAACGCCCTACGCGGCGGGCAATGACTCTGTCCTGATTCGTATGGTGGACGGCCAACAGATCACGTACAGCCTGCGTCTGGACGACTTGGTAAGAGACGGCGATATTTCAGCGGATCTGGCACTGATGCCTGGGGACATCCTGATTATCGCGGAATCTTGGTTCTGACCGGTCCGGTAAGAGGTTAGAGGACGGGGTTATGCAGGAAATTCTCGCACAGGTTTTCTCCTACATTTGGGGCGTATGGCGACACCGATGGCTGGCCCTGTCAGTCGCCTGGGTGGTAGCCATTGGAGGGTGGATATGGGTGTGGCAGTTGCCCGAGGCCTACGTCGCTCAGGCGCGGGTTTACGTCGATACCAACACAGTGTTGCGGCCCCTTTTGCAGGGCCTGGCGACACAACCTAATGTCGAGAACCGCATCGGGTTGCTCAGCCGGACCTTATTGAGTCGACCCAACCTGGAAAAGCTCATGCGGATGACTGACCTGGACCTACAGGTCACCACAGCAAAAGAAAAAGATACTCTTCTGAACGATCTGGCGAAGTCGATCACGCTCAATGCAGGCAGGAAAGACAAGTCCCTTTACTCCATTTCCGTGCAGGATCCTGACCGCGATACCGCCAAGCGCGTCGCTCAGGCATTGATTACGGTTTTTATCGAGAGTTCTTTGAGTGGCAAACGGGAGCACAGCTCAGGCGCTCAGGACTTTCTCGATCAACAAATCGGTGAGTACGAGGATCGCTTGATCGCCTCGGAAACTCGCACCGCGAACTATCGACAGGAAAACCGGCAGATCATTGGCGGGCGAGGTGGGTACTACAACAACCTTAATAACGCCAGATCCCGGCTCAAGCAAGCGCGTCTGATGTTGCGCGAGGAACAGAACAAGATCGATAATCTGCAACGCCAGATTGACGGGGAGGATCCCTTCTATTTGCCACCCCCAGAGGCGACCGGGGGCCCGGTGGGCATACCGCTGCGCACAGCGTCGAGTCTCCCCGCCACACAGCTTGATTCGCAGATCGCCAGCATTTCGGGTCAGATCGCCGCTCTGAAGGTTAAGTACACCGATCGGCATCCACAGGTAAGGTTGTTGCTGAATACGCTGGATGATCTCCAGGAGCGTAAAGGCGCTGAACGCCGCGAGATGCTGGCAAAAATGGAATCTGCCAATGCGAGAGCTCGCAAGAAGAATGAGCAAATAGAGGAGGATCAGAAGCAATCCGAAGATCAGTTCGCAGATCTCTCTGGTCTATCCAACAGCCCTGTGTATCTCAATATGCGACAGATGCAGTCCTCCTCGAAATCCCGCGTCGCGGGCTTGAAGGTTCGTGTGCAGCAGTACGAGGAAGAGCTTGCGGACCTGGAGAGCAAGTCCACCTTGATCCCAGAGGTAGAGGGCAGATTGAAACAACTGCAGCGCAGCTCCAGCGTGATAAGCAGCCAGCTCGCCGGTCTGATCAAGCGTCGTGAGACAGCCCGTATGGGGCAGGATGTGGAAAAGAAAGCCAATGACGTAACCTTCCGCGTCATCGACCCGCCCTACGTGCCCATGAAACCCAGCGAGCCGAACAAGGTGCTGCTGAATGGCATGGTACTGGTTGCTGCTTTGGGTGCAGGCATCGGTGTGAGCTTTCTCGTCTCTCTTATCTATCCGGTTTTTTTCGATTCACGATCACTCACCTCTGCGACAGGCCTGCCAATTCTTGGATCGGTCAGTATCAACCTGCAGCAAGAACAGAAGATGCGTGAGCGTTACGCGAGCGTGGCGTTCTCGATGCTTACGACGTTCCTCCTGGTAGCTTATGTCGGTATGACGCTGTGGATGGGCGATTTACCGTGGAGTTAAATGAGCTGGGAGCAGTTTTGGCAGAGGCGCATTGTTTGCCCCCGGGATACGTCGTATGAGCATTATTGAGAGGGCAGTTGGCGGCGGGCTTGGCAAAGAGCCGGATAAAGAAGCCAAGCCAGACAAGGCATCGCGGTCGGCTATAGAAGCATCCGAGTCGCAAAGTACGCCGGTCGAGCGAGAGTCGGAGCGCCCGGAGTTTGATGCGCCCCTAGCACCGCCGGCAGACACTCAGGCTTATACAGGCGAACCAGCACAGCCACAGACAGATGAGTCGCAAAGTCTGTTGCCAGACGATCCGGACGACGGCGAGGTTCCCCCCGCAACCACGCCTGCCCCCGTGCCCTCGCCAGTGTTTGGCCGATCCAGGCCAACACCGCAGGAGGTGCAGACACTCAAGCAGATCACTCGAGACAAGTTCGTTAATCTGCCTTTTGACGATTTGCGAAGCGCGGGCATCCTCACTCCCGCGATTCCACGGAGTGCGATCGCGGAAGAATTCCGAACGATAAAACGACCGTTGCTCAAAAACATCTCGGGCGATGCAATGACGGATCCCATCAAACAGGGCAACCTGATTATGGTGACCAGTGCACTCGAGGGTGACGGTAAGACCTTCACCTCGATCAGCCTGGCGATCAGTATCGCCATGGAGCAGGATAAAACCGTTCTGTTCATAGATGCGGATACAGCAAAGGCAGAGGCCGGAAGGATGCTTGGTATACCGCCGCACTGCCCGGGTCTGATCGACGTTCTTGAGAATAGCAATATGCATCTTGCAGACGTGACCCTGCAGACCAATATTGAAAAGCTCCGGGTAGTGCCCGCAGGAGATCTACACACTCATGCGAACGAGCTGCTGGCCAGTGAGCGTATGCGTCAGCTGATGCATCAGATTTCGGAGGAGTACTCGGACAGGGTGGTCGTGTTTGATTCGCCGCCGCTATTGCTCACGACGGAGGCAGCTGTTTTAACCAGCTTCATGGGTCAAATCGTCTTCGTGGTTGCTGCGGATATGACCCCACAGCACGCGGTCAATCAGGCGATAGAACACATTGGCGAAGATAAGATGGTGGGAATGGTATTGAATCGCGCCCGTCGACGCAGCAATCCTTACTTCTACAGTTATGGCGATCTGTACGGTCGTCACCCCGGATTCACGCCGGAGACTGAATAATCATGCGATGCCCCGCGGCGGATTTTTGGCAGAGGGGTCTCGCGGCAGTGGTGTTGGGTGCAGCGGTGGCTGTGCCGTCGCAAGCCGCAGAGGTACGCTGGGGCGCTTCGGTATCGCCCGGCGTTGACCTTACGGACAATATCTGCCTCGACGACAATAATAAAAAAGTCGGTTGGATCTATTCGCTTAGCCCGGCCGCCGATGTAACGGTTCGCTCTCGCAAGACGAATTTGCGTGCCAGTGCTGCGCTCAACTTGAACTCTCTCACCAACAGCCAGCTTAACGCCAAGGGCTGCACTGGCTCGTTTGAAGATAATCGGCAGAATTACTTTCCCAATCTCCGCGCAAACGGTCGCACGAGAGTGATCGATAATTTGATGGATTTCAACTACGCAGCGACCATACGGCAAAACGAGATTACCTCTCGAGCGGCAGGTGGTGACGATCCATTTGATCGTCGAGGCAACCAGAACACGGCCTATCGTTACCAGGTGGGCCCATCGATCAACCATCGCTTCAAAGACCTTGTGCGCGTCACTGGTCGGTACACTTTCGATCAGCAGTTCAACTCAAGTGAATTTTCCAGGGACAGCTATCGGCATAGGCTGAATATGGATTTGGCTAATGCGAGTGAGTCGAAGTGGTCTCGACAAGTGATCGGCCGCTATACAAGAGTTCACTACGGTGAAAACTTCAACGGGATCACCCGTCAAGATACCGAGCTGTCCAGTGCGAGGGTTCAGATTGGCTATCGTTTCAATCGCCGGTTTGAAGTGTCAGGTTACTACGGTCGAGAGTGGAATCAGTTTCAGACCACCCTGAATGGCAGAAAAGATGGGCCAGCGTGGGGTTATGGTGTGCGTTGGACGCCCACACCAAGAACGTCTGTTGGTTTGGGAGGTGGCGACCGTTTTTTTGGCAACACACCGCGAGTGGATATCACCCATCGTCACAAACGCAATTCGTTTCGCTTGAGCTACCAGAAACGAATCACTTTCGATCGCGATATACGCAATGAGGATCAGGGTGGCTTTGACAATAACATCGATAATCCCAGTATTCTAAGCAACGGCCCGATTCTGGATGAGCGATGGGCTGGGGGATGGAGTTATAACGCCCGTGGCTTTACGGCCTCGCTGACGGGCAATCATTCCGAACAGACGCGATCGGAAGATGGTGAAAAGTCGCTGTTCAAAAATCTGGACTTTGTCGTCACGCCGCAGATATCGCCGGGGCAGAACATCAGCTTTGGCCTCTTTTGGGGCGTGGACGAACCACGGGGTGCGATAAATGAGTTGCCGGATTTTGATACCAGGGGTGACTCTGAGACCTGGCGCTATCGGGTAACCTGGTCCAAGCAGCTGAACTTGAAAGTCGGTGCGTCCCTCGCGTATGTCTACACGGACAGGGATGGGGAGAGCGACTTGAACTCCTATACAGAAAACAGAATCTTCGCGACGCTGATATTCACCTTGTAAGGCGGCTGTTATGGGGTCAAAACAAGGGTATGGCGATGTGCTGTGTGTGGTCGGAGCCAGGCCCAATTTCATGAAGATTGCACCGATCATGCGCGCCTTTGCCAAGTCCTCAGTTGCACCCACCGCCCGACTGCTGCACACCGGCCAGCACTACGATGCAACGATGAAGCATGCGTTTTTCGAGCAGTTGCACATACCCGAGCCTGATATAGATCTGGAGGTGGGTTCCGGTAGCCACGCCGAGCAAACGGCGGAAATCATGAAGCGCTTCGAGCCCGTGCTTGACGCATCACCACCGGCGGCGGTGCTGGTGGTAGGCGATGTCAACTCGACCATTGCATGCGCTTTAGTGGCGGTAAAAAAGAACATTCCGGTGATTCACGTTGAGGCGGGGCTTCGCAGTGGTGACAGATCCATGCCGGAAGAAATCAATCGATTGCTAACTGATCAGCTGTCAGAGCTGCTGTTCACCACTGAATCCAGCGCGCTGCAAAATTTGCAGCGCGAAGGAATCGCCGAAGAAAAAGTGCACTTTGTCGGCAACGTAATGATCGATACACTCCTATACAACCTGCCGGATTCGGTTCCCAGTAGCGAGACACTCAAGGCGGTTGAATTGGTGCCCAGCGACGGGCAATACGGTTTGCTGACTTTGCATCGCCCATCCAATGTGGACGACCCCCGGGTGTTAGAGCGATTGTTGCGACCGCTGTGTGACATCAGTGAGCAGACCCCTCTGGTGTTTCCCATTCACCCTCGTACCAGGGCGCGTATTGACGATGCGGGTCTGAGCGGTTATCTGGATGGTTCCGGGATACACACCACGTCGCCTCTCGGCTATCTTGAAATGCTTGGGCTGATGCGTGACGCGCGGTTGGTGTTGACGGACTCTGGCGGTATTCAGGAAGAGACCACCGCTCTTGGCGTTCCCTGTGTGACTTTGCGGGAGAACACAGAGCGACCTATTACGGTCAGCCAGGGAACGAACACCGTCGTTGGGACGGATCCACTTGCCATCATGGATTGCTACCGGGATATCATCCAGAACGGTGGCAAACGCGGCAGGATTCCCGAGCGTTGGGATGGCGCTACGGCCGAACGGGTTGTCGAGACAGTGGATAGCTGGCTGAGGGGGCGCTGAGCATGGCATTCCCTAGGGATTTGGCGGACACCGTCGTGAATGCCATGACGGTTGATGTTGAAGACTACTTTCAGGTGTCAGCCTTCGAAGGCCATGTGGACAGGAATCAATGGCAAGCGCTGCCTCGCCGGGTAGATGCAAACACGAACAAGATTCTGGGACTGCTCGATCAGCACAAGGTCAAAGCCACGTTTTTCACCTTGGGCTGGGTGGCTGAGCGCCATCCGGAGATGGTGCGTAGTATCGTCGCGCAAGGCCATGAGTTGGCCAGCCACGGTTGGCAACATACTCGGGTCTCGACCCAGAAGCCAACCGAGTTTCGGCAGGACATAGACCGTACTCGGAAGCTTCTGGAAGACCTTTCCGGCTCGCCCGTGCGTGGCTACCGGGCGGCCAGCTATTCCATCGGTCGGGAGCAGGCTTGGGCCTGGACTGAGTTGGCGGATGCTGGGTACAGCTACAGTTCCAGCATAGTGCCGATACGTCACGACCTCTACGGTATACCAGATGCGCCAAGGTTTGCATTCCGCGTAGCCGATGATCGTCTGTTGGAAATACCGATAACCACGGTTCCTGTTGGCAGCAAAAACATCAACTGCGGGGGAGGGGGCTGGTTTCGTTTGTTCCCCTATAGATTTTCTCGTTGGGCATTGCACCGGGTAAACACGCGGGATGGTCAACCGGGTATTTTTTATTGCCATCCCTGGGAGATCGATCCCGAGCAGCCCCGCCCCGGCGGGCTGGATGCCAAAACTCGGTTCCGACATTACCTAAATCTAGACCGCACCTATGACCGGCTGGACCGGCTCCTGGGCGATTTTCGCTGGGGTCGCATGGACAGTGTCTTTTTGTCTGAGGAGTCCGGCCAGTGAGTGTGAAAGTGAAGTATCTGGAAGACTCTCATGCGGAGGCCTGGGATGCCTACGTAGCACGGCACAAGCACGGTACGTTCTTCCACTTAAGCGGCTGGCGAAGCGTGTTGGAGCGCGCTTTTGGTCACAAAGGGCACTGTCTCTTCGCCGAGCAGGGAGATGACATAGTGGGTGTTCTGCCACTGGTGCAGGTGAAGAGTCTACTGTTCGGCAACTCGTTGTCCTCAATGCCCTTTTGCGTATATGGGGGTATCGTTGCAGATGACGATGCTGCGGCGTTAGCCCTGCGTCGCTCTGCCTGTGAACTCGCGGAACGATTGCAGGTCGACGCGCTTGAGTTGCGTAACCGGGAACGGAGTGATAGCGGTTGGCCAGTCAAAGAGCTTTACTATACGTTTCGCAAAGACATTGATGCCGACGAGGAAGCCAATCTTAAGGCGATACCAAATCGTCAGCGAGCGATGGTGCGCAAAGGTATCAAGGAGGGGCTGCAGAGCGATTGGTACGATGGTGTGCACAGAATGTACGAGGTGTACGCCGAAAGTGTTCGGAACCTGGGTACTCCGGTGTTCTCGCGTCGCTACATGGATATCCTCAGACAGGAATTTGGTGACGCCTGTTCTGTCCTTATGATCACGCATGAGGGAAGAGACGTAGCTGGTGTACTGAATTTCTACTTTCGAGATGAAGTCATTCCCTATTACGGGGGGAGTACTGGCTTTTCGCGTTCGCTGAAAGGCGTAAACCACTTCATGTATTGGGAGTTGATGCGCCGGTCGGCAGAGCAGGGTTATCGAGTGTTTGACTTTGGTCGAAGCAAATCAGGGACCGGCCCGTTCAGCTTCAAGAAGAACTTTGGCTTTGAACCCGTTGCGTTGCCGTATGAGTACTATCTGGTGCGATCCAGCCAGGTGCCGGATGTCAATCCGCTTAATCCGAAGTACCGGGCCATGGTGAACACCTGGAGCAGGTTGCCCTTGCCGTTGGCCAATAGATTGGGTCCGTTGCTGGCGCGTTCGTTGGGCTAGGCCATTGCCATGACTGCGATGGGCGCCAACGCAACGATACAAAAAAGAGAGCACAAGCCACTCTGGGCGGCAGCCTTGTTTGTCATCTTGCTGCTGGGTTTGTACTGGCCAACCGCGTGGTCTATGGTCGAAATCTGGTCCAGGTCTGACACGTTTGCCCACGGTTTTTTGATTTTGCCCATCTCTATGTGGCTGATCTGGTCGCGTCGAGAGCAACTGCTACTGCAAACTGCGCAGCCGGCCCCCGTTGTTGCCCTACTGCTGTTGCCTGTGGTTCTCGTCTGGTTGTTGGCATCACTTGTGGATGTTTCAGTGGTCCGCCAGTTGGCACTGGTATCCATGTTGGTCATCGGCGTCTGGTCTATTGCTGGGCATGAGGTGGCTCGTGTGCTCATGTTTCCGCTGGGTTTTCTGTTCTTTGCCGTACCCATGGGTGAGGCGCTGATTCCGCCGATGATGGAGTTCACTGCAACCTCAACCGTGTGGCTCATCCGTCAGACGGGCATACCGGTGTTTCGCGAAGGCCTTTACTTTACTCTGCCCACTGGAAGCTGGTCCGTTGTGGAGGCATGCAGTGGCGTACGCTACATAATTGCGTCAGTAACGGTGGGCGTACTCTACGCTTATCTAACCTACGTCAGCTGGGTACGGCGAGTCCTGTTCGTACTGGTGTCTGCGATAGTGCCAATCTTTGCCAATACGCTGCGCGCCTACATTATTGTGATGCTGGGTCATATGAGTGATATGACTATAGCGACGGGTGCGGATCATCTTGTTTATGGCTGGGTATTCTTCGGCTTGGTGATTTTCATCTTGTTCTGGCTGGGCTCGTTTTTTCGCGAGGATATTGAACAGTCGCCCGAAGCTGTGCGTCAGGGCGCTCGGGTCACATCGGAGGGTAAGCCCGCCGCTGGGATACTGCTGCTGTGTCTGGTTCTGGTTACTTCGGGCCCGGTCGTTGCAATGACCCTGCTGAGCGAGACTCGAGCAAGCTCGGTGCCGCAATTGCCGTTAACATTGGCTACTGGGTCGGACGCAGAGCAACAGGGCGTACACTGGCGGCCGCCGTCCAGGGTGTCGGGCGAGACCAGTGTTGTCTATGACACGGGATCCAGTGATGTCAGGGTCATCGTGCAGTATCCGACCGACGCTGGCGATGTGATTGGCAGCAGCCAATTGTTTACGTTGGAAGAAACCCCGTGGCGGCTGCTCGACTATCGCAAAGCTGCGATCAGTCTTGATGGGGACTCCGTTGACATAGATGTTGCGGTGGTCTCGGGCCCAACTGGTGAGTATCTCGCGTGGTCGTGGTACCAGGTGGGTGAGTTCAAGACGTCCAATGATTATTGGGCGAAGCTGTTGGAGGCGAGCTACCGGCTCCGGCTGGCCGAGGTTATGAGTTATCGTATGGTGCTCGTGGTACTGGTAGATCAGGAGGTGAAACAGGCTGACACGATATTGCAGGCGTTTGTCGAAAGCAACCAGCTTTGGTTAGCGAAGCCTCTGGCAGCAATGACTGATCAATGAAAGCTCCTCCGCCTCTTGTGGCGCACATCATCTATCAGTTCTCCACCGGCGGCCTGGAGAACGGACTGGTGAATCTCATCAATCGGTCTCCGCCGGGACGATATCGGCATGCGATTATCTGCATGACCGGTGCAGGCGAATTTGCCAACCGCATCACGGTCCCGGATGTAGACGTTATCGAAATGCACAAACGGCGTGGTCACGATCTGCGCTACTTCCGGGAGCTTGCGGGTCTGCTGCGGCAACTTAGGCCAGCCATTATTCACAGCCGGAACCTCGCCGCCTTGGAGTCGCAGATATGCGGCTTAGGAATTCGGCACGTTCGGCGCGTGCATGGAGAACACGGTCGCGAAATCACCGATGTGGACGGTACTAACTGGAAGTATCTTGCGCTTCGTCGTGCAATGCGACTTCTGGTACATCAGTACATAGCCGTCAGTCGGGACCTGGAAACTTGGCTGCGTGAGCGTGTGGGTGTCCCCCCTGAAAAAGTGCAGCAGATATACAACGGGGTGGACTGTGCAAGATTCGCTCCCCGAACTGTGAAGCCATTGGCACTATTACCTGAGCACTGGCAGAGCCTTGATGATATCTTGATTGTTGGGACAGTGGGTAGGCTCACGCCGGTGAAAGATCAACAGACGCTGCTGCGTGCACTAGCGATACTGCGTGATACCCAACCCCACCTGGGCTCGCGACTGAAAGTCATATTGGTCGGGGATGGCGATTTGCGTGCCCACCTACATGGTCTGACAGAAGAGCTGGAACTGACAGATGCAGTTTGGTTCGCTGGCGATCGCGACGATGTGCCAGAATTATTGGCGGCGATGGACGTGTTCGTTTTGCCATCTCTGGGAGAGGGTATCTCAAATACAGTTTTAGAGGCGTTTGCCACCGGTGTGCCTGTCCTTGCAACTGCCGTGGGTGGGAACGTGGAGTTGGTCAAGGAAGGTGTAACGGGGGGACTTTTTGGTGTGGGTGACGCGACCGGACTAAGTGAAGCACTGGCTGACTTGTTGGAAGACGATGAGGCAAGACGCCGCATGGGCGAGCAGTCGGTCGAATTTGTGAGGCAGCACTTTAGCTGGGATCGTACCGTAGACGCCTACCTGGGAGTATACGACCAGCTGTTGTCAGGTGTTGGGGCACACTAGACCATGTGCGGCATAGCGGGGCTATTCGATATCAGCGGTCGCCAGGAGTTTGATCGCGATTTGCTCAATGCGATGAATCAAACGCAGTATCATCGCGGGCCGGATGAATACGGCATTTTCGCGGGACCCGGAGTCAGTTTTGCGCACCGACGACTGTCTATCATTGATCTGTCCAGCGGCCAACAGCCGATGCACAGTGAAGACGGCAAGCTCACGGTTGTCTATAACGGCGAAATATACAATTTTGCGGAATTGGGCGATGAACTGCGCGCCCTAGGCCACGTCCTGCGAACGCGCTGTGATACTGAAGTCATTCTGTACGCCTGGCGAGAGTGGGGCGAACAGTGCGTTGAAAAATTCAGGGGCATGTTTGCGTTCGCGATCTACGACAGGGAGCGAGAGAGCGTGTTTCTTGCTCGTGATCGGCTGGGCATTAAGCCTCTTTTTTACTCGGTGCTGAATGATCGAACGCTGGTTTTTGGTTCCGAACTCAAGGTACTCAAAGCTCATCCAGGGCTGCCCCGGATTTTAGAGTTCCAGGCGGTAGAAGACTACTTTGCGCTTGGCTATGTGCCCGAGCCGAAGACAATCTACCGTTCTGTTTACAAACTGCGACCCGGTCATTCGATGCTGTTTGAGTGTGGCCGGCCAATACCGCAGCAGCGAGAGTACTGGGATATACCCTTTGCTCCATTGCCATCGTCTCCGGAAGAGACGCTGTACGAGGAGTTGAACGACCGTTTGCTTCAGGCAGTTGATATCCGGCTCGTTTCTGAGGTACCCCTTGGCGCCTTTCTATCGGGAGGTGTCGATTCCAGCGCCGTCGTGGCGGCGATGGCTCAGTTGCAATCGGATCCCGTGAATACCTGTGCCATCGGTTTCGATGTTCCGCAGTTCGACGAAACGGATTACGCCCGGCAGGTGGCTGAGCGCTATCGCACGAATCACCTTGAACGCACGGTTGCCAGCGACGATTTCGATTTGCTCGACACGTTAGCGGAGCTGTATGACGAACCCTATGCCGACAGCTCTGCGATACCTACTTACCGTGTATGTCAACTGGCTCGAGAGCGCGTAACCGTCGCGCTTTCGGGTGATGGCGGGGATGAGAATTTTGCGGGCTATCGGCGATACCGATGGCACATGAACGAAGAAAAATTGCGCGGTGCGCTGCCCCTTGGCCTGAGGCGACCTCTGTTTGGTACCCTGGGCCGTCTGTACCCCAAACTTGACTGGGCACCGCGAGTATTGCGAGCGAAGACAACCTTCGAGTCACTGGCCCGGAACTCTGTTGAGGCGTATCTGCATTCGGTGTCTATTACCTCCCAGGTCCAGCGGAACGCGCTATTCAGTCCCGCGTTGCGGCGTGAGCTACAGGGTTATCGGGCTATTGAGACGTTCAACCATCATGCAGGCCGCAGTCCAACGGATGATCCCCTGTCCCTCATTCAATATCTGGATATGAAAACCTATCTGGTGGGCGATATTCTCACCAAGGTTGATAGAGCCAGTATGGCTCATTCCCTGGAAGTGCGTGTACCGCTGCTTGACCATAAGTTTGTGGAGTGGGTCTCTGGTTTGCCTGTGTCAATGAAGCTGCGAGGTCAGGAGGGCAAATATTTGCTGAAGAAGGCACTTGAGCCTCACCTGCCCCAGGACGTGCTGTACAGGCCCAAAATGGGATTTGGTGTGCCGCTGGGCAAATGGTTCCGTGGTCCCTTGCGTGAACGCCTGCAAAAAGCCCTGCTGGAGGGTGGGCTGGCTGAAACAGGTTTATTCAGTCGTGAATATCTGCATCGACTCGTGACTGACCATCAGTCGGGTTTGCGAGAATACAGTGCGCCGCTCTGGTCTTTGATGATGTTCCAGGCCGCAGTGGCGGACGACAGCTTCACTGTGGGTTAGCCGTGAGCTCTCCGGACGTGCGCGCACACCGCGACCAGCTGCGTCTCGGGCTGGTAGGGCCTCTACCACCACCCAGTGGCGGAATGGCTATGCAGACCATTCAATTAGCCGATCTGATGCGCAGCGAGGGAGTAGACGTCACCCTCCTGCAAAGCAACGCGCCTTATCGGCCCGCTTGGGCAGAGAAGCTCTGGGGAGTGCGTGCCATCTTTCGCCTGCTTCCGTACCTCGTCCAGACATGGCGTCTGGCCGGTCGGGTGGATGTCATCCATTTGATGGCAAATTCCGGATGGTCTTGGCAGCTGTTTGCCGCGCCCGTACTGTGGCTTGCCTGGGCGAGAAGAACGCCCGTGATCGTCAACTACAGAGGCGGTGAGGCGCGTGATTACTTGACCTCATCGGTGCGCTGGGTGAGACCCTCGATGAGAAAGGCGTCCAGTCTGATTGTCCCCTCCACCTTTCTTCAAGAGGTGTTTGCGGAGTTCGATATCGCCGCCCATGTCATTCCAAACATCGTCGATTTGGACACTTTCCAGCCCGGCCTGCGGAGTGAAGCCGGTGATCCCTGCACGGTGGTCATTACCCGCAATTTGGAGGCGATATACGGGATCGATGCGGCGATTAGAGCGATCCACCTTGTGCGCCAACGCTACCCCCAGGTGCGTCTGAAAATAGCGGGTAGCGGGCCGCAATTGGGCCAGTTGGAGTTAATGGTGCAGGAGCTGGGGCTGGACGAAACCGTCGAATTTGTCGGTCGCCTGGACAGGAAGGGCATTGTCGATCTCTACAGACACGCGGATGTCATGCTCAATCCAACGCGCGTCGACAACATGCCTAACTCGGTGTTGGAAGCGCTTGCCTGCGGTCTACCCGTAGTTTCCACCCATGTCGGAGGTGTTCCCTACATTGTGGAGGACGGCGAGACTGCGCTGCTGGTACCACCCGATGATGAAGACGCCATGGCCGACGCGCTGCTGAAAGTGCTGCGGGACGACGAGCTCTACAGTGCGCTCAGAACGCGTGGCCAAGCTCTGGTCGAGCGCTATGGATGGCATCGTGTAAAAGCGCAGTGGCTCGCGTTGTACAAACGGCACGGCTTGGCAACATGAGCCTCTATACGAAACTAGTGTCGGGTGCTTTGTTTCCTTTGCACGAGAGTCTGAAGGGACACAGCAGTGTCAGTATTCGACGCTTTATGGAGCAGTCTCAGTGGCTGAGCCCAGAGCAGCTGGCCGTGCTTCAAGTTGAGCGGCTGCGCGCGTTTCTAGTGCGTATTGATCAGCACGTTCCCTACTATCGAGGGTTGTTTGAGACGCTTGACTTCAATCCTGAGGCAGTGCGCAGTGTCGCGGATCTGCAGAAACTTCCGCTCCTGACCAAGCAGGATATACGCGACAACACCGATGCTTTGAAAGCGACTAATGCCGGCCCCCTGGAGCGCTTCACTACGGGTGGCTCCAGCGGTGAACCCCTGGTCTTTTATCGCGGTAAGGAGCGCGTCAGCCATGACGTAGCTGCCAAGTGGCGTGCGACCCGCTGGTGGGATGTTGACATCGGTGATCCAGAGCTTGTGCTATGGGGGTCGCCGATCGAACTGGATACACAGGATCGCATCCGCCTGTTGCGCGACAGCCTGTTGCGAACAGAACTGCTTTCCGCTTTCGATATGTCCAACGCCAATCTGCTGGACTTTACCAGGCGCCTGAGAGACTTCAGGCCCAAAATGCTGTTTGGTTACCCGTCGTCGCTGGCCCTGTTGGCTCAATATGTGCTGGATAACGACTACCGAGTGGATACCCTGGGAATACGCGTTGTATTTGTGACCGCTGAACGGCTCTATGACCATCAGCGGGAGTTGATCGAGCGGGCTTTCGGTTGCCCGGTTGCTAATGGTTACGGTGGTCGAGATGGTGGTTTTATTGCCCACGAATGTCCGGAGGGATCGATGCATATCACGGCCGAGGACATCGTGGTAGAGATCGTGGACGAGGACGGCCGAGTCTTGCCCGCGAATGCGCGCGGAGAAATTGTGATCACCCATTTGAGTACGGGCGACTTTCCGTTTGTCCGTTATCGCACGGGTGATGTGGGAAGTCTCAGTGATCGTAGCTGCCCGTGTGGTCGCGGATTGCCGCTGCTCGGGGACATTGATGGCCGTACCACCGACTTCGTGCGGGCCGCAGACGGGACCGTTTTACATGGTCTGGCGCTGATTTACGTGTTGCGAGAGATTCCCGAAGTCGCAGAGTTTCGCATCGTTCAAGAGTCGCTGACGCTGATCAGAGTGCAACTGATAGCGGAATCTGTCGATAGGCCTGCCCTGGAAAAGTCCATTTCTGAGCAATTTCAGCGGCGCCTGGGCGAATCGGTAATGATAGAATTCGAGCATGTCAAAAAAATCGAGCGAGAGACTTCCGGAAAGTTTCGCTATGTTGTCAGCCGACTCGAACATCCCTGACTGGAGAGGCCGGGTAGTCTCATGAGGGACATCGTCGTCACACTGATGGTGCTTGGCACGTTGCCATTCATTTTGCGCAACGCCTATTTTGGCGTTCTGGTTTGGTCTTGGTTGAGCTATATGAACCCGCATCGTCTTGCCTGGGGGTTCGCCTACACAATGCCTTTTGCGCAGATCGTGGCAATCACACTGCTGCTGGCGCTGTTGATGAATCGGGAAGAGAAAAAGCTGCCCGCCAACAGCCTAGTCATCGTATGGGTTGCGTTCCTGGTCTGGGTGACGATCTCGACGTTCCTCGCGATCTACCCTGAGCACGCTTTCGACCAGCTGGATACGGTGCTTAAGATTCAGTTGATCACCTTCGTAACGATGCTCCTGATGAAGGATTTTCAACGGGTTAATATGCTGATCTGGGTCATCGTCGGATCCATTGGTTTCTACAGCGTCAAGGGTGGCGCGTTCACGCTGATGACCGGTGGAGCATTTCACGTTTACGGCCCGGATGGGACCTACATCAGAGAGAACAACACTCTGGCAGTCGCCGTACTCATGATCGTGCCGATGATGGTGTATATGTATCGCTTTCCTCCGCACGATCTCGTCAAGAAGATCATGCCTTACTGCATTTTTCTCAGTCTGGTATCTGTGGTGGGGTCTCAGTCCAGAGGTGCCCTGCTAGCCATTGGGGCGGTAGCAGGGTTCTTTTGGTTGCAGTCGAAGACCAAGCTGATCACGTTGGTGGCAATGCTGATACTTGCCGGGTTCGGTTACATCTTTATGCCACAAAGCTGGCACGACCGAATGGCGACCATCACCGACTACGAAAATGATACGTCGGCTATGGAGCGATTGAGAGCCTGGGAATTCAGCATCAATGCGGCAAACGACCGACTCACTGGCGGTGGTTTTAACTGCTGGTCGTTGGAGAACTATCACAAGTATGCACCCGGTGCGACCAAGGCATTTGTGGCCCATAGTATTTATTTCGGTGTACTAGCGGAGAGTGGTTGGCCCGGTTTATTCCTGTTTTTGACGGTGCTGTTCCTGGTCTGGCGTCAGCTGGGCCGTGTGATGACGAGTACAAAGGATGATCCCGATAAACAGGACTTCAACTTTCTCGCGCGCATGCTGCGCATCAGTATGATCGCCTTCATGTCAGGGGGAGCATTCCTGAGCCTGGCCTATTTCGACCTCGCCTGGCATATCATGGCGATTACCATCGCAATGACACAGTTGACTCAGGATAACGCCAAGACGGCTGACGAGGACTCGGCGCCCAAACGCAGCAAACGTCGTGCTTCATCGATGACCTCCCGCAATCGTTTACCGGGTCGTACCTGATGTTGGCGGACCTGGTAGCGCGCGGATGTGCCGCTGTGACAGCTGGCGCTCAAAGCCTGTCGATTTTGATTTTTCATCGTGTTGTATCCGAGCGAGACGTAATGCGACCAAGCGAGCCAACGGTTGCTGAGTTTGATTGGCAGATGCGACATTTGCGTCGTAGCTACAATCCCATGCCTCTCCTTGAGGCGGTGCAAGCGCTGGGCAATCGTTCGCTGCCGAACAGAGCAGTCTGTGTGACGTTTGACGACGGTTATGCAGACAACGCCCGCATAGCGCTGCCGGTGTTAAAAAAGTATGCAATACCCGCCACCGTGTTTATCAGCACGGGATTCATCAACGGTGGGCGCATGTGGAACGATACGGTGATCGAGGCTCTGCGGGGTTTTGAGGGCAGTCAGCTTGACTTACAGTCCCTGCAGTTGGGGTGCTACCCCACGGCTACCCAAGCGGAACGTTTGGCAGCCGTTGATGGCATATTGACGGCCATTAAGCACCTCGATCCAGAAAAAAGGGCAGAGAGGGTGGCCGGCATTGCCGCGTTGGCAGATTCCCTGCCGGATAATCTTATGCTGACTGATGCACAACTGCGCCAACTTGCCGATGCGGACATCGATATTGGCGCCCACACGGTGAACCATCCGATCCTGACCAGTATCGATGAAGACCTTGCAAGTCGGGAAATAGAACAAAGCAAGCACACGCTAGAACATATAGTTCAGCGCGATGTGAGAGTGTTCGCATACCCCAATGGTCGTCCTCAACTGGACTACAGTACTGTCCATAGAGACATGGTAGCGGCGGCAGGCTTTGAGGCCGCAGTCTCCACACATTGGGGGGTGGCCGTACCAGCAAGTGATCGTTTCCAGTTGCCGAGATTCACCCCTTGGGACAGAAAGCCGCTGGCTTTCGCGGCGCGCTTGGCGCTGAATCTGAGAAACCGGGACCCACTCGCCCGCTCAACCGCCCTCAGCTGAGGTAGGCTGCGGTGTTTCGCCGCTGTCAATAGGTGGTGCGGCGGCCTCGGTCGGCTCCGCCAAGGCGCCTGGCGTACCGCCTGAAGAGTCGCTTGGAGAGTCGCGGTTTGGCTGAGGGGTGTCTGACGTTTTGGATTCCGGCGCGTTGCCACTGCCAATTGAACTGGCCGCGGCGCCGAAATTCGCGGCGTTAACGCCACCTCCAGAGCCGGGTGGGATCTTGTTTGCCTTCATTGCTTTGGCGACTGCATTGGCGGTGGCGACGGCTGCTTCGGGGGAGCCTGGTTCCGGCGGTGGTGGCGGTCCCTCGTCTTCCCAGTAGCCAAGAGCCTTGAGCTGTTTTTTCAGTCCGGGTAGTGGGAAGCCGGCATCATAGACCTTGGTCGCCATATTTTTTGCGCCGTTGTAGCGCTCGAGCTTTACCAACGTCAGACCCATATTGTAGTACAGTACCAGGTCGTTTTTGCGGGACTTTTCCGCCTCGCGATACTCTTTTATGGCCCGGTTGTATTTGCCTTTCTTGTGAAGGTAGATACCGAACATGACTCTCGCGGTGTCATCGTTGGGACTGAATGCCAATGCGCGTTGAAAGTAGCACTCGGCTGGCAAGCCTTTACTGTTTTTGGGAAAACGGGGAAACCTCAGACTGTAGGTCATGGCGCTGTTCAGAGCACCATGGTGGTTCGGAAAAGCCTTTAGTGTAAAGTCGATGTCGCCCATCGGTGTGGTAGAGAGGCCCTTTCGTAGGCTTGCGACGCCTTGATCGAAGTGGTTTTCTTCAACCACCCTAAGTGCCCCAGCGTGTCTTGCTCTTTGCAAATAGTCGAATGGGCCGGACGTGGGCTGGCTGCTCGAACAACGCTCTCCCGTTAGATCCTTGCCGACCCAGGGTGCTCTTGACTGGGCCGCTGGGGTTTGCGCTGATCCAAGTATCAGACCCAGCGTGGTGACGAAAACGAGTGTGACAGGTAACGATGGCAGTTTCAGCATGACGTATGAGAGGTGTTCTGGACTGAACAAATAGTACCGAAATTTGGTCAAAATTTCTCCTGCTCGCGCTGATTGTTGCCAAATCTGGATTTGCAGTTCAGGTAGATCGTATAAGCGAGCCAGCGCAGGTTGAAGCCGTTAATGAGCGCGGCATTGGCGAACGTTGCGGCACTGCCGAAGCGCTGCATCTCAGCGAGCAGCTGCGCCGCTTTCTTAAGTTCATAAGCTTTGCCGAGCTTGCAGTGCGCGCGAATGGATTCATGCGAGCCATGGGCTAGGCCCTTGTCGTAAACGCGCAGCTGGCTGAGTTTTTTGTCCAGCTGGCCGACAGCGGTCGACAGATTTTTCTTCTGCCTGGGGTCCGGAATGTTGTGATGAGAGATGTAGCGAGTCGTGTAGAGGATGCAGGTTGCCGCATCGATCGCACGGAGGTAGATATCTCGATCGTTTTCATAGCGAATGGTATCGTCCATGCCCCCAATGCGGACGTAGAACGTCGCATTGTAGATGCTGCAGTTGACGTGTCCAAAGCCACCGCTTGTCATGAGAAAGTCTGTATCGACAAAGTACCAGTCGCCCCGATGATGTTTTGCCTCATGCACTATTGGTATCAGATCCTCCAGCCACACGCTGAGCGTTTGCGGTGATCGATCAGAAAAGAGGGCCTTTTGATTACAAAGCAAGAGGTCGACCGGCGCGCCGCTGGCCTCAATCGCTGATCGGGCGTCGCGCAGATGGTTCTCGTCGGTCCAATGATCATCATCGTCAAGAAAGCACAGATACTCGCCCTGGGATCGGCTAACGCCGAAATTGAGGGCGTAGCTCTGGCCATGACCTTTATCAAGATGCACAAGGTATAGAAAGCGAACGCCGCTGTGGTCGTCGCTCAACTTTCGATAGTGAGCGAGATTCTCTTCTGAGGACCCGTCCACAACGACGATGATTTCCCTGTCCTTTTCAGTCTGGACAAGCACGGATTGCAGCGCCTCCTGCAATAAGTCGGGGCGGTCCCTGGTGCATAGGATGATTGAGAAGTAGGGTCTATCAGGGTTGGCCATGCGGATACGTTCGCTAGCGATGTTGGCAGTTCATGACGGTCGTTTGCCCCGGACAAGGCCTATCATGCGCCGCTGTCCCAAGAGTGATTCTTATAAGGGTCATGATAGAAAACCAGCATGTGGACGGTCAACACACCAACTCGACGTCATAGCTCGAGCTTTCGAGGGGGAGAAAAGCTCTAAATGTTGGTAAACTTTCGGAAATAAGAGCATGAATCAGGGGAATTCTTCGGTCCTGGCCTACTGCAGAGTCGCAGCCGGTTGTCAGATGTTCGGCAGTTGGCGGTTGGCCAGATTGGGCAACATCAAGTATGTCATCAGAAGACATTGATCAATCCAATCTAGTCGACCGAGCTATGTCGGCTTTTCGCTGGGTGGCGGCTCTACGCTTCATGGGTCAGCTCATTAGCTGGCTTTCTACGATTTTCGTCATTCGATTCCTGGCGCCCGAGGACTATGGGGTGATCGCTCTGGCAGAGGTTTTTCGGACCTTTTTGGTGCTGTTTTCGAATGTCGGTTTCAGTCAGAGCCTAATGAAAGTTGAGAACCTCACCGAGCCCATGATTCGAAAGACGCTGGGTCTTCTCGTGGCGGTAAACGTTCTCCTGTTTTTGACTCAGTTCATGCTAGCGCCCTACGCGGCTGCTTTCTACGGTAACGAAGATTTGGAGTTGGTGTTACGGGTACTCTCATTTACTTACCTGATCATCCCCTGGACTGCAGTGCCTTCGTCACTGGTAGCGCGTAATCTCGAGCATAAGAGAACCTCAAAGATCACGTTCTTTACTGACGTGCTGGCATCGTGCCTGAGCCTGCTGCTGGCTTATCTTGGCTATGGATACTGGGCGTTGGTCTCTGCCATCGTGTTCACGTCGGTATTCAATTGCTTCTGGTTCAATCGACTGATCGATTATCCGAGGATGCCGTCCTTTGTGCCGCGTGGGATGGAGGAGCTCTTCAAGTTCGGAGCCTTTGTCGCGTTTTCAGAAGTACTTTTTGTCGCTTACAACCGTGTCGATGTGGTGATAGCGGGCCGTTTCTTTGACATCGCCCAAGTGGGTTTTTACGGCGTGGCTATTCAGTTGGCAACTATGTTGATGGCGAAGAGTGTGCCGCTGTTTAACGTGGTGGCCTTCCCGGCTTTTGCGCGCCTGCAGGGAGCATCGGGTGGAAGTGGAGACTATCTTCTGACTAGCCTACGCTTTGCCAGCGTCCTTATTTTTCCGATCTTTCTTGGCGTTGCGATGGTCGGTGAGGAGCTGATATACATCGCGCTCGGAGAGAAATGGGTACAGATATCCGGGTTGTTTGCGATCATTGTGATCAGTGTGCCGCTACGAATACTGGCGTACATCATTTCGCCCGCGGTGCTTGCCGCAGACGGGGCCAGAATCAATATGACGAATGCCTTTTGGACCCTGGTATTCCTGGTGATCGCTATTTTTGTTCTATTGCCACACGGCCTCAACGGCGTTGCGATCGCCTGGAGTCTAGCATCGGTGTTCATCCTCTGGCTGACCATGGCGCGTGGTGGTCCATTGCTGGGTGTCTCAGTTCTCGATTTTTGCAAGGCATTCTCGCCCGCGCTGTTGATTTCCGTCATTATGTGCTTGGTGCTGTTTACCCTCGATCTGCAGTTTCCAGAACTGCAGGGCGTATGGGGCCTGTATAAAATTCCGGTTGGTGCGCTGGTGTATATCGGCCTGTTCTGGCTGTGCTTTCGCAGAAGGAGCAACGAGCTTATCCATGTGCTGGCGAGGGTTTCTGGGAGGCGGTAGTCGAATAATGAGGTTCAGCCCATTGGGAATGTTGTGCCATGGATAGCACGTCAGCACGCGCGCTTGTCCTGGATGCGGACATGGTTCCGTGTTTGACGGTTGCGAGATCTCTCGGGCGCAGCGGTTGTCAGGTAACGGTAGCCAGTCATACGGGGCACCCGTTGGCGGCGCGGTCTCGATACGTACACGATGTCACGTGTTACCCGAATCCGCTGATTGAGACAGGCGCTTTTTGCGATTGGTTGCGAAAAGAGTTATCGAATGGCGGCTATGACCTGGTGATTCCAGTGACTGAGCGCACGCTGGTGCCGCTGTCGGCACGCCGCGCAGATTTTGATGGGCACGCTATCGCCATGCCGTCTCGTGAGAGTCTGGATCTGGTGCTGGATAAGTCCAAGACGATGGCGCTGGCTGCAGAACTCGGTGTGCCTGTACCTCTTGGTCTGCCCGTATCTGCTGAAAAAGAGCTGGACCATCTTACCGATCGGGTCGACTTTCCGGTCGTGGTGAAGCCAACTCGGTCAATCGGTTCTTCGGAGGGTGCATCCAGTCACCTGCAGGTAACTTATGCGTTCGATTGGAGTGATCTTCGCTCCAAGTGTGCTCATGCCCTGCGCTTTGGACCAGTGTTACTACAGGAGTATTTTCAGGGCGTTGGTGTAGGCGTTGAGTTGATCGCTGAGCATGGGCGCTTGGTGTACTCATTCCAGCATCGACGACTGCACGAGGTGCCTTTGACGGGCGGAGGCAGCAGTTTGCGTGTCAGCGAAAGCGTTCATCCTGAACTTCTGAAGGCTTCAGAGCAATTGATTGCTGCGCTTAAATGGCACGGTGTGGCAATGGTCGAATTCAAGTTTAACCCTCAGACTGGGGCGTTTTGTCTGATGGAAATCAACGGCAGACTGTGGGGTTCTCTTCCATTGGCGGTGGCCGCGGGCGCTGATTTTCCACGGATGCTTTGGGAGTTGTTTACGACGGGTTCGGTGCATTCAACGCCTGAGTACCGAGAAGGAGTCTATTGTCGACTGCTATCACGCGATCTTCACTGGCATGAGGCGGTCCTGCGCGGGGGTGATGGCGTAGCTCCAGTGCCGCCTCCCGCGCGCGCTGATATCGTCAAGCAGATTCCGCAGTGGTTCTCTCTCCGGCACAGGTTCGATGTCCAGAGCATTAGTGATCCGCTGCCTGGGATGATCGATATAGGCAATATCCTGAGTGCGTACTGGTCGAGGCTCCGTAGCCGCCTGGGGGAGCGCTGGTTTCAACGACAGCAAAAGCGTGCCTGGCGTCGGGGTGACGTGGCGCGTAGCCTGCTGGCGGCTAAATCCGTACTGTTCCTATGCCATGGCAACATCAATCGCAGTGCTCTGGCGGACGTCATGCTGCGCGCATACGCTGAGGACTCTGGGATGGCTGTTCAGTCGGCGGGATTTCATCAGCGAGATGGCCGCCCTTCAGATCCGGTCATGGTTGAGATCGCGGGCGAAGCGGGCGTAGATCTGGGTAGTATGCGTTCCGCGACCATTGATAATGAACTCGTCAATCACAGTGATGTCATCTTTGTTATGGAGAAGCGACACCACGACAGACTGTTGGAAGAATATCCGAATACGGCTGGCAAGGTGTTTCTGCTGGGCGCTCATCCGAGCCAGCGAGGTTTGCCGGCGGAAATAGACGATCCGTATGGCGAGTCTCGCGATCAGTATCGCAACTGTTTCGAGCGCGTGGCCGAGGCTGCGGATAACTTGAAAGCGATCCTGTCGCTGCGGGCGGAAGTCTAATGCGAGTCGAATACGCCATGCCTTTGACCGACTCTATGGAGCGGGGTACGACGCGATGAGCGCTGAGGGTGGTCATATCGTAATCGGTTTGGGGACTGGCCGTTCCGGAACGGCTTCTTTGTCTTCGTTGCTCGACCGCCAAGAGGGTGGTATCTGTTTTCATGAGTTGAACCCCTCTTGTGCCGTATTTAAAGGTAACGCTCAGCCGCAGCTCAACGTGGTCTGCGAGTTTCGCGCAATTCTAGCGGGAGGTGACCGATCGCGTCTGAGTGTCGACTACTCCAGGCCAGCGTCTGTACATACCTATGAGCGCTTGCAGGCTATGGGGCCAGTCAGATTGATCGGCGATATCGCTTACTACTATTTGAACTACGTTGAAGACATCCTGCGTTGTGTGCCCGAGTGCAAGTTCGTATGCATCAAGCGGGACCGCACTGCTACAGTCGATAGCTGGATCAAGAAGTCTTCCATTAGACGTTGGCCTTCGCTGTGGCTGGGTGACCGAATCACCGCGATGTTGACGAGAACGCCCTTTTACTCTGAGTACAACTACTGGCAGGATCACGACGGTAGCACCTATAAACCAGACTCTGTCTGGGACAGCACCTTTCCAAAGTTCGATGCGCCGAACAAGCGCGCAGCGATTGAAATGTATTGGGACGCCTATTACGTAGAGGCAGGTCGTCTGGCTGGGTCATACCCTGGGAGTTTTCGTATCTTCGCAATAGAGGACCTCAGCGACGCGAACGGTCAGGAGGAGATACTGAATTTCATCGGTCTAGGAGAACGCGACAGGAGTATCGGTGGAGACGTTCACCTGCACAAATCTGAATGAGGGTAAGTCGTGGCAGGCACTACATCATCGATTAGCGCAGACTTTCGCCTGGTCCCCCGGTTTCTTGGAGAGGCGGGCGAAAGGGTCTTTACGTTGCAGTTCTGTCCGACTGTAGCCCCGAAAGCACATATAGTCTTCTTGCCAGCGTTTGCCGAAGAGATGAATCGGTGTCGGTCGGTCGTAGCAGCACAGGCCCGCTGTTTTGCCTCATTGGGTTACGCGTGCACGCTATTGGACTTCTACGGGACCGGTGACAGCGAAGGGGTGCTGCGCGATTGCACCCTGGACCTTTGGTACGACAACATAGAAACGACACTGAAAACTCTGGCTTCAGATTTCTCGGGACCAGTGCATTTGTGGGGCCTACGCCTGGGAGGTTTACTCGCGTTGGATTTTAGTGTGCGTCGCAAGTGTACTGTTGATGGCCTGCTGTTGTGGCAGCCAGTCTCTGGAGCCAAGCTCTATATCAATCAGATGCTGCGTCAGCGGGTAGCCTCCCTGATGGTGAAGGGACAAAATGCGGAAACAACGAAAGAGATACGGCAGAGGCTCGCCGCAGGCGAAGAAGTTGAAATAGCCGGTTACACCTTAAGCGGCGCGTTGGTGGATGACATTGAGTCTATTGATCTAAGCACGATGTCGGTGCCGTGTACCGGCGATATGCACTGGTTTGAAAACACGAGCAGCCCGGAGGCCGAAATAGGTGTTCCGGCCAGAAACGCGATAGAGTTGCTGAGGGGGCATGGAAACCTTGTGACGCTGCATACCTACAGTGATCCGCCAGTATGGCAAATCGCTAATCGGGAGAGTGCGCCCCAGCTGGTGGAGAAGACGTCAGAGGTATACCGGTGAGCGTCGCTTCGATCTCTGAATTCCCGGTAGTTTTTGAATGTCAGGGTGCCTCTCTTGTGGGCATTGTGCACCGAATTGCCGATGTGCAGCGTACAGGGATTCTTTGCGTGATCGCAGGTGGTCCTCAATACCGAGCGGGTGTAGGTCGCAGCATGGTCAGTATGGCGCGTGAACTGTCAGCCGCTGGAATTCCGGTTATGCGCTTCGATCACCGGGGGCTCGGCGACAGCGATGGCACCTTCCGCGGCTTTGAATACCTCGAGGAAGATCTTGAGGCCGCTGCGGCCTGTTTCCTGCAGCAGGTCCCTGAACTGGAGGCGATTGTCCTGTGGGGCGGCTGCGACGCTGCATCGGGGGCGATGATCAGCGGTTGGAAGGTACCGTCGGTAGCCAGTATGGTGCTGGGAAATCCGTGGGTAACTTCGGAGGAAACGCAATTAGCGGTCATGCGTCAGCACTACTTTAGGCGACTTGGCGAGTGGTCGTTTTGGCGCAAGCTACTGAGTCTGGAGTACAACGTAAAGGACTATGCAGTGGCAGTGTGGCGAAAGCTGACGGGACGCCTGCAAGGCCTGTCAGTAACGGTTGAACAAGCTCAGGGCGAATCCAACGGTGATTATGTTCCCAGGATGCTTGAAGGCCTGCAGCGTTTTGACGGTCCAGTATTGTTTCTCATGAGTGGCCAGAGCCTGGTTAGTAAGGAGTTCGATGAAATGGTCAGCCACAGTGCAGCCTGGCAAGCCGCCTGCGGCCGCCCGGGTAATGAACGTATCGACATCGCAGAGGCGGATCAGACGTTCTCTGAAGGCAATTCACGAGCGCGGGTAAATGACGCGCTCAGGAGCTGGTTAGAGCGGATAGACAGGCAGCCCCAAAAGAACTAGCTGTGAGTTTGGGGCGCGAGCGCTTTGATCAAGCGTTTCGCCTGATGCACACCCAGCTGTAAAGCGCCGCTGGGGTGCTTAGGGTTGTACGCAGCGATGCCACGACGCTCTCGGCGTTCGGTCATCCAGTCCCGTTTATAGGTATCGTCACCTGACAAATAATCGATACGGCTTACCCGATCTCGATCAATCGCGTGTTCCATAAGAAACCCTGTCAGTACGGTGCCAGGTGAGAGGGCCGCCTGTTCTTCTCGATAAGCCAGCTTGTAGATGTAAGCTGTTTCGCCGGTGACGAACCAGATCTGTGCTGCGATAGCTTCATCGTCATAGCGTGCAACGCCAAGCCGCAGCCAGCCACGATCCGCCGCGACCCGAATGAGGTTGGGTATAAACTCTGGAAAGGGCTCTGGCTTCTTCCAGCTGCTATTGTAAACCTCCACGAAATCAGCAATTCCCTGTTCAAGCTCGCTTGCTGTGTCTACCAGCGTCAGCTTACCGCGCCCGTTTCTGAGAAAACCACGTGTGCGGCGCAGCAGCGTGTTCTGCAATTGCGAGGACCTGGCACTCAAATAAGATCTGAAGCTGCCCGTGCCGGTATCTACGAACCAGTTCCCGAAACAGAAGTAGTCGTGGCAGCCTCGCCAACCGGAGCGCGAGATGGCGCTACGGATCTGTCCGAAGAGCGGCCCCTTAGGATCCATGGGAGCCAAACTGAGGCTTCCTATACCGTGTTCCAGGCGGAGGTGAGTAAAGATCGCCTGGAATAGCGGCGCGCTTTCAGTGACGACAACAGCGGGTTCGTAGAGCGATGAGTAAAATGTGGTCAGAGCTTCGGCGGCGCGCCCGGTACTCGAAATCTTGATGGGACAGGCCACGAAGGCACCATCGGATTTATGAGCGACTATAAGCTGCGCGGTCTCTTGCTCTTTGAGTGCGTATTGAGAGAGATTGTTTAGCCACGCTATACCTAACTGGGGGTCGGACTGTTCCAGTTGGTGAAACGCAGCGGCCACGGTCTCGTGAACAACGCCACCGGGCAGAGTAACGGTATGGATTTGAATATTGCCAATCTGGGTCTTCAACGCCAGCGCCGCTGTTCTGGATTGACTGCACTATCGGGTAAACTCCAGCAATTGGCAAGACCTTCTGCCATAGTGCAGCGTAGGTCACATTTACCGCTTGTTATGGTGGGGGTGGGGCGTTAGCATTATGAAAGCCGGGATGGGTGACCTGCTCGTCAATAAGACAGAATTCTACGGTATTTTAGAAATCAGTTATGGATATACAGTCAGAAGTTGTGTCTATTTTGCAAACGACGTTGGGTCTGCCCGAAGGCAGTATAGCGCCTGACCCGGATACCCGGGTACTGGGTGCTATCCCGGAAATGGACTCCATGTCCGTTGTTGGTATTCTCACCAGCCTCGAGGAACAGTACGGAATCATGGTTGACGACGATGAAATAGACGCAGACGTGTTTGCCACCGTAGGCAGCCTTACGGCGTTCCTGGAGTCAAAGCTCGGGTGAATCATGGATCCGGGGAAGTTCGAAGTTTCCGCGGAGTTTCTCGCGCACGGTGATAGAACGCTGTTCACACTGTTGTTGGAACCTGCTACCCGGCCTCCTCGCGGTGCCGTCATGTACCTGCATCCCTTCGCAGAAGAGATGCATAAATCTCGACACGTCGTTTCAGTCCAGGCACGTGCAATGGCAAGTGTTGGCTATCGTGTTCTGCTGGTTGACTTGTCCGGTTGTGGTGATGGCAGTGGGGACTTTGTTGACGCAAATTGGCAGAGATGGCTGGACGATGCGTGCTTTGCCGCTAAGCACCTGATGTCATTCGGAGAAGTTCCGCTTACCTTGTGGGGCTTGCGACTGGGAGCTCTCATGGCGTGCGAATTGAGCAGTCTGCATCTAGATGCCAGCAAGCTGTTGCTCTGGCAGCCTGTTTTGAACGGTGAGCATCAAATAGACCAGTTTTTACGATTGCAAACGGCTGCCAATATCTTAGAAGCGGTCGACGTCTTCGATCGAAAGAGCCTTTGGAAGGAACTCCGAACGGGTCACGCACTCGAAGTCGGCGGATATGAGCTCTCTGCTGAGCTGGCCATGGGGGTGTCCGCGGTTCGCTTGGGCAGCTTCCTGCCCAATTGTGACGTGGGCTGGTTTGAGATCGGCCCTACGGCTGGTGCAGCACTTGGCCGAGCGAGTGAGAACGTCATTGCAAGTTGGCGTGATCGTGGCCTATCGGTATCAAGCCTGCACATTGAGGGTCCGGCTTTCTGGCGAAATCACGATACGGTTTTCAATCCGCTTCTGCAGCAAGCGACACTGGGGTGGCTTGAGTGACCGGGCAGTCCTACGTAGAGCAGGCGAAATTCTTCGTGGCCAGCGGCAATCGGCTGTTGGGCATTATAGCCTGCCCTGAAGAACCAGTGAATACAGGGGTTTTGATACTTGTAGGAGGCCCTCAGTATCGGGTCGGAAGCCATCGGCAGTTCACCCTGTTGGCCAGAAGTCTCGCTGAATCAGGCGTGCCTTCCATGCGATTTGATTTCCAAGGTATGGGGGACAGTGAGGGAGATCGGCGGAGCTTTGAAGAGTCTGGAGTCGATATAGCTGCGGCGATTGAGGAATTCGGCTCACAGGTGCCTGACGTGGAAAAAATTGTGCTCTGGGGTCTTTGCGACGCCGCTTCCAGTGCCATGATGCACGCGGCAGATCATCCCGAGGTAGCCGGGTTGGTACTCCTGAACCCGTGGGTACAGCGAGAAGAGCCTTCACCAGAGGTGACGCTCCTCTCCTATTACGGGCCGTTCATAGCAACCAGAGACAACTGGAGGCGTCTGTTGCAGGGTCGCGTCAATCTGCGCGACGGGCTGAAGGGACTGTTTGGGGACACTGCTCGAGTGCTGGGTCGCAGGCTACACGCCCTGTCTCGCGAATCTTCCCGCTTGCCCTTCGTCAAGCGCATGGCTCAGGGATTGCAGGCCTATCGTCACAGAGCATTGATCGTACTGAGCGAACACGATTTGACTGCGCGTGAGTTTGCATTAATGAGCAGAGGCGATCCTGTATGGAAGAGCCTTGTAGATTCGGCCAGTGTCGAACAGTATTCGATTGCCGATGCAGATCATACGTTCTCTTCTCGCAAGTGGCGGCAGGAGGTTGAGCGGTTGACGATCAGTTGGGTGAAAGCGCTGTGAAAAAACCTTCGCCCTGCTAGAGCTTTCGATAAACCCCGAGCAGGCAGTACTCGGGATACTGCTTTCCGCGAGCGTTCAGCCACGAGCGTATCTTGAGCTCCAAGTTCGCCAGACGACGGAAACCACTGAACGTTCGGCAATCATCAAGGCAGAGAAACAGCGCCTCCTCAAAACCACTGCGCTCGAAAAGGCCTTGCAGTGTCCCCCGCGTATTCATGCGGAAGCAGGTTGGAAAAGTATCTTCTGGTTCTGTGCCCCAGAGAATTTTTTTTGCAGGATTGTGCAGTTTGAAAGGGACCAGATTGGTAATCAACGGGACCGGTGAGTACCTGTAGACCGTATACACGACGACCAGTCCACCCGGTGCGGTCACCTTCGCAAGAGACCCCATGAGTTCATTGGGATGCTCGACGTGCTCAGCCACCATTCGCATTGTGATTAGATCGAACTGACGCTGATCCTGAAACACCTCCATGGTGCCGAATACTCGTTCGTGCACATAGGGATTGTCGTTGAGCGTTTTGTCAGGATCGACACCCACCAAAACCTGACAGCGGTCAGCAAGAACTCTCGACAGCGCGTGATTGGAAGGGAAGATGTTTCTTCCGCAGCCGACGTCAAGCCAAGCGGTACTGTCCCGAACCAGTGTTTCCAGCAGTGCCTCGTAGACATCGTCGGGGTTGAAATAGCGATACGCCCAGCGTAGTGCGGGCGACCAGTTAAGTGAGTCCAGTGCGCCGTACTTCTGTTCAAAGACGGTGGTAAGTTGCTCTTCGGTGGGTGGAGTGGGCTTTTGCATACTGTCAGTGGACCCACTCGATGTCGTTCTCATGGGCGCTGAGCCATAATTCAAAGACGGCAAAGATCCACACGAGTTCACCGTAGTAAGCCGCATGTTCGCTCCCATGCATGCGAACTGTCTGGTCGATGAATTCGGGTTTTATGAGCCTTCTAGACTTGAGCTTTTCCAGATTGTCATAGGCTAACTCGCGCAGTGGTGTGAAGGATTGCATCCAAACGCCAAATGGCAGCCCGAAGCCCTGTTTGCTTTTGTTGATTGTATCGGAAGGTAGCCAACCGCCCGTGGCGCGCTTGAAGAAGTATCTCAGGTCGCCTTTCTGTATTTTCCAGTGGCTCGGTATGCGACAGGACAAGCTCACAAGATCATCGTCCAGCATAGGGTAGGCCACGTCCACCCCCGCAAGGGCGCACATATGGCTGACCTTGCGTAGATCGTTGTCCGCCAGCGTGATTTGCCAGTCCATATACAACATACGATTTAGGTCGGTAGCGCTGTCCGGTCTCTGAAAAATCTCCTTCTGCAGCGTCAATGGCTGTAGGGGAGAGATCGCCCTTAGAAAATCTTCGCAGAAAATATCTTGCGCACGATGCCGATGAAGAAAGTTATAGCTTTGCAGTCGCTCAGGGAGCGGTGTATTAGCCTGCTCAATATAGCTCCTGGCTTTGTTCGCCAGGGGAAAAGCGCCCGGCAGCAGTCTTGTCAACGGTTCAATTAGCCCGGTCCTTACTGCTCGGGGAAGCTTTTTGTAGTGCTCGAATACGTTTTGACGGATATAGCGTTCATTGCCCGCAAAGATCTCGTCACCGCCATCACCCGCCAGCAACAGCTTAACGCCTTTGTCTGCCGCTACTTTTGCGCAAAAATAAGCGGGCAATGCGGACGAGTTCCCGAAT
Organism: Pseudomonadota bacterium; assembly: GCA_039190425.1. GTDB lineage: Bacteria > Pseudomonadota > Gammaproteobacteria > Pseudomonadales > Halieaceae > Marimicrobium. The sequence continues at coordinate 32,944 of JBCCYE010000001.1, read as the reverse complement.
GGTTCATCATAGCTGGCAGCCACCATAGGCAAGGCCTTCACGACGTCTTCGGGGGTCACGTAGTACTCGTTCAGATCAACGTCAAAGTGGTTCGCGGTGATCCGCGCAAAAGCCATTTCGTCATAACCGTCGGCGGAGAAGCCGATTGAAAAGGCTGCTGCCCGCTGATGTGAGATCTCGGACAAAACGCCCGTAACTGTCGAGCTATCCAGTCCGCCGCTCAGAAATGCGGCAGTTGTCTTTTCGTCTTTGGCACAGCGGCTTACGGCGACCCGCAATTTCTCTAAAAGCTCCTCGGCCAGTTGATCCTCGCTGGCGACGCTTTCCGTTTCGTTGAAACTCGGCTGCCAGTAGTTTACTGGCTGACTGGTCTGGTCACATAAGACCAGGTAGTGGGCGGCGGGAAGCTTCTTCAGTGGGGTGTAGACCGTGCCGCCCGCGGGTACCATGTGAAAATACACATAGTTGTAGACGCCTTGCGGGGATAGTGGTGCCTTGAAGCTGCCGGCGCGCAACGCCGACAGAGCCTCGCTGCCGAACGCAAAATGGCCGTCCTGCGCAACGTAATACAGGGAGTGCTGACCGAGCCTATCAATGCCCAGCAGAACGCGTTGTGCCGAGGTATCCACAATCGCGGTGCAAAATCCACCGCCTAACAGATGAAACACTCCTTCGCCATGGTTGCGGTACCCGACAGCGATCGCTTCGGCCATACCCTTCGATTCCGCCACCTCGGCCATGTCTTTGTCCAGCCATCGCGGCTGCCCGCTGACACAAACAGCCCCGCCTCCTGGCAAAGGGCACGCTGCACCGGTGGAGACTACTGCAAAGTCGTCACTATGTACGGTGGTTTCGGGCAGCAGTGAGTTAAGTCTAGGGCGCTCGGGGCGCCCGCTTGGAGCGAAGCAGCCCGCTATACCGTGTCGCCTAATCGACGATTGAGTGGGTTTGTTATCGTCAACTCTTCCCATATGTTGAGACAAAGTTTGAGTATTCCTCAACCCGACCTGAGATGGAACAATGCTACCATTAAGCCGCCGCGCAGCGTAAGTTACCTGCACATCCATCCTTGGCGGTTAACTGTGAACTGGTGCAAGCATTATGCGATAGTGCGGGAAAACCGGTTTCTTCCGTTCTAGAATGTCGCGATTTCGGAGATCTTTACCATCAGCAGCAGTAATGCAAATCCGGAGGTAGTGGTCGAGTGCATCTAGCCAATTGCGCTCCCATCGTTGTTCTGCTCGTTATAGTCAGCTGCGGCTCCGCGCAAGTGGCGGTCGCTGACCGGGCGCAGTGGGAAGACTATAAGACGATACGGCAGGGCGGCAGCCCGTCTTCGGCGATTGAACAGAAGGCCCAGGCCGGTGAGCCTCCAGCGGAGCACGGTAAAATGCTGGCAAAGGGTCCGGTGGTTTCGGTGCCGAAGGAGCCCACTGAGAGTGGAAACTGGTGGGAATTCTTCCGAGGGACATTGAACACAGCGGATCGCAAGCGATTCGGTCCTTACGGCAGGGATTTTGAGTGGGCCTACGCGCGCAAAAAGGCGCTCCCTGACAACCCAAGGGTGGTAGTGAGCATGCATGGGTCGGGAGCGGGCCAAGGCGCGATGGGTGTTTTCGCGCCGTCCGACATGGGCGACATTGAAGTACGTACTCAGGACGCAGAAACCTACAACCAGAATTGGCGCGAGTGGTGGACCTTTGGCGCTAATGGACAAAATTATCCAGGAAGAAGAATCGGCGCGACTCTAGGCTATCTGTGGAGAACTGGCCAGATCGATGTAGACAATCGTGGCATTGTGCTGGAAGGGCCGTCCATGGGTGGCGCAGGAGCAGTCGCACAGACGATGACTCTACCCGAGCCCTGGCGCCGCGCAATCGCCTACTCGTCTGCTCGGGCGGGTGTGATCATGCCGCGCAGGATTAATCAGAAGCACCCGGGTCAGTATCCGAACTTTCCGCAGGACAATGCTGCAAATCAGACGCTTTGGGACAGTATCGATTTTTCGGTTCAGGCCGCCACGGATCCAATCGTGCGCGGTATTCACTATCGCCATTCGTTCAGTACCAACGATCAGTTCAGCGATGGACCCGATGGAAACACGCAGCTGGAGTTTGTCAACCTGGTGGAGAAGCACAAGATCGGTGGGGCGTTTGGTTGGGTGCAAGTCGGCCATGACACCTGGGAAAAAGGGGTAAGAATACCCGACCTGTCAAAGTTTGAACTCCCAGAGCAGGATGTGAGCCTGGATCGAGCGCACCCTGCCATCACGGATTCGACCGGTAACTATCCGAGAAAAGCGAAGCAGCGCATCAACGAAAAGCGTTTCCCTCGAGGGCACTACAATATGGGGATAACCTGGGATCACTCGGGCATCGTGGACGAGGCAGATCAGATCGTATTCCCGCTCAAGTACCGACAGCGCACCAATATCGGCAAGGGTGTTCCGGACCAGCCAAAGCGGATAACCGTCAGCGTTACGCCGCGGCGGCCTCGCAACTTCGATATTCGCGATGGAGAAGTGCTCCACTGGGCGTTTGATGGTGGTATTCTGAAAGGCCAGGCGACAGTGGACGGCGATACCGTGACAATAAAAAACATTCCGCTTGTGTCCGGCGAAGGTTACAAGAACCTGAGAATCTACAAACAATAACAACATTCTGCATTAGCGGTTTTACTCAATCGTGGACTCTGCAGAGTGCAAAGGGCGATGACATTGAGGTGATGTTGCTGACACGGATTGCAACAGGAGCAACGGTCAGCCAGTCTAGACTGGCGATATCGAGGCTCGAGCGTGCCAGGTGGGTTCCCCAACCGCTGCTCATGGTAACTCTGGTCGAGGGCTTTTGACCGTGTTGTTTAATTCCTATGAATTCATTTTCCTTTTTCTTCCGTGTTGCCTGTTAGGGTACTTTCTCTGTGCCAGAATCTTTTCGCTAGAATTCGCCTTGGGTTTTTTGGTGCTTGGGTCACTCTTCTTCTACGGCTACTGGAAGCCGGAGTATCTTCTGCTAATACTCTTTTCAATTGGATTTAACTATTTCGTTGGTCGTCTGCTTTCATCGGATGGGCCTGGTCGATCGAAAGTAGTGTTGGTATTTGGTGTTGCGGTCAATCTTGGGCTGCTGGGCTATTTTAAGTACGCGAACTTTTTCATTGAAAATGTTAATGCAGCGCTTGGTACACACTGGGATGTTGGTACGATATTTCTACCTTTGGCGATTTCCTTCTTTACATTCCAGCAGATCTCCTATTTGGTTGACGCATGGCAGGGCAAGACCCGTGAATACAATTTTCTGCATTACTGCCTGTTTGTCTGCTTCTTCCCACAGCTCATTGCCGGCCCCATTGTGCATCACAAGGAGGTTATTCCGCAGTTTATGAACCCTGACAACCTGTCACCCAGGTGGTCAAACTTTGCCGTTGGCTTGTCTATTTTCGCTATTGGACTGTTCAAGAAAACCGTAATCGCAGACAGCCTGTCGGCATTCGTCATACCGGTGTACGATGCTGGCCCGGATGTGCAAGTGGATTTCTTCAGAGCTTGGGGAAGTACCCTGGCGTACACGTTTCAGCTGTATTTTGATTTCAGTGGATACTCTGACATGGCCATTGGCGCCGCGAGAATGTTTGGTGTTCGCCTGCCCCTGAATTTTTTCTCCCCTTACAAGTCAACCAGTATCATAGAGTTCTGGCGGCGCTGGCATATCACCCTGTCTCGATTCTTGCGAGATTATTTGTACATTTCATTGGGCGGCAATCGGAAAGGCAAGATAAGACGCTATGTTAACCTGTTTTTGACCATGCTGCTGGGCGGGCTGTGGCATGGCGCCGGCTGGCCCTTTTTGGTCTGGGGTGGATTGCACGGTAGTTATCTGATGGTCAATCACGGTTGGCGCCATCTGCTCGCCCTATGGCGTTTGGATATCGAGGAGGCATCCTGGTATCGCGCCGCAAGCTGGCTGGTGACTTTTGTTGCGGTTGTGTTTGCTTGGGTTTACTTTCGTGCGCCGACTCTTGAGCAGGGCAATCACATTGCACGCGCCATGCTCGGGTTTTCGGGCTTTGAGATTCCAGCAGGCCTGTTGGCGCGCGTCGGAAGCCTCGGCGAATGGCTGCAGTCACTGGGGATACTTCAGGCGCAGGGTGGTGGTAGCGTATTTGTGCAGAACTACAGCTGGGTAATTGTAGCGGGCGTATTGGCGCTGTTCGCGCCGAACGTTGCTCAGATCTTTCATCGCTACGATCCCGTACTTTATGAGAATGAGCGGGCTTTTCTTCCTCTCCGACGGACCGGGAGGCTGAGCTGGGATTACTCTGGGGCCTGGGCTTTCGTTGTAGCAATGGCCGTTATCGGGGGAGTATTGACGCTGCTGCAAGTTTCCGAGTTTTTGTACTTTCAGTTCTGATGAGCGCAAGAGATTATATTGCTAGAACCGCTTTTTGCATCGTCTTGCTGGTGATTGTTGTAGTCGGAGCGAACTACAGTGTTGATCCGTATGGAATCACCGGTGCAGCAAGAGTTGACGGTTTTAACCGTTTCAAAGTCGACATCAATGATTATGCCAGGCTGTTAAAGCGCTATCAGCCAATGAATGCCGAGTACAATGCGCTGATCATTGGAAACTCACGTGTTGAGATGGGGCTTGATCCCAGTCATTCGTGTCTAGTTGACGCTGGCTTAAACACTTACAATCTTGGCGTCCCGGGCGCAAGCGTGCGGATGCAGATGAACTATGCGCTCAACGTGACGTATCAGCAACCCATACAAGCTGTATTTCTAAGCTTGGATTTTCCCGATTTTATAACTACAGATCCCCAGCCTGTGGCCAGCTTGACGTCTCTGATGGAGGAGTCGTCCGGAAGTCTTAGACTATTGCCCAGCGGTTTACCCAACCCCAGCTATCGGTCGACCAAAGCGCTGGACTATTACAAGTCTCTGTTCTCCCTGGATGCCCTGACCAGCTCGGTAAAAACAGTGTTGCTTCAATCTCCGCTGGCACCAGACCGGGATAATCGAGGGTTCAATCCAGCACGTGACTTCGAAAACATGGTGATGGTAGAGGGCGCACGGGCGCTGTTTGATCAAAAGTTGTTTGATCTGGAACTGGTTTATCGCCGTGAGCTGTTTTTGCGGTACCCCGGCGAAACGTCGAGTCGAAGGTTTGAAGACATTGCCGAGTTTCTGTCTCTTATGAGGTCGCAAGGGGTTACCGTGTATGTATTCATCAACCCCTTTCATCAGCTGTACTGGGATATGCTTGAGCGGTACGACTTGACGCCATTGTACGACGATTGGCTGAAAACCTTATCAGACATACTGGCCACTTATGCCGACGCTAACCTGCAGTGGTGGGATTTCTCCAGAGTGGAGCCCTACGTCTCAGAGCCGGTGCCCGCCCCTGGCGTTAGAAGTGGGCCTCTTCAGTGGTTCTGGGAACCGGCCCACTACCGGCGTGAACTGGGAGATCGTATGCTGGAGTCGATGTTAGGTCCAGGCTGTCCGGGGCCCGATGGCTTTGGAGTGCGCCGACAGTAGCAGGTCAAGCAGGACAGCAGCTAGCGATTTTCCTTAAAGCGCTCCGGGTTTATGTTCTGTCGCTTGAGCAGTTTGTAGAAATCGGTTCGGTTGCGCTGTGCCAGCTGGGCTGCTTCCGCTACACTGCCGCTGGTCAAACGCAGCACCTTCACCAGGTAATCGTGCTCGAACTGCTGCCTCGCCTCGCTGAGTGACGGCAGGTATTGGTCTTGTACCGTCAGTGCCTCCCGAACGAGTGACTCGGGAATGACGGGTGTGGTGGAAAGCGCGGCGGTTCTCTGTACGACGTTTTCCAGTTGCCTGACGTTGCCTGGCCAGGGCGCACTGATCATGACCTCCAGCGCCGCTGGAGCAAAGCTGGTGACGCTGCCCTGCTGATGTGCTGAGGTCCCGCGCAGAAAATGGTACGCCAGCAGGGGAATGTCTTCTACGCGTTCAGCCAGCGCAGGAATGTGCAGGTTCACGACATTGAGCCGATAGAACAGATCTTCCCGAAACAGACCATCGCGCATGTCGCGTTCCAGATCACGATTGGTTGCTGAGATAATGCGCACATCTATGGCTTCGCTGGTTGTGCTGCCGATAGGCCGTATGCGTCGTTCCTGAAGTGCACGCAATAGCTTTACCTGTAGAGGCAGTGGCATATCACCTATCTCGTCGAGAAACAGTGTGCCGCCGCTAGCGGCTCTGAACAGACCGGTGTGTTCCCGAATGGCCCCGGTAAATGCGCCTTTGACATGCCCGAACAGCTCGGATTCCAATAGCTGCTCGGGAAGTGCGCCACAGTTGATCGCGACCATATTCCCCTGTCGCATCTCGTCTGCTTCGTGCACGGCGCGAGCCAACAGTTCCTTGCCGGTGCCACTGTCGCCGGTGATTAGGACGCTCACGTCCGAACTGGCAATTTGACGCACCTGGTTCAGAATTCGCTCCATCAGTGGACTGTGAGTCACAACGTGCTCGCGCCAGTCTTCAAAGATCTCAGCCTGAGTCGCCCCCGAGCTTTGCAGGGCTGCCCTGATGGTCGACAGCAGTTCACTCTTGTCGATCGGTTTGGTAAGAAACTCAAACACGCCCATCTGCGTCGCAGAGACGGCTTCGGGAATGGTGCCTTGTGCTGACATTATGATGACCGGCAGACCAGGGTGAAAATGACGAATCTGTTCGAACAACTCCAGGCCGCTCGCGCCCTCCATGCGCAAATCGGTGATGACCAGATCAGCCGGCGCATTGCGAAGAGACTGCAGAGCTGCCTCTGCAGACTCTTCGGTCTGAACTGTGAAGCCCTCCGCTTCCAGGCGGATAGCCAGCAGTTTCAGCAGGCTCGCGTCGTCGTCAACAAGCAGTAGGCGATCTCGCATGTTCTCACTCCTCCTTGCGTGTACTGATCACGGCTTCGAGGTCGGTTAGAGCTTGAATCTTTTGCTCTAGATCGGTTTTCTCCTGCTCGGCGGTTGCTACCTCTGCCTGCAATCGCTGTTCTTGGAGCTGCAGCTCACGCTCGCGGTTATAGCTGTCCAGTCTACTTTGTGTGTATTGGCGAAGAATACCTGCCAGCTGACGATGGTCATCGGCTAAAGCGGAGTTTTTCTCCAGAATTGCAAAGCTTTGGCTGGCTTCAGCGAGGGCGCCTGGGGTTCCGAGCTGTTGCTTGAGCAAGCCGTAAAGAAAGAGCTGGGTTGCACTGGCAGGCGGTTTCACGGTCAAAAGTTTTGACTGAACTTGTGACGCGCTCATAGCGCCAACGCTATCGGATAGCTGCAGCCATTCGCGAACGGTGGGGTAGGCAATGCTGCTGGCCTGCGAGGTAGGAGCGGGTTCCTGGGTTGTGCAGCCGAGCAGGCTGGCGGAGAAAAATAGGCTCAAAATCAGTGTGCGGGGCATATCAAACGAAAGCATATGGGTAAATGACGGTGTACTGCGAGAGACAGGCTGCCTCCCTGTGACTCGATGCACTCTCTGGCTACGCTGAGCCCGATACCAGAACCTTTGATCGGTCCGGTGCGCTTTGCAATGCTCTGAAAAAAAGGATCAAACACTTTTTCTACATCTTCTTTGGGTATTGGGTCGCCTGAATTGGCCACGTCAATGACGAGGCTGTCGTGCTCGCGCCGCCATTGTACATCGATTAGGCCTCCGTCTGGGGTATAGTTGATGGCATTCGACAGTAAGTTGTCCAGCGAGGTCTTCAGCTTGTAACGATCGGCGATCCAGGTATCCACGTTACCGCCGTGTTGCAGCTGCAGTGCCTTCTTATCCAGGCTGAGACTGTAGCTGTTGAGCAGGTCTTGCCACAGGTCTTTCAGCTTGAACTCCTCGTAGCTGAGCTCTTGCTGCGGCAAGCGGTTGTAGTCGATGAGGTTTTCAATCAACCGCTGCAGCTCAATAGCATTGTCTTGGACTATCTCAATAATCTCATGTTGTTGCTGAGACATATGACCAGCCACCTCGTCCGCCAGCAAATCGGCACCTTCACGGAGGCTTGCCAACGGGGTTTTCAACTCGTGGGAGATATGACGCAGAAATTGTTCCTTCTGCAGCTCCGACTCGTGCAGCCCCAGGCGCAACCACTCAAGCTCGCTGCCCAGAGCCTGTAATTCAAGGGGTCCAGAGATCTGAATCGAATGGCCCAGGCCAGCCGAACCCAGCTGGTGTATTTCCTGGGTCAGGTCTTTGACGGGCTTGTTAATCCAGTAAGCCAACAAGACCAGTAGTGCCAGAGTCGCTACGGCCAGAAGAACCAACTGCAGGACAAGATCGTCGATGTCTTCTTGCGCTTCTTGCTCATTGCGGGCAAGCATCTGGTCCACCGTAGATAAAAGCCAGGTTCTGACCGCCTTGCTCTGATCGCTGACGACGGAGAACTCGTGATCCAGCCGTCCATCCGGAGTGGAGGTGTCATCTGGCCCGATGAAGGTCTGCGGGAGCAACGGATTGAGCAGTTTTAGTCCTTCCAGGGAACCGAGCAGGCCTTCGATATCTGGGCCCTGACTGGGCATGAGAGAATTCAGGTCGCGCAGTTTTTCCATCAGGATGATCCGCTCCCGTTCGAACAGATCGGCGAGCTCAGGATCCGTCAGCGCAAGATACTGCCGCGCGCGCCGCTCAAGCTCCAGGCTGTCCCGCTGAATCTCCTGGCCCAGTCGGGTGGCGCTCACTACAGTATGCGCGATGGCACGGTTTTGCGCGGTCAGCTCCCCCAGGGTTTTTACCGTCACCAGAATGGCCAGACACAGTGGTGCCAGTGCCACGAAAAAACTGACCAGGACAAGCTGTTGAAGTGACCTGGGCTGCCAGAGGGACATGTGCAGGTGTGTTGATCGATGAGTGAGAGCGAATTGTAACGCGGGCGGGCGACGGTGCAAGCGGTCTCGCTTCGCGATACCGCATGGCGTGACAATATTTTTTTTAAGTTACTGAAAAATATGAAAAAACTATTTTTCCGTTGTCCGTGAGAGCAGCTCGAGTACGGTGGGCAGCAATTCGCCTGGGGCAATGAGATGGCCGCTGATGCCTGCGGCTGCAGCGGCCTGGACGTCCTTGTCTGAGTCGCCCAGCATAAAGCTCTCTTGCAGCCTTGGCTGCCACTGCTTGATCAGACTGACCAGCATGCCCGGCTCTGGTTTACGCCACTGGCAGGCGATGGCGAACTCGGGCACGCGCCCCTCCGGATGGTGAGGGCAGAAGCGAAAATCGTCGATGTGGGCACCGCTGCCGGCGAGTTCATTGCGCATCCACTGGTGCAGTGAGTCCACATCATCATGGTTGTAGTAGCCTCGCGCAATACCGGCTTGGTTGGTGACCACGAAGACGAAGTAGCCCGCGTCGTTCAGGGCTTTGATGGCATCTTTAGCGCCAGGTAGCCACTGAAAACCATCAATTCGGTGGGTGTATCCCGCATCGTAATTGAGTGTGCCGTCACGGTCGAGGAATGCCGCGGGCCTTGTCAGCTCCGAGAGGAGTTGCGTCCGGGCGCGCTCGAGATCTTCAGGAATACCAATATCGATGAAGAATCCCCGGTATGGCTTGGCAAACAGTAACCCGCTTTCCGCAAGCGCCGGAAACACGTCCTGTTCAAGCGAGCTGGGTGCGCCCTCGATGTGATTGAGAACGCGCTTGTTGACGAGATAGACACCACTGTTGATAAGCCCTGAGCGAGGCTGTGAGGGTTTTTCGCTGAAAGCGGATACACGATTCCCGTCCACGCTAACAAAGCCGTAGCGAGTCGCACTGGTAACCGGCAGTAGCGCCATTCGCACCACCCACTCACGTGGCTCTTCGGGCAAATCCGCCAAACACAGATCCAAGTAGTTGAAATCGAAGATCGAGTCGCCATTCAGGAGCAAGAACTGATCCTGCAGGTGGGCGGCTGCAAACTTGAGCGCACCTGCAGTACCCAGTGGGCCGGGTTCGACCAGCACGGTGACATCAGCGTCCAGCTCCGCCACAAAGTCGGAATTCGGCCCGTATCGCTGCTGTACCACCTCGGCGCGATAGCCCGCGAGTAACAAAAAATCGTGAAAGCCGAAGCGGCGCAGATTGAGCATCAAGTGTTCCACGAAGGGGCGATTGCATACCTCCAGCAAAGGCTTGGGGGTATCGCGGACGGCTTCTCCGAGACGCGTTCCCATACCGCCAATGAGAATGGCGGCTTGTTTCACATTTTCCATAAAATCTGCGCGGGCCGGTGATGAAGCGCTTTATCTGAAGGCGCGGGGCGATTAGTATCAAGGTCCGAATATAACTGCGCCCCTCAACACGGGCAAGAGCCGCGTCTCTGTCCCTCACGTCAGGGTGCTATAAAAAGAATGAAAAAGCTGCTGTACCTGGTTCATCGCCTGCCATATCCCCCCAACAAGGGAGACAAGATCTCCTCCAACAACATGCTGAACTACTTCTCACGCGGTTGGCGTGTGCATCTGGGCACCTTCGTCGACGATCCCGAAGACTGGCAGTATCAGGATGAGGTGCGAGCCAGGTGCGAGGATTGCTGTCTGGTGAATTTGCCCGCTCACCGGCGCTTGACGGGCAGTATCGCGGGCATGTTGCACAATGAGTCGCTAAGCCTCAGCTACTACGGCAGCCGCGAGTTGCAAGCGTGGGTGGATGCAAGTATTGCCCGGGAGTGTCCGGATGCAGTCCTGGTGTTCAGCGGAGTCATGGGGCGCTTCGTGCGGGGAAAGCTGCCCGACTCCGTGCCGGTGGTGTTCGATGCGGAAGATGTGGACAGTGAAAAATGGCGTAGTTACTCGGCATCCCGTCCCTGGCCGCTGTCCTGGCTGTACCGTCGAGAAGCCGATAAATTGCTTGCGTACGAACGTCAGATGGCGTCTGCGACGGACGTCAGTATCTTCGTGTCCGCCGAAGAAGCGGAGCTCTTCAAGCAGCTCGCCCCCGAGAGTGCAGACAAGATTCACTTTCGAACGCAGGGCGTTGACAGCGAATACTTTGATCCAAACCTGGAATACAAAAACCCCTACACCCCCGGGCAAAAGGTTCTCGTGTTTACCGGGGCGATGGATTATTGGCCCAATGTGGAAGCGGTGAACTGGTTCTGTGAACACGCGCTCGCAGCGATCCGGGAACGAGTGGAAGACTTTTTGTTCTGTATCGTTGGCATGAAGCCGGGTGACGAGGTGCTCAAGCTGGAGCAGCTGGCCGGGGTCAGAGTGACGGGCGGCGTGCCGGATGTGCGGCCTTTTCTGGCACACGCCACGGCAGCCTGCCTGCCGCTTCAGCTCGCTCGCGGCATACAAAATAAGGCCTTGGAAGCCATGGCAATGCAACTGCCGGTACTGGCAACCTCTGATGCTTTGCTGGGCATCATCGATTATCCGGGCGCTTTGACCTCGGTCGCGGACGATCCGGCCAGCATGGTGGAACAGGCGGTTGATATACTGAGCACTCCGCGGCGGTATAATGAGCCGGGCAGGGCGTGTGTATTAGAACATTACAACTGGGATAACAACCTACGGCGTATGGAAGCCTTCTTACTCCAGTCACAGGAGCGTGATTAGTGCACGTATTGCACGTGTTGGATCACTCCATTCCTCTACAGAGCGGGTACACCTTCCGGACGCGCGCGATTTTGCGAGAACAACAGGCACTCGGGTGGCAGACCAGTCAACTCACCAGTCCAAAGCATAATCTTGGCCAGGCAGTAGCGTCGCAGGAAGAGGTCGACGGGCTGATGTTTTATCGGTCCTCGGATGATTCGGGCCTGTGGGGGCGGCTGCCGGTCCTCGGCCAGTGGGCGGTTATCACCGCTCTCACCAGGCGGTTGATCGAGGTGGCAGAGGTGGAGCGCCCGGACGTTATTCATGCGCATTCGCCGGCACTGAATGGCGTGGCAGCCGTTCGGGCCGGGCGTAGGCTGGGAATACCCGTTGTCTATGAAGTGCGAGGTTTTTGGGAAGATGCGGCCGTCAGTCACGGTACCAGTACTGAAGGCGGCGTGCGCTACCGACTGACTCGCGGCATGGAAACCTGGGTGCTACGGCGAGCGGACGCGGTGACCTGCATTTGTGAAGGCATTCGGCGGGACCTGATTGACCGCGGTGTCGATGCGTCGCGGCTGACGATTGTTGCCAATGCGGTGGATGCCAGTCGTTTCCAGCCGGCGGGTGAGCGCGACCCTGACTTGGTGCAGCGCCTTGGGTTGGAGGGTAGGCGCGTGGTGGGTTTCATCGGGTCTTTTTACGCGTACGAGGGGCTGGATCTTTTGGTCGCCTCCATGCCTCGCCTGTTGGCGGCGCGTCCGGATTTACGTCTGCTGTTGGTGGGTGGAGGGCAGGTCGCTGAAGACCTGCGTCTGCAGGTGGAGCAACTGGGGCTCGGTGACAGGGTAATCATGACGGGCCGCGTGCCGCATGAAGATGTTCAGGCCTACTACTCGGTGACCGATGTCCTGGTGTATCCGCGTAAGTCCATGCGTCTGACGGATCTTGTCACACCGCTCAAACCCCTGGAGGCAATGGCTCAGAAGAAGTTGTTTGTCGCCTCGGATGTGGGCGGACACAAAGAGCTTGTTCGGGATGGAGAAACCGGCACTTTGTTCCGGGCGGATGATATTGACGACCTTGTAAAAGTACTTTTGGACCTTCTATCGCGGGAGGATCAGTGGCCTGCGATACGAGATGCCGGGCGGGAGTTCGTAGAGCACGAGCGCACCTGGCGCAACAGTGTTGCGAACCTGAAAGGCGTCTACAGTGGTCTGGTGGGAGAGGTGGCGACGTGCTAATTCGTTCGAAAGCACCCTTGCGACTTGGGCTCGCCGGCGGCGGTAGTGATGTGGCTCCCTACTGCGATTTGTACGGTGGTGCCGTTCTGAACGCTACGATTAATCTGAGTTCGTTTTGCACCATAGAGCTGTTGGACGATGATTCCGTTCGCTTCGCTGCTCATGATCGTCAGGAAGAATTTTCAGCACCCAGTGCCGCTCGTTACGACTACGACGGATTGCTGGACCTGCATAAAGGGGTCTACAACCGCGTGGTTCGCGATTTTAATGGCGGTGAGCCGCTATCGCTGAGCGTAGCCACCTACTCGGATGCGCCCGCCGGGTCAGGATTGGGATCCTCTTCTACCATGGTCGTGGCGATTCTCACCGCCTACGCGGAACTACTGCATCTGCCGCTAGGGGAGTATGACGTGGCTCACCTGGCGTTTGAGATCGAACGGGAAGATATTGGTCTGCGCGGTGGCGCTCAGGATCAGTACGCCGCCACCTTCGGTGGCGTCAACTTCATGGAGTTTCACGAGCAGAATCGGGTCATCGTGAACCCGTTGCGCGTAAAGAAATGGATTCTCAGTGAACTCGAAGCGTCTACCGTGTTGTATTACACAGGCGTGTCGCGTTCCTCGGACAAAATCATTGCCCAACAGATAGAAAGCTATAAGTCAGGTCAGGGGAAGTCGGTAGAGGCAGTCCATCAACTCAAGCGCGATGCAACGGCTATGAAAGAGTCGCTGCTGCGCGGCAATATACGCGAGTTTGGGGAGATTTTGGGACGCAGCTGGGAAGCGAAGCGGGATCTTGCAGATCAGATCTCCAACCCAGAAATAGAGCGGGTTATGGCAACGGCCCAAGAGGCAGGCGCCTGGGCTGGAAAGGTCTCCGGTGCGGGCGGGGGTGGTTTTATCGTTTTTATCGTCGATCCCGTACAGCGGGTTGCTTTGGTCAACGCGCTCAATCTTCTTGACGGCAGTGTTGTACCCTTCCAGTTTGAATCTCACGGAGCTTCTGCATGGATCGTCCCGACCTAGACGTCGAATACGTTACCGGTGAGTTTCGGGCTGCCCTGGCGGTCAAGGAGCAGCTGGTCGCCGATACCAACTTGCTCCAGCAGGTGGCCAGCTTGGGCCAGCTCATGGTTGAGCACTATAGAGCTGGCCATAAGGCCCTGCTGGCTGGTAACGGTGGCAGCGCAGCCGATGCACAACATATCGCTGCGGAATTCGTCAGCCGTTTCAACTTTGATCGCCCCGGTTTGCCCGCGATGGCGCTGACCACGGATACGTCCATACTCACGGCCGTCGGCAACGACTACGGCTACGAGCAACTCTTCCGACGGCAGCTCGAAGCCAATGCCGCGCCGGGAGACGTATTCATAGCGATTTCCACATCAGGTAACAGCCCGAACATTCTCGAAGCGTTGCACGGTGCGCGCGACATGGGCATCACCACGCTGGGACTAACGGGAGCGACGGGTGGCGCGATGCGTACCCTTTGTGATCATTGCGTTTGTGTTCCCAGTAACGATACGCCGCGTATACAGGAAGCCCATATTCTGATCGGTCACACGTTGTGCGCCATGGTGGAACGCGCGCTGTTTGAACTACCGGCTGGAGAACGATAAACCTCAGGTAGGATTGGCGGCCTGGCTGACGGGAGATTCTTCCTCGATGCGCAACTCGGTCAAAGCGCGATTGCGGCGTCTGCGCACGTGTTCGCCTAAGGTGTCGATTTTTTTCAGCGTGTCTTGAGTTTGCTCTTGCAGAAGGCGGCATGCTTTATCGACGCTGGTCATGCTCAGCTCCCTTTTGGCATCGATTTCCTGCTGCAGACCCCGCAGACGCTCTTGCTCCGCGCTGCTGGTCTCAACGGCCTGCTGACGTTGTTGCTGCAAATCTGCGGCCTTGTCCTGGGCGCTGGCGTGGGCGGCGTCTTCCCGTTCGGCAAAATCCGCCAGCTGATCTTCGATTTCGTATTCGAGATCCGTCTCCTGGCGACGAAAATCCTCGGCATCTTCGGCCATAAGGTCGTCCATAGCGTCGAGCTGCTCCTGCAGTGAACTCACGAGTTTCTCCTCGCGCTCGCGAGCTTCTTCGATCGCTTGCTGCAGCCGTGCAATATCCGCCTGCAGTTGGACCACCTCGCCAGCTGCTTCTTCCTGCGTTGCCAGTATCTTGGCCTTGAGTTGCTCGGTTTCGTTCTCGCGCTGGCTGCTCTGATCCGCGGCTCGCGCTTGGATGGCGGCGCGCTGATCAATGACGGTCTGTTCGTGTTGCTCCCGCTCGCGACGAATCTGCGCAATCTCAGCCTGTGCACCGGCCAGGGCGCGTTCTTCCAGATCGGTGAGTCGAGCGATGTCCTGTTCGGCCCTCTGGGCCTCCTCGTGGCGCTGATCGTTGAGCTCGGCGACCTGCTGTGCTGCATCCGCTTCGAACTGTGCCTGTCGGCGGCGCAAGCGCTCAATCTCGTTGTCCGTATCCTGTTGGGCTTGCTGTGCTTGATTTTCCAGCCGCTCCAGTTCTTTCTGAGTGCTGGTCAACACCAGTTGTAGCCGTTTCTCTTTGCCACGCTCCCGTTCTTCGCGATCGACTGTTTGCGCATCGTTTGCGGCGGGGTTGCCGTTCAGTTCTCCGACCGTCGCCTCGGGTAACGGACCGGGACTGGAAGCCACCGCAGTCACCGGTCCAGCGTCCGGCAGTTCTTTACTGGTCGCCAGCGTCAGCGCAGGTGCATGGTTAGCAGTATCTTGAGGTGGTCCGTCTTCGGTTGGCGCGGAGTTGTCTTTACCCGAAGAATCCGAACTGTCCTGCGCGAGGGGCGTCTCTGGTTTGGATGCGTACGCCGCTGGAGGATTGGTCTCTTCTGAGTTTGCAGTACTGCGTGATGGCTGCTGGCGCGCTCGACTGACGGGCCAGACCTGACTCGCGTTGCTGTGGGAGGGCGAGTTTTCCGCCTCGGCCTCGGGCTGCATGTCGCGCACCAGCGTCGCGCCGCCATCGCCATCGTAGTCCAGTCGTGGCGCCGAAGGGCGGGTCAGCCGCTGTTCCGCGGGTTCCAGCTGGGCCACGGCGCCGACATCCTGCAGGCGTTTGAAATAGTCTGCGGCGGTCTTGCGATCCAGGTCGCACCGCAAGCACACGATTTCTCCGCTGAACAAGGTCTGGGCGGTCTCATCGTCACGGATATCGAACAGATCCGCGAGACGCTCGCGAACCTCAGCCGGATCGTGATCCTCCAGCACTTCACCATTGAATGTGACGTTGAAAGTTCGCATTATTCTTCGCCGCTCTCCTGCCAGACCGAGATAACCGAGGCTTATGTGTCTTCATTCCTCTGACATCGATGCTAGCAATGGCCTGAATCTATAGCAATTTGGAATCCCCTAAAAAGAAAGAAATATCTTCAGGTTATATCAAGATATAGCTACTGGCCATATCGGCCCGCTGTGCCCGGTGTAATCAGTAGTTCCAGAGAAGATCGTTGAGGCGATTGTGTAGCTTGCGACCTACTGCGTAGGGGGCTGGTATGGTCAGAAAGGGCTGTTGCAGCTCACTGGTCAGCCAGGCATCACACTGACCGCTGAAATCGACCGCGCAGAAATCCTCGTTGTGGTCGCGGATGAATGCGCACAGTTTCTCTAGCCGCTGCTGGTTGATCCGGTTACGGGTCAACTCGGTGTAGCGGTAGTCTCGTTTCTTCATGAACTCGGACGGGTGCGTGAGAATGACGATATTCTCCACCCCCGAGCGCCGCGCTTTCCAGAGCAAGTGCCGCATCTCTGGCCAGGAGCAGCTTGTGATCTGCAGTGATTTTCGATGTGGGTTCCCGCCCAGGCGCATATCCTGGTAAGTGAAAACGGGCAATTCCATGACGCCGTCGATGAGGTGCCGGCCTGAATCGAAGTGTAGCTGTGGTTCTATGGGTTGAAATACGCCCATAGCAACGTTCGAGCTAAGCGGTATGTTCAAGTCTCGCATGACGTGAAACACGTTGGCATCGGCTCTCAGGCTGCCGGTGCGAAGTGCTTTGGGAGGGTTTCCAACCCAGCGCTTGAACACCTCGATACACAGTTCAAAGGCACGTCGCAAGTCGTCATAGCTGCGATCGGTGCAGTAATCGTTGCGGGCGAAGCTACCCAATTTCGCATCGTCGATAAAACTGAGCCAAACCGGGTGCACGTGTAACTGGATATCTCTTCCGGCAGACTGGATGCGCCGTACCACGTTTGCCATGGGTGCGTCGCCGAAGTAGTAGTAGTTTGCGCACTCTATAAAAAAGGTGGCTGCGGTACCGTAGCGGTCAAAGGTGTCTAGCAGGAAGCCCAGACCTTCTTCCCGGCCATTCACTTCTCCGTATACCATGGGCTCGGCCACCGGCAGATGGGTGGCCGGGTGTTTGAAGTGCCCCGCGATACTGAACTCAGTATCGATGGTGATGCAAACTTCTGTTGGACGAGAATCTGTCACCGCGCTGTAGCACCTTCCGCAACCGACCTGACGGCTATGATCATGGTTTGCCAGTATACCTTCAGAAAGCTCGTGATTGATGGGAACTGCTGGCTCGTCTCAGTCGTCATAGAGTGTGAAACCTCGCCGTGCCGCCGCCACCAGTGTGTCGGTCACGGCGCCTGCTCGTGCAGCGAACATGGGACAGCTGTGGAATCGCCACTCCAGCAGCGATTCTCCGGACATCAGCGCTCGCAATTTCCAGATATTGAACGTGCCCAGTTGTTGGGTACCACCGATCTCTATGTCGAAGCGCTCTTTGCGATCGATTACGGTGACAGGCAGGTTTGGCAGTTGCTCGCAGGGGGCGGGCCAGGCATCCCCCATGAGGCTCTCCACGTGGTGAACCTGAGTCATGACCTGGAAGCTCTTGCCGATGCCAAGGATTTGCGCATTGTGACCTGCCATGAATTCGAAGGGTGTATCCGGGCCCATGCCGGAGGGCGCTCGCTCGTGGCCTGTGACCAGCGCCACGGCCTGTGGTCCAAGGGCCGCAATCCGGTAGACCGGATGCCGACTCTGCAGTACGCCGGGGGAACGGCGGAACAGTTCGGTCAACAGACCCATCTGAGAAGGTGCGCGTCGAAGATCAAACTCTGGGTGACGTTTAAAGACCTCGCGCGCGCCGCCGTCGCCGTCGCCAAAGTTGAATGTGGGCATGACGAGCGTCCTATCGGGGCCACAGTACTCGATCAACGCTTGTGACAGTTCCAGTGCAGTCCCCTGGTACATGGGCAACAGGCTGTTGACGGAACTGTGCACCATGATGATTTGCCAATCCTTATCGAGGCGTTGATCGATGTTATCGATCAGCTGCTCAGTGGTGAACGTGCCGTTCAGTAGGCGCAACAGCGGTGCCGACTGTTTTTTCAGGCGCAGGTAGCCAGTGCGTACCCGGAGGAACTGCTCGCGAGGCAGTACCTTCAGGAGCGTGGCAGAAATCGATTCGATGAGGTTCACGGCGTGTTGAAGACTCTTTAGCGGACGTCTTCGGATTCCAGAAAGGCGAGGATCGCGGGCACCGTGTTCAACTCGGCGAAGTCATCGACTTCCAGATACAGGTCAAAGGCCTGTTCCAGCGCGACCATGATGTGGACATGCCCTAGCGAGTCCCATTCCTCGATGTCGTCCATGGTGGTGGTCTCGCTGATGGCGCTCGGAGGTAACTCCAGGGTGCTTGCCATGATCTCTTGCAGTTGCGCAAACAGGCTCATCGTCAGTCGGGTCCTTCAATTAATATGGGCGGGGTGTCCAGAGTCGGCGCACGGACATTGATCGCCAGGCTGAACCGATTGTCTCCACAGATCTGGAAACCATTGTCTGGCAGAAACGTCTGCACGATCACGTTTTTGCGGGTGGGCCTATAGCTGGCCAACAGAGTGGCGATGCCGCGTTGACGCAGCGCGTCAATCACCGTTTCCAGAAAGGCTTTCTCCGCATCCCGTCCGATCACCCGACAGGACATGAGAAAGGTATCCAGGTGCGCGCTGTCGTCGTCGTCGACGCGCTCGGCGATGGCCAGTCCCACGACACCGCTGTCGCCAAAGCTATCTGCCAACGAGAAATGAAACACCCAGACATCTTCGCTGGCAATCTTATCCGCCATGTCCTGTTCGGAATAGCGGTGTGTGGTCAAATTGAATTGGTTGGTCTTCTGGGTGAGTTGCGCCAGTCTGGGCAGACGCGACGCGTCATCCAGACCCACCGTCATTCTCATGTTGAGCGATTTCAGGTAGTCGCCGGAGCTTCCACCCGACGCCTGGACGTCCGCACGCTGGGAGCGCCGCTGCCGCTCCTGCGCGTACATTGCCGTTTTGGCAAGATCTTCTCCCGTCAGACTGGTGATTTGCAGCCTGGCGAGATGATCCAGACAGGTGGGTACTTCCAGTGCTTTGTCCGGCACCTGAACGACCTGCACCTCGGGGAGACTGTGCCGCACCGCCGCACACTCATGATCGGAATCGTCGACAAAGATGAACGCGTCGAGCCCGAGATTCAGCTCCTCGGCGATCGATCGAAGATTGTCGGGCTTGGGTAGCCAGTTTACCCGCGCGGCTGCGAAATGCTCGTTTTTTAGTAGCTGATGCGGGTGCTTCGAGAACACCTCTTCGACATCCTGCGCGTTGTTCTTGCTGCACAGTGCGAGCACAAAACCCCGCTGCTGCAGGCTGAGTATGCGCTGCTGGAATGCGACGAATGCGCTGCCGGGGTAGTCGGGGCCGAGCGCAATGCCGTTGATGCCGTCTTCGCCAACAACACCCCCCCAGAGCGTGTTATCCGCATCCAGCACAATGACCTTGGTGCGAGTCTGTTTAAGGCTCGCGGCGAGCTCCATGACCGCGTTGCTCAGGGCCAGAGCACCGTCGGCACTGAAAGGGAATCCCGCCGTGTGCCAGAGCCGCTGGTCAAAGCACCGGCGGCGACCGAGATCACTGACGATTTCCCTGAGATCGAGCAGGCTGACGCCACTGAAGTCCTGCCGCAAGATCGTCGCCAATTGCGAATCCAGGGACTGCCACCACCGACCCGCTGAGTGTTCCGCCATGGCGTCGTACCAGCCTAATCCGGGTGGGTGCATTGCTGGCAGGAGGGTGACAACGATCTGACCTCCCAGTTGTGATCGGAAGGCATCGACCAGTTGGCGCAGCTGAGACAGTGCGCCTTCGAGCAGTGCCGCTCTATCCTCGGTCGCATGACACTCCGGCGGGAGACGCAGGCCCGGGTGGAGATCCTGCGCTTTCAACAGTAGCAGGGTGACCTCCGGTTGGTGGGCGACCAATCCCGAGGCGGCGTTCGCCTCCTGTAACGTCACGCCGTAGGGAGCATGGTAGGTGGCGACGGAGAGGTCATTGAGGGCAGCGGCAAAATGCAGCCAGGGGTCAAGCAGTTCGCTGGTGTAGGTGTGTACGACACCCAGTCGCAGTGGCTGGGTGGATCCAACCGACGCAAGATATCCCAGAATCTTGCTCACCTGAGGCGGACTTGGCATAAAATCGCGAGCGAGCAGCGCTCGCTTCAGGGCCTGGGCATCGGCGCTTTGCAGCAGCGTGTCGAGTTGCTTGTCAGAAATCTTCATGCAGATACAGCGGTATCAACTTGTAATGCAGACGGTATGTACAGTCTCACGCCCTGTTATTATTGACTGGATTCGCCACCATACAAGCTGGCATCGATGGTTGCCCCCGGCGCTCGCTCAGAGTGTGATTCATGCCGCAAAAGCGCCCGGACACCGCCGCAAATGGTACCACAGAGCAATCCCCCTTGGCGGCGGATCGATGCTGCTCCAGCGTGACAGTTGGACTGCTAGGGTATGCGCCTCAAGGCGGTGAGCAGGGTGGTGAGCGTCTGCTCGGACGTCAGGCCACGCAGTGTGCTGGTTTGGTCGGTGTGCAGCCTTGGCAGGCGCGGAGTCGAGACCCGCCAGTCGCCCTGTCCCGCAAGCTCTGCGCACCAGGTTTCCACCTCGGCCTTGGCCGTTGCGTACTCGGTGAATCCCTTTGGGGTTTCCTCGACAAAGACCGATGAAGGGACAAACAACAGGGGCGTGTCGGCGCTTTGCCTACGTTGCTCGATACGAGACACCAGAGCCTCTAAACCCTCCTGATAAAAGGCGCGGTAACGCGCCAGAAGCGCTTCATCGAGATGGGTCGTACCGGATTTTGCAATCGCGGGCGAGGCAAAGTAGTAGATGTGACTGAAGGTGCCGAGGGCGTCCTGCAGATCGCGGTCGATATCCCCCGTCACAACATCGTAGTGAAAGGGTCGCGCGAGAGCGGCATGCTCGCCGATCTCCGCCGACACATTTTGAGCGTCCTCGGCACCGGTTGCATAGGTGATGGCGACCTGCGCGCCGCCCGCAGCGAGCGCCTTGGCCGCGACTTCACCCAGCCCGCGTGAACCCCCAATTATGAGTGCACTCTGGTGTGCGAACTCCTTGGGTCTGACCTGCTGTTGAATTGTCGCCAGGTCCACCTGTTGCACCGGGCGGGCTCGAAAAAAAGCCTCGATCGTCCCGCTGGCCCAGGCATTGGTGACGGACATTTCCAGGCGATCCAACCTGGGATCTGCGTGCCGCACTGCGTAAGCCAGTGTGTCAGTGGACCCGTGCGGTGCCCCGGGGAATTCGAGCGACAAGCGTGCGAACACCGAGTGCAGGCCGGGGCACTCCATGCCGACGATACGGGTGCAGGCCAGAATCGACGCCAACTGAGTCGCCGGCAGCCACTGGTTGAGGACCGGTAGCAAAGTGGCCAGGCCCTGGCCTGGGTATCGCAGAGGCGTACTCGCGGCAAGATTCTGGCTGTCGGCGAGGGTCAGCTCTCGACTGGCTTCGATCGTCGGCTCATCTTGCGCCGCTGGCAGCGCCGCCGGGAGCTCCGCGCGCGCGGTCAGCTCGGTGCAGGTGATGTCGATGATCTGGCTACGGACGCTCCCCAACAAGAGTTCCACACGGTGGTGTCCGTCCCGAACTTCTGACCACACCTCTATGGCATCGCCCTGACCGATGGGCTTGCTGAACTTGACGTTCAGCCTGGTCAGAGCGCCGGGCAGCGTAGCGGTTGAGTACAGCACCTCAAGTGCCTTGAGTGCACCAAAGACGCCGTGAATCAAGGTGCGCCCAAACTGCGTGCGGCGCGCAGCGACAGAATCCAGGTGCAATGGGTTGAAGTCACCCGACGCCTGGGCGAACGCCTCTGATTCTTGGCTGGAAATCGAAAAGGTGCAGAGCTTCTGCATGCTGGCTCTCGGTGGAAAAGCCTAACTTTGCGTCAGCACACGACGACATGCAACGGTTTGGGTGCCCGGAGTCCGAGGTTGTGTCGCGCTGGAGAGTGTCAGGGAATGGTGGCTGTGGACGGGTTATCGGTGCTGCGCAGAATGACCAACAGCAGGCTGCCGACCCGGACATTGAATTTTGTCAGCACCGATTCGTTGATCAGCACGTCCGGGGTGAGAAGATACATACGGTCGTCCACCCGCACATCGATCGTGCCATCGCCGTAGGGGATACGCAGTGTATAGTCCAGAAAAACGCTGTTGCCCGCGGTGGATAATTTGCCTTCGCCGACCACATCGCCTGCGGTGCCGATGTACTGGTCGGAAGCGTCGGGCACCGGTGTCAACGTCCACTTGCGGTACTGTTTCTCGCCGTCATCGAACAGGAACTGTTCATCGAGTGTGCCAACGCCCGCCTGCCAATCCGCTTGGATGTCCGCATTAAACAAGCGGATGACTCGACCTCTTCGATCCTTGACCACACCGTGGGCCGTCATCGGGCCATCGAAAAACGTCTCCAGGTCGATGGCGGGCTCGAAGTCTCGGTAGTCAGTGACCTGGACGCTGCTGCAGGCGGCCAACGTCGTGAATACCAGGGTCAGCAGCAGGGGGGTGGCGAGTCTGAGCATGGGGTGTGACCTCTCGGCAGCGGTGTCCTGTGAACAGTACGCGAGGTCATCCTGCTCGGTTCAGTTGGTTGGCTGTCAGCCCAGGTGCAGGACGTAGGCGAGCTTGAGACTGGCCAGCAGTGCCAGCACCATAAAACCGGAATACCAGGGGTGGTTAAGTGCCGATGCAGCTTCGGTCGTGGGCTCGGGTCTATGGGTCTGCGGATGGTCGACCGCTGTTATTCGCGTTGTGTTGATCCGGGTTGGGTGAACCGTGCGTCGGTTACGAGTGCTCATGATTGAGCCCTCCGATTGCGTGAGGTGCAGTTGCTTGGCCTGCCGGGCAGTCGTGCGCAGTGCCAGGCACCGCGCACGACTGTGGCTGATCTACGCGTCTCTGTTCAGGTCAAAGCGATCAAGCTGCATGACCTTGGTCCAGGCCGCCACAAAATCGTTTGTGAAGCGTTCACTGGCGTTGTCGTAAGCGTAGACTTCCGCGAC
Source organism: Pseudomonadota bacterium (assembly GCA_039190425.1). Classification (GTDB taxonomy): domain Bacteria; phylum Pseudomonadota; class Gammaproteobacteria; order Pseudomonadales; family Halieaceae; genus Marimicrobium. Next base: position 9,781 of record JBCCYE010000001.1, on the reverse strand, counting down.
CGCTCGCAGCTCGGAATTGGATCCGAAGATGAGATCGACCGGCGTGGCGGTGAACAGCACCTCACCACTTTGGCGATTGACACCCTGGTAAATCCCGGGCTCGCCGTTCTGTTCCCACCGAATGTCCATATCGAGCAGATTGACGAAGAAGTCATTCGTCAGAACGCCTGGCTTGTCCGTGAGAACGCCGTGCTGGGCGCCACCGGTGTTTGCGTCCAGTGCGCGCAAGCCGCCGATGAGTACCGTCATTTCTGGTACCGTCAGATTGAGTTGATCGGCTCTGTCGACCAGCATCTCGGTGGGCGAGCGGTAGGCCGTCTCGCTGTTGAAGTAGTTTCGAAATGCATCTGCACTGGGTTCCAGCAGGGCAAAGGAGGCGACATCGGTCTGCTCCTGTGTGGCATCACCGCGACCGGGAACAAAAGGCACTTCGATCTCCATCCCGGCCTCCATGGCCGACTGTTCAACACCAACCGCGCCGCCGAGCACGATCAGATCAGCCAGAGATACCTGTTTACGAGACGTGTTGAAGTCGGACTGAATCTGCTGCAGTCGCCCAACCACTTTCGCCAGCTCTTCAGGGTTGTTGGCGGCCCAATCCCGCTGCGGTGCCAGGGCCACTCGCGCACCGTTGGCGCCACCGCGCATGTCGCTGGTCCGGAAGCTGGCGGCGGAAGCCCATGCCGTTCGGATCAGCTCCGCATTCGACAGTTCCGAGTTGGCGATGGCCGATTTGAGTTTCCTGATATCACGCTCACTGAGCGGCTTGCTGTCCAGCGGCGTGACCGGGTCCTGCCAGATCAGCTCTTCGCTGGGCACCTCGCTCCCCAGATAGCGCGAACGTGGCCCCATATCCCTATGGGTCAGCTTGTACCAGGCTTTGGCAAACGCCAGACGATACTCTTCGGGATTGGCCAGGAAGCGTTCCGCGATGGCACGATAGGCGGGATCGGCTTTGATCGCCAGGTCGGCTGTCGTCATGACAGGTGCGTTGTACTTGCCCTCGATGTGAGCGTCCGGTACCGAAGTATGCAGCGCTTCGTCGACGGGAACCCACTGTATGGCGCCGGCGGGGCTGCGTGTTTGCTGCCACTCGTTGTTGAGCAGGTTGGACAGGTACAGGGTGGTCCACTGGGTGGGAGCCTGGGTCCAGGCGCCTTCCAGGCCGCTGGTCACGGTATCCTCCGAGTGGCCTTTGCCACAGGTGGCTTTCCAGCCCAGGCCCTGCTCTTCTATGCCAGCTGCGCCCGGTTCAACGCCCACGCAGTCCGCGGGCTTGTGGGCCCCATGCATTTTGCCGAAGGTGTGTCCGCCGGCGATCAGGGCAACCGTTTCTTCGTCATTCATTGCCATGCGGCCAAAAGCCACGCGAATGTTGTTTGCCGAGCCTACCGGATCGGGTTTACCGCGTGGTCCCTCTGGGTTGACGTAGATCAGACCCATGTGTGTTGCACCCAGTGGGCGCTGCAGATTGCCATCGGCGTCTTCGCGGTCGCTGGCGAGCATTGCCGCTTCCGGGCCCCAGTACACCAGATCGGGCTCCCACTCGTCCGTACGGCCACCGGCAAAGCCGTAAGTTTCAAAACCCATATTCTCCAGCGCGACGTTGCCTGCAAGGATCATCAGGTCACCCCAGGACAGTGCTTCTCCGTACTTTTGCTTGACCGGCCAGAGCAGACGCCGTGCTTTGTCGAGGTTGCCATTGTCGGGCCAGCTGTTCAGCGGATCGAAGCGCATCTGCCCGCCGTCGCCACCGCCACGGCCGTCCAGCGTCCGGTAGGTGCCCGCGCTGTGCCAGGACATGCGGATAAAGAAGGGGCCGTAGTTGCCCCAGTCTGCAGGCCACCAGTCCTGTGAGTTGGTCAACACCGCATCGATGTCTTGCTTGACCTCGGCGAGATCCACGGCGTTGAAGGCCTCTGCGTAGTCAAAGTCCGCGCCCAGGGGATTGGAGCGGGAGTCATGGTCGCGTAACGCCGACAGATCGAGTTGATCGGGCCACCAGAACTGATTGCTTTTCGCTTCGCCGACGGCGGTGCTGCCGGTTCCCTGTGTGCCGCCCGGTTTCGTCATTTCAGCCGCGCTGGCGGTAACCGATAGAGAGCCAGCCGCGAGCAGGCTCGCGATGGCAGCAGAGAGTAGTGTTTTGCGCGTGTTCATAGCTGTTTGCTCCGTAGAAGGATGACTCAGTCTTTTATAGCCGCCGGCGTAAGCCACGGCCCTTTGTGAGTGCGCGGCCGTTGGCCGGCGCATGGTCAGAGATTAGGGGGCAACATCTGATCTGAAAAATGGAATATCTGAATACTTATAATCCAGAAAATCCATCACAAGAATGCCGCCCTCTGCCGGCTGGGCTCAGGCTTCCGGTCGTTCAGTACGCGCCTGCCGCAGGCAAATTTGATCGCCGTAGTAGTTGTCGTCAAAGTTGCAGGTGAGACAACCACCCTTATCGGATGATTGGATGGATGTGCTTATCCAGCGTATCAGCGTTCTCATGGGCCCTGCTCCTCGTAGGTTGATCAGTGAAGAGCGGTCAGTGTGCGGCGGGCCAATCGACGGGTAAATGGCGCAATCTCGATGGCTGCGATCGATTCTACAAATCCTTCAGCGCGGCCTTGAACAGAGCGACCAGGGCTTCGATGTTCGCCAGGCCCGGATAGTTTGGACGGATGGCAATCGCGAGGGTGCGATGCGGGCCCGGATCCGTCAGTGGCAACACCGCCAGATCGGGGGCGCCGCTCACCAGCTGTTCCCGTGCAATGTCGGGAATCAGCGTGGAGCCCATTTTGCCGCCCACCAGTTGAACCAGTGTGGCCAGGCTGGTTGCGCTGAAGCTATGGACTGAACTGGCCTCCTGGTGGCAGGCGGACAGTGCGTGGTCCTTGAGGCAGTGGCCGTCTTTCAGCAGCATGAGCTGTGAAGCGGCGATGGTCTGCTCATCCGCGGCCTCGGTGGCGGGTGACAGGAGATCGCGATGAATGACCCACTTAAGATCCTCCGCATAGAACGGGAAGGTCAGCAATCCGTCGGTGGGGTAGGGCAGGGCCAGAATGGCCGAGTCCAGGGCGCCGCGACGGAGCAAGTCAATCAGCTCCCCCGACTGGTCTTCAACGATCTCCAGCCGCAGCTTGGGGTAGGCTTCCTGAATGGACGGCAGCACCCGCGGCAGGAGATAGGGCCCGATGGTGGGTATGACACCCACAGACAACTCCGTGCTCAGGGGCTCGCGCTGCGCATCCGCCAACAGCTGTAGGTCGGCCATTTGCAGTTCGATCTGTCGCGCTCGATCCAGGACCTGATGGCCCAGAGGCGTAACGAGTACCTTGCGGTTATCTCGCTCGAACACCTGAAAGCCGAGGGTCTTTTCCATTTCCTGCAGAGCCGTACTGAGGGCGGACTGGGAAATGTTGCAGGCCTCCGCAGCGCGTTTGAAATGCAGGTGTCTCTCGACGGCCAGTGCGTAGCGTATCTGCTTAAGAGATATCATCTGTTGGTCGGCCTTACTTGATGGCAATCAATACCATGTGACTGTCGGCAGCTTCTCATGAAAGCCCTTTGGTGACCGCTATCTGGGCATCTCTGCCCGAGTCACAGGCACTGTGGTCGCGTCACCGGCGTTTGGGTGGTGCAATGTAACTATATGGTACCGGAGGCCGGACTTGAACCGGCACGCCATCGCTGGCATCGGATTTTGAATCCGACGTGTCTACCAATTTCACCACTCCGGCATTGAGAGGGAGCCGGCCACGGGGGCGGCCTGGAAACGCGTGTGATTATAGTGGGACCGTTTTGAAGTGCAACGCCTGCGCAATCAATCCGCGCGGTAGGCCGAATGGGATCAAAACACCCCAAGGCCTTTTTCCGTAACATACATCTGGTGATGGATGTCCCGCCTGTCGCGGCTCTTAACCTGGGGGGCATTTGCCTGTAAACTCCGCGCCGGTCGAAAAGGAATCGTTTCGATTTCCCCGGCGGGGAACATCGAGCAACTGTCTGAGTAGCACTGGAGAACAAAGCATGGCCATGAAACTCGTGAAGAAAACCGACGCCTACAGCATTTATCAGCGAAGCGATAAGCGCTATGCCGTGAAAGATGGCAGCAAGAACCCCATTAACGGCGTCGAGAAGACGCGTATTCTGGTGGAGGAAGAGCTGATTGTAGCGAGCATACCCAGCGAAGCGCCGGAAGAGGCAGTCGAAGAGTCCGCCGAAGCGGCGCCGGAAGCCGAGGCGTCCGCAGAGGAAGCGGCTGAAGAAGAAGCACCGGTAGAGGACGCGGTGGAAGACGAAACTCCACAAGCAGAAGAAGCCCCGCCAGAGGAAACCTCGGACTCGGATGACGAGGACAAGTAAACGCTTTACACCAGGTACAAGCCGGCTCTGAGCCGGCTTTTTTGTCTATGCAGCGCAGCGATTTCTACTACGCACTACCGGAGAACCTGATTGCTCAGCACCCTCTGCCTGAGCGCGGTGCCAGCCGTCTGTTAGTGCTGGACGGCACCACCGGTGCCATCGCTCATCGCCAGTTTACCGACCTACTCGAGTATCTTCGGGACGACGATCTGCTGGTGTTCAATGACACTCGCGTGATCCCCGCCAGATTGTACGGGCGCAAGTCCAGCGGTGGCAGAGTTGAGATTCTGCTCGAGCGAATGACCGGCGAGCAGACGGCGCTTGCGCAGGTGCGCAGCAGCAAGTCGCCCAAGGCGGGAGCTGAATTGCAGCTGTGCGAGAACGACGGCGACGAGCCGGGACCCTACCGGCTGCTCGTCGAGGGGCGCGAAGGTGCTCTGTTTCGGTTGCGCACCTTGAACGAGACGCCGCTCGCTCAGATCCTGGCGAGCATTGGTCATATGCCTCTGCCTCCCTACATCGAACGCACCGATGAAGCCGCCGATCAGGATCGCTATCAAACGGTGTACGCCGCAAGAGATGGCGCCGTCGCCGCGCCCACCGCCGGCCTGCATTTCACTCAAGATCTGTTGACTGCCATTGACGAACGTGGGATCCAACGTGGGATGGTGACACTGCACGTAGCCGCCGGCACGTTTCAGCCTGTACGAGAGGAGCTGATTGAAAACCACGTCATGCACGCCGAGTATCTGGACGTGCCCCAGGGAGTCTGCGACCAGGTGAGTGCAGCGCGCGCCAGAGGTGGACGTGTGGTAGCGGTGGGTACAACCGCTGTCCGGTCGCTGGAGGCTGCCTGTCAGGATCGCGATGACATCGCCCCGTTCCAGGGCGACACCGATATTTTTATTTATCCCGGCTATCGGTTTCGTTGCATCGATGCCATGGTGACCAATTTCCACTTGCCCGAATCAACGCTGTTGATGTTGGTGAGCGCCTTTGCTGGCCACGGTCAAATTATGCGTGCTTATGCCGAGGCGATCTCCGCTGACTATCGATTTTTCAGCTATGGGGATGCGATGCTGTTGACGGCCGGTGAAGGTGTGAAAGCATGAGTCGACAGAGCCACATGCGGTTCGAATTGCTGGGCAGCGATGCGGGCGCCCGACGTGGGCGTCTGCAGTTTCCGCGCGGGGTGGTGGATACCCCGGCCTTCATGCCGGTGGGCACCTACGGGACTGTGAAGGGGATGTTACCGCGCGATGTTGAGGCAACGGGCGCCCAGATACTGCTGGGCAACACCTTCCATCTGTGGCTGAGACCGGGTACGGATGTCATTTCCCAGCACGGCGATCTGCACGACTTCATGGCCTGGCCCAAGCCAATACTCACAGACTCGGGTGGGTTTCAGGTCTTCAGCTTGGGTGATTTGCGTAAGATCACCGAGGCGGGCGTGGAGTTTCGCTCTCCTGTGGATGGGGATAAAGTGTTTCTCGATCCCGAAACGTCCATGGCCATCCAGCGCAGCCTGGGTGCCGACGTGGTCATGATTTTCGATGAGTGCACACCGTATCCGGCCACCGAGCAGGAAGCGCTTGCCTCTATGCAACTGTCACTGCGCTGGGCTGAGCGCAGCAAGCGCGCCCACGGTGACAGCCCCGCGGCCTTGTTCGGTATCGTGCAGGGTGGCATGTTTCCGGAGCTGCGTGCGCAGTCGCTCGCAGGGTTGGAGTCGATCGGCTTTGACGGCTACGCCATTGGTGGGTTGTCGGTCGGTGAACCCAAGCAGGACATGCTGGCGGTGCTGGACGGATTGCAGCCGCTGCTGCCGGTCGATCGACCGCGCTATCTGATGGGTGTGGGTACACCGACGGACTTGTTGGAAGGCGTTCGCAGAGGCGTCGATATGTTTGATTGCGTGCTGCCAACGCGCAACGCGCGCAACGGCAATCTGTTTACCTCCCGAGGTGTTCTGAAAATTCGCAACGCCAAACACAAAAACAGTACGCTGCCCGTCGATGAAGCCTGCGATTGCTATACATGCTCAAATTTCAGCCGAGCCTATCTGCACCACCTGCACAAGTGCAATGAGATTCTGGGGGCGCAGCTTTGCACTCTGCACAATCTTCACTTCTACCAGCAGCATATGGCCTCGATCCGTGAGTCGATAGAGGCTGGCCGCTTTGAGGATTACGCCAGCGAGTTCGTAGCACAACAAAACAGGGGGGTTTAATGTACAGATTGGGCTTCTATGTGCCAGCGTCCCATGTGGAGGTTGTTAAATCCGCCTGCTTCGCGGCAGGTGCGGGTCGCAAAGGTGATTACGATCATTGCTGCTGGCAGGTGCTCGGCGAGGGCCAGTTCAGACCTCTGCCAGGCAGCAATCCTCACACAGGCTCGACCCATGCGCTGGAGACCGTGGCACAGTATCGTGTTGAGATGGTGTGTGACGACGCTATCATCGCGGACGTGGTGGCGGCGATGCTCGCTGCTCATCCCTTCGAGGTGCCGGCTTACGATGTCGTTGCCATGGTCACGGTGTTTGATCAGTGACGCAGGCCGGCACGCCGCTGCAGTTGCTCGCAGAGCGCCTGCCCCTTGAGCGCAGGCCCTGGCAGGAAGGGTTTGGCGAATCTCCCGACCCGCAGGCCGCGGTGCTGGTGGCACTGACGGATGAGGTGGCACCCAAAGTGCTGCTGGGCCGCAGGGCAGCCCACCTGGCGCTCCATCCGGGCGAGGTCGCGTTCGCCGGAGGCAAACGGGAAGCTGAGGACAATTCGCCCTGGCACACCGCGCTGCGTGAAGCGCAGGAAGAAGTGGGCTTGACTCCGGAGTCCTGCAAACCTCTCGGTGAACTGAGTCCACTGCTGACGCGTACGGGGTTCCAAGTCTACCCATGCATTGGCGCAGTGCCTAAGGGCCTAGACATCGTTCTCGACCCGGGTGAGTTTGACAGTGTATTCATGCCCCAGCTCGCGGTGTTCGCAAGGCCGGAACTGTTTGAGTTGCAAACCCTGACCGCCGGCAAGCACACAAGAACGGTGCCTTCCTACCGAATAGAAGGTGATCATATCTGGGGCGTAACAGCGGCGATACTGGCGCAGCTGGTGAATGTGGCCTACGATGCGGGCTTCGATTTGCAGAGGGACTGGAACGTCAAGCCATGAAGTACAGCTTGGGAGACAAGCGTGTGACTCTGGTGGGTGAAGGGCACTTCATCGCGCCCAACGCCGCGGTCATCGGGGATGTAACGCTGAAGGATCGTGCCAGCGTATGGTTCGGCTGTACGTTGCGCGGCGACACCGAGCGCATCGAAGTAGGCGCCGGGAGTAACATACAGGATGGCTCGGTACTGCACGCGGACCCGGGTTTCCCTATGGTCGTCGGTGACAACGTCACGGTGGGTCATAATGCGATGCTGCACGGTTGTACAATCGGCACCGGGTCCCTAGTCGGCATCGCCGCCGTGATATTGAACGGAGCGCGTATTGGCACCGGCTGTTTGATTGGTGCAGGTGCACTGGTCACGGAGGGCATGGAGGTTCCCGACGGCTCGCTGGTACTTGGCATGCCCGGCAAAATCAAGGCCCAGCTGGACGAGGATCAGCAGGCAGTGCTCAGGATTAACGCCGAGCACTACGTGCGCAACGCGGCGCACTTTGTCGCTGAATTGGAGCTGGATGCGTGAGTGACACAGAACCTCAATCCCCCTGCGTTGCCATTTGCGTGCTCAATGACGACGACATCTGCGAAGGTTGCTACCGGTCGGCGGATGAGATTACCGACTGGTTCATGGCCACGCCGCAGGAGAAACGCGACATCATTCGGCGAGCCGCTGAACGCAGAGACGCGAGCAGCGACGTTCGGCTGTTGTAGCTAAGATTGGGTCGGGACGGCTCGGGCTCTCACCACTTGTACCACGTTGCCGGTCAATTCAAGTATTTCAAGTTGGTAGGCACCGATCGCAAGGCCGGCATTGGCGTCGGGGAACGACTCCAGATACTCAAGAATCAAACCGCTGAGGGTCTTTGGCCCGTCGGTGGGTAGTGTCCAATCCAATGACTTGTTGATGTCACGCACGTTGGCCGAGCCGTCGATGATGAATGTGCCATCCCGCTGGGGATAGATACTGTCGGCGATTTCGGTGAGGTTGGAGGTGAACTCGCCGACAATCTCCTCGAGAATATCCTCAAGGGCCACCAGCCCCAGTACCTCGCCGTATTCATCCACCACCACCGCCAGTGGATTCTTCTTTTGCTGAAAGTTCATGAGCTGCGTATGCAAGGGTGTGCTTTCAGGGACGAAGTAGGGGCTTTCCAGCTCGTGCTGCAGCGCTTCGCGATTGAGTCCCTCCCGAGTGATGACGCGACTGATGCTGCGCATGTGCAGTACACCGACAATGTCATTGATGTCCTCCCGCCAAACCGGCAGACGGGTGTGGCTGCTGCTTTGGATACGCTTGAGGATCTCTGCATCGTCGGTGTTGAGATCGATTCCTTTGACCTCTGAGCGGGGCACCATGATGTCGTCGACCGTCACTTCTTCAAGATCAAGTATGTTCAGCAGCATGCCTCGGTGACGTGCGGGAATGAGCTGACCGGCCTCGGTCACAATGGTGCGCAGTTCTTCGGAAGAGACGTTTTCGTCGTCGCCGCGTTTCGGATCGAAGCCCATGAGCGAGAGAATCGCGTTGGTGACTCCGTTGACCCCGGCGACAACGGGGTGGAACAGCTTCATGAGCGGCAGCAGGACGAAACTGGCAGGAAAGGCGACGCGTTCAGGATACAGAGCGGCGATGGTTTTGGGGGTTATCTCGGCCAAGATGAGCACGATCAGGGTGAGCGCAACCGGTGCGATGATGGCGCCCGCATTTCCCCACAGGCGAATGCAAATGACAGTGAATAGCGAGGCTGCGATGAAATTAACCAGATTGTTGCCGATCAGTATCAGACCGATCAATCGGTCAGGGCGGTCCAGCAACTTGCCGGCGCGAATAGCGCCTCGGTGCTGGTTTTTCTGCAGATGCTTAAGCCGATAGCGATTGAGAGACATCATGCCGGTCTCGGAACTGGAGAAGAAACCGGACATGAGAATGAGTGCAGCCAGAATCGAAAACAGGAGACCCAGCGGTGCTTCGTTCAATGTGGGGCGAGGCCTCCCATCAAGGACGGTCGTTGCATAGTGGATAAAAAGTGGAGGGTGGGCAAGTGTCGTTACTCAGCTGCGCTGTAGAACCAATTCCAAGACCAGTTTCGAACCGAAAAAGGCCAACATCAGAAACACGAAGCCGGTGAGTGTTAAGCGAACTGCAGTGCTGCTACGCCAGCCAAGACGGTAGTGCCCCCACAGCAGGGTCGAGAACATCAGCCAGGCGATCATGGTCAGGACCGTTTTGTGGGCGATGTGCTGCGCAAAAATGTCCTGCACGAAT